>DATFNZ010000095.1:0-17161 GCA_035266085.1 Thermoanaerobaculia bacterium
G
Source organism: Thermoanaerobaculia bacterium (assembly GCA_035266085.1). Lineage (GTDB taxonomy): Bacteria > Acidobacteriota > Thermoanaerobaculia > Multivoradales > UBA5704 > DATARR01. The sequence continues at coordinate 2 of DATFNZ010000095.1, forward strand.
ACCTCGACCGCTCCATCTCCCTGCTGCCCGGCCTGCCCGCGGAGGCCGTGAAGGTGGCGGAGAGCGGCATCCGCGACGGCCTCGACGTCGCCCTGCTGCGCGGCACAAGATCAACAACGCCATCGGCCAGTGCCTGCTGACGCGGCTGATGGAGAAGGAGCGGGTGATCGCCGAGACGGGCGCCGGCCAGCACGGGGTCGCGACGGCCACCGCCGCCGCCGCCCTCGGCCTCTCCTGCGCCGTCTACATGGGCAGCGAGGACATGCGCCGCCAGCGGCTCAACGTCGACCGCATGCGCCTCCTGGGCGCCGAGGTGGTGCCCGTCGACTCCGGCAGCCGGACGCTCAAGGACGCCATCAACGAGGCGATGCGCGACTGGGTCACCAACGTCCGCACCACCCACTACGTCCTCGGCTCGGTCCTCGGGCCGGACCCCTTCCCCCGCATGGTGCGCGACTTCCACCGGGTGATCGGCGAGGAGGCGCGCATCCAGCTCAAGCGCCAGACGGGGAGCGAGGCGCCGGACCTGGCGGTGGCCTGCGTGGGCGGCGGCAGCAACGCCATCGGCCTGTTCACCGCCTTCCTCCAGGACTCCCGGGTGCGCCTGATCGGCGTCGAGGCCGGCGGCCGGAGCTTCGGCACCGGCGAGCACGCGGCCCGCTTCGCCGGCGGCTCCCTCGGCGTGCTCCACGGCACCCGCACCTTCGTGCTGCAGGACGAGGAGGGGCAGATCGCCACCACCCACTCCGTCTCGGCCGGGCTCGACTACCCGGCGATCGGCCCCGAGCACGTCTGGCTGCACGACGAGGGGCGGGTGGAGTACAGCTCGGCCAACGACGAGGAGGCGATCGCCGCCTTCCACCTGCTGGCCCGCACCGAGGGCATCCTGCCGGCCCTCGAGAGCGCGCACGCGATCGCCGAGGTGGTCAAGCGCGCCCCGCGGCTGTCGCGCAAGCGGGTGGTGCTGGTCAACCTCTCGGGGCGCGGCGACAAGGACGTCGAATCCGTGCTCGCCTGGGACCGCGAGCACGCGGCAGAGGGAAACGTGGAGTCCTTCGCGGCGGCAGCCGCCCGGCGAGGAGAGACGAGATGAGCGCGATCGACGAAGTCTTCTTCAAGTGCTCCCATGAGGGGCGGGCGGCCTTCATCCCCTTCATCATGGCGGGCGATCCCGACCTGAGCGCCACGGCCGAGTACATGGACGCCCTGGCCGCCGGGGGCGCCGACGTCATCGAGCTGGGCGTGCCGTTCAGCGATCCGATCGCCGACGGCCCGGTCAACCAGCGGGCCGCCGTGCGGGCCCTCGAGTCGGGCACCAAGATGTCCGGCATCCTGCAGCTCGTGGCCCGGCACCGGGACCGGCTCGGCATCCCCGTCGTCCTCTTCACCTACTTCAACCCCATCCACGCCCGCGGCGTCGAGCGCTTCGCGGAGCAGGCGGCGGCCTCGGGGGTCGACGGCGTGCTGTGCGTCGACCTGCCTCCCGAGGAGGGCGAGCGGGACCTCATCCCGGCCCTGCGCGACCAGGGGGTGGACACGGTCTTCCTGCTCGCGCCCACCAGCACCCGGGAGCGGGTGAGCAAGGTGGGCGCCGCCTCGACCGGGTTCGTCTACTACGTCTCGCGCACCGGGGTGACGGGGGAGCAGACCGCCCTGCCCGGCGACCTCGTGCGCGACATCAAGCGCCTGCGCAAGCGGCTCGATCAGCCGGTGGCCGTCGGCTTCGGCATCTCGACGCCGCAGCAGGTGGCGGCGGTGGCGGCGATCGCCGACGGCGTGGTGGTGGGCAGCGGCCTGGTGCGGCTGATCGAGGAGAAGGGGGGCGACCCCGGGCTGCCCTTGCAGCTCGAGGACCGGGTGCGCGAGCTCACGGCCCCCTTGAGGCAGCGCTCCGAAAGAAGGCGTGCCTGATGGCGGCGGAAGAGCGCGAGATCGCGGCCCTGGTCCACGGCCGCTACCTTCTCGAAGCGCCCGCTCAAGCCGCGGGCTGCCCCCTGGTCGTGGGCTTCCACGGCTATGGCGAGAATGCCGAGCGCCACATGGAGGAGCTGCGCCGCCTGCCGGGCGCCGGCCGCTGGGCGCTCTGCGCCGTGCAGGCCCTGCACCCCTTCTACAACCGGACGGGCGAGGTCATCGCGAGCTGGATGACCCGTCTCCAGCGCGAGCAGGCGATCCTCGACAACCTTCGCTACGCCGCGAGCGTCGTCGCCGAGGTCAAGCGCGAGCTGGCCGTTTCCGAGCGGCTCGTCTTCCTCGGCTTCTCCCAGGGCGCCGCCATGGCCTACCGGGCCGCCGCGGGCTCGGGCCACGCCTGTCACGGGGTGGTCGTGCTGGGAGGCGACGTGCCGCCGGAGATGGAGAGCCGCGACCTCGGCCACTTCCCCCCCGTGCTGCTCGGCCGCGGCTCCAGCGAGGAGTGGTACGACGCCGCCAAGATGGAGCATGACGTCGAGCTCCTGCGCAAGAAGGGAGTCGACGTCCGCCCCTGCGTCTTCGAGGGCGGCCACGAGTGGACGAACGACTTCCGCGCCGCCGCCGGACGGTTCCTCGAAGAGGTGCTCCAGGTCGCATCCTAGAGCCGGAAGGAAGCCGTCGTTCGCCCTTGCAAGTTCTGCCAGGGGCCGGGGACCGAGGGAGATAAAAAAAAGGGCGCCCGGTCAAGCCGGGCGCCCTTTTGGTGACGTCTCTTTTGTTTCTTTGGCTTGTCGGTGCTACTGACCGGCCGGCGGGGCGGTGTCCGTGCCCATCGGCTCGGACGTCATCATGTCGGTGCCCATCATGTCGGTGCCCATCGTGTCCGTCGTGGTCATCGACGGCTCGGTGGTCGAGGTCTCCATGGTGTCGGTAGCCATGGGGGACTCTTCGGTGGTCTCCTCCTTCTTGCACCCGGCGAACGGGATCAGAAGGAAAGCCAGCAGACACAGAAGCGAAAGGTGAATAGACAGCTTCTTCATTTTGTTTTCTCCCTTGTTAAATGGAACTGATGTAAGACGACAGGACGACGGCTGCTAACTGCTAACCGTTGTCGCCCACTTTGACCAGGTTGATAACCCTCCTCACCCCTTCGGTGTCCCGAGCGTGCTGCTCGGCCTTGGAGCGGGCCTCTTCCTTTGCAACACGTCCCTGGAGCGTCACCACGCCCTCATTGGTATCGACGTCGATATTGAACGGATTGATATCGCCATCGGCAGCCAGCTTCGCCTTGACCTTGGCGGTGATGGCGGCATCGTCGACCTGGGTACCGACCGTCTTGGTCGAGCTGCACGCGCCCAGCACAAGAGCCAGCATCAGCACGCAGCAGACTACTACCGGCAAACGCCGCAGCATATGGGTACGGTTCATGGCATCCTCCTCCTCACGGTTGACCTGTGGTTTCGTTGAGTCCGTGGCATCGTATCCACGCGTACAGAGTTGCTCTGAAGCAGAATTTGTGCCACAGCCTCCCTGTCCAGGTCTCGCAGTGAGTCATCGGACGACGCGGGAGTATACAACCTCCCGATTGGCTCCTCAAGGGGAAGAGCCCCCGCCGGTCCATGGTGCCGATCCCTACCACGCCCGCCGCCAGCTACACGTCGCGGTAGGTGTTGAGGCGATTGTACAAAGTTTTCAGGCTCACGCCCAGTATATCCGCCGTTTTGCGCTTGTTGCCGCCGTGAGCGTCGAGCGTCGCCATGATGAGCCGGCGCTCGACCTCCTCGATCGAGGTGCCCACCTGGAAGTTCAGGCTGCGTATGGAGCCGGAGTCGCCGCCCACCTCCCGCGGCAGGCAGCGCGGGGTGATCTCGTGGTCGGCCATGATGAACGCCCGGTGGACCACGTTCTTGAGCTCGCGGACGTTGCCGGGCCAGATGTGGGTGCGCAGGCGGTCGATCGAGTCCTCGGTGAACTGCTTGCTGGTGCCCTGGCGCTCGTTGAGCTGGCCCAGGAAGTAGTCGGCCAGGAGCTGCACGTCGTCGCCGCGCTCGCTCAAGGGCGGCATGTGGATCGGGAAGACCTGCAGGCGGTAGAGCAGGTCTTCGCGCATCTTGCCTTCCTGCACGGCCTTCTGGGGGTCCCGGTTGGTGGCGGCGACCACCCGCACGTCCACGTCCACCGCCTGGTCGCCGCCGATGCGCGCCACCGTGCCGGTTTCGAGCACCCGCAGGAGCTTGACCTGCAGCTCGATGGGCATCTCGGTGATCTCGTCGAGGAACAGGGTGCCCATGTGGGCGCGCTCGAAGTAGCCCTTGTGGCGGCGCTGGGCGCCCGTGAAGCTGCCGCGCTCGTGGCCGAACAGCTCGCTCTCGATCAGGGTCGGCGAGATGGCGCCGCAGTTGAGCGGCAGGAACGGCGCCTTGGCGCGGCGCGAGAGCATGTGCAGCGTCTGCGCCGCGAGGTCCTTGCCGGTGCCGCTCTCGCCGATCAGGAACACCGAGGCGTCGGTGGGGGCCACCCGGTTGAGCATCTCGTAGAGGGCCTGCATGGGGCCCGAGGCGCCCAGCAGCAGGCCGAGCCGGCCCACCTCCGAGGTCTCGGCGGCGGGCGCCGACGTCTGCACGCTCGGCTGGATGCTCGCCACGTTGGCCAGGATGCTCTTCAGCCGGCCGATGTCGAGCGGCTTGGTCAGGTAGTCGCTGGCGCCCAGGCGCAGGGCCTGCACGGCGCTCTCGACGTCCGCGTGGCCGGTCATCAGCACCACCTCGGTCGAGGCGCCGAGCTCCAGGTCCTTCAACAGGTCGATGCCGCTGCCGTCCGGCAGATAGAGGTCGACCAGGGCCACGTCCGGCGTCCGGTGGCTGACCTGGGCGCGGGCATCGCGCAGCGTGCAGGCCGTATTGGTGGTGAAGCCCTGCCCCTCGATCAGCTCGGCGAGCGCTGAGAGAAAATTTGGATCGTCGTCGACCGCGAGTGCGTGTGGCATGGTCACCTTACTCCTTCAATTCCGTGCTCGGATTTCCCAAGAGTGTCAATTCTACCTCATATGCGCGCGGACCTCCGGCGGCGGGGGCTCCCTCCGGACCGCTGGCCCGCGCGTCGCCGCCGTGGGCGGCGAGAATCGCCCGCGCCACCCAGAGCTGGGCCACCGCCCCGGCGGGTGAGAAGCGCAGGTCGAACCCGGGCGCCGGCGCCGCCGGCGTCTCCGGCGTTTCCGCGGCGGCCGGGCTGTCGGCGCCCGCCGTGCCGTGGATGCGCAGCCGGGCCCGCCCGTCGTTCTGCTCCAGGCCGACGTACAGCGTGCCCTGCTTCGGCACGCTGGCCAGGGCGGCGAGCGATAAGTGGAGGAGCGCCTGCCGCAGCAGGAAGCGGTTGACCTCGGCGGTCAGCGGGTTCTCCGGCAGCTCGGCCTTCACCTGCACCTGCTGCTTGCGGGCCGGCGCCACCAGCAGGGCCGCCAGCTCCTCCGCGACCTCGCGCAGGTCCAGAGTTTCGAGCTTGTCGCTGCGCGGCGAGATGAAGGCGAGGAAGATCTCCAGACCCCGGTGCAGGCGCGCCAGCTCCTCCTTGAGGACGTTGACGTAGCGCAGGAGCTTGTCCCGGTTGTTGGGATCGGTGGCCCGCCCGGAGGCGATCATCTCCTTCAGGATCTCGATGTTGAAGACCATGGCGTTGATCGGCGCCCGCAGGTCGTGGGCCACCGCCGGCGAGATCTGCGCCACGGAGCGCATCTGCGAGGTGAGCCGGAGGTCCGTCTCGAGCCCCGTGAGGGTGCCGGCGTCCTGGATGAGCAGGACGCCGCCGCCCGCCGGGTCGCGGCGCAGGTCGAAAGCCAGCCGCCGCGAGGCCTCGGCCGGCCCGGCGTCCGGCGGCATCGACAGGTCGAGGACCGCCCGGTCGGCGCCGCCTCCCGCGCCTTCCCAGCTCAGCCCCGCGCTCTCCAGACGGGCGCCGAGCTCCGCCCACAGGCGCTCCAGCTCGAAGCCGTCCGAGCAGCCCAGCAGCCCGAGCGCCCGCTCGTCGGCGAAGCGCACGGTCCCTGCCGGGTCCAGGCTCACGACGCCGGGGCCGAGAAGTCCCGCGAGTTCGCCCGAGGGCGGTGGCGGCGGCGGATAGGTCGAGGCGTCCATGGCTCGTTCTCCATCAAAGGGGCCGCGGGGAGCGCATCGGCGCGTCCGGGCGGCGCGTATTTATAAGGGCTCGGCGGGCGCGGCGCAAGCGAGCGCGGGTCCGTTCGCGGAAAGAGATCTTCATCAAACCTTGAGAGCGGGGCCGAGAAAGGAGCCGGCCCACCAGGAGACGTCGTGGCGCCGGACCTCGTCGCGCAGCTTGCGCATGCGGGCCGCGCGCTCCCGGCCCTTCATCCGCAGGGCCCGGCGCAAGGCGCGCGCGACACCTTGGGAATCGAAGGGGTTGACCAGCAGCGCGCCGGTGCCGAGCTGCGCGGCCGCGCCGGCGAACTCGGAGAGCACCAGGACGCCCCGCTCTTCCAGGTTGGCGGCGCAGTACTCCTTGGCTCCCAGGTGCATGCCGGCCTTCAAGGGGGTGGCGAGGGCCACGTCCGCGGCCCGGTAGTAGGCGAGCAGCTCCTCGGGGTCGAGGGTGCGGTGGAGGTAGTGCACGGGCACCCAGCCCGGCCGGCCGAAGTAGCCGTTGATCTCGCCCACCAGGCGCTCGATCTCGGCGCGCAGGGCCTCATGGCGGGGGAGCCGCTCGCGGCTGGGCATCGCCACCTGCACCAGTGTGACGTTCTCCTGCAGCTCGGGATAGCGGGTGAGGGCCTCGGCGAAGGCGCGCAGCTTCTCGGGGATGCCATTGGCGCGGTCGATGCGGTCCACCCCGATCACCAGCTTGCGGCCGCGCAGCGTCTCGCGCAGGGCCGCCACCCGCGCCTCGACCTCCGGCCGCGCCGCCCGCTCCTCGATCTGGCGGGCGTCAATCCCGATGGGGAAGACGCCGGCCCGCGGCCGCGCCGCGGGCACCAGTGCCCGCACGCAGGCCAGGAAGTTGGCGAGATCGCGCTCCGTCTGGAAGCCCACCTGGTCGAAGGCGAGGAGGCCGGCGAGCAGCCGCTCCCGCCAGGGAAGCTTGAGGAACAGGTCGGGCGTGGGGAACGGCAGGTGGAGGAAGAACGCCGTGCGGCAGGAGACGCCCAGCCGTTCGAGCTCGAGAGCCAGGTTCATCAGCAGATGGTCGTGCACCCACAGCAGGTCCGTCCCCGCGGTGCCGCGGGCGAGCGTCCGGGCGGCCACCCGGGCGAACTTCCGGTTCACCTTGAGAAAGGCCTGCCAGTGGGCGGGAGAGAAGCTGCACTCCAGGGGCAGGTCATGGAACAGCGGCCAGATGACCTCGCCCGAGAAGCCGCCGTAGCACAGGCGCTTCTCCTCGGCGTTGAGCGGCACGGGGCGGAGCGAGAAGCCGCCCTTCTGAATGGCCCCGGCGAGCACCTTGCGCAGCCCCGGCACCTCCTCCGACGTCACGCCCGGCCAGCCGATCCACACCCCGCCCCGCTCGCTCAGGACCGGCGTCAGCGCGGAGATCAGCGCGCCGCGGGCCGGCGAGACGCTCCAGCCCTGCCCGCCCTCGCGGGTGAAGGCGATGGGCAGGCGGTCGGAGACGACGACGCAGCGTCCCGCCGGCCGGCCCGCGGGGGCTGGATCCGGGAGCCTGAGACCGGGAATGGCGGAGACGGAGGCGTTGGTGCTCATGAGCCCCTTGACTTGAAAACTGAATGTCAGAGATGGGGAGACGACTCCCCTGGCGTCGGGCGCGCGACCTACAAAATTGCAGGTTGCATGCCACGTGCGCGGGCACGGGCGATGCAGGAGGGGAGGCCGTTCCAGGGATGGAGCGGCGGCGAGCGGCGCTGCTCGGGGAAGGCCCGGGAAAGGCGTCGTCGGGTAATTCTTGCAACTGAAGGCCGGGCCGTCCGGCAAAAGGTGACCATGCCAACCGCCATCGCGATCGACGAAAGCGAAAAGCTAGATACCGGCCTGACGGTCGCCGTGTTCGTCGACCCCGTGGAGAGCGCCAAGGCCGCCGGCCTGCGCTACGTCACGGACGACGAGCCGGGCATCCGCCGCCGCAAGAGCGGCAAGGGTTTCACCTACGTCGATCCCCAGGGGCGGACTGTCAAGGAGCCCAAGGATCTCGAGCGCATCAGGAAGCTGGCCATTCCGCCCGCCTGGACGGACGTCTGGATCTGTCCGCGGGCCAACGGCCACCTGCAGGCGACCGGGCGCGACGCCAAGGGCCGCAAGCAGTACCGCTATCACGCCAACTGGCGCGACGTCCGCGACGAGACCAAGTTCGGGCGCATGATCGCCTTCGGCGAGTCCCTGCCGAAGATCCGCCAGCGGGTGGAGAGCGACCTGTCGCTCCGCGGGCTGTCGCGGGAGAAAGTGCTGTCCGCGGTGGTCAAGCTCCTCGAGACGACGCTGATCCGCGTCGGCAACAAGGAGTACGTCAAGCAGAACAACTCCTACGGCCTGACCACCCTGCGCGATCAGCACGTCGACGTCTCCGGCTCCAAGCTGCGCTTCGAGTTCCGCGGCAAGAGCGGCCAGGAGCACTCGGTGGAGATCCAGGACCGGCGGCTCGCCCGCATCGTCAAGCAGTGCCGCGACCTGCCCGGCCAGAAGCTCTTCCAGTACCTGGACGACGACGGCGTGCGCCAGAGCGTCAGCTCCGAGGACGTCAACGCCTACCTGCGCGAGACCACCGGCGAGGATTTCACCGCCAAGGACTTCCGCACCTGGGGCGGCACGGTGCTCGCCCTTTCGGCGCTGCTCGAGATCGGCGCCTGCGACAGCGAGAGGGAGGCCAACAAGGCCGTGGTGGAGGCCGTCAAGCGGGTCTCCGGCGAGCTCGGCAACCGTCCCGCCATCTGCCGCAAGTACTACGTCCACCCGCTGGTGATCCAGACCTTCCTGGAGGGCTCCCTGCCGGACGCGCTGGCAGACGCCGTCGAGGACTCGCCGGAGACCGACGATCCCACCGGGCTGCGCCGGCTGGAGGCCCAGGTGCTGGGTCTTTTGAAGGGTCGGCAAGAATGATGTAGGGGCGGCCCTATGTGGCCGCCCTGTGGCGGCGGCGTGGCGGCCCCTGTGGGGGGCAGCCTGGCGGCCGCAACGAAAAGGGCGCCCACACAGGGGCGCCCCTACAGGTCCAACCGGGTCCGGGAACCTTTCAGCAGACCATCTCTTCCTCGTACATGAACTCGAGGTTCTGCTCTTCGAACTTGTCGAAGAACTCCGCCCAGGTGATCTCCTGAAGGTCCTCGCCGCTGTCGTAATCGGGGAAGTCGATCCGCAGTCCGCCGGCGATCTTCTGGTCCACCGGATTGACGACTGCCGCCGGGCGCCCGCCCCGCTCCTCCGCCCAGCGTCGGATCTTGTCGTGGTCGGTCGTGATCTTGGGTGAAGACATCGTTGCCCCTCCGTGCTGGTTCTTACCCGTTGACGATCTCACCTCCATTAGGGTGCAGCACCTGTCCCGTCATGTAGGACGCATCGTCCGAAGCTAGGAACACAAAACAGGGTGCCACTTCTTCCGGCTGGCCCGGACGGCCGAGAGGAACGTCCTTGCCGAAGCTCTCCACCTTGTCCGGTTCGAACGAGGCGGGGATCAGCGGCGTCCAGATCGGACCGGGCGCCACGGCGTTGACTCGGATCTTCCGCTCGGCGAGGTTCTGGGCCAGGGAGCGGGTGAAGGCGACGATCGCGCCCTTGGTCGAAGCGTAGTCGATGAGGTGGCCGCTGCCGCGGTAGGCCGTCACCGACGTGGTGTTGATGATGGCGCTCCCCTCGCCCAGGTGGCGCAGGGCCGCCTTGGCGATGAAGAAGTAGCCGAAGATGTTGGTGCGGAACGTCCGCTCGAGCTGCTCGCGGCTGATGTCCTCGAGGCTCTCCTGCTCGTGCTGCTCGGCCGCGTTGTTGACCACCACGTCCAGCCGCCCGAGCTCCCGCGCGGTCCGCTCGACGGCTTCGCGGCAGAGCTCCTCGTCCCCCACGTCGCCGGGGATCAGCAGGCAGCGCCGCCCCTTCTCCTCGACCAGGCGCCGGGTCTCCTCGGCGTCCTGGTGCTCGTCGAGATAGACCACGGCCACGTCCGCCCCCTCCCTGGCAAAGGCGATGGCCACGGCACGGCCGATGCCGCTGTCGCCGCCGGTGATCAGGGCCGCCTTGCCCGCCAGCTTGCCGCTGCCGCGCTCGGCCGGGTCCTCGGAGCGCGGACGCGGCGTCATCTCCGTCTCGATTCCCGGCTGGCGATCCTGCTTCTGCGGCGGGATCTCCCCCTCTTTCCGGTCCTTCTCCTCCTTCGGCATGGTCCTCCCTTCCTCGTGGCGTCCAGAAAGCGAGCGCTCCCGCGAGGGGGAGCGCCCGGAACCTTGGGAACGGAGGTCCGTTCAGCGGACCAGCGCCTCCTCGTTGACGTGGCTCTCGGCGAGCTCGGTCAGACGCTCGTCGGTCTCCTCCTCGTCCTGAAGTGTACGCTCAAGGAGCGTGACGTGGTCGTCCTTGCCGAGCAGCTCGGCGTAGGTGCGCACCGTGCCGTAGCCGGCGATCTCGTAATGCTCCACCCGCTGGGCGGCGGCGATCAGACCGGCGTCGATCACCGAGGACTCGCCGCGCATCTTCATCATCTGGTCGCCTTCCTTGATCAGCCCCTTCATCCCCTCGCAGGTGTGGCCCTTGGGGTCTTCCTGCAGGCCCTGGAAGATCTTCTCCAGCCGGCGCACGTGCTCGTTGGTCTGCCGCAGGTGATCGTTGAAAGCCTTGCGCAGGTCGGCCGAGGAAGCCGCCTCCGCCATCTTCGGCAGCGCTTCGACGAGCTGCGTCTCGGCGCTGTAAAGGTCTTTGAGCTGTTCGAGATAGAGATCCTTGAGGGATTCGAGCTTCATGCGTTCCTCCTGCTGTCGATGCCAAGTTGGACTTCACGGTCGGCGCGCTCTTTTCGAGCCGCCGGAGGATTCGCGGAGGTCAAACCGCAAGATCCATGCCGCGCACGCGCAGAAAACCTTTCCTTAAGCTTTACGGTGCGCGTGGCCATACTTGATCAGGGCCACGAAGATGAAGCCGCCGAGCAGGTTGCCGACGGTCGTCGGGAGGAGGAAGCGCCAGAAGTCCGCCAGCGTCGCGCCCTGGCCGGAGAAGACGCCGGCCAGCACCTCCGTCGAGCCCACGACGGCGTGGTGGAGGTGCCCGAAGCCGATGGCGAACGCCACCAGCCAGACGACGAAGATCTGGCTGATCGTGTCCCGGCTCGCGGCCACCAGCCACGACAGGAGGCCCATGAGCCAGGCGGCGAGCACCCCGCTGAGCAGGATCAGCCACCACGGGTGCCTCACCATGCCGGCGGCGATGTCGCCCAGGACGTGCGGTCCGACGATCCCCAGGCGCGGCCCGAGGAAGGCGAGGGACGCGGCGAAGGCGGCCGCGCCGATCAGGTTGGCGGCGTAGACCAGGCCCCACAGCCGGCCGAGCTGCCGCACCGAGGCGCGGCCGTCGAGCACCGGCAGCACGGCGAGCGTGGTGTGCTCGGTGAACAGCTCCGAGCGGCCGAGGACCACGAAGATGAAGCCGGCCGCGTACATGTTGGCGACCAGGATCTCGCTGACGGCGTGCGGCAGCTCCCCCTCCGTCAGGGTCCGCATGATGGCCATGAGCATCAGGCTGAAGCTGACGTCGAGCCCCGCCGAGAGGCCGGAGAGGAAGAGGTTGCGCGAGGGGCGCTCGAGCTCCGTGAGGCCGGCCAGGATCTCCTGCTCGAGGATGGTCTCGTAGCCCTTCTGGGGCTCCTCTCCCTTCTCCTCCTCGCCGTGGCGCTCCTGGCGGGCTTGGGGGTCCTTGAGGTCGTTCGCCAGGTCAGCCGCCGTTCCCGCGCGCGGCCTTCCGGCCCGTGGCGGCGCGCATCTCGTCCTCGATCCAGGCCATCTCCTCGCGCGGCTCGCCGGGCTCGCAGACGTAGATCTCGTGGCCCGGCCGCTCCAGCACCCTCAGGCCCGCCGAGCGCAGCATCGCCTCGACGCAGGCGTGGTTCGGCGCCCACCAGTTGGTGGGATCGTTGGCCAGCCGGTGCTCGATGAAGGCCATCTTGGGCCACCCCGGGCCGGCCATGGGCTCCCGCTCGTGGATGGACAGGTCGGGGGGCGCGTCCTGGACCTCCTCGCCCGGCATGGTGAGGGTCTGGAAGATCATCCGCCGGCGCACCTTGCGGGCCACGATGTCGAGCCCCAGGAGCGGGTAGCGCAGGTGGTAGAGCACCCCCATGAAGAGCACGAGGTCGTACTGGCCGGGATGAGCGGCGAGGTCGTAGACCTGCATCTGCTGGAAGCGCACCCGGGACTCCAGGCCGAACACCCCGGCCGCCCAGCGGGCCTGCCGCAGGTAGTGGGGGTCGTGGTCGACGCCGGTGACGGTCGCTCCCCGGCGCGCCAGCTCGAACGAGTAGAAGCCGGCGTTGCAGCCGATGTCGAGCGCCGTCCAGCCGGACAGGTCGGCAGGGAGGTAGTCCCGGATCTGCTCCCACTTGAACTGCGGGAAGTCGCCGCCGATGAAATGGTCCGGAGCGGTCTGGGTGCCGTCCGGCAGATGGAGGTTGTGAAACCAGGGACCCAGCGCGGCGATGTCGTCCGTGAGCGAGGGCTTCGCAGAGATCTCGGTCATGTCTGACGGCGCAGCAAATCGCGGGCCAGGCAAGCCAGGGGATTACGCCGGCACCGGTCCGGGCCCCTCCAGCTTGAAATGCGGGTTCTCGATGATCCCCAGGACATTGCCGAACGGATCGAGCACCGACGCGACCCGGATGCCGCCGCCCACGTCCTGAACGCCCTTGTGCTCCCGCGCTCCCAGGCCGAGGAGCCGGGCGAGGGCTGCATCCGCGTCGGTCACTCCCCAGTAGGTCTCGACGCCCCCGGCCCCTGGCTGCGAGCCCTCGCCGGACGGGTGCAATCCCAGCTCGAAGCCGCCGACGCTGAAGCCGACGTAGAACGGCTCGTCGAAGTAGGGTGCGGTCTCGAGCACGGCGCTGTACCAGGCTTTCGCCTTCTCCAGATCGTTGACGTAGTAGATCGCGGTACGCAATCCAAGAAACGGTTGGTTGTCCATGGGCTCACCCTCCTCTTGTCAGGAGGAAGGATATCAGGGCGAGCTCAGTGCGAGTTTGGGTACCGTTCCTCTTGAATTTAAGAATATTCGGTTATATAGTTTTCTCTGCCAACCAATAGGAGGAAAGGCAATGAAGAACAGAGTCCTTGCTCTCGCCGTCGTCGCCCTGTTCGTGACCGCCCTGACTGCCTCAGCCCAGACGGGTACCTGGACAGCCGTAGGCTCCACCGGAGCGGTAGAGCCGACCCAGACCGGGCTGTTCGCGACCTTTGGCGGAACGCGCCTGGGTTTCGCCGGCGGGAGCGGCAACACCATCGTCGCCCGCTTCAACGTGACCAATACCTGGGGCCTCAGCGACACGCCGCCCTGGACGACTCTGGAGGTCGGCGCGCTCAACTCGTCGCTGAACCCCGTGACGGCCACTCTCTACCAGGTCAATCCCTGCAGCGGCGCCCGGGTCCAGATCTGCAGGTCGGTCAACGACGTCGCCGGCTCCACGGGAGTGTGCACCACCTGCACGTTCTCCGGCAACACCTTCAATTTCGCCACCTTCCTCTACTACGTTGAAGTCTCCATAAGCCGCACGGCCACCACCAGCAGCCCGCAGCTTTCCAGCCTGCGCATCCGGTAGATTCCGGCGCGCTCCTCTCCGAAGGCCCCTGGGGTGGCGCGTCCCCAGGGGCTTTGACTTTTTTCTCCTTTCATGTGACCATTGGGTAACATGAATGACGAGCTGGCGCCCCTCTGGAAGGCCCTCTCCGATGCCACGCGCCGGGAGATCCTGGATCTCCTGCGGCAGAGGCCGCGGACGACGGGCGAGCTGGCCGAGGCCTTTCCCAGCACCCGGTTCGCGGTGATGAAGCACCTGGAGGTGCTGGTCGAGGCAGGCCTGGTGGTCTCCCGCAAGCAGGGCAGGGAGCGCTGGAACCACTTGAACGCGCTGCCTCTCCAGGCGCTCTACGAGCGCTGGGTGCGGCCGTACGAGGCGCACTGGGCCGCGGGTCTCCTGCGTCTCAAGGACCTGGCCGAGAGGCCGGAAGGAGGGGGTGCGATGGCGGACGATGGAATCGGCGTGGTGCACGTGGAGCTGGAGATCCGGATCGCGGCGCGTCCGGAGCGGGTCTGGCAGGCGATGGTGGAGGAGATCGGCCGCTGGTGGCACAAGGATTTCTACGCCGGCCCGAATCCCAAGGGGTTCATCCTCGAGCCCCGGCTGGGGGGCCGCATGTACGAGGACTGGGGCAACGGCGCCGGCGCCATCTGGTATCTGGTGACCGAGATCGATCCGCCCCGCAGCCTCGGCCTCTCCGGCCACATGCCCGCCGCCTTCGGAGGCCCGGCGACCTCGCTCCTCCGCCTCGTTCTGCAGCCGGAGGGAGACGGTACCGCTCTCCAGCTCACGGATTCCGAGCTCCGCAAAGTGACGGAGAAGTCCAGGGATTCCCTCGCCGAGGGCTGGCGGACGTTGTTCGGCGAGCTGAAGGCGTACGTGGAAGCGGGGGAGAAGGTCTGAAGCGCCGCAGGGCCGGGGGCGCCGTTCCCCTGCGGAGGGGGATGCCGCCCCTCGCCAGGGGAGCGACGCCCCTCGCGAGGGGAAGCCGCCCCTCGTGAGGGGAATGCCGCCCCTCGTGAGGGGAAGCCGCCCCTCGTGAGGGGAATGACGCCCCTCGTGAGGGGAATGACGCCCCTCGTGAGGGGAACTCTCCCCTCGCGAGGGGAACGATGCCCCTCGCGAGCGGCATGACCGCTTTCCAGGGGGAGGCTCGGCCCCTCATGCCGCCTTGCGCGCCAGCAGCCGCAGGGCGTACCCCTCCAGCTCCTCGGCCCGGTGGGCGGCGGTGTGCTCGCGCATGACGCGGGCGCGGGCCCGCTCGCCGAGGGCCCGGCGCTCTTCATCGGGGATCTCCCGCAGGTACTGGAGCACCTCGCCCGGCGTTTTGGCGGTCAGGATCTCCTCGCCGATCTTGAAGAAGGTGCCGAGGCCCGGCCAGTCGTCGCTGATGATCGGCGTCGCGCAGGCGGCGGCCTCGAACAGGCGGACGCTGGGAGAGAAGCCGGCCGCGATCATGTCGGCCCTCGTGATGTTGAGCGTGAAGCGCTGCTGGTTGTAGAAGCGCGAGTGCTTTTTGGGCTCCAGGTGCTCGAAACGCTTGACGTTCTTCGGCCAGCGGATCTCCTTCGGGTACTGCGGGCCGGCGACGGCGAAGCGCCCCAGGGGCCAGCGGCGCGCCGGCTCGATCAGCAGCCGCTCGAGAGGCGGCTGGCGGTCGTCGCTGTAGGTGCCCATGTAGCCCAGGTCCCAGCGCGCCTCGACCTCCTCCGGACGGTAGAGGGCGGGGTCGAAGGAGCAGTAGAGCGCCCGCGCCATGGGCGAGCCGTAGCGCCGCTCGAGGAGCTTCAGGGTCGGCCCGCCGGTGAAGGAGAGATAGGCGTGATAGCGCGGGATCAGCTCCGGCGACAGGTACTCGTGGTCGCCGCGGCAGAGCTTGGCCAGGGTGACGGGAGTGTCGATGTCGTAGAAGGCGGTCGCGCCCGTGGCCGCCTCGGTCACCCAGCGGCCCACCTCGACGCCCTCGGGCACGTAGGAGCCGACGACCACGAAGTCGGCCCGGCGGATGGCGGGCGCGAAGCGGTCCCGCAGCTCCTCCAGGGTGGAGTAGAGCTCGGTGCGGCCGAACGGCGGCCTGGCGAGGTCCCGGTTGTCGGCATACCACGGCTGGTCGCGCTCGAGGAAGAGCACGCGGTGGCCGCGGGCCGCCAGCTCGCGGACCAGGCCGCGGTAGGTGGTGGCGTGGCCGTTGCCCCAGGAAGAGGTGATCGAAAGCCCCAGGATGACGATGTCGAGCGGCTCTTGCCTCACGGAAGTGCCTCCAGGCCGGCGGAGGTGCGGGCGCCGGCGCCCGTTGTGGTTTGCAGACCCAGGATGCTTTCGACCTGCGCCGCCCGGTGGGCGTACGTGTGCTCGGCGAGGATCCGCCGCTTCGCCGCCTGCCCGATCTGGCGGGCGCGCTCGGGGTCGAGCCCCCGCAGCCGCTCCGCCACCTCCTCGCCGTTCGCCGCCACCAGCACCTCCCGGCCCGGCTCCAGGAACAGGGGGATGCCGATCCACTCGTCCGTGATCAGGCAGGCGCCGGCGCCGGCGGCCTCGAAGACCCGGGTGGCCGGCGAGAAGCCGTAGCGGGCCATGCTCTCGCGGCTGATGTTGAGCACCGCCAGGGGGGTGCAGTTGAACGCGTTGTGGTCGCGGGTGTAGACGTGTCCCAGGTACTGCACGTTGGCGGGCATGGCTTTGTCGCCCCAGCCGCTGCCCCCGAGGAGGAACCGGCGGCCGGGGCTGGCGGCCGCCGCCGCGAGGAAGAACTCCTCGACGCGCGCCTCGCGGTCGGGGAGCCGGTTGCCGAGGAACCCCAGGTCGCCCTCGAAGCGCGGGTCGGGATCGACGGGATGATGGGTCGTGGGGTCCAGGGCGTTGTAGATCGGCACGCACTCGCGGGCGCCGAAGCGCTGGTAGGCCTGGACGACGGGGTCGCCGCCGCCATAGGTGAAGATCAGGTCGTAGCGGGGCACCAGCCGCCGGAACGGATCGCGCGGGTTCGCTTCCATGCGGTCGAGGGTGGCGGGGGCGTCCACGTCCCAGAAGATGGCGAGGGTGTCCGGCGCCTTGGCCTCCAGGACGGCGGCTTCCAGGAGTTCGTCGAACACGCCGACGCCGCTCGCCTTGATCACGATGTCGGCGCCGCGGGCGTCCTCCAGGGCGCGGGCGACGGCGCTCTCATGGGCGGGATAGACCACCACCCGCGCCCACTCGGGATCGGGGATGTCGCGGTGCTGCTGGCGTTCGAAGGCGTCGGGCTCGTAGAAGGTGACCCGGTGCCCGCGCTCGGCCAGGGAGCGGATGATGCCGCGGTAGTAGGTGGCCGCGCCGTTCCAGTAGGCGGAGACGAGGCTGGAGCCGAAGAAAGCGATGTTCATACCAGTTGCGCCTTCCCTTGTTTGTGATGTTGTCGCGGCGAAGGATCCGCCCGCAGCTCGGCGACGATCTCCATCAGCTCATCGACGCGATGCGCGCACGTGTGCCGCGAGAGGATCGTGCGATGCCCATGTGCCGCGAGTTGACGCCGCGCCTCGGGCTCATTCA
>DATFNZ010000096.1:0-6802 GCA_035266085.1 Thermoanaerobaculia bacterium
CTCCCCACCTGCTTCCCCTCGTCAGAGCTGGCGTGCAGTTCGAAGATGGTGTGCAGCAAGAGCGACACGAAGAACAGGATCTCAGCGAAGGGAAGAAAGCTGCCTGATCATTTGCCGTCCACAACTCTTGACAATAACTCGCCCCCTATGGGGCTGCCCCCCAAGTCACCCCCCAAGTGACCCCTCAAGTCACCCCTCAAGTCACCCCCCAAGTCGAGCGCCTTCTGGCAGCGCTCCAGCCCATTAACCGCCTGCAGCGTGATCTCGTCACCCCGGCTGGCGAAGCCAATCGAGCAGCACGCCACCAGGAGGACAATCCATCATGAATGGCGTCGGCCAAGCCGAGCGCGCGACGCAGAACCGAGTTATCGCCCTGTTCCGCAACGAGCTTGGCTATCGCTACCTCGGCGACTGGTCCGACCGCGACGGCAACAGCAACGTCGAGGAGGATCTGCTCTCGGAATGGCTGACCTGGAGCGGATACACACGGGAACAGATCGGCGCCGCCCTGTACAAACTCCGCGTCGAGGCGGACAACCACGGCCGCACGCTCTACGGCAACAATCAGGCCGTCTATAACCTGCTGCGCTACGGCGTGCCGGTGAAGGTTGAAGCAGGCAAGGTCACGGAGACTGTTCACCTCATCAATTGGGAGGAACCGGAGCAGAACGACTTCGTCCTCGTAGAGGAGGTGACGCTCCAGGGGAACCTCAAGCGGCGACCTGACATCGTGCTCTATGTGAACGGCATCGCCGTGGGCGTGCTCGAGCTCAAGAACAGCCGCAAGAGCATAGGCGACGGCATCCGCCAGAGCCTCTCGAACCAGCAGCCGGAGTTCAACGCCTCGTTCTTCAGCACGGTACAGCTCATCTTCGCCGGCAATGACTCCGAGGGGCTGCAATACGGCGCCATCGGTACGCCAGAGAAGTACTTCTTGAGATGGAAGGAAGACGAAGCGGACAACAGCCGCTTCAAGCTGGACAAGTACCTGCTCAGAATGTGCCGTAAAGACCGGCTGATCGAGCTGATGCACGACTTCGTGCTCTTTGACGGCGGCGTGAAGAAGGTGCCGCGGGTGCACCAGTATTTTGGCGTCAAGGCCGCGCAGGAGCATGTGCGCGAGAAGAAGGGCGGCATCATCTGGCACACGCAAGGGAGCGGCAAGAGCATCGTGATGGTGCTGCTCGCGAAGTGGATTCTGGAGAACAACCCCAACGCCCGCGTGGCCATCATCACAGACCGCGACGAGTTGGACAAACAGATCGAGCGGGTCTTCACCGAGGCGGGAGAAGCCATCAAGCGCACCAGCAGCGGCGGCGACCTGATGAGGCAGCTCGGGCAGGCCAGGCCGCGCCTGCTCTGCTCGCTCGTCCACAAGTTCGGGCGCAGGGGTGAGGCCGACTTCGACGCCTACATCAGGGATCTGGAAGCCCAACCCAGTGCGGCCGTGGGCGAGATCTTCGTCTTCGTGGACGAGTGTCACCGCACGCAGAGCGGCAAGCTGCACCGGGTGATGAAGGCCATGATCCCCAACGCGGTCTTCATCGGCTTCACCGGGACGCCTTTGCTTGCGAAAGACAAGGTGACGAGCCTGGAGGTGTTCGGCGGCTATATCCACACCTACAAGTTCAGCGAGGCGGTCGAGGACGAGGTGGTGTTGGATCTTATCTACGAAGCACGGGACATTGATCAACGCCTTGGTTCCCAGGCCAGGATCGATGCCTGGTTCGAGTCCAAGACCAAGGGGCTGAACGACTGGCAAAAGGCCGAGTTGAGAATCAAGTGGGGCACCATGCAGAAGGTGCTCAGCTCCCGCTCGCGCATGGACCGGGTGGCGAGCGACATCATCTTCGACTTCAGCGTCAAGCCGCGGCTGTCCAACGAACGGGGCAACGCCATCCTGGTGGCCTCCAGCATTTACGAAGCCTGCAAGTACTTCACCCTGTTCCAAAAAACCCTTTTCAAGGGCAAGTGCGCGGTGGTGACCTCCTACAATCCGCTGACGAAGGACGTGACGCAGGAGGAGACCGGCGCCAACACGGAGACCGACAAGCAGTTCATCTACAGCACGTACATGGAGCTGCTGAAGGGCGTCGAAGCCACGCCGGGCATGAGCCGGACCGAGACCTACGAAGAGCAGGTCAAGACTCTGTTCACGAAAGAGCCGGCGAACATGAAGCTGCTCGTGGTGGTGGACAAGCTGCTCACCGGCTTTGACGCGCCCCCCTGTACCTATCTCTACATCGACAAATCCATGCAGGACCATGGCCTGTTCCAGGCGATCTGCCGCGTCAACCGCCTTGACGGGGAGGACAAGGACTTCGGCTACATCGTGGACTACAAGGACCTGTTCAAGAAGGTCGAGAACGCCATCAAGGTCTACACCTCGGAGCTCGATCACAGCGCTGGCGGAGTCAGCCCGGAGGTCCTGCTGAAGGATCGCCTCGAGACAGGGCGGGAGCGGCTCGACAACGCGCTGGAGGCTCTCGCCCTGCTGTGCGAACCGGTGGAGCCGCCGAAAGGCGAGTTGGAGCACATCCACTATTTCTGCGGCAACACGGAGGTCCCGTCCGACTTGCAGGAGCGGGAGCCTCAGCGGGCCGAACTCTACAAGGCCACCGTGGCCCTGGTGCGCGCCTACGCAAACATCGCCGACGAGCTCGACCGCGCCGGCTACAGCGATGCCGAAGTCAGCCGCATCAAGGAACAGCTCGGCCACTACCTAAACGTCCGCGAGATCATCCGCAAGGCAAGCGGCGAGAAGCTCGACCTGAAACCGTTCGAGGCCGACATGCGGCACCTGATCGACACCTATATCGAGGCGGACGAGCCGAGGAAGATCTCAGACTTCGACAACATGGGCCTGCTGGAGCTGATCGTGAAGACCGGCATCGCGAGCGCGATCAATTCAGAGCTTGGCGGGCTCAAAGGCAACAAGGACGCCATCGCCGAGACCATTGAGAACAACGTCCGGAGCAAGATCATCAAGGAGCAACTGACCGATCCGGCCTACTACGAGAGGATGTCGGCCCTGTTGAACGAGATCATCGCCCTGCGCAAAGCCAGAGCTCTCGAGTACGAAGAGTATCTGACGCAAATGGCGGAGCTGGCGCGGCGGGTGATGGCCGGGCAGGAGGATGACACGCCCGAGCCCTTGAAGCACAGCCCTGCGCTTCGGGCTCTTTACAACAATCTGAAAGGGGACGACCGGACACTGGAGCAAGCAGGTCGTGCGGCCCAACCGCCTGCCGGGCCCTCCGTCTCCGGCGACCCGGTCCTGGATCTGGCGCTGCAGCTCGATGAGACGGTGAGGAGGGTTCGGCCGGATGGATGGCGCGGTGTCCAGTCTCGCGAGATGGCGATCAAGGACGCCTTGTATAGGATTCTGGGCGACGGTATTGAAGTAGAGCGCATCTTTGCCATCATCGAAGCGCAGAGCGAATACTGATGGTGTCGCAGATCGAGCTGGGTGACATCAAGGTGGACGTAGTCCTGAAGGACATCAAAAACGTCCACCTCAGTGTCTATCCTCCCACGGGCCGAGTGCGCATCTCAGCCCCGAAGCGCATGAGCCTCGACACCATCCGCGTCTTCGCCATTTCGAAGCTGGACTGGATTAAACAACAGCAGACGAAGCTGCGGGAACAGGAGCGCGAGACACCTCGCGACTACGTAGACCGGGAAAGCCACTACATCTGGGGGAAGCGCTATCTGCTCACCCTTACCGAGAGCGATGAGCCCCCCTCCATCGAGCTGAAGCACCGGCGAATGCTCCTGCGGGTACGACCGCAAACTGATGCGGCCAAGAGGCAGACCTTCGTCGAAGATTGGTATCGAGAGCAACTGAAGAAGGCTGTGCCGCCCCTGCTGGAACGATGGCAACCGCTACTAGGTGTAAGCGTGGACCGGTGGTTCGTGCAACGGATGAAGACCAAATGGGGAAGCTGCAACCACAAGGCAAGCACCATTCGCCTCAACACCGAGCTGGCCAAGAAGCCCCCGGAGTGCCTCGAATACATCGTCGTCCACGAGTTGGTCCACTTGCTGGAGCCGACCCACAACGCCCGCTTCGTCGCGCTGATGGACCGCTTCATGCCCAAGTGGCAGTTCCACCGGCAGGCGCTCAATCGCCTGCCGGTTCGGCAAGAGAGGTGGAGCTATTGACGGGAGGGAGTCTTCCTCGGGTTTCACTAACCGCCTTTCAGCCCAAGCCATGGCCTTGAGGAATGACGATCTCCCGTCGCCCGAACAACCGCGCGTCGAGCGAGAACGCTCCCGGGCCTAGAAGGAGCACGGCGGCAGCCATCACGATCAGGAAGATCGTCGCGGGTGCGCCGCCGAATACGTTGGGGCAAAATACGTTGGGGATGAACGGCGGCAGAGCCATCCCGAGACAGACGAGCCCTGCCAAAAGGGCCGCCAGGGGAGTGATAAATCCGATCAGCAGTGCCGCTCCGGCCAATATCGCCATTAAGCCGGCAACCAGCGCCCATCTTCCGTGCCCCCCGCCAGCGAGGCAGGCTCCTCCGTAAACGATCAGGGAGACGCCCACCGCCATTCGCAACAGCAGCAGACCCACACCCGGCCACCCGCGCGGGAACGACGAAAACAACCTCTGCAACTCGCACCTCCTCGGGTGCGATCGAATCACACCCTCGGCAAGCTACAGGATTGTCAGGCCGGGGCGAATCCCTCGATCGAGGTATTGCTTTTATTGAAACGAATCCGGGCTTGATCGCTCATTCGTCTCGCTCTATTCCTGGCACCCGCCGGCGCCACCACCCCCTGAGACCGGCGGAGGGCTGGTCTTGAAAAGCAATCTCGCCAAGCACCAGGAGCTCGACTTCCGTGCCGGTCCGCTCGCGGCTCCACACTTTCAATCGCGCTCCCATCTTTTCCGCCCGCTCGCGCATGCCGGAGAGTCCCCAGTGCCCCTCGCGGCCCGAGCGGAGCACCTCGGGATCGATGCCGCGGCCGTCATCGCGAATGAGGACGCGCAACGCCCTGGCCGTGAATTCGATTTCGACCTCGATCTCGGAGGCCTCCGCGTGGTGGAAGGCGTTCACCAGCGCCTCCCGGCTGATGCGGTACACCTCGTCACGGATCAGCGGACGCAAGGGCCGAGAGGGGCCTTCGACGCTAACGCGAAAGCCGGCAGCCTCGTTGAGCCCGAGCTCCCGCGGGGCGTTCGCCAAGGACTGCGCGAGGTCGTCCGCGCCGGAGCTTTGTGGCGCCGGTGCGCGGAGGCCGCGCACCGCGTTCCGGCCTTCTTCAATGACCTGGGCCAGCAGTTGGAGCGCGCGGCTCAGGAGCGGTTTCTCCGGCGCGTCCGAAGGGATCCCGTCAACGGCGACGTGGAGCTGCATGGAGGCGCTGAGGACACCTTGCAGAAGCGTGTCGTGCAGATCCTGAGCGATGCGCGTCCGTTCGGCGAGCCGCTCCTGGAACTGCAGGTCCAGGCGTTCCGCGACCTGGCGGAGGCGCCAGCGATAAGCCGTCCATGCCAGCAGCGCCAGGGCCGCGAGCGACAGCAACAGGAAGGCACGGGTTTGATAGAACGCGGGCAGGATAGCGAAATCGAGCGTCGCGCCTTGCTGGTTCCAGACGCCGTCGTTGTTCGCGGCGACGACGCGGAATCGATAGTCCCCCGGTTTCAGGTTGGTGAAAAAGGCTTCGCGGCGCGTTCCGGCGTCCTGCCAGTCGCCCTGCGCTCCCTCGAGGCGATAACGGAATCGCACCTTCTCCGGCATCGAAAGACTGAGGGCCGTGTAGTCGATCTCTAGATCTCGAGTGAGCGGAGACAGACGCAACCCGGGCCCCGGTTCATAACCCTTGCGATCCGCGACGGCCCGCAGAATCTGCACCGGCGGCGGGATGCGGTTGCCTGTGATCTTCCCGGTATCGATCATTTGCAACCCTCCCTCTTCGATCGCGAACCACAGACGGCCGTCCAGCGACCGTGCGGACCGCGGCCTGAAGGGAGAACTACCGGGTTGCGCGCCTTCGAACGCATCCAGGACGCGGACCGGCGGTGCCGATCCAGAGGCTCCCGTCGCGTGCTCCCAGAAGCTTGACGATCCGATCGTCCGGAAGCTGAGATCCCTTCGGCGGTTGCCATGGCATGAACCGCACGCCGTCGAAACGGATCAACCCGTTCGCCGTGCCAATCCACAGAAGTCCGTCCTTCGTCTGAGTGATCGAGCTGGGAGGTCCGGCGAAGTATCCGTCACGGACGCGCCACGCGGTGTGGCCGTACTGCGTAAGGGCGGTGCCGGGGTCGAGGCCGGCGGCGGGCGTGGCGAGCAGCAACGCCACGAAAGACGCCCAGAAGATCCCACAATCCCCCAGCCCTCTCCCCCTCGGCATGACCGTCAATGCTACCACGATGGTGGTACTCCGGACCGGCCCTTCAGGGGTAGCACAAAACCACTCCAATTCGTGATGTGCGGGGTCGCCGGCCCTCGTAATCTCACCCTCGCAAACCGACGATGCGACAGACGCGCCGCCGGTCCTCAAGAAAGGAGCTCCGCGATGACCGGAATCAAACAAATCTTTGCAGTGATTGGCCTCGGCCTGGTGCTGCTCGCCACCCCGAGCTCCCTCGGCCATGCCCAGACCGCAAAACCTCGGACGCAGACAAAGGAGAACGCCATGGCTTCAGCAGCAGCGACCCAACCGAGCGGCGGGCAGGCCGCTGACAAGGACGCCATCCGTCCGTTTCACGTGAGCATCCCTGAGGAGGCGCTCACCGAGCTTCGCCGCCGGATCGTGGCGACACAGTGGCCGGAGAAGGAGACGGTCA
>DATFNZ010000097.1:0-25492 GCA_035266085.1 Thermoanaerobaculia bacterium
CGACGCCCACCCCTGCACTCCGAGAAGCTACCGGACCGGGACCCTCGGGGACCTACTAACGGCCGCCCCAGGGGGGCGGCCCTATCCAGAGGGGGGATTTTTAACGTCCTGAAGGGGGGGAAATTTGGGGTCCTGTTGACACTAAGGCGTGCCGGTTAGCAAGCGAGACTCGGGTTGGCAACAAACAGCGCGGTTTCCGCTCGCTCACTTTCTGAACGTTGGGCGGCTACCGTGTCGCAGTGACGAGCATAGGGAGAAAAGGAGCGATGCGATGCATATCCTGGAACATCTTTTTCTGGTCGGCGAGTTCCCTGCGCGAGCCCACCTTCTGTCTGGGCTAACGCTTGAGCAAGTCACGCAATGCCCGGACGGCGCGTCGCACTCTATCTACGACGAGTTGTGGCACGTTGTGGCGTACCAGCAGAGTATCATCGAGCCGGGCGACCCGGCCGGCGACATGTACCCGAGCGCGGCGCCGGAGCACGAGAGCCAATGGCACGACTTGGTGCGAGTGTTCCTGGACGGCGCTCACGCTGCGGCAGCGTTAGGGCAGGCGCCTGAGCGGTTGGCGCTTGAGGTAGAGCCGGGCGTGACAATGGCCGACGAGCTGTATAGTGTGGCGGTGCATAACGCATATCACCTTGGCAAGATCGTAGCGTTGCGGCAGCGCATCGGATCGTGGCCGCCGACGGCAGCGGCGGACGAGTCGTAACCTCGCACCCTTGCGACGCCGCCCAACTAGCGGTTGTACCGGACCGCGCGCCTATGCGGCGGCGGATGAATGCCTCTTCAATGTGGCATCGAATCTTGTCGGATGACCACGGGCAACGTGCGGCGGCCGCGGACTCTCCACAGCCAATAGAACATCGCGCCAAACAGCAGCAGGATCGGCAGCGCGCGCATCGGCCCAGTCGTGAATGGCTCCGGGAGGAGCTTTGCGACGCGCTCGCGGATCGAGAAGAACGATCCGGCCGCGATGAACAGCGCGAAGCACATGCGCCACAGATGGCGCGCCAGGCGCGGCCCGCCGCGTGGCATGCCGGATCGCATGATGCGCACGTCGCCGGCCGCCGCCAGGGTCATGACGGTGGCGAGGACGAAGGACATCACGCCGATCGTGCGAAACGGGACGCCGCCGGGGGACAGGTGAGGGCTGTTGAAGGCCTTCACGCCGCTCACGAAGGTGCCGAGCGCGAGTCCGACGACGACCGTCAGCGCAGCGGCATTGATACGGCGGGTCCATGGCGACACGGGACGGACGGTCGTCAGCGCCGTACCGACAAAGTAGGCCGTCATCAAGCCGGTGAATACATTCCCGTCGGTGGGACTCTTGAGAAACCCCAGGATCGAGGCGCTGAAGCCCATGACGAGCATGGCGTAGACGAACAGCAGCCCGCTACGGCGGTGAGCGGTCCCACCCTTCCTCACGGCCAGAGCGACGGCGCCAAGAACAATGGCGAGCCCGCCCGCGGCAATGTGGATCGATAAGAGCATGCTAACACTCACGACCGCGGGCCCCGTCGCAGGCTCCACAGTCCGTGTGCCGAGAGGATAACAGAGAAGACCGCGGTCACCTCGAGCGCGAGGAGCGTCCAGGCGAAGAAGAAGGCTGCGCTGGGGTTGGAGATCCCGGCAGTGATGCCTGACGATCCCTTCATGTGGAGGATGGGGACACCCGACGCAAGGACCGACAGGAGGAGGACGATGGCATACCCCCATCGTCCCTCGTCGAGCACCAGCATTGCGTACAGCCAGACGACGAGAAAGACCACGACAGTGAGGTTTGAGAGCCCTCCCGGCGCGATCTTGTAGACGATGTCGTCCGTAATGTGAAACGCCGAGAAGAGGATCGCGAGCAGTGACGTGATGGTCAAGAGGACGTTGTGTTTCATACAGCCAGTATCGCGGCACGCGCACGTGCGAACCAACAGATTGCGACGAAGGGCGGATTCGTGCGGACGAACGGGGGTTACATCTGCCGGAACAGGTGCACGTAGTTGCGGCTCACGGGCAGCACCTCGGCGCGGCCCTTCAGGTGAATCTCCGCGGTTTCATTGTCATGTCGCTTCACATGGCTGATCGCGCGCAGATTCACGACGACCGACCGATGGACCTGCGCGAATTGCTCCGAGTCGATCTGCTCGAGCAGGTCCTTGAGCGGAATCCGGACCACCGCCTCGGCGGCTTTGCCGCCATCGTGCCAGGCGACGAGCGTGTACTTCGCGTCCGACCGCAGATAATCGACGTCGTCGATCGCGATGAGACGCAGGGTTTTCCCCGCTTGCGCCCGAATCCAGCGCAGCGGCTCGCCCTTGCCGCCGCCCTGCAGCTTCGCGAGTTGGGCGCTGAGCTGCTGCAATAGCTGCTCGGTGTTGATCGCAGGCCGCGACGACTGCAGACGTTCCTTGAGGCGGCTCACGGTTTCCGCGAGCCGCGCCGGTTCGACCGGCTTCAGCAGGTAATCGAGCACGCCCTGCGCAAAGGCCTGCACCGCGTAGTGGTCGTACGCCGTGACGAACACGAGATGCGCTCGGCGCCCGATGTGGTTCGCGGCATCGACGCCGGAGAGGCCCGGCATGTGGACGTCGAGGAAACAGATGTCGGGATGCCGCTCGTCGAACAACCGCACCGCCTCGCGCCCGTTCCGCGCCTCGGCCACGATTTCGAGCTCGGGCCAGACGTTCGCGAGCTGGCGCCGCAGCGCCTCGCGCAGCAGCGGCTCATCGTCGGCGATCAACGCGGTCGCGTGGGCATTCATATTCGTGCCGGCGTTCATATTCGTGCCGGCATATTGACTTCGACCGCGACGCCGCGGGGGGCGCCGGATATCAGGCGCAGATGTGCCGCATCGCCGAAGATGAGCTGCAGCCGCTCGCGGAGGGTCGTCAATCCGGTGCCGAGACCGTTCGCCGATGGATGGAGTCCGGCGCCCGTGTCGGTCACGCGGACGACACAGCGTTCACCACGCCGTTCGATGTCGATGTCGATCCGCCCACCTTCTTCACTGGGGTCGATTCCGTGTCGCACGGCATTCTCGACCAGCGTCAACAGCGTGGTCGGCGGACAGCGAACCTCGAGCGCCGACGCGTCGACGTTCATCGCGTACTGCAGGCGATCGGGCATCCGCATCTGCATCAGCTCGAGGTACGGCCGAACGAGCCGCAGCTCGCGCTCGATGGTCGTCGCCGGCTCGTGGAGCTGTGGCACCGCGGCGCGCAGGTACTCGATGAGGCTCCGAAGCAGCGTCGACGCCTGCGCCGAGCCGGTATCGACGAGCGCCTGCACGTTCGCGAGCGTATTGAAGAGGAAATGCGGTGCGACCTGCGCCCGCAGCAGATGCAAGCGCGCGTCGAGCGCCTGTCGCTCGAGCTCACTGCGTTCGAGCGCGAACGCGAGCTTCTGATGGCGCGCGAAGGCTTCCTTCTGCCGGACGATCGCCACGAGCGCCGTCCAGGGTGCGACCAGGACGGCGGCGAACGTGAGGAGCATCCAGTCGTTGTGCTCCAAGAATGGCGGCGCACCTTCGGGGGTGACCGGAAGGTACATCGCGATGATCGTGGCCGGCATGGACACGCCGACCGCAACGACCTGGAGCGCCCATCGCTGGATCCAGCGCGGCAGCCTCCGGGGCCACACTTCGAAGAGCGCAAAGACAGTCGTCGCCGACAGGCCGAGTGCGATCGCGCGGAGAAGGAGTGAGGACGCCGGAGTCTTCAAGTGAGTCAACAGGAGGAGCCCGACGCCGATCGAAATCGTCAGCGCGACGGCAACGCGCCGCGCTGTCTTCGCAAGGATGCCAACCGGTCTCGCGGCCGTCGCCACTTCGGACATTGCGGCTGAGGATACCTTCATGGGCTACTGAGCGCGCTTCCATTCGGATACTACGATCAAGATCCAATCGTACACCTCTTTTGGGATCACGTCAGTCGCGTGTCCGCTACGAACTGCTGCTCGACGATCCAACGGACCTGACGAAACTCATCCCGCGCTCGCGCGTACAGTAGAGGAACCCTCCAGGAGGTCCTCTGATGAAGATGCTCTGCCGTGCCCTCGTATCCTGTCTCCTCCTCTCGGCCGTTCCGGCCCTGGCCGCGAATCCGTCCACGGAGGGAGAGGAGCCGCAACGCGTCTCCCGCTTCGGGGAATACAAAGGTTATTCGCAGCCGGTCTACGACGGCTGGGAGCGGACCTCGTTCCACATCCCGGCGCACGACGGCACGCGGCTCGCCATGGACCTCTTCCGCCCCACCCGCGGCGGCAAGGCCGCGACCGAGCGCCTGCCGGTCATCTGGACCGCGAACCGCTACCAGCGGGCCCAGGTCTTCGAAGGCAAGCTCTCCACGATCCTCGACAATTCCGACTGGCTGGCGGACCTGGTTCGCCACGGCTACGTGGTCGCGGTCGTGGACGTGCGCGGCTCCGGGGCCTCCTTCGGCACCTTCGGCGGGATGTTCACGCAGCGGGAGACCCAGGACTCCTACGACGTCACGGAGTGGCTCGGCACCCAGCCCTGGTCCAGCGGCAAGGTGGGGATGTACGGCGGCTCGTACCTCGCGATGACCCAGTACATGGCCGCGGGCCGGGTTCCACCCCACCTCGCCGCGATCGTCCCGGAGAAGGGCGGGGCCGACCTGTACGACCTGCTCTGGAACGGCGGCATCTTCCGCGCCGGCTTCATCGAGAGGTGGACCGGGCTGGTGCGGGAGCTGGACGTCGACAAGCCCGCCGCGCCCGTGGACGGTCCGGAGGGCGAGGCCCTGCTCCGGGCCGCGGTCGCCGAGCACCGGGCCAACCGCAGCATGGCCGAGATCTCCGCCGGGCTGCCCTTCCGCGACAGCGTGGACGCCAAGACGGGCATCCGTCCCTGGATCGAGTGGAGCCCGATCACCTATCGCAAGGACATCGAGCGCTCGGGAGTGGCCATCTATCACCTGGCCGGCTGGCTCGACCGCTACGTCCTCGGCCAGGTCGTGCTCTTCAAAAACCTTGAGAATGCCCAGCGGATCACGATCGGCCCCTGGTCGCACGTCCAGGACCACGAGCTCGACTTCGGTGCCGAGCACCATCGCTTCTACGACTATTGGTTGAAGGGAATCGACAACGGCATCGCGAAGGAGGACCCCGTCCACTATTACGTGATGGGGAGCGGCTGGCGCTCCGCCCGGCAGTGGCCGCTGCCGGAGGAGAAGCGGACCGCCTACTGGTTCGCGGCGGACGGCGGGCTCACGCCGGAAGCCCCTCCCAAAAAGGGCCGCGACACGCTCGCCGTGGATTACTCGGCCAGCGTCTGGCCGGCCCCGCGGTGGTCCCTGGAGCCGACCTATCCGGAAGACCTCTCGGCCAACGACGCCAAGGGGATCACCTACACCACGCTGCCCTTGACCGCGGCCGTGGAGGTGACGGGCCATCCGGTCGTGCGCCTCTGGGTCACCGCCGACGTGTCGGACGCCGACCTCTTCGTCTACCTGGAAGAGGTCGACGCCAAGGGCGCCTCGCATTACGTGACGGAAGGATCCCTCCGCGCCTCGCACCGGGCCACGGCCGATCCGGGCTTCGACTACCTGGGCATGCCCTGGCACCGCCGCTTCGCGGCCGACGCCGCGCCTCTCCCCAAGGGCAAGCCGGTGGAGCTGGCGTTCGATCTCTTCCCCACTTCGAACCTGTTCGACACCGGCCATCGCATCCGTGTGACCGTGACCGGGTCGGACAAGGCCAACGCGCTCACGCCCGAGCAGACGCCGCCGCCCCGGCTGATCCTCCATCGGGAAAAGAGGCGCGCCTCGCACATCGTGCTTCCCATCATTCCGGCCCGACCTTGAGAGTCTGGAGCTGTTGGCTTAGTTGACAACAGTTGCCGATTGTTGGTCTGATATCCAACAATGAAGGCGATTGAAGAAAGCGACCAAGAATTCGAGACCCCAGACAAGCTCATCGCTGACTTTAAACGCGACATTGAGAGGTGGAACCGTGAAAATCGTGACTCTTGACGTTCGTCCTCCAAGCGAGTCGATGGGGGACTTCGTGCGTGTTTGGAAGACCGGGAAGGCGGAGAAGTCGGTACGCATTAGTTTTGCTACGCCAGAGCTTCTCTGGAAGGTACTCACGGCCAAGCGCTGGGAATTGCTCAAGGTACTGTGCGGAGCTGGTCCGATCTCAATCCGTGAAGCGGCGCGTCGCGTCGGACGCGACGTCAAGGCAGTGCACAGTGACATTACTGCACTACTAAATGCCGGAGTGATCGACCGCGTAGAAGATGGGCGGATCGTCTTCCCGTTCGATACCGTGAAAGTCGAATTCCTTCTTCAGGCAGCGTAGCGTAGCGGTCCGGCAGGTGCCAGGGTGTTCTCGATCGGCCGCCAAATCGCGGGAGCTCTCGCTGCGGGTTTAAGCGCCATCGGCTTGCACCCGGTCCCAGTGTTTACGGCGCGACCTTGAACTCCACACCCTGCGCCAGCGGCAGGTCAGTGCCCCAGTTGATGGTGCAGGTCTGGCGGCGAATTCCTGACAGGCCAGAAACATTCGTCGCCCATCCCCTTTCGGAAAGCTGCCACTGACTGTGGCAGCGATCCTACTTTTCTTTCAGGGGAGGGCGAGGGCGTCAGCTCAGAAGCACCACGTGTCCGGGCACCAGTCCATGTGCGTCCGGTACGGGGTGTAGTTCGGCCCGCTGGCGTCACCTCAGCTAGATGTACCGCGGCCTTCGCCTTCCTCATCACGAAAGAACTCGCGGACCAGGACCGTCCCGGCCTCCGTGCCGTCCAGACCGCCCGCGTCATTCATCGCGTCCCACGGAACGGGGTTGGCAGGGAAGGTGAAGCCACGTGGTGCATGGATCCCCTCCTCCATCTGTAAGATGTTGAGAAAATTCACGAGAAATAGAATGTCTCGCTAGGACATCCTCCTTAGCTACGCCGGTGCCGACCTGTAGGCGCTCCACTTTATGGCTCCGGCATCGATGGATGCCTCGCGGAACGTTTCCTGGAGTCCCAGCGGGCTGGCAAACAGCTTATGGGGAAGTAAAAATGAAAGGTGAAAATCGACCATGTCTGTCATGAAACAGATCTCACCCTCGACTCTGATTCCTTGGATCCTTGCTCTTGCTCTTACTTTTGGTGGAGCAGGGAAAGGGATCGCGGCGGAGAAGCCGGGAGAAGACTGGCTTGATGCCGAGAAGGCAGAGATTTACCGGAAGGCCTGCGACAGCGGCTTGGCAGAAGGTTGCTCGAGCCTGGGAGCCATGTACCTGACGGGGAAGAACGGATTATCCGCCGACCTGGCGAAAGCCGCAGAGCTCTACCGTAAGGCCTGCGACGGTGGTTTCTCGGAAGGCTGCTGGCCCCTCGGAGCCATGTATGAGACTGGCGAGGGCGGGTTGTCTGTCGACTCGGCGAAGGCTGTAGGGCTTTACCGTAAGGCCTGCGACGGCGGCTCAGCGGGCGGCTGCATGTCCCTCGGAACCATGTACGAGAATGGCGAGGGAGGATTGTCTGCCAACCCGGCAAAGGCGGCTGAGCTCTACCGGCAGGGGTGCGACGGTAGAGTGGCGATGGGCTGTAATGATCTTGGATCCTTGTACCAACATGGCAAGGGGCTGCCGGCCGACCTGGCGAAAGCTATGGACCTTTACCGGAGGGCCTGCGACGGCGGCGAGGCGTTAGGTTGCCATAACCTGGGATACATATACCAAACAGGCGCCGTCGGATTGTCTGCTGATCCGGCGAAAGCAGTGGAGCTGTTCGGGAAGGCTTGCGATGGAGGTCAGGCAGTAAGCTGTTACAACCTCGGAGTTTTATCCAGGAATAGTGGGGACGGATTGTCTGTCGACAAGGAGAAAGCCTTAGGGTTCGACCGGAAAGCCTGCGACGGTAATTTCGCGGAAGGCTGCTACAACCTCGGAGTTGCGTACCAAAATGGGGAGACCGGGCTGTCGGTTGATGCCGTGAAAGCCGTGGAATTCTACCGGAAGGCCTGCGACAACGGTTCGGCGGAAGGCTGCTCGTCCCTAGGATCTCTGTACTTAATGGGCCAAGGACTGCCAAGCGACCCGGCAAAAGCGGTGGAATTCTACCGGAAGGCCTGCGACAACGGTTCGGCGTATGGCTGCTTGTCCCTAGGATCTCTGTACTTGATGTTGATGGGCCAGGGACTGCCAAGCGACCCGGCGAAGGCGGTGGAATTCTACCGGAAAGCCTGCGACAACGGTTCTGCAGAAGGTTGCTCGCTCCTCGGAATCATGTACTCGCATGGTGAGGGAGGGGTGCCTGCTGATCCGGCGAAGGCCGTAGAGCTCTTACAGAAGGGCTGCGCCGGTGGCATGCCGCTGGGCTGCTTCAACCTCGGACTCTCGTACGAAAATGGACAGAACGGGCTCGCTGCCAATCCGGCGAAGGCCGTGGAGCTCTATGGGAAGGCCTGCGAGGGTGGGTTGGCGGATGCCTGCGCCAACCTCGGGATCATGTATGAGCATGGTACGGGAGGGCTGTCTGCTGATCTGGCTATGGCCGCGGAGCTCTACCGGAAGGCCTGCGGCAGCGGTTTGGCAGTAGGCTGCCACAATCTCGGAGTCATGTACTCGCATGGCGGGGGCGGGCTGCCTGTCGACTTGGTACAAGCCGTGGAGCTGTACCGGAAGGCTTGCGATGGCGGCTGGGCGGGAAGCTGCAATAACCTCGGAGTCATGCACCAGACGGGCGGAGGAGGATTGTCTGTCGACATGGCCAAAGCCGCCGAGCTCTATGACCAAGCCTGTAAGGGAGGAGTTCAGGTCGGGTGCGAGCAGCTTAGAAAAATTAAAGGCATCGCGGCGGAGAAACCCGGAGAAGATGGGCTCGGTGCCGATACAGCGGAGATTTACCGGAAGGCCTGCGATGGCGGTTCGGCGAAAGGCTGCTTCAAAAAGGGAATCATGTACATGAAGGGTGAGGGAGGATTGTCCGCCGACCCGGCGAAAGCTGCGGAGCTCTTCAGGAAGGCTTGCGACGGCGGCTTGGCAGAAGGCTGCCATAACGTTGGAGTCGTATATGGACGCGGTTTTGGAGGGCTGTCTGCCGACCGAGTTAAGGCCGTGGAATTCTACCGGAAGGCCTGTGACAAGGATTTCGGAAGTTCTTGCGGAAATCTTGGGTATATGTACCAGACCGGAACCGGAGGGTTAGCGGCAAATCCGGAGAAAGCCACCGAGTTTTACACCAAAGCATGCAAGAGCGGGAATCAGGCCGGATGTGATCGGCTCAAGAAATTGGGCAAGCAGGAGGAGAGGTAATTCGTACAGGCAACTCCCAGCTGACACCGCCTATCCCCCTTTGGTGAACCCAAAGGGCCGGAAACCACCGCGACTGCAGTCGCTGTCGTCGGGACCGCAGTCGCAGTGGCTGTCCATCCTCGCGGGCCTTGGCGCGTAGGCTACGGCGCGACCTTGAACTCCACACCCTGCGCCAGGGGCAGGTCGGTGCCCCAGTTGATGGTGCAGGTCTGGCGGCGCATGTAGGCCTTCCAGGAGTCGGAGCCGGCCTCGCGGCCGCCGCCGGTCTCCTTCTCGCCGCCGAAGGCGCCGCCGATCTCGGCTCCCGAGGTGCCGATGTTGACGTTGGCGATGCCGCAGTCGCTGCCGGTGGCCGCCAGGAAGCGCTCGGCCGTCCGCATGTTGAGGGTGAAGATGGAGGAGGAGAGCCCCTGCGGCACGTCGTTGTGGACGCGGATCGCCTCGTCGAGGTCGTCGAACTCGAAGATGTAGAGGATGGGCGCGAAGGTCTCCTCGCAGGTGATGGGGAGCGGCTTCGGCACCTCGACCAGCGTCGGCTCGACGAAGAAGCCGGGGCGGTCGATCGGCTTGCCGCCGTAGAGGACCTTGCCGCCCTCGCCCTTCACCCGCTCCAGGGCCTTCATCATGTTGTCGACGGCGGTCTGGTCGATCAGCGGCCCCATCAGGGTGCCCTGCTCCGGGCGGGCGAGGTGCCAGGCGTTTC
Source organism: Thermoanaerobaculia bacterium (assembly GCA_035266085.1). GTDB lineage: Bacteria > Acidobacteriota > Thermoanaerobaculia > Multivoradales > UBA5704 > DATARR01. The sequence goes on from DATFNZ010000097.1 coordinate 9,966, forward strand.
GCAAAGAGGCACCCGAATACTGAGAACCATGACCAATCCACAGCCGTTTCCTCCTTCGTCCCAGTCCGGCAGGTGACCTCGACCAGGGCACCGCCGTCGGGGATATAGCGGAGTCTTCTCATGCCCTCCTAAGACGGAAAAAGTGCCTCCCATCTTGCAAGGTCCCGCCGGGCTTGAGTTTGCGAGGGGGGTTTTTGCTCATTTCGACCCTTTAAGAGAGTCCCTCAAGGCTGGAGCGGAAGCGAAGGAAGGGATAGAGGCCCTGCCGCGGAAGGCCAACTGCTGCTGGTGGGTGCTGTCTGGGGGTTGTCGGGGCTGTCCGCATGGCACCTCTCCGGCACCTCTCCGGCACCTCTCCGGCACCTCTCCCGGCACCCTCTCGCCTCTCCTGCGGTTCGCATGGCACCTCTCCCCACCTCGCGCATAGGCATTCTCCAAGAAAGAGTCGTAGTGCCGTTCTCCCCCTTCTACGGAGCTCGCGCTTCCGGCGCCTAGATGCGCGGCAGGGGGAGGAGCCCGCATCTTGACCGGCCGTTCTGCTTAGTGGCATAATAGAATTATAGAAAATCATCACTGAGTTTAGTGATGGCAACTGGCAGGAGGAAGACGATGCTGCAAGTGGAGCTCGACATTTTTTCTGGACGGCCGAACCCCTCGTGGATCCTTTCCGACAAGGAGGAGAAGGAACTGCTAGATCGCGTCGCCGCCGACCCCAATCTCATGCTGCCGGCCTCGGCTACGAACGGCCGCCTGGGTTATCGTGGGTACGTGGTGACGGCGGTCTCCGAATCCCTCGACAAGAAGCTGCCGTCGCGCTTCCGTATCGGCGGCCAGCCCGGCAGCGAGGGCGACGTCAATCTCTGGCTGCTCGGCACCTCGGAAAAGTTGGACACCGAGGTGGACGACTACCTGCGGGAGATCGCCACGGGAATGATCCGGAAGGACGAGGTGGCGCCCGGACTCAGTGACGCCCTCCCCGACAAGGGAGCCCTCGCGGCCTGCGCTTCGAACTTCCTCACCAGCTCTTCCGACTTCAGCTTCTGGAACGGAGCCGCCAACGTAACTGTCAACAATTGTTACAATTACGCCTCGAACTACCGCAGCAACACCTTTGCCCAGCCGGGCCGGCAGTCGGGGCACCTCTCCTCCTTCCCCCCGACCTGCAGCAAGATCGGGACGGCCATCCGCTGGGATGGCTGGAAGGATGTCTGCCAGGCGTCGAGCAACTTGACCATCTGCCTGGTCATCTGGCCGTCGACCTCCCCCTCCACGGGAGATTTCCACTTCTACCGCAAGTGCAGCGGCGGTCTCTGGTGCCATAAGCCGGGTCAAACCCCGGCCAAGAACACCGACGACGGGGGAAACCTGATCACCAACCCTCAGACCGCGAACCGTGGCCTCTACACCACGTTTTGTGAATACTTCTACGTCGGCGGCGGCTCGATCGTGGTGAGCTGACGCCTACGTCATGTGTACCGCCCGGGCTTGCTTCACCCTCGCCTTCACGGCGATGCTCGCCACCTCGGCTTGCGGAGGAGAGGATCCGTCGATGAGGCAGGAAGAGAAACCGCTCCAACCTGATGCCGCCATCGTGGAGGTCGACCTGTTCTCCGGCCGCCCCAACCCGAGCTGGTCGCTGACGCCGGAGGAGGCTGCCCATCTCGTCGAGATCGTCGACGAGTTGGAGCCGGCCGCCGCGCGAGAGGCCCCAGGCTGGCTCGGCTACCGCGGGATCCGATTCCGGCTGCTCAGGCAGGGCCGAGAGATCGAATCGGCGCAGAGTTTCGACGAGCACCTGAGCCGCCAGGGGGCCGCGGGCACCCGCCACCTGGCAGACCCGGGGCGCAAGGTCGAGCGGTGGCTGTTGGGCACCGGCGAGGGCAGAATCGAGCCCGAAGCCTATAAAGGATACAGGACCGCAGCGGAATCCCACTGGACCAGAAAGAAGGGACCATGAGCACGAACCGAAGAGAATTCCTGAAGCATACCGGCAGCCTCGCCTTGACCGGCTTGGTCGGCACCTCGGGCCTCGCCGCGGCGGCGGCCACCACCCCCACCACACCGGCGGCTCCCGCGAGCCGCGGCGCCGACTCGATCGAACGTTGGCTGCTCGAGACCGGGCGGCCTGAGCTCGGCGAGGACGTCTATCGCGCCGTCGCCAGCGGCAAGGTCTGATAAATCCTGCCGCGCGGGGGGCGAGATTCACCCGCGCGGCCGTTCGCTTACCAGGGCCGCTAACTGCGCCCGCCGCCTTGCTACGGCGCGACCTTGAACTCCACACCCTGCGCCAGAGGCAGGTCGGTGCCCCAGTTGATGGTGCAGGTCTGGCGGCGCATGTAGGCCTTCCAGGAGTCGGAGCCGGCCTCGCGGCCGCCGCCGGTCTCCTTCTCTCCCCCGAAGGCGCCGCCGATCTCGGCTCCCGAGGTGCCGATGTTGACGTTGGCGATGCCGCAGTCGCTGCCGGTGGCCGCCAGGAAGCGCTCGGCCGTCCGCATGTTGAGGGTGAAGATGGATGAGGAGAGCCCCTGCGGCACGTCGTTGTGGACGCGGATCGCCTCGTCGAGGTCGCCGAACTCGAAGATGTAGAGGATGGGCGCGAAGGTCTCCTCGCAGGTGATGGGGAGCGGCTTCGGCACCTCGACCAGCGTCGGCTCGACGAAGAAGCCCGGCCGGTCGATCCGCTTGCCGCCATAGAGGACCTTGCCGCCCTCGCTCTTCACCCGCTCCAGGGCCTTCATCATGTTGTCGACGGCGGTCTGGTCGATCAGCGGCCCCATCAGGGTGCCCTGCTCCATGGGATCGCCGATCCGGACCGAGCCGTAGGCGTTGACCAGCCGGCGCTTCATCTCGGCGGCGATGCCCTTCTGGAGGAACAGGCGGCGAGTGGTGGTGCAGCGCTGGCCGGCGGTGCCGACGGCGCCGAAGAGCACGGCGCGCAGGGCGAGGTCGAGGTCGGCGTCGTCCATCACCAGGAGGCCGTTGTTGCCGCCCAGCTCGAGGAGGGCGCGGCCGTGGCGCTCGGCCAGGACCTTGCCGACCTCGCGGCCCATGCGGCCGGAGCCGGTGGCGGAGATCAGCGGCACGCGGGCGTCCGCCACCAGCCGCTCGCCGACGCCCGTGCGGCCGCCCATGACGAGGTTGAAGATGGGCGGCGCGGAGTTGGCCTTGAGCACCCGGTCCGCGATCTTGGTGACGGCGATGGCGGTGAGGGGAGCCTGGTGGGAGGGCTTCCAGATCATCGAGTCGCCGCAGATGGCGGCCACCATGGCGTTCCAGGCCCAGACGGCGACGGGGAAGTTGAAGGCGGTGATGATGCCGACCGGCCCCAGGGGATGCCACTGCTCGTACATCCGGTGGTTCGGCCGCTCGGAGTGCATGGCGAGACCGTAGAGCTGGCGCGACATGCCGACGGCGAGGTCGCCCATGTCGATCATCTCCTGCACCTCGCCGAGCCCCTCGGAGAGGACCTTGCCGACCTCCAGCGACACCAGCCGGCCCAGATCCTCCTTGTGGCGGCGCAGCTCGTCGCTGAGCTGGCGCACGATCTCGCCACGGAGCGGCGCCGGCCAGGTCCGCCACTCGCGGAAGGCCTCCAGAGTGACGGCGGCCACCCGCTCGTAGTCCTCGGTCGTGGCCAGGCGCACGGCCGCGATGGGCTCGCCGGTGGCGGGGTTCAACGACTCGACCCGCTCGCCATGGGTCTGGAGCCACTGGCCGTCGAAGGCGCCCGGGCTCTCGGGCTCGACGCCGAGGGAATCGAGAATGCTGGAGGTGCTGCTCACTGTATCTACGGTCATCACGGATTTCTCCTGGAAGGGTTCAAGGCAGAGCAATACAGGATATCACCGCCTGTCGGGGCGTGGCCGCGCTGGGTAAGCAGGGCGCCCACACAGGGGCGCCCCTACTACAATGCCACGATGACCGGCCTGATTCCCGCCCTTCTCCTCGCCCTGTTCGGCGCCTGGTGCGGGACGTTCGCCTGGGGGACGTCGTCGGCGGCGAGCGCGGCGGCGGCGCTCTCCCTGCTCGGGATGCTGTTCTGGACGGGCGCTCCCTGGCGGGACCCGCTCCGCCTGGGGAGGGCGGGACGCCTGCTCCCCCTGGCGCTCTGGATCGCGGTGGCGGCGAGCTGCTGGGCCTCGCCGGTGCCGCGGGCCGGGCGGGTGGCCGTCATCCTCCTGCCGGCGTTCCTCGGGCTGCCGGGAGCGGTGGCGCGCTGCTGGCGGCGGGAGGCGGACCGGCGGCTGGGGCTGCGGGCGCTGGCGGTGGCGGTGGCTGGGATCTCCCTTTGGGCATTCCTCGACTGGGCGCTCCTGGGAACGCCCCGGGCGTCGATGCCGCTGGGGCACCACAACCTGCTGGCCGCCTGGCTGGTGATCCTGCTGCCGGTCGCCGTCCTGCCCGCCCGCGAGCCGGGTCCCTGGCGGTTCGCGGGGCTGGCCGCCGGGGGCATGGCCATTCTCGCCGTGCTGGCGAGCCGCTCGCTGATGGGCTTCGCGGCGCTGGCTCTCGAGGCCCTGGTGGGGGTTGCCATGCGGGCGCGTCCCCGGCAGCGCCGCGGGTGGGCCGTGCTGCTGGCGCTGGCCCTGCTCGTCTCGTTCGTCCAGTTTCCCCGCATCGTGCGGATCGCGACGGGAGAAGATCCGTCCGCGCGGGCCCGGGCGGTCTACTGGGCCGCGGGGCTGGACGGCTTCCTGGCCCATCCGCTGCTGGGCTGGGGACCCGGCTCGGCGGCGTGGACGTCCGCCGCCTTTCTCGAGCCCATTCCCACGGTGAACCCCTGGGGGGAGTCGGTCGGCGAGCTCCACTCCCTGCCCCTGGAGCTGGGGTACGAGCTGGGCTTCACCGGGCTGGCGTTCGCGGTGGGGCTGACGGTGCTGTTCTTCGTCCGGCGTCTCGGCGAGCGGGAGGAGGGGCGCGACCCCGCTCTGCTCGCCGGAGGGCTGCTGGGGCTCGGCGGCGGCGCCCTTGCCGCGCTCGGCAGCGGCGCGGTCGCCATCACGGCCCTGCCTCTGGCCGCCGCGGTCGCCGCCGGCGCGGCGCTGGCGGGGAGCGGCCGGGGGAAGGCCCGCGGCGAGCCGCCCTGGCCGTTGCGGATCTACGCCGCCGCCGCCCTCATCGCCCTGTTCCCGCTCGAGCTCGCGCGCTGGCGCTACGACCGTGCCGTGACCGTGGATGCGGCGGGCCTTGGCGGGGCGGCCGAGGCCGAGCTGGCCGTGGCGATGCGCCTCGATCCCCAGTTCCCCCTCTACCCGATGCGGCTGGCGTTGCTGAAGGCCCGGAAGCCGGGCGGGGCGCCCGCGGCCGCCGAGGTGGCGCTGAGGGCAGCCGAGAAAGGCCGAGCGGTTCCATCGCTCTGGCTGGTCGCCGGCATCCTGGGCCGCTCGGGGAGACGATCCGCGCTCGACAGGGCTTGCGTTCTCGATCCCCTGAATCCGTTCGCCCCCTTCTACGAGATGCTTGCCGGGGGACCGGACGCGCCCGCCTATGGCGCCCAGGCTCTGCTGGCCGAACCCCGCCTGGCCACCGCGATCTTCTGGGAGAAGAACCCTGCCCTCTTTTCGCGGTCCCTGGAAGCCCTCCGCGCCTGGCCGGGGGTGGACGCGGGCTGGAAGGAGGCTCTGCTGGCGGCAATTCCTTCACTCACCCGCCGGGGACCGGCCAGGAAGGTGGAGCTGCTGATCGACGACGTCGAGGATCGGGATGTGATCTCGCTGCCCGTCTTCCGCCGCCGTCCATGGCCGGCCGCGTGGGGCCTGATCGACGTCCGGCGGAACGACTGGGAGCGGCTGCGCCTGCCGCCGGCGGCCGCCTCCAAGGGCACGTCGCCGGACTTTCTCCACAGGTCGCCGTGCCTCAGCCGCTCACCGCGTGGGCAGATCTTGCTCACTCAGTGAGCGTTTTCACGCCGCCCGGCGATCTCCACAAGACCTGTGGAAAACCTTGTGGGAAAGACCTGTTCAAGGCCGAAAAACGCATGCCCTCACAGCGGTTTGCCGCTCTTTGAACAGTTTTCTGTGCAGTTCCTGGAAGTGGTTTGCTTACAGCGAGTTGAAAAAATGTTCCCTTGTAGGAGGCCTATTTTTTCCGAAATACCACCTGGGGTGGAGCATAATTTTCCACAGCCCGGGAGGCATGTTCCCCGGCGAGGCTTCGCCAGGACTTGAAAACGGCGTCAGTCGGCGCTGCCGGGGACGAAGGAGAGATCGCCTCCGGCGCCCATCTGGGAGGCGTAGGTCAGCACGGCGCCTCCGCTCGTCACCTCGGTCACCACGGTCCAGCGTCCGGAGCCGATGCCTGGAAAGATCCCCAGCAGGTCCCGCTCGAGGTGCTGCTTCGGCCGGAGCTGCAGCTCCGCCTTCCGGATCACCGTTCCCTCGGGGCTCGTCAGGCTCAGCCGCAGGGTGGCGGGCTGGTCTCCGAGGTTGACGGCGCCGTAGCTCGCCTTGACGAGGGTGGACGGCTCCGCCGCGAAGCTGACGGACCGGGCCGCCGCCTCGTCCATGCCCTGGCTGTCCACCAGGGCGGCGAAGCGCCGGCCGGTGCCGCCGCGGGGGCTGGAGACGGCCAGGCTGAGGACCCGGGGCGCGGGGCCGGCCGGGCCGTCCCAGGAGATCCGCAGGTACCCCAGAGCCTCGTTGAGCGAGAAGAGGTCCCGGAGCACGTCCTCGATGAGCAGCGAGCCCAGGGGCTGGAGCAGCAGGGTGACTCGGAAGGCGGAGCCGTCGCCGCCCCGCAGGCGAAGGTCGCACTGGAGCTCGCGGGGGTACGGCGACGGGTTGGCGATCACCAGCTTGCTGAACTGGAAGGTGTTGAAGGCGCCGGGGCCGCGCGCCACCCGCGGGATGAACAGCTCTCCCGAGGCGCCGGCCGGACCCTCGAGAGGCCTGGCGGGCAGGAAGACGTCGCGTTCGAGCTCGCCGCCCAGCAGGGTGGCCGAGGCGGAGAAGTTGATGCCGTTGGAGCGGAAGCGGGCGCTGAACGGCCCGGTGTGGCGCTCGGCATCCGGGAACAGCCGGTCGAGGCGCTGGGACCGGTTGGCGCGGGGGCCCAGATTGATGAAAGCGGAATCGCCGACCGGCCGGCCGTCGCCGTCCAGCAGGTCGATCGTGACCTGGCCGGCGGCGGCGTCGAGGTTGGCGACCACCAGGGTGGTCACGACTCCGCCGCCCTGGAGCAGGCCGGCGGCGATCTTCTCTTCCGCGGACCAGCCCGCCCTGGGCTCCTCGCCCACGAAGGGGCCGAAGCCGCCGGCCTCGCCGCCCGCGGGATCGGCATGGCTGCGGCTGAAGGCGAAGACCCGGGGTGGGGCTCCGGCGCCGGCCGGCAGGAGGTAGGTGAGGGAGAGGCTGCCCTGGCCGGCCGCCCCGAACAGCTCGCGGAGCACGTCGGGGATCAGCAGCGAGCCGCCCGGCGCGAGGGTCAGGTCTTTCCACGGGCTCGGTGAGGGGATGCCGCGGGGTTGGAAGGAGACCCTCACCAGGGCGGGGGAGGGGCCGTCGTTGGCGAGCGCCAGGTCGCTGCGGAAGGTGGCGCCGGGACCCCGCGGCGCCGAGAGGACGCTGGGCAGGAAGGACTGGCCTTCGGCGGGCGTCAGCGCCGCGCCCTCGACATGGACCCGCAGCGTGCGCTCGGTGGTCTGCCCGAGGTCTCCCAGCAGGCGGACCCGGACGACCCGCTCGCCCGGCTCGGTGAAGATGTGCGTGGCGCAGAACGCCGCCGGCGCGCAGGGAGAGTCGCTGAAGCCCAGGCCGGTGCCGAAGTCCCAGCGCGCCCGCCGGGCCGGGCCGGAGAAGGACACCGAGAAGTCGACGGGCTCGCCCGTCCGGGCCGACTGGACCCGCGAGGTGAGGGAGAGCGCCGTCAGGGGCTCGGCCCGCGGCACCGCCAGCGCCGCCCGCGGGCCGCGGCTCTCGCCCTTGGCGTTGAAGGCGGCGATCTGGTACTCGTAGCGGCTGCCGGGCTGGAGCTGAGAGTCGACGAAGACGGTGGTGCCCGCCGGCAGCTCGGCGATCCGGGTCGGCTGGGCGGGCCGGTTGGCCCGGCCCTTCGCTCCACTCCCTGCGCCGCCGGCCCAGCGGTAGACGCGGAAGCCCTCCTCGCCCGCCGAGCGGTCTTCCCAGAGCAGGCGGGCGGTGAGCCCCGCCTCCTCGGCGATGAGGTTGCCGGGCGCCGCCGGGGGCGTCAGGGCGGCCTGGCCGGCACCCGGCCGGTAGAGGGCCTGGAGCGCGGCCCGGTCGTCGCCGGACAGGCGGGCGCCGCGGCCGTCGTCGTGGATGTAGGCCCGCATCAGGGCGTCGTCGCGGGCGGCGCTCGTGACGCAGTCGTAATCGCCCGAGCTGCCGCACGAGTGGTCGAGCCCCAGGGTGTGTCCCAGCTCGTGGGCGAACAGCTCCTCGGCGGCTTTCTGGGGATTGGCGCTGCGGCTGAGCCAGCAGGCGATCCCCGCGTTGGTGACGATGTCGGCGCCGGTGATGGCGATGAACTCTTCGCCTCCCCACGTGGCCCGCCGCCGCGAGTCGTACCAGGGGCCGCCGATGGCCAGGACGCCGCCGCGGGTGCAGTCGAACAGGTCGGCGGTGGGCTGGTCGAAGGCGATGGCATTGACGCGGTCGAAGCTTTCGAGCCCGCCCGTGGCATGGGTGGCGCCGGCGTAGGCGTAGTGGAGGGGCGTCGAAGGCTCCGCGTTCCAGGCCGCAAGAGCGCTCTGGAACTCGGCGAAGCCGCCGCCCGGGACCCCAGGCTGGCCGGTGGAGCTCATGCTCCAGGAGACGCTGCCGCCCTCGTCGAACTCGAACCAGCGCAGCTTCACGCCGTCGGAGGCCAGGAGGGTGAAGGGCGCGCGGAACGGCCGCTGAAAGTCGCCTTCAATGAAGTAATCCGGGGCGCGGCGCGATCCCGCCGCCCGGTCGGCGAGCCAGGCCCGGAATCGTTCGGCGTCCCGCGGCCGGTCCTCGCCGTTCTCAGGATCTCCAACCGCGCCGCCGACCGCCTTCGCCTCGGAAAGGTCGCGCACGGCGATCCGGCGGCCGTCGCCCAGGGCCTCCTCATGGAAGGCGCCCAGCATCAGGTGGAGGATGTGGAAGGAGCCGTCGGCGTTGGGCACCAGGAAGAGGAGCGCGTGCTCGCCTTGCCGCAGCGCCGGTGCGCCCCAGATCTTGAGGCCCGTGCCGTCGGGACGCCGGCCGCCGGGCACCCGGACGGTGAGGTGGCTCGCCGCGGGTCGTGCCGGAGACTGGCCCCGCAGCCACCGCTCCACGTCGACTTGATAATCAGTAGAAGGCGCGCCGCCCTTGCCGCTGCCGGTGGCCGTGACCACCCCTTCGACGATGACCGGCGCCTGATCGGCGAGGTCGGGATCGGCCACCATCTGGTACGTGGTGGCCGCGGCGGGACCGGCGAGACACACGACACACAAGGCGCCGAAGGCGCGCGAAAAGGCTCGCATGAGAATCTACCTTTCCCGGGGCAGACCCAAGCGCCCCTAGGTGTGCTTCGGAGAGGGCCGGCCGAAGACCTTCAGACCGGCCCCGAGCTATCTGTGGTAGATCTCTGCAACAAATGGGCCCACCATGAAATGGGCCGGATCGATCTGGCTTTGCAGGCAGACGCCCTGGATGCCTTCCAGGAGCAGGAGGCGGGCGGACTCCGCGAGGCCGGCGGCGGTCGTGCCCTGGATGGCCTTCAGAGTGCGGGCGCCGACGCGGCACGGCCGGATGCACCGCGAGCTCTCCAGGCGGTGGAGGAGGCCGTTGGCGCCGCGCCCCTCGACGGCGGCGTAGATCACCACCCGGTCGTCCTCGACTTGCGGGACGGCCGCTTCCATCTTCTTCAGCAGCCGGTCCGCCCGGTCGTCCCCCTCCGGCAGATCGCGCAGCAGCTCCTCGACCCAAGCGTAGTGGCCGGGGTAGCGCAGCGTCTTGTAGTCGAGATGGCGCACCTTGCCCTCGAGCGAGAAGGGCAGGTCGGCCGCGCCGCCGGAGGTCAGGGCCTCCTCGTAGACGACGCCGTCGAGGAGGATCAGGGCGCGGTCCGAGAGCGAGGGCCGGGTGGTGCGCCGGTGGTCGCGCACGACGGTGGCGGGCTCGACGTACTCCGTCGCGACGCCGACCGTGCTCCAGGTGAAGCCGTAGAAGTGAGGGGCGCGGGTGGTCGCGGTGAGGGCGCCGACGCGCATCTCCAGTCGGTCCGCGGAGTCGACGCCGTGCTCGCGGCAGAAACGCTGGAAGAGGCTGTGGCCGAGCACGTTGACGTAGCCCGGCGCGAGCCCCGTCTGGAGGAGGAAGCCGCGCTCGGACCCCGCCGCGATCTCCTGGATCTCCTCGGTCTCCTTCACGTGCTCCGTCAGGTTGGCGTAGTGGAGGTCGAACTTGCGGGCCAGCCGCGCCATGCGGGGCGCCTCCCGGCCCGGCAGGCAGTCGAGCAGGATGCCGCCCCGCTCCAGGGCCTCGTCGAACTCGGCGCTCGTCCCCTCGGCGGGCAGCAGGAAGGGGAGCACCTCGCCGGGCTTGGTGGACCCTTCGCGGATCCAGGCGGCGGCGCTCTTCGCCCGCTCGCCGTCGGCATCGCCGATGAGGACGTCGACCTCGAAATCTCCAAGCTCACGGAGCAGGAGGCCCGTGGCACTCCCCATGCCGCCGGCTCCAGCGATCACGACCTGGTGCTTTTTGCTCATAACCACGCGCGCTCGTCTCCCGGCTCTCCGCTGGAGTCGCCTTGATTCAGGTTCCCATGGGTGGGGTCAGGAGGCAGGGGATCCCGCTCCCGGAGGAAGCGGCGGCATCGTAGCACCGCCGTCCAGGAGGGTCAACGAAGGGGATCGGAGAGGGGGCCGCCGGGATGGACGGGACCGCCGGCGCGGCGCCGCACCGGCTGGCCCGCCACGATCGTGCGGTTGCGGCCCGTCTCCTTGGCCACGTACATGGCCGCGTCGGCCAGGCGCAGGAGGGTGCTCTTGCTGGTTTCGAGCGGCAGGCCGGGCTCCAGGTGCTGCCTCAGGGTGGCGACGCCGACCGAGCAGGTGATCCCCGTCAGGCCGAGGGGATCGGGCTGGATGTCCCCGGGGCCGGCGCAGAACGTGTTGGCGGACACGTCGGCGCGGATCTCCTCCGAGAGGTCGATGGCCGTGTCGAGGTCGGCGCCGGGCAGCAGCAGCACGAACTCGTCGCCGCCGTAGCGGGCGGGGATGCCGCCCAGAGGGCTCACCTTGCCGCGCAGCAGGTGGCCCACCTCGCGCAGCACCTGGCTGCCCGCGAGGTGGCCGTGGGTGTCGTTGACGTGCTTGAAGTAGTCGAGGTCGAGGAACAGCAGCGCCATGTCCAGGGCCTCGTCCTGGCAGCGGCGGATGGTGTCCGACAGGGCGATGTGGAGGTAGCGGTCGTTGTAGAGCCCCGTCAGGTTGTCGCGCTTGGCGATCTCCTGGGCCTGCCGGCCGTCGAGCACGTTCTGGATCGAGATGGAGATGTAGCCGGCGAAGATCTCCAGGAGGTTGCGGTCCTCCTGGCTGTAGCCGGGCGCGTCGCAGCGGTTGATCAGCTCGAGCACGCCGCACACCTCGTGCTCGATGCGGATCGGAATGGCGACCAGCGACTCCGTCTGGTAGCGCGTCTGCTCGTCCATCGCCCGGTAGAAGAAGCGGTCGCTGGGAGCGTAGGGTGTCGAGTAGGTCTCGCCGGTCAGGTAGACCCGCCCGGCGATCCCCTGGTCGGCGGGGATGGTCTCGCCCACCAGGCACGACGACTTCTCGCCGAAGGCGGCGATGAAGGTGAGCTTGTTCTTGCGCCGGTCTTCCTTCTTGTCCGAGGGATCGTCGAGCAGGATGGAGCCGGCGGCCGAGGGCACGAAGCCGTTGGCCCGGCGCAGCACCTCCACCAGGTTCTCGGCCAGGCTCAGCTCCAGCGGGAACGTGGGATTGGCCCGGCGCCGCTCCAGGAAGCGCTCGAGCCGCACGGGCTCGACGCAGTGATAAGCGTCGGGCGTGCCGAATCCTTCTTCCACGCTGCTGATCTGCACGAGTGCGTCACCCATGGACGGCGCCCCAGGATTTGATTGCCCTACCCTGTGACATGCGACGACTCCACACCAAAAACTCGATTTTGAGGGCCGACTACGTGGAAGATACCAGAAGTTGAGGGTCGACGAAAGCGGCAGCGGGGCCTCTCATGGCGCCACCAGCCCTACCGCTTCCGCCGGACAGCGCGGACCATCCTCTTCTCCTACGATCCGCCAGCCGCCGCCGTCTAGGGGCCGCACCCGCACCTCGCTCCCCGCGGGCAGGCCCGCCCCGCGCGCTGGGCAGGGCGCCAGGAGCACGGCGGCCCGGGGGCCGTAGCGGTCGAGGAGCATGCCGCCGGCGAAGGCGGCGCAGGCGAGCAGCGCGACGAGAGGGAGGAGCCCGCGGCCCCCGCCGGCACCGGGCCGGCGGAGGATCAGCAGAGCGAGCGCCGTCCAGGCGAGCGCGACGCCGGCTGGCGCGAGCCAGCGGCGGCCCGCCGGCCAGCGTCCGGCCCCCTCCGGCGGATCGCCCAGGGCGCGGCGGGTCATCGCCAGGTTGTCCCGCAGCCACGGATCGCCCGGCATGGCCATCTCGGCGCGGCGGTACCACAGCAGGGCGTCCGGCAGGCGCCCGAGCCGCAGCGCGCAGGTGCCGGCGTTGTAGGCCAGGACACCGGCCAGGCCGTCTCCGGCGTAGCCCGCCGCATAAGCCTCCAGGGCGGCCTCGATCTCGTCCTTCTCGAAGAAGCGGTTGCCCTCGGCCAAGGCCGTTTCGGGAGCCATCGCCGTCTCGGGATCGGCGGCCGCGCCGGCGAGCGCCAGGAAGAGGATCAGGAAGAGAGCGATCATGGCGGCGGCCCAGCCGCTCGCCGCCCTCATGGCAGCCGGCGCAGGAGGCGGCGGCTGCGGGAGATCACTTCGTCTCGCAGCGAGCCGGTGGCGGAGAGCTGGGGGGCGTACCGGAGGTACTGGAGGTCTTCGACCAGGCGGTCCAGGTCGTCGAGGATGCCGGCGTCCACCCTGTCGGCTGCCAACAGCTCGCGCCAGCGGGAGAAGGGCGTCGCGGGCGGAATGCCCCACCGTTCGGCCAGAAGCTCGCGCCAGGCCTCCTCGAGCCGCAGCGCCACCTGGCGCGGCCGCTCCTCCGACTCGGCCTGCCGCAGCCTCTCCTCGAGCGCCGTCCCGGCCGCCGTGGGGGCTGCCGCTCCGCCGGTCCTTGCCGGCGGCGACCGGCGGCGGGCCAGGGTGACGATCAGGGCGAGGCCCCAGGGGAGGATGAAGAGCCATGGCAGCAGGGTCGTCCAGCGGCTGCCCGAGAATGCCGGCAAGGAGAGGGCCGCGGTACGGATGCCGTGCGGCTCGCCGGCGGCGGTCTCCGCGACACTGGTGGCTCGGGGCAGCGCCGTCAGGGTCAGGTCCGGCGACGCGGCCACCCGGTACTGCCGCACCCCGGGATCGAAGTACGTGATCTCCGGTGTGTCCAGGGTATAGCTGCCCGCGCGGTCGGGAACCACGACGTACTTCCAGGTGCGGCTGCCGCGCACCGTCGTGCCGTTGATCTCGTCCTTCCCTTCCTGCTGGGGCGGATGGACGGTCACCCCTGCCGGCGGGGTCACGTCCGGCTCCCGGACGCCCTGGAGGTTGCCGGCGCCCGAGAGGCGCACGGTGAGGGTGGCGGCCTCGCCCAGGCGGACCTGCTTCGGCTGAAGGTCGGCCGTGAGGGCGAGCTGCCCGACGGCGCCGCCGAATCCCGGCGGAGCGGCAGGCAGCGGCTGCACGTCGATCGCCTGGGCTTCCGTCTGCAGACGGACCTGCTCGGGGCGGGCGATCGGCGGGCCGAAGAAGAAGTTGCGGTCGTAGCGCTGGACCGTCAGGTCGACGACCGCCGGCTCCACCTTGAAGCGTCCGGGGCGGAGAGGGAAGAGGGCCTTGCGCAGCAGGGGCACCCGGCCGTAGCGCCGGCCGTCGGACTCCACCATCTCCGTCGGGATCTGCTGCGGGATGGGGATGTCCTGCACCCAGAAGCCGTGGAAGGTCGGCACGCCGCTGGGCGAGAGGGCGGCGATGTCCGCGCGCGTGTAGAGATAGAGGGTGTAGATCACCTGCTGGCCGACCACCGGCTGCCGCGGCTGGACGTCGGCGCGCAGGAAGACCTCGGGCGGCGCCGGCTCCTGCCGCCAGGTGCGCGGAATGCGGCCGAAGATCTCCTGGAACGGGTCGTCCTCTTCGCGGGCGAGCCGCCGCAGCGGCTGGCGGACCGGCTGCCTCTGCACCCGGATCTCCTGGGGCTGGAGCTGGACGATCTCGTCCCGGATCTGCAGCGAGACGGAACGGATCCCGGCCTTGCCGACCGCCAGCGGCCGCACCTGCCAGGAGACCCGCAACGTGCGCGACAGGCTGCCGTTGCTGTAGCGCAGATCCTCGAACTTGTTGGGGCCGGCCACGACTTCCAGGTTGATCAGCTCGAAGCTCGGCTGGAAGCGCAGGCTGGAGAAGTCGTCGCCGTGCGCCTCGATGCTCAAGGTCGCCGTCTCGTCGACGCCGATGACCTCGGGCTCCAGCCAGGCGCGCGCCTCGACCTCGGCCGCGGCCGCGGGAACGGCGAGGCCGAGGAGGACGGCGCCGGCGAGGAATGCGGCCGCCTTCACCAGTCTTTCCCCTTCGCGGCCCGCTGACGCGCCCGCTTCGCCGCCTGGTCCCGGCGCTGCTGGCGCTCCAGGTTCTCGACCGCCGAGAGCACCGAGGCCGCCTCCCGGCCGCTCATCTCCGGCTGGTTCCGGAACTGCGGCAGCCGGTCGTCCTGCCCCTGGCCGCCGTTCTTTTGTGGGTCCCCGGAATCACCCTTGCCCGCGCGCGGCTGCTGGGGCGGCTGGCCCTGATTCGGAGTCTGGTCGGGACTCCCCTTGCCCTGCTGGCTGGACGGGTCCTGGTTCTGCGAGCGGTTGCCGCGCGAGCCCGCCGGGCTCCCCTGGCCGCCCATCTTCTGCTTCTGCTCCTCGCGCAGGGCCAGCTCGAGGTTGAACTTGGCGTTCTGGTTGCCGGGCTCGGCCCGCAGCACCTGCTTGTAGGCCGCCACGGCTCCGGCGGCGTCCTTCATGCCCAGCCGGGCGTTGCCCAGGTTGTAGTGGGCGGCAGAAGAGAGCTCCGGCCCCGCTCCCTTGGCCGCCTTCTCCAGGATCTCGGCCGCCTTGCGCGCGTGTCCGGCGCCGGCGGCGAGGTGGGCCGTGCCGGCGTCGTACTGGACCCTCGGGTCGTCCGGCGCCAGGCGCAGCGCCGTGTCGGCCGGCCCCACCGCCTCCCGCGGCTTCCCCTGGGCGGTGGCCTCGATCGACTTCTCGGTGCGCTCCCGCGGGTTGTACAGCCACCGCTCGGCCCAGACGGGGAGGTGGGGCTGCCAGGGCAGGGAAGGCAGGGACGGCAAGCCGGCCCAAGCGAAGAGGAGGAGGACGGGGATGATGTGCACGCGGGCGGCGGCCGCCGGCCTGCGAACCCCCGCCCCCGGACCCTCACCCCCTGGCCTCCTCTCCCGACCC
>DATFNZ010000098.1:0-11878 GCA_035266085.1 Thermoanaerobaculia bacterium
CGCGATCCGGCGCCGCCCGGGCATGAATGCCCGGGCTAGGTAAAACAGCCGGCTGAAGCCGACTGAGTCCCCTTCAGGGGGCTCTTTCGAGTAGCCCGGGCATTGATGCCCGGGCGATGTCGGCGTCCTGTTCCTCGCCCCCATTTGCTCGCCCGCCGAGCTGACAGAGCTGAAGGAGAGGGATCTCGTGGCATGACGTTTCGGAACTAGCCCTCCCTCTCCTTCAGGAGAGGGACCGAGGGTGAGGTTTTCGAAGGGCAGGCCGGTCCGATGGGCAAGCCGTGTATAGGACGGTTCGCCGTTACGGCCCCCCCGCCAGCCCCTGCAACGCCTCCCGCACCGCCTGGTCATCCTCCTCCCACTCCTCCCGCCGCGCCGCCGCCACGAAGGGCCGCGCGAGCCTTCGCGATCCCAGCCGCAGGGCGCACCCGGCCCGCAGGGCGGCCTCGGCGCGGGCGGCCCAGGCCCGGCCGTGGTGCTTGCGGGCCCAGCGCAGCAGATCGCTCCAGAGCAGCTCGGGGTTCTGGCGGCCCCGGGCGCCGGGGGCGCTGCCAATGGTGGCGCCGTGATGGTGGAGCACGGCGAGCTCCGGCCGCACCTCGACCTCCCAGCCGGCCCGGCGGGCGCGCAGGCAGAAGTCGAGGTCCTGGGCGTAGAAGCGGAATCCCTCGTCCAGGGGGCCGACGGCCTCCCAGACGCAGCGCCGGAAGGCCATGGCCGCGCCCGTGACCCAGTCGACCCGCAGGGGAGTCCTGGGGTCGAGGGGCTTGGCGCGCCGGTAGAGCGGCAGGCGCTCCAGCAGGACGGGCAGGCCGCTCGCCAGGGCGAAGAACCAGGCGGGGGAGGGCTCCCGGCCGCCGCTCCACTGGGGCGAGCCGCCGGGGTAGTGGAGCCGGGCTCCCGCGATCCCCAGCCGGGGTTCCCGCGCGAACACGGCGAGCAGGCGCCCGAGCCCGTCCGGCTCGACCTCCGTGTCGCTGTTGAGCAGCAGGAGAACCTCGCCCCGGGCCCGGGCGAGGCCCAGGTTGGCCGAGCGGGTGAAGCGCAGAGGCGTCTCGTTGATCAATACCACCACCTGGGGATGGCGCTCGCCCACGGCCTCGGCCGTGCCGTCGCGGCTCGCGTCGTCGACCAGGATCACCTCCAGGCCAGGCACGGGCGAGGCCGCCAGGGAATCCAGGCAGCGCAGGACGAGATCCCGCGTGCCGTGCGTTGGAACGACTACTGAAAGGGGCGGCCTTGAAATTCCTTCCATTCGATGGACATTCTACGGAACGTTCAACGAATTGCTCTCAAAAACTATTGACGTCAGCGGTCAAAATCCACAAAATCCCCCCCTTCACATCCAAAACAGATGGATGTAGAGCCCCGACTGACCCGGAACCGACGGGCGGCGTTGTTCGCCGTGCCCGTAAAAGGAGGACTGATGCATAGGAACTGGGAACGATCGATCTGGATGGGTTGCGTGTTGCTGGCTGCTGGCGTGCCCGCTTGGGCGGCGGGAAGAGCAGCGTCGGCGACGCCGATGCAGGTGATTGAGAGCCGCCATCTCGCGCGGGCCGCCGCGACGGCGCCGGTGGGAGGCCGCCTGCGGGTGGAGAAGGTCCGCAAGCCGGAGACGGGGGAGACCGCAACCTTCGTGCTGGAGCGTTTCCAGGTCTTCACGCCCGACGCCACGATCACCGTGCACGGCGCTCAGGGCGACGAGGTGCTGCCGGCGCCGGCGAACGCGTATTTCCGCGGCGTGGTGGCCGGCCGGCCGGACTCCCGCGTCTTCCTGGCCGTGCTTCCGGACGGCAAGACGCAAGGGGTGGTGAACGAGGGAGAGGAGACCTACCTGATCGGCGCCGGCGACGAGCCGGCGGCCAAGGCGCAGAGGGCCCGGGCTCCCCTGGCCATGCGCCGGGTCGACGCCAAGCTCCTCAAGGCGTCCCGCGAGGCAGGCTTCCAGTGCGGCAACGAGCTGCTCCCGCCCGGCCAGAGCACTCTGGAGGGGCTCGACTTCACCCAGGAAACCACCCAGGCAACCGCCCAGACAACCACCCAGGCGAAGATCGCCGCGATCACTACCAAGGCTGCCGCCTATACGGCGCGCGTGGCGATCGAGACCGATTACGAGTTCTACGCCAAGTTCAACAACTCGACGACGGCATCGACCTATATCGGCAACCTGATCGGCTTCGCGTCGACCCTCTATCAGGCCGAGATCAACACCAGTCTCGCCGTCCAGTCCATCAGCCTGTGGACGACCAGCACCGATCCCTGGAACCAGACCACCGCCACCTGCAGCCTGATGCAGTTCGGCCGTTACTGGAACCTCAACAAGACGGGCGTGTCGCGCTCCCTGGCCTTCTTCCTGAGCGGCCGGGCGGGCAGCGGCGTCTCCTGGACGGGAGGCCTCTGCTCCGGAGCGTTCGGCTCCAGCTCGAGTTGCTCGGGGCTGGCCACGGACGCGCCCTGGGGGGGAGGCTACGCTTTCACGGGCGGCATCACGGGGTCCTTCAACATCCTCAGCCCGACGGTGGTGTGGGACATCATGTCCGTCGCCCACGAGATCGGCCACAGCTTCAACTCGCTCCACACGCACTGCTACAACGGGATCGGCGGCAACGCCAGCCCGGTCGACCAGTGCCGCAGCGGCGAAAGCGGCTGCTACGCCGGCACGCAGGCCCTGCCGGGCCCCGCGGGCATCCGTAGCGGCACGCTGATGAGCTACTGCCATCTCCTGGCCGGCAGCTACGGCAACATCGCCCTGACGTTCGGCACCAACCATCCCTATGGCGTGCAGCCCGGGCGGGTGCCGTCGCGGATGAGCGCCTACGTCGCCTCGAAGGCCGCCGCCAACCCCGCCTGTCTGGCGCCCTAGCGCCCCGCCTGACCTCCTCCCCGGACCCTGGGGAACGCATGGCCCAAACCTTGCGTTCACTGGGGTCCGAGTCGCTGAATTTACAAGTCACGATGAAAAGGGCCTGATTACGGGCGTTTTGGGGTGTTTCCGTCACGCGGCGAAGCCAAAGATTGGGCATCGCGGCTGACAAAAAACGGCGAAATGCTTATTTGTAGATTGACATAAGCTCTCGATACCCCCACAATCCGGCCCACGGCATCTTAGGGGTTAGGTCCCGAACATCGTCAAGGCTGAGGCGCGCACCGGCGCCTCTTCGGGAGGATCTGAATGCATGGAAACTGGAATCGAGCGGTCCTGACAGGCTGTGTCCTGCTGCTCGCCACTGGGCTGGCGGGAGCGGCGGGACCCGAAGACCTGCCGGTCGTCGCCAGCCGCGACCTGGGGCACGAGGCGGCGTTGGCGCCGGTTGGCGGCCATCTGCGGCTGGAGAACGTGGTGGTGGCGGAGACGGGGGAGCTGACGGCCTTCGTGATGGAGCGCTTCGAGGTGTTCGCGCCCGACGCCACGATCACCGTGCACGGCGCCGGCGGGGAGCGGGTGCTGCCGGCGCCGCGGAACGCCTACTTCCGCGGCACGGTGGACGGCCAGCCGCGGTCGCGCGTCTTCCTGGCGGTCCTGGAGGACGGCTCGACCCAGGGCATCGTCAACGGCGAGGATGGCGAGACCTACCTGATCGGCGGCGACACGCCCGAGACCAAGGCGCTGGCCCTGGCGCCTCTGGCCATGCGCCAGGTCGGGATCCGGGCTCTCGACGCCCTGCCGGCCGGCGGCGGGTTCACCTGCGGCAACGACCGGCTCCCCCAGGACCAGAAGCCCCTGGGCGACCTGGACCTCGGCGCGGCGCCGCCCGAGGCCGCGGTGGCGGAGCCGGCGGCCCTGCCGCTCTACCGGGCGCGGGTGGCCATCGAGACGGACTTCGAGTTCTACTCCAAGTTCAACAGCGTCACCAACGCCACCAACTACGTGGGCAACCTCCTCGGCTACGCCTCGACGATCTACTCCAACGAGATCAACACGACGCTGCAGGTGCAGTCGACCAGCCTGTGGACGACGAGCGGCGACCCCTGGGGCCAGACCTCCACGCTGTGCGGGTTGATGGAGTTCGGCCGCTACTGGAACCTCAACAAGACGGGCGTGTCCCGGACCATCGCCCACTTCCTGAGCGGCAAGAGCCTGGGCGGCGGCGTCGCCTGGGTGGGGGTGCTCTGCTCCGGAGCCTTCGGCGGCAGCGCCACTTGCCCGGGGCTCGCCACCGACGCGCCCTGGGGCGGCGGCTACGGCTTCACGGCCAACATCACCGGCGCCTTCAACATCAACAACCCGACCGTGGTGTGGGACATCATGGCGGTCTCACACGAGATCGGCCACAACTTCAATTCTCCCCACTCGCACTGCTACAATAACCTCGGAGGCAATCCGAGTCCCATTGACCAGTGCTACGCCGGCGAGTGCGCCAATGGCTGTAACTGCAACTCGGCGGCGCTGCCGGGGGCGGCGGGCACGGGTAGCGGCACGATCATGAGCTACTGTCATCTCTTGAGCCCGGGCATGTCGAACGTGTCCCTCAACTTCGGGACCAGCCACCCGAGTGGCGTCGTTCCAGGGCGCGAAGCGGCGCGCATGAGCGCCTTCGTCGTGTCGAGGGCTCTGTCCAGTCCAAGTTGTCTTGCAGTACAGGCTAACGGAATTTTCTCAGATGGGTTAGAATCAGGGAATATCATCTCATGGCAGTGAGAGGAGACCTCAGGATGAAGACTTCGCGCTCGCTTCGCGCCCTCACCGTTGCCCTCGGCCTCGCTTTGGCCGGGACCTCCGGAGCCTCCTTCGCGGGTACGCTCACGGTGCGGCCGGGCGTACCCAACGTTGGCGGGCAGGCCCGCTACTCGGGGACTCATGGACTTCAGGTGGACGTGGCAACCCCCAACACGGCGGCTGCCTATGTCCAGAGCAGCCACCCCTCCGGTGAAACCAGCTACCGTGCCCGTTTCTTCGTCAACCTGCGCAAGCTGGTCATGGCGAACGGCGACGAGCTCGACCTCTTCGTGGCTTACGACGGGGCAGACCCCGTGCCGCCCGCGACGACCGGCAACACCGAGCTGCGGATCGTGGTCCGGAAGGTCGGCGCCGATAAGGTCCTGAGCGCCTTCGCGACTCTGGACGGCGGCTCGGAAGTCGAGATCCCGGCCACCGTGACGCTGGCGAACGGCTGGCGCATGGTGGAGTTCAACTGGTCGAGGGCCACCGCCGTCGGTGCCAACAACGGCCGGCTCGACCTGTGGGTGGACGGCGTCCCCCGCACCGGCCTGACCACGCTCGACAACGACACGGGGTCCATCAACTACTCGCGCTGGGGCACCGCCACCGGCGTCGACGCGGGCACCTCGGGCCAGATCGACATGGACGACTTCGCCTCGCAGCGTTCGGGCTACATGGGTCCGATCCAGCTCTTCGCGGACGTGCCGCCCAGCGATCCCCTGTACCGTTTCGTCCAGGGCCTCTACGCGGCTGAGGTCACGGCGGGCTGCGGCGGCGGCAACTTCTGCCCCACGGCCAACGTCACCCGCGACCAGATGGCGATCTTCCTGGAGCGCGGCAGCCGCGGTCCCCTCTTCGTCCCGCCGACCGCCACGGGCATCTTCGCCGACGTGCCGCCCGGCGCTTTCGCGGCCGACTTCATCGAGCAGCTCTTCAGCGACGGAATCACGGCGGGCTGCTCCTCGTCGCCGATGTTGTACTGCCCGACGGCCAACGTGACGCGCGACCAGATGGCCGTCTTCCTGCTGCGGGCCAAGCACGGCCCGAGCTACGTGCCGCCGGCGGCCACGGGCACGGTGTTCGCCGACGTCCCGGCGAACGCCCCCTTCGCCGCGTTCATCGAGCAGCTCGCCGCCGAGGGCATCACGGCCGGCTGCGGTGGCGGCAACTACTGCCCGGCCTCGCCGGTGACGCGCTCCAACATGGCCGTCTTCCTGGACCGCACCTTCGGTTTCCCGACGCAGGAGATCGGACCGTAGGTTCGAGCTCTCCTCTCGGCCGGTACACCAAGGGCGCCCTCAGGGGCGCCCTTTTTGTTTGTCCGGGGGTTTGGGTTTGAGGTGCTGGCGGGCGTTCGGTTCCGGGCGTTGGGTTCGGTGGTTTGATCCGGGCGGACGTTTGATCCTGGCGGACGTTTAATCCTGGGGTAGAGACGCCCCACCCCCGCTACGACACCGTTTCGGCGATCACGGGGACGACGGGGCGTCTCCTCGGAGGCCATGCCGCCGGGGCAGGCCACGCCGTCCCGAGACAGAGACCGTGGAGTGGAGAGTCCCGAGACAGAGACCGTGGAGGGTCGCTGGCCTCGCCGGCCGGATTGAGGAAGGCGGTTAAAGGCGGTTAGGGCGTTATTGGGGTTGTTGCCGTCTGGCGCGGCATGCCCTTCGAGGAGACGCCCCGTCGTCCCCGTGGTCGCCGAAACGGTGTCGTATCCGGGGGTGGGGCGTCTCTACCCCATTCCCGGAGGGTTTGGCGGCGGGAGGGCCCCTCAGGGGGCGGTCAGGTTGAAGGTTCTGACCAGGAAGACGGCCATCTGGTCGCGGCTCACCGTGCTGTCCGGGCAGTAGCGGACAGGGTCGGTGGCGCAGCCGCCGGTGAGGCCCTCGCTGGCGAGCTGCTCGATCCAGGCGGCAGCGAAGGCGTCCGCCGGCACGTCGGCGAACACCGTGCCCGTGGCGGGTGGCGGAATGAAGAGCGCTCCATGCTTGGCCCGCAGCAGGAAGACGGCCATCTCGGCCCGCGACATGAAGCTGTCCGGGCAGTAGCGCAGGGGCGCGAGGGCGCAGCCGCTGGTGATGCCGTCGAGGAAGATCTGCTCGATGGCGGGGGCTGCCCAGAAGTCGACCGGCACGTCGGCGAAGATCCCGGTGGGTACCGGCGGGACGTAGACCGTGCCATGGCTCGCCTTGACCAGGAACGCCGCCATCTCGGCCCGTGAGACGGAGCCGGTGGGGCAGTAGCGCAGCGGTCCGGTGGCGCAGCCGCCGGTGAGCCCCGCCGCGTACAGGGTCTCGATCGACTGCCAGGCCCAGTAGGTGGGCGGCACGTCCGAGAAGCTCTGGCGGGCGACGCTCACGGGTAGCGGGTTGGAGAACACCGAGCCATCGCCGTTCTGGACCTCGAGACGGATCTCATAGGTGCCGATGCCCGGCGTCGAGGTGCTCCAGACGACGGGGTTGCCGGTGAGCGTCAGGTTGTTGGAGGTCGACCCGGTGCCGGTGATCGCCCAGCGGTGGATCAGCGAGGGGCGCCCTGCTGTCTGCGCGGAGAGAGAGATCATCTGCCCCGTTCCGAGCAGGGGCGGCACGCTGCTCATGCCTGTGATCCGCGGCATCGGATCGAGCACCGTCACCGTCTTGGTGATGCTCGTGCAGCCGCCGGAGTTGCAAGACCTCAGCGTGACCTGCTTGGTTCCAGGGGTGGAGAACGTCACGGAGGGGTTCCGTGCCGTCGACGGCGCCTGCCCCAGGACCGGAGCGGCGATACATAGGAGCCCCGCTAAGGGGGCCAGGGGTATCCAGCCAACCCGGAGAGAACCAACCTGTTTGTGAAGCACGGGAGGCAAGAGAGCAATTGCCGTACCGCCCGCCCCGGTCTGTCTATGTAGCTTTTTTGTCAGTAGTTTGCAAGAAGCACCGGACAAATCGAAGACAATAATTGGCACTGCCAAAACTGAAAAATGTCAATTTCCGGCTTCCTGGATCCCGGCCACGTTCTCCTTGCGGCCCGATCCGGCCGCGGCTAGGCTTGGCCGCCATGGAATCGGCCATCCTCTACTGCCCCGACCGTCATCTGACGTATGACGGCGCCACGGCGGAGCGCGCCGGCGTCGGGGGCGGCGTGACGGCCCGGCTGCGGCTGGCGAGGGCGCTGGCGGAGCAGGGCTGCCGGATGACGGTGGTGGCCAACGTCCCCCGGCGGCACGTCTACCGGGGGGTGACGTTCGTGCCCGTGGACGAGGCTCGCCGGCTGGAGGCCGGCGTCCTGATCCTCAACAGCACGGGCGGCGCCCTGGACCTGTCGCCGGTGCTGGAGCTGGACGTGCGGGTGCGGCTGCGGATGGTCTGGGTGGGTGGGGAGGCCGCCGTCCGGGGTCTGGAGGATGTCGGGTACGACTTCGTGGTGGCGCCCAGCAACTACATCCGGCTCAGGGCGGGGGAGGCCTGGGGAGTGCCTCCGGCCAAGCGGCTGGTGATCCACAACGGAGTGCCGGAGCAGCGGCGCTCCTGGCTACGCCAGCCCCCCCGCCGGAACCCCTGGCGGATGGTTTACACCGGCCATCCCATGAAGGGCCTGTCGGCGGCCGTGGAGCTGCTGCGGCTCCTGCGCCGGGAGGACCGCCGGTTCGAGCTCCACGTCTTCGGCGGCCGCCGCCTGTGGGGGCAGGAAGAGGAACCGTTCGAGTGTGCGGAGGGGCTGGTCTGGCACGGCCTGGTGGGCCAGGAGGAGTTGGGGCTGGCGCTGCGGGGAGCGGGTTTCTCGATCAACCTCCAGGGGCTCGCCGACGGTTTCGGGATCGCCATGGCGGAGGCCATGGGCGCCGGCTGCCTGGTGGTGGCGAGCGGCATCGGGGCTTATCCGGAGCTGATCCGCCACGGCTACGACGGGTTTCTGGTGGCTGGACGGCACGACGCGCCCGAGACCCTGGAGCGGGCGGCCCGCCTGATCCTGGACCTGGCGGCGGCCCCCGGGCTCGCCGCCACGGTGCGCCGCAACGCCGAGGCCTCGCCGCTGCCGTGGAGCGCGGTGGCCCGGGCCTGGATGGGGCAGTGGCGGCGGTCGCTGGGAGGCGAGGCGGGGACGTGGGGGCAGCCTTGCCCCGAGTGCGGCGGCGGGACCTACGCGCTGGCCGACGGCTACCACTGCGGCGCCTGCGGGTGGTTCGGCCGGAGCGGCCCTCCATGAGCGGGCGGAGACGTAGGAGGCCGTGAACCTCCTCTGCCTCCGTCCGGGCGTCAGGGCAGCGGCAGGCCGAACGTCCGGGCCAGGAATGCGGCCATCTGACCGCGCGTCGCCGAGTCGTTCGGGCAGTAGCGCAACGGGTTGGTGCCGCAGCCGGCGGTGATCCCCTCGGCGAAGATCTGCTCGATCCAGGGAGCGGCCCAGAACGTCGCGGGCACGTCGGAGAACACGCCGGTGGCAGGCGGCGGGGTGTAGGCCGTGCCGTACTCGGCCCGCAGCAGGAACACCGCCATCTCGGACCGCTGCACGCCCAGCGTCGGGCAGTAGCGCCGCGGCTCGCCGGCCGGGGAGCAGCCGGCCGTCAGTCCTTCGTTGAAGAGCTGCTCGATCCAGGCCGCGGCGAAGGAGGTCGAGGCCACGTCGGTAAAGACGTTCCCCTGGGCGGGGGGCGGCTGGTAGGCCGCGCCGTGCCGCCCCTTGAGGAGGAAGATGGCCATTTCCGCCCGGCTGACGGTCTGGGCCGGGCAGAAGGCCGGCGGCATGGCCGTGGTGCACCCCGCCGTGATGCCGGCGTTGAAGATGGCCTCGACGAACGGCCAACTGCCGTCGGTAGGCAGGACATCCGAGAAGGTGTAGGGCGCCAGCCAGTAGAGGCTGCCGTTGTCGTAGATGACGTAGAGCCGCCCGTTTTCCCCTTCGGCGAAGCTGGTGAGCCCGAAGCTGGCGGTCACGGGGAGCGGCGTGTTGTAGTCGAACGACCAGGTGCCGCCCGTGCCAGGAATCCCGCGCCAGATCTTGCCCGAGCAGTAGTCGCTGAAAATGTAGTTACCGGTGAGCAGGCTGCTCGCGGCGATCCCGCGGTAGACGTAGCCGCCGGTCACCGAGCACTCCGGGGAGTGGTCGAACTCCATCACGGGCTCGACGAAGGTGACGCCGGGGCAGTTGCCGTTGTTGTTGTCGGGGTCGGTGTAGGGGTGGGCCGCTTCCCGGCAGTCCCAGCCGTAGTTCTGGCCGCCGGCGCTCCCCGCCGGCTGGAAGTTGATCTCCTCCCAGATGTTCTGGCCGACGTCGCCGATCAGGAGGTCGCCCGTCTGGCGGTCGAAGCTGAAGCGCCAGGGGTTGCGCAGGCCATAGGCCCAGACCTCGTCCGCCCCGGCGACGCCGACGAAGGGGTTGCCGGCCGGGATGCGGTAGTTGCGCGCGGGGTCGGCGGGGAAGTCGTCGCCGTCGATGTCGAGGCGCAGGACCTTCGCCAGCAGGGTGCTCGTGTTCTGGCCGTTCTCGAACGGATCGCCGCCGCCGCCGCCGTCGCCGACGCCCATGTAGAGGTAGCCGTCCGGGCCGAAGGCGAGCTGGCCGCCGTTGTGGTTGCTCTGGCTGGAGTGCTCGATGGTGAGCAGGACCTCGCCGGAGGCCGGATCGGCGACGTTGGGATTGCCGGTGGACACGTGATAGCGGGCGAGCACGATGTCGCCGTCGCTCGCCCGAGTGTAGTAGATGAAGAAGTTGCCGTTGGTCTCGTAATCGGGATCGAAGGCGAGCCCCAGGAGCCCGCGCTCGCCGCAACTGGAAGCGCTGCACGGGCCGACCACGGAGGGGATGCTCAGGAACGGCGTGGCGAGGAGCTGCGTGCCGTCCCAAATCCGGATCTGGCCGAGCTGCTGCACGATGAACAGCCGCCCGGAGCCGTCGCCGGCGTGAGTGGCCCCGATGGGATGGGACAGGCTGCTGGTCAGGAGCACCCGCTGCAACTGGCTCCCTGGAGTCGCGGCTCCGAAGGCGGCCGGAGCCAGGAAGAGAACGGTCAGGAGCGCGCCCAGGGCGCGGGTCCAGCGCTGCGGGAGATCAGGCATGACGGGCCTCCTTATAGCCACCTGCGTACATGGACGACTGCTCATTTCCGCATCCTATCAGGGCAACTGCAGGCTGTAGGCCCGTGCCAGGAAGGTGGCGATCTCCTCGCGCAGCAGGATGCTCTCCGGGCAGTAGCGGTTGGGGTTGGTGGCGCAGCCGGCCGTGCCGCCCTCCGCGAAGAGGCGCTCGATGAAGGGTGCGGCCCAGTAGGAGACGGCGACGTCCTGGAACACCGTGCCGGTGGCGGGCGGCGGCGTGTAGGCGTTGCCGTGGCCGATGCGGATCAGGAAGGTCGCCATCTCGGCCCGGTTCACCAGGCCGGTGGGGCAGTAGCGCCGCGGGTTGGTGGCGCAGCCGCCGGTCAGCCCGTCGTTGAAGAGCTGCTCGATGTAGGCCGCCTGAGGATGGCTGGCGGGGACGTCCGCGAACACGGTGCCGGTGGCCGGCGGCGGGGTGAAGCCGCCGCCGTGCGCGCCGCGGACCAGGAAGACCGCCATCGAGGCGCGGTCGACCTGGCTGGTGGGGCAGAAGTTGCCGCTGCCGCAGCCGGTGTCGATGCCGGCGTTCTCGATCGCCTCGACGTAGCGCCAGCTCCAGCGGTCGAAAGGCACGTCGAGGAAGGTGTGGTAGGCGAACTCGGCGCACACCTTGTCGGTGGCGAGCAGGGTGGCGCCCAGGTTGCCGCCCTTGAGCGACGCGGACATCAGGGCGGTGCTGCCGGTGTGATGGCTGAAGCCCTGGGTGTGCCCGAGCTCGTGGGCCATCATCTCCTTGAAGTTGGTCTCCCCGACGCACTGGCTGCCGTTGTTCACGATCACGAAGGTGGAGGACGCCGCGTGCCAGGGCGAGCCGTCGTACGTGGTGGTCGCGTTGGGGTTGTAGAAGGCTCCCCCGAAGGCCAGCGTGCCGGCGCAGGAGGCGGAGAGTTCGGCGATGTCGCCGCAGGGGTCGTTGAAGACGACGGCGCCGTTGTCGAAGTCGAAGCTGCCGGAGCAGGCGATGCCGGCCGCCCGGCTGCCGCCGTAGAAGTAGCGGATCACCGAGTCGGGGTGGTTCGTCCAGGCCTCGATGCCGGCCTGGACCGCCGCCACGCCGCCGTCGGCGATCCCGGTCTGGCCGGGAGTCGTGGACTGGATCGAAGCGTTGGCGCCGGTCTCGTAGCCGAACCAGCGGATGGGG
>DATFNZ010000099.1:0-2023 GCA_035266085.1 Thermoanaerobaculia bacterium
CGAGGCCGAGTTCTACGTCTGGGATTCCGAAGGTCCCCTGGACAGGACGCCCTACGCCGGGAGCTACGCGCTGAGCACGGCGGCCGAGTTCGTCGCGGAGCTTGCCCGGGCGCTGGAGCAGATGGGCATCCGTCCCGAGCAGTGCCACGCCGAGGTCGGACAGGGGAACCTCGAGCTTTCCGTGGGGGAAGACGAAGCCCTGGCCGCAGCGGACAAGCGCGTGATGGTGCTGGAGACGATCCGGGGTGTGGCCAATCGGATGGGACTCGAGACTACGATGGCACCGAAACCGTACCTGGAAGGCGCGGGCAACGGCCACCACCTGCACGTGAGCCTCTACGAAGACGAGGCCCCCGTCCTCTTCGACACCTCCGGTGCTCTGAGCGGCCCGGGTTCTGGCTTTGTGGCCGGGATACTGGAGCATCTACCCGCCATCATGGCGTTCACCGCGCCGTCGCCCAACTCCTACCAGCGGCTCGCCCCAGGCATGTGGGCCTCGGCCTACGCCGCCTACGGCCTTGACAACAGGGAGGCCGCCGTGCGGCTGGCCTCCCCCGTGGCCGGCCGAGAATCGGCGACCGCCAACGTCGAGCTAAAACCGGTCGACGTCACTTCGAACCCCTACCTCGCCCTCGCCGCGGTCCTGGCCGCAGGGATGGACGGGATAGAACACGGTCTCGACCCGGGGGAGCCAACGATAGTAGATCCTGCCACGCTTAGCGACGAGGAGCGCGCCTCGAAAGGCATCCGACCACTCCCAGCCTCCCCTGACGAGGCACTGGACGCGCTGGAGGACGACAGCGCTCTAAAGGAAGCGCTGGGCAAACCGCTCGTGCGCACCCACGTGGCCGTAGGAAGGGCGCAGGCCGCCATAGCCAGAGAGCTTACGCCCGAGGAGATAGCGGCCACGGCCGCGATGCTCTACTGAGATAGGCTTCAGGCATCAGGCCTCAGAAAAATACCTGAAACCTGTAGCCTAACCAGGAAGGAGGCGCAACGTGATCGGACCGCCTGCCGGGACTCTCGGGATCCTCCCTGGTTCCCCGGATTTCGCCACGCTATACGAGAGGACGATGCCTCAGAAAGACCAGTTGTGCGGCGCCTTCTGGGGATCGTTGGTCCTCTCGGCTGCCGGCCATGCGGCGAGCCAGGAGGAGGTCGCGCTGCGGGCCGGAAGTACCCTGGCGGAAGGAGATCCTGCGGGCTGGCTGCCGCCCGGCGCTTCGCCCCGGGTGGATTACGATGCAACCATCCCTGTCGCGTCCAATGGGTCCTCCGCCGGAACGTCAGCGAAGGGGGTGGCCCGGAGCATCGAAGAGCTTTCGGGAGGCGCATTGACCGTTGTTCCCGTAGCGGGACCGTGGAACTCCGAGGCGGTAGTCACCCTCATCGAGGTCGCTTGCGCACACGCGCCGGAGTGCGCCCTGATCGCCAATTTGCGCACGGGGTATCTGTGGGGATCACGCCCTCCCGCGAGGCTCCTGCTCGATTACTTGCTCGGGCGTACGGTAGAGGCGCCACCCCCGGATTGGGATTGCGGGCATTTCCTGACGCTAGCGGCTTGCGCGGACGGCCCTGGCGGTGCCCTCGTCCTCCTCCGCGATACCTACCCGCAGCTCGGCTGGGACGGCTATCACTTGCAGCCGTCCGCGGCGGTTGCGGGGGCGCTCCAACGGGGCGACGGACACGAGGGCGGGGTTCTCTGCGCCCTACCGGCTCCTGCAGCCGAGGCCCTCGCCAGGCAGCTTGGGGGGGCGGGTTTCAGGTTGCGCCACTGGGACAACGGCTCCCCCGATAGAGGGGGTGAGGATAGTGCTTGACCTCGGGCGGAGCTGGTTCTTCCTCCTCG
The DNA here is from genome assembly GCA_035266085.1 of Thermoanaerobaculia bacterium. Lineage (GTDB taxonomy): Bacteria > Acidobacteriota > Thermoanaerobaculia > Multivoradales > UBA5704 > DATARR01. The sequence goes on from DATFNZ010000099.1 coordinate 1,850, forward strand.
GCGGTGCGAACCTGCAGGGGCCCTGCGAGCGGAGCCTGCGTGGCTACTGATCTCCTCCGGAAGCTAATCCGTTCTCTGGAAGAGGAACTTCCGCGGGCCATCGGGCTGCGCGAGCGGCTGCACGCGAGCCCCGAGCCGAGCCACGGAGAACACGTTACCGCCAGGCTCGTCGCG
>DATFNZ010000100.1:0-63939 GCA_035266085.1 Thermoanaerobaculia bacterium
CTGGGCTTGAAGCCGGCGACGCCGCAGAAGGCCGCCGGGCGGAGGATCGAGCCGATCGTCTGGGTGCCGAGGGCCAGCGGGCAGAGGCCGGCGCCGACCGCGGCGGCCGAGCCGCTGCTGGAGCCGCCCGGCGTGTGCTCCGGGTTCCAGGGATTGCGGGTCGGGCCGGGCGCGAAATAGGCGAACTCGGTCGAGACGGTCTTGCCCAGGATCAGCGCGCCGGCCGCCCGCAGGGCCGTCACGCTGGCGGCTTCGGGACCCTGGAGGGCTTCCGGCGGCAGCCGGCTGCCGCCGCGGGTTGGAAAACCGTCGACGTGGAAGATGTCCTTGACGCCGACCGGTATGCCGAAGAAAGGCGGCCGGTGCGCGGGATCGGGCCAGCGGGCGTGGAGGGCTTCCTCCTCCCGGCGCAGGCGCTCGAAGCGCCCGTCCTCGGGCAGGAAGGCCCGCAGCTCGGGCTCGCGCTCGGCAAACCGGGCCTCGAGGGCGTCGAGACCGCTCAGCTCGCCGATGACCGCCGCCTCTCCGCCGCGAGCTTCACCGCGTCGACGATGTGCTGATAGCCGGTGCAGCGGCAGAGGTTGCCGGAGATGGCCTGGCGGATCTCGAGCTCGGAGGGATCGGCGTTCTCCTCCAGGAAGGGGACCAGGGTCATCAGGAAGCCCGGGGTACAGAAGCCGCACTGGAGGCCGTGGCACTCCCAGAAGGCCTCCTGCAGAGGGTGGAGCTGGCCGGGACCCGGGCTCAGGGACTCGACCGTGGTGACCTCGTGACCGTCCGCCTGGACGGCGAGCATGATGCAGGAGCGCACCGGCTCGCCGTCGAACAGCACCGTGCAGGCGCCGCACACCCCGTGCTCGCAGCCGACGTGGGTGCCGGTCAGGCCGAGGTCGTGGCGCAGGAAGTCCGAGAGCAGCAGGCGCGGCTCGACCTCGCGCTCGTAGGCTTTGCCGTTGATCGTCATGGATATCTTCAAGCAGACCTCCCGTCGCGCGCCCGCCCGGCGGCTTGGCGCAGGGCCCGGCCGGTGATCACGCGGGCCAGGTGGCGTTTGAACTCGGCCGTGGCGTGGACGTCCCCGAAAGGCTCCATCTCGTCGCGCGAGGCCTTCTCCGCCGCCGCCTCGATGGCCGCGGGCGAGAGCTCCTGGCCGGCCAGCAGCCGCGCCGCTTCCCGCGCCTCGACCGGCCGGTCGCCGGCGCTCAGGTAGACCAGCCGGGCCTCGCGGCACCGGCCGGCGTCGTCGAGAGTCACCAGGGCCGCGATGCCGACCTGGGCGTAGTCGCCGTGGCGGCGGGCGATCTCCTGGAAGGCCCAGCCCGTGCGCGGCGGCAGCGGCGGGATGGCCGCTTCGGCGAGGAGCTCGTCCGGCTCGAGGGCGGTCGAGAACAGGCCGGCGAAGAAGTCCCCGGCGTCCACCCAGCGGTCGCCGCCCGCGCGTTGGAGGCGGAAGCGGGCGCGCAGGGCCACGGCGACGGCCGGCAGCTCGGCGGCCGGATCGGCGTGCGCCAGGCTGCCGCCGAACGTGCCGCGGTTGCGGATCTGCGGGTGGGCGATGAACGGCACGGCTTCGTGGAGGAGCGGCGCCGCCTCGGCGACCAGCGGGTCGCGCTCCAGCCGCCGGTGCCGCGTCAGGGCACCGATCCTCAGTCCCCCATCCTCATCACGGCGGATGAAGTCGAGCTCCGCCAGCTTGTTGATGTCGACCAGCAGGGCGGGCTCGGCCAGACGGAAGTTCATCACCGGGATCAGGCTCTGCCCCCCGGCCAGGATCTTGGCGTCGCCGCCGCTCCGGGCGAGGAGGTCGAGGGCGGCGTCCAGGGAGGCCGGCGCCTGGTACTCGAATGGGGCGGGCTTCATGCCGCGGATTCTAACTCTCTCCAGGGGCGAGAGCTTTGAAAGCTTCCTTTCAAAGTTTCCCGAGCTTTTAAAGGAAAGGGCTGTTTTCTTTCAAAGCTACCCGAGCTTTGCAAGTCCCCTTTCAAAGTTTCCCGAGCTTTGAAAGAATCGAGCCGTTTTCTTTCAAAGCTCTGGAGGCCGCCCCGTGAATCCCGCTGACTTTCATGCTCCTGATGCCGGCCGGATCATCCAGGCCCCCGCAGGGTATGCGGCCTTCGTTCCCGCTCCGCTTCCTCCGGAGCTGACGTACGACTCCCGGCTTGTCCTCGCGCTTTCACGCGCCGATGCGGCCCTGAGCGAGCTTTCCGGCCTTGGCCGCCAGCTCCCCAATCCCCATCTCCTGATCGCTCCCTATGTGAGGCGGGAGGCCGTGCTCTCCTCGCGGATCGAGGGCACGCGTGCCAGCCTTTCGGACCTGCTGCTGGACGAGGCAGACGGAGACCGGCCCGAGGACGCAGACGTTCGAGAGGTGCGGAACTACGTGGCGGCCCTGGAGGATGGCCTCGAGCGTCTGCGGGACCTGCCCCTGTCCCTGCGCCTCGTGCGCGAGCTGCACGAGCGGCTGATGCAGGGAGTGCGGGGCGACCGGGCCACCCCCGGGGAGTTCCGGCGTTCCCAGAACTGGATTGGCCCCGCCGGCAGCACGCCCGCGACGGCTCCCTACGTGCCGCCGCCCCCGCAGGAGATGATGGAGTGCCTCGCGGACTGGGAGCGGTTCCTGCATGATCGGGAGCGGTTTCCCGACCTGATCCAGTGCGCCGTGATGCACGAGCAGTTCGAGGCGATCCACCCGTTCCTGGATGGCAACGGGCGGGTGGGCCGGCTCCTGATCACCCTGTTCCTCGTCGAGCGGGGCCGCCTCTCGGAGCCCCTGCTCTACCTCTCGGATTACATCGAGGCGAACCGGCAGGATTATTACGACTCTCTCCAGCGGGTCCGGACGGAGGGGGATTGGCCGGGCTGGCTTCACTTCTTTCTCGCCGGAGTCGAGCAGACGGCGCGGGCGGCCGTCCGTCAGGCGAGCCTTCTCATGGATCTGCGCGAGGCTTATCGCCAGCGCCTCAGCCGGAAGCCCAACGCCCTGAAGCTCCTGGACGAGCTGTTCGTGAATCCTTACCTGACCGCTTCGCGTGCCGTGCGGGTCCTCGAAGTCTCCGACCCCACGGCCCGTCAGGCCATCGCTCTACTTCAGCAGGAAGGTCTCCTCGAGGAGATCAGCGGCCGGCGCTGGGGGCGGCTCTATCTCGCCCGTCCGATCCTCGAGGCCATCGAGGACCGCGCCTGACCTCCGCTCCTCCGCCAGGCGGAAGGTCTCCAGCGCCAGGCCGATGACCTCCTCTCCCGCCGTCTTGATCGAGCTGAGGTGATCCGCCCCGGGGACGATCCGGTGCCGGGCCCCGGCGAGCTCGGCGAGGGTGCGGGTATCCTCGGGGCGGACCCCCCGGTCTTTCTCACCGCTGATGTAGGTGACGGCCGCGAGGGACGCCAAGCCGGCATGGCGGCGGGCGTCCAGATACCGGTAGGCGCCCGAAAAGCACGCGCGGAAGAAGAGATAGAAAGGACGCCCCAGGGGGGCCACCCGCCACGACCATTCGAGGAGGTGGGGCGCGACGTCCTCGAACATGGCGCCGGCCACGAGGTCCGTCCGGCTCAGCACGGGGTGGGCCCAGTAACCGCCGGCGCTGACGCCCCAGACGTGGAGGGGCAGGCCGCCGGCGCGGTGGTGCAGGAGCTCCAGCGCCGACTCCACGTCCTGGTCGAAGAATCCCCGGGGGGCGCCGCTGCCGCCGAAGCCGGCGAAATCGGGGGCCAGGACGTGATACCCGGCGTTTCGGAGGGCCTCGATCCGTCCCCGCAGATGGAAGTAGGCCTTGCCCCAGACCAGCCAGGGATGGAGCAGGAGGACGGCGCCCCTGGCGCCCTTGGGATGCGCCGCCGCCGCCGGGAACCAGCTCGCGGTCAGAGGGGCGCGCCCGTTGGCCCGGGCCACGGGGACGCTCTCGAAGGGGTTCAGATGCTGGGGGGGCTCCGGCTGCGGGACGGGCCGCAGCCGCGGCGAGAGGGCCAGGAAAAGTTTCATTGCGAGCCGTTCCTGCCACCCCGCCGGCCGGCGGGGCGGCGCTGATGCCTTGACCACCCGATCCTCCTCTCTCACGATAGGTTTAGTCGTGAGAGAGGCTGCCGGCGTTACATCGCCCGCCGGCCGGCGGGAACCCGTCTCAAGGGCAGGTGTTGAGGGCCCTGGTGTCCTGGATCGGACGGAACGCCTGGCCCCGCGGGTTGGTGTAGGTCTTGGTCGCGCCCGTCTTCGTGTCCATGACGGTGAGGTCCACGCGGACGTCGGTGAGGCCGCTGGCGAAGAACCAGTAGTGGCCGTTCCTGGCGCAGCCGTTCAGGATCTTGACGGTCAGCTCGACGTTGCCCGGATCGAAGAACCAGAAATAGCCGCTCTCTCCCGTCAGGGTCTCGCCTTGGGCGGTGCCGTTCTCGGTGCGCGTCTGCCAGGTCGCCGTGACCTTGAAGCGGCCGTTGTTCAGGCACAGCGTGGGCCCGCCCGCCACGCAGGCGGTGGTGGCCTCGAAGGCGCCGATGTCGCAGCCGCCGGCCGGACGCGCGACGCCGCGCTGGTCGACCGCCTCGCAGGCCAGGGCGCCGCCGCCCGGGGCCGCCGGGTTGCCGGCGTTGAGGGCCGGGCTGCCGGCGAGCAGGGCGGTGGTCGGGGTCGGGCCGCCGTTGAAGGCCAGGAGGCCCGTCCTGGGATCGATCCGGGCCGCCGGCGTCCCCAGCAGGTCGTGCCGGGCGGCGGACGGGCCGATGCAGCCCGTCGCGTCGCTGATCAGGTCGTAGCCGGAGTCGAGCGAGCCGGAGCAGTCCGGCTTGGAGGCCGCGATGTTGCCGGCGAGGATGGAGTTGAAGACCGACGGGTTGAAGCCGATAAAGGCGGCGTTCGCGGCGAAGATGCCGCCGCCTTCGAGGGTCGCGGAGTTGCCCACGATGGTGGCGTTGTTCACCTGCGTCCGGGCGCGGGCGAAGACGTAGATGCCGCCGCCGAGCGGGCCCGTGGTCTGGTTGCCCGCGATGGTGACGTTGGCGAGCGCCGCCTGCCCGCCGATGGCGATGCCGCCGCCGCCGGCTTGCGCCGTGTTGCCCGAGAGAACGCTGCCGGTCAGGACGAGCGAGGAGCCCTGGCCGTCGGTGAAGATGGCGCCGCCGTAGCCCTCGCCGGAGGCGCCGGCAACGCTGGCGTTGGCCGCCAGGAGGCTGCGGACGACGGTCAGCTCGCCCATGTTCAAGATCGCCCCGCCGTCCCCTTGCGCCCGGCCGTTGCGCAGGGTCACATCGCGGATCTCGACCGTGATGCCGCCGGGGATCTGGAAGATGCGGTCGACGGCGCCGCCGTTGACGGTGGTGTTGCCGGCGCCGTCACCGATCAGCACCAGGTCGTCGAGGACGTCGAGGTCGCCGGCGGCTCCCAAGGCCTCGTCGCCGGGGATGGAGAGGACATAGACCCCCTTGTGGAGCAGGATGACGTCGTCGCCGGGGTGGGTGTTGGCCGCCAGCACGGCCTCGCGCAGGGAGCAGTCGGCGTCGCAGGCGCCGTCCGCCGTGTCGGCTGGCTTGGTGGGGACGTAGACCGCCGCGTGGACGGCGGACGTGATGGACATGGACGCGGCCAGCGCCAGGAGCACGAGGATCCCAGGCAGGGGACGTCGAAGCAGGGGACGTCGAATCATGATCGGTTCTCCTTCATGGTTGAAAATCTCGATCGATCTCGTTCGAGCTCAGAGCCGGCTCTTCTCGAATGTGTATCGATCATTTTTACGTGGGATGAAGGAGGCGCGTCCAACACGCCGGCCCGGGAAGAAATTCCCGCGGGTCTGGAAAACCCCCGGTGCTAAACTGCCGGCCGGTCTGCCCAGGCAGCCGATTCCAATTCCGGAGCCTTGAAATGACGCGTCGATCCGCCCAACTCGTTGTCGTCCTTTTTCTATTTTTTCTCTCCATCCTGGCCGGCGAAGCGGCGGCGCAGGCGCCCTCGCCCTCGCCGCTGGAGCCGGCGTCGACGGGCGGCGCCGCGGCCGTCGACCGGGCCCTGGCCAAGCTCTCCACCCACAAGCGGCTGCTGGTCGTCGGCGCCCATCCCGACGACGAGGACACGTCCCTGATCGCCCTGGTCGCGCGCGGCCTGGGCGGCGAGGCCGCCTACCTCTCCCTGAGCCGGGGCGAGGGCGGGCAGAACCTGATCGGCCCGGAGCTGGGGGTCGGGCTCGGGCTGATCCGCAGCCGCGAGCTGCTGGCCGCCCGGTCGGTGGACGGCGGGCGGCAGTTTTTCACCCGCGCCTACGACTTCGGCTACACGCGCTCGCTCGAGGAGACCCTGCGCCTCTGGCCGAAGGACGTGCTGGTGGAGGACGCCGTGCGGGTGATCCGGCGGTTCAAGCCGCAGGTGGTGGTCTCCGTCTTCCCCGGCGTGCCCCACCCCAACCACGGCCAGCACCAGGCCGCCGGCGTGACCGCCTACGCCGCCTTCCCCCTGGCCGGCGACGCCGGCGCGCTGCCGCAGCTCGCGGCCGAGGGGCTCGTCGCCTGGACGCCGCAGGCCCTCTACCGCTCGACCCGGTTCGAACGGGACACCGCCACCACCACCCTGACGCTGCCCCTGAACGCCATCGATCCGCTGGCGGGCAAATCCATCTTCCAGCTCGCCATGGCCAGCCGCAGCATGCACCGCTCGCAGGACATGGGGCAGATCCAGGCCCTCGGCCCCCAGGAGTCGCGGCTGGGCTGGGTGGACAGTGTCGCCGGCAAGGAAGCGGCCGGCAAGGAAGCCAAGGATCTGTTCGCGGGCATCGACACCCGATTGTCCGCCATGGTTTCCACGGTGGCCGATGCCGGCCGGCGGAAGACGGCGGAGGACCATCTGGGCGCCGCCCAGGCGGCGGCCGAGCGCACCCGGGCGGCCCTCGCGCCCGCCCGGCTGGACGCCGCGGTGCCCGGCCTGCTGGAGGTCCTCCGCAACCTGCGGGAAGCCCGTGCCGCCCTGGGGGAGGGCGACCGGAGCGCCCGCGACCTGATCGACGAGAAGATCGAGGTGGCCGAGGCCGGCCTCGCCGCGGCGGCGGGCATCGCCGTGGACGCCTCCACGGCTCGCGAGGAGCTGATCGACGGCGAGACCTTCACCGTCCAGGCGTCGCTCTGGAACAGCGGCCCGCGGCCCGTCGCCGGCGCCTCCGTCTCCCTGGCTCCGGCCCCGGAGTGGAGCGCCGGCGCCGAGCCTCTGGCGGGCGAGGCCAGGGAGCTGGCGGCCGGCGCCCTCGGCGCCTGGGAGCTCAAACCGGCGGTGCCGGCCTCGGCGCCGGCCACGGTCCCGTACTTCCTGCGCAAGCCTCTGGCGGGCAGCCTCTACGACTGGTCGGCGGCAACGCCCGCCGAGCGCGGCGAGCCCTTCGGTCCGCCGCTGCTGACGGCCCGGTTCAGCTTCACCCTCGACGGCGTGCCGGTCACCCTGGAGCGCGAAGTGGTCCACCTGCACCGCGATCAGGCGCTCGGCGAGGTCCGCCGGCCGTTGCGGGTGGTGCCCAAGGTGGAGGTCGCGACGGCGGACGATCTCCTGGTCTGGCCCATCCAGAGCCGTGAGCCGCGGCGCCTGCGCGTGACCCTCACCTCTCACGCGCCGATGCCCGTCCGCGGCCGGCTGGAGGCCACGGGCTGGCCGTCCGTGGCTCCCCAGCCGTTCACCCTGGAAACCGCCGAAGAGCCGCTCGACCTGGAGCTGACCCTCAACCCGCCGAAAGACCTGAAGCCGGGCCGTACGCCTCTTCAACTCGCGGCGGTATTGGAGGACGGCCAGCGTTTCGACCTCGCCGTTCCGGAGCTCGACTACCCGCACATCCGGCCCACTCCCCGGCCGGCGCCGGCCGCGGTCGCCCTCCAGGCGGCGGACCTTAAGCTGCCGCCGCTGAAGCGGGTGGGCTACGTGCGCGGCGCTTCGGACCGCGTCCCCGAGTTCCTGCGCCAGGCCGGGGTGCCCCTCGAGCTCCTCGGACCGGAGCAGCTCGACGCCGGCGACCTGAGCCGCTACGACGCCATCGTCATCGGCAGCCGCGCCTACGAGATCGACCGTGCCCTGGGCCGGGCCAACCACCGCCTCCTGGACTACGTCCGCAACGGCGGGCTGATGATCGTGCAGTACCAGCAGTACCCGTTCATCGAGGGCAAGTTCCCGCCCTTCCCGCTGGAGATCGCCCGGCCGCACGACCGCATCACGGACGAGACGGCGGCGGTGACCCTGCTCGACCCGGCAAGCCCCGTCTTCAACACCCCCAACAAGATCGGCCCCGAGGACTGGAACGGCTGGATCCAGGAGCGGGGGCTCTACTTCGCCCACACCTGGGACCCGGCCTACACGCCGCTGCTGTCGATGAAGGACCCGGACACCCCGGACCTCCAGGGCGGCCTGCTGGTGGCGACGCTCGGCAAGGGGCGCTACGTCTACACCGCCCTGGCGTTCTTCCGGGAGATCCCCGCCGGGGTGCCGGGGGCGTACCGGCTGTTCGCGAATCTGCTGGCCCTGAGGTGAGGGACCGAAACCGGATAAACTCCCCGGGCGCCCCTCCCTCAGGGGCGCCCCTCTGACCATGAAAAAGATCCGACCGTTCCTCCTGGTGTCCGCCCTGGCTGCCCTCGCCGTCTTCGCGGGTGGCTGCGGCGATGATCGCAAGCCCCTGGTGGTCTACTCGCCCCATGGGCGGGACCTCCTCACCCTGATGGAGAAGAGCTTCGAGGCGAAGCATCCGGACGTCGACGTCCGCTGGCTCGACATGGGCTCGCAGGAGGTCTACGACCGCGTCCGCTCCGAGGCCGCGAACCCGCAGTCCGACGTCTGGTACGGCGGACCGCAGACCATCTTCACCCGCGGCGCCGCGGACGGCCTGCTGGCCCCCTACCGTCCAGGCTGGGCGGATGCCATTCCGCCCACGAGCCGCGGTCCCCAGGACCTCTACTTTGCCGCCTACCGCACGGCCCCCGTGCTGGTCTTCAACAACGCGGCCGTGAAGCCGGAGGAGGCCCCCGGCGACTGGGACGACCTCCTCGATCCCCGCTGGCAAGGGAAAATCCTGATCCGCGATCCGCTGGCGAGCGGCACCATGCGCACCCTCTTCGGCATGATCCTGGCCCGCTCCATCCAGGAGACGGGGAATCCCGAGCAGGGATGGGAGTGGCTGCGCCGCTTCGACGCCCAGACCAAGGAGTACGTCCAGAACCCGGCCCTGCTGATGGAGAAGCTCAACCGCCGCGAGGGGCTGATCACCGTCTGGGAGCTCACCGACATGCTCTGGCAGGCCAAGCGCGGTGCGCCGCTCGGCTACCGCTTCGCCAGCAGCGGCGCGCCGGTGATCGACGACTCGATCGGCCTGGTCAAGGGCGCCCGCCATCCCGAGGAAGCCAAGGCCTTCATCGAGTACGTCGGCAGCGTCGAGGCCCAGGAGCTGGCCGCCCGCGACGCCTTCCGCCTGCCGGCGCGCACCGACCTGCCTCCCGAGCGGCTGCCGCAATGGGCCCAGGAAGTGCTGCGGGACCTGAAGCCGGCCGACGTCGACTGGGACCTGATCGCGAAGAGCGGCCAGGAATGGATGGCCACCTGGGACCGCACCGTGCGCAACCGCGGCGCGGCGCCCGCGCCTTGAGCAGCGGCATGCCCTTCCTCGTCCTCGACCGGCTCGACAAGAGCTTCGGCGCCCAGCCCGTTCTCCACGGCCTCTCGCTGGCGGTGGAGAAGGGGGAGATCCTCGCCCTGCTGGGTCCCTCCGGCAGCGGCAAGACCACGGCGCTGCGTCTGATCGCCGGCTTCGAGGCGCCGGACCGCGGGCGCATCCTCGTCGAAGACGAAGAGGTGACGGGCCTCCCTCCGGAGCGCCGCAACTTCGGCATGGTCTTCCAGCACTACGCCCTCTTCCCCCATCTGACGGTGGGCGAGAACGTCGCCTTCGGCCTGGCCTCCCGGGGGCGCGCCGGCAAGGAAGAAACGGCTCGCCGGGTCTCCGAGGCCCTGACGCTGGTGGACCTGCCCGGCTACGCGGACCGGCGCGTGGGCGAGATCTCGGGCGGCCAGCAGCAGCGGGTGGCCCTCGCCCGCGCGCTGGCGCCGGAGCCGCGGGTGCTGCTGCTCGACGAGCCGCTCTCGAACCTCGATCCGACCCTGCGCGAGCGGACGCGCCGCGAGCTCCGGCGGGCCATTCAACGGGTGGGCATCACCACCGTGCTGGTCACCCACGAGCAGGAGGAGGCCTTCCACCTCGGCGACCGGGTGGCGGTGCTGCAGGGCGGCGTCCTGCACCAGGTGGGAAGCCCGGAAGACCTCTACGAGCGGCCGGCCACCCGTTTCGTCGCCACCTTCGTGGGCCGGGCGAGCGTCCTGCCCGGAGTCCTCGAAGGGGATGACGCCGTCTGGGTGCCCGATCCCGCGGTGTCCGGCCTTCAGGGCAGCGACTCGGCCGGACTGGTGCGGTGGTCCGCGGCCCGCGCGCCCGAGCTCGACGGCGCGCCTCCCGGCACGAAGGTGGACCTCGTCGTCCGCCCCGAATCGCTGACCTTCGCGTCTCCGGGAGGCACCAAGAACGCCCTCTCCGGACGGGTGATCGAGCGGCGCTACGCCGGACCGGTGACCTACTATCAGGTGGCCCTCTCCGCCGGCAGCGAGGTGGAGGTGATGGCCTCCTCGCGGGCGGCGTCGGTGGGCGACGCGGTGCGGGTGGCGCCCCAGCCGGGAGGTCCGGAGCCGCGGCTGTTCGGGAGGGTGAAAACCTAAGGACTTCAAGGACTGCAAGGACGCCAAGGACAGCAAGGGGTGGTCTTCCCCCGGTCTTTGCAGTCCTTGATGTCCTTGCGGTCCTTTTTGGCCTTTCGCCGCAGATGCTCCCAGCCGAATAATTTACAGAACCTTGACACCCCCTCGCCGTAAACGGAAGCCGTGAGACGCCCCTCCCTTCTCCCCGCCCTGGCCATTGCGGCCCTCCTCGCCTGGCTGGTGGGGTACCCCCTGCTGATGACCCTGGTCGAGGCCCTCGGCGGACCGGCGGCGTGGACGGGCTCGCACTTTGCCGAGTTCTTCCACCGGCCCGACGAGTGGATGGCCTTGTGGCGGAGCCTCTGGACTTCCGCCGCCTCGGTCGTCCTGGCGGCGCTGGTGGGCGTGCCTCTCGCCTTCCTGTTCGAGCGCACGGAGTTCCCCGGCCGGCGGGTGCTGGGCGCCATCGTGGCCCTGCCGGTCGCCCTGCCGCCCCTGGTGGGCGTGATCGCCTTCCTCTTCCTCTATGGCGAGAGCGGCTTCGCGTCGCGGGCGGTGCAGACCGTCCTGGGCCTCGAGCAGCCGCCGTGGCGCCTGGTGGGGCCGGGGGCCATCCTGCTCGTCCATGCCTACTCGATGTACGTCTACTTCTACCTGTTCACCCGCGCGGGCCTGGCGCGGCTCGACGCCGCCCTGCTCGAAGCGGCGGCGTCGCTGGGCGCGAGCCGGGCGCGCACCCTGTTCCAGGTGACGCTGCCGCTGCTGCGGCCGGCCCTCGCCGGCGCGGCGCTCCTCACTTTCATGACGGCCCTCGCCTCCTTCTCGGCCCCCTACCTGTTCGGCGGCGGCTTCCGGGTGATGACGACGCAGATCGTCGCCTCCCGCTTGAACGGCGAGCTTGCCCTGGCCCAGGTGGAGACGGTGATGCTGGCCCTCCTCGCCCTCCTGGGCCTGGGCGCCATGCGGCGAGCGGACCAGGCGGCCGCCGTCGGCACCGGCGTGCGGGGGATCGCGCCGGCCCGCCGGCGCCTCGAGAGCTCGCTGGCGCGGGGCCTCGCCGGCCTCTTCGGCTGGCTCCTCGCCGCTCTGCTGCTGCTGCCCCACGCGGTGCTCCTGCTGGTGTCGCTGGTGCCGGCCTTCACCTGGACGGCCGAGCCCTTCCCGCCGGTGCTCAACTTCGGCAACTGGACGTCCCTCTTCACCGACGCGGAGCGGCTGCGCCCGATCGTCAACTCGCTGTGGATGGCCACCGCCGCCACCGCGGCCGCCCTGGCTCTGGGGTTCGCCGCCGCCCGCCTCGCCGTCGTCCGCGGCGGCCGCGCGGGCGGCCTGCTCGAAGGGTTGATCGCGGTGCCCTGGGCCGTGCCCGGCACCGTCTTCGCCGTCGCCCTCGCCACCACCTTCAGCGCCCACCAGCCGTGGATCGGCCGCTTCGTGCTGATCGGCACGCCGTGGATCCTGCCGCTCGCCTACCTGGTGCGGAACCTGCCGCTGACGGGCCGGGCGGCCCTCGCCGGCCTGCGCCAGCTCGATCCCGCGCTCGAAGAGGCGGCGGCCTCGCTGGGGGCCGGCCGCTGGCGCCGCCTGGCGCGGGTGACGCTGCCGCTTCTCCGGCCTGCCCTCGCCGCCGGCGCGGGGCTCGCCTTCATCACCGCGCTTGGCGACTTCGTGGTCTCCATCGTGCTCTACACCTTCGAAACCCGCCCCATCTCGATCGAAATCCTCTCGAGCCTGCGCCTCCAGGACCTCGGGATGGGAGCGGCCTATGGCGTCCTTCTCATGACCGCGAGCGCCGCGGCCTTCCTGCTCTGGGGACAGGGCGAGGCCCGCTGACGGCCTGCTGACGGAAGGCGCTCGGACGGAGAAATAATGCAGTCTGCCTCTCTCAAGACGCTCGGAGTCCTCATGGCCACGGTGTTCGTGGACATGATCGGCTTCCTGATCGTGCAGCCCACCCTGCCGTTCTACGCCAAGCACCTGGGCGCGCGGCCGCTGGTGGTCACCATGATCCTCGCGTCCTTCTTCTTTGCCCAGCTCGTGACGGCGCCGCTCTGGGGTCGCTTCTCCGACCGTTACGGCCGGCGGCCGGCGCTGCTCGTCGGCCTCATCTCCTCGGCCATCGCCTTCGCCCTCTTCGGCCTCGCCAACACGATCTTCCTGCTTTTCGTCTTCCGGCTGGTGCAGGGGGCGGGGGGCGGCACCACGGGCGTCGTGCAGGCCTACGTCAGCGACGCCGTGGTGCCGGAAGAGCGGGCCAAGGCCCTGGGATGGATCACGGCCTCCACCAGCGCCGGGGTCATGATCGGCCCGCTGCTGGGCTCGCTCGCCGCCACCTGGTTCGGCCAGTCGGGACCGGGCTTCCTGGCCGCCGGCCTGTGCGCCCTGAACGCCGTCTTCGCCTGGACCTGGCTGCCGGAGTCCAAGCGGCCGGACGATCCCGGCACGCCCGTGCGCCGGACACCGCTGCTCCAGTCCATCTTCAAGGTCCTGAAAGACCCGGGCTCGCCGGTCAGCGCGCTGATCTGGATCTACACCATCGGCATGCTGGCCTTCATGGGCATGAACGGCATCCTGGCGCTCTACCTCGGCGCGGCGTTCGGCGTGACCGAGAGGACGATCGGCTGGCTCTACAGCTACATCGGCGGGGTCGGCCTGGTGATGCGGGCCGTGCTGCTGGGGCCGGCGGTACGCCGCTTCGGAGAGGTCGGGGTGACGCGTCTGGGCTCGCTGTCACTCGTCCTGGGGCTCGCCCTGATGCCGGTCCCCGCCATGCTCCACCTCGACCGGCCGGTCCAACTCGGCCTGCTGGCCCTCGCCGCCCTTTTCGTCCCAGTGGGCACGGCCCTGCTCTTCCCGGCCACCACGGCCCTCGTCTCCCGCCGCACGGCCCGTTCCGAGACCGGCCAGACCATGGGCGTCCAGCAGTCCTTCGGCTCCGTGGCCCGGCTGGTCGGCCCCGTCTGCGCCGGCGCGATCTTCGAGACGGACATCCGCTATCCCTTCTGGGCGGCGGCGGCGATCATGCTGGGGACGAGCTTTCTGACCTCACGGCTGCGGGAGGCGGAGCCGGAGAAGAAGCTTAGTGAGGTTTTTGAGTAGGGCGGAGCTTGGCCCTCCCTGAAGGGCGGCGAATCTTTACGCCTCTTGCTCTCCAGACCTTATCTCCGCGAGAAGACGTTCCAGATTGCCCCGTACAAGTTGCGTCTTAGGATCGTCCGCCCCCAGGCTTGCCTCGTAGATCTCCACCGCTCGCCGCATCAACAGTTCCGCCTCCGGTAGACCGTCCGTGTCCTTAAGCAACATCGCCAGGTTATAGAGGCGAATGGCGACGTTGGGGTGTAGGGGTCCGAAGAAAGCCTCATCGATCTGTAAGGCCCGCCGCATCAAAGGCTCCGCCTCCGATAGACGATTCGTGTCCAGAAGCAACAGCGCCAGATTGTTGAGGCGAATGGCGACGTTGGGGTGTTGAGTTCCCAAGGTGGCCTTGTCGATCTGCAAGGCCCGTCGCATTAATGGTTCCGCCTCTGATAACCGATCCGTGGCCTTAAGCAGCTGAGCCAGATTGTTGAGAGCGCCGGCGAAATTGGGTTGCTCTGGACTCAAGATCTCCACAACCCGCCGTACCAACGGTTCCGCCTCCAGTAGACGTTTCGTGCTCTGAAGCAACGCCGCCAGATTGTTGAGGCGAGTGGCGACGTCGGGGTGTTGAAATCCCAGAGAGTCTTCTCCGATCTGAAGCGCCCGGCGCATCAACGGCTCAGCCTGAGCATAGAGGCTCTTCTCAAAAAGAAGCAGGGCCAACTGGCTCATGAGGTGACCTGTAGGTTCTAAAATCCCCGCACGATCTGCTTCCTCGACGATTCGCGCCGCATGCGGACGGAGGAGATGCCAGACTGGCCAGGTGCGCACGTCATCAGCATCGAAAGGTGCATGAGCGTCAACTAAGCGGAGAGAGCGCTCGATCCACCTCTGGCGGTGTTCCTCAGGGATTCGAGTTCGAAGAACCTGCTGAACAACCCTGTGAACGGTGAAGTTCCCAGCGGATCGCGTTATCATAGAGAAACCCGCCAAATCCGAAAAGGCGTCCCGGACGGTCCGCTCGGTCATCTGCTGGCCGGTTTCCTCTGCAAGGGCCTTGGCCGCTTCCTCAAACTTTTCCTTACCCTTCTTGAACATTTCTTCGGGTATAGGTTCCGGGGCGAGGAAAGAGGATAAACGGAGGATGGCAGCACCCTCTGTGCAAAGCTGGCTGAAAGTCTTCTGCCAAGTTGCCGCCACGGAGGCGGGATAGTCCATTATGGCCACGTCATGCCACTCCAGAACCTTTTCGCGTTCCCGTTCCCAATCCTCTAGATATCTCGCAAAGGTGGTTTGGTGGTGGCCGATGAACGCCGCCGCCTGCTCTAAGGCCAAAGGGAGACCGTCCAAGATATCCGCCAGACGGCCGGCCTGCTCGGCATCGTTCTCGGCAGGCGTTCTTTCCCCATCCGTCCGCTGGAGCAGGAATTGAGTCGCCTCTTCGCGTGTCAACTCGCCAAGGGGCTGCTTCCGGACTGCAGGAGGCCATTCTCGACGGCGCGAGGTAAGGAGGACGTGGCTGTTTCCGAGTTGAGGAAGGATTTCCTTGACAGCCTTCGCGGCTTCCTCCGTGTCGATGTTGTCCAGAATCAGGAGCCAGCGGGAGTGTTCCCGCAGCCAAACCAGGACGGCCTCGATGATCTTCGCCTCTGCCCCTGTCTCAAACACCGGTAGTGCGAGGAGACCAGGACGGGCCAGATTCGCCATCCCCAACCGCAGCACCTCCGGAGAGTCCGCCACCACGAAGAAGGCCGCGTCATACTGGTCACCCGAGCGCCATGCGTATTCCACGGCGAGCCGAGTCTTGCCGATGCCTCCCAGACCGTGGATGGCCTGTGTAATCGCCGTGGCCCGAGCCGAGCTCTGAAGGTTGGCGATGAGGCGCTGAAGCTCTTCGTCCCGCCCTTTGAGGAGATCGCCGAGGGGGAGGAAGGGCAGGTTGTGGAGCCGGAGAGCACGAACCGGAGGACCCGAGAGTTGGGTAGGGGAAGGGGTGACGCCCTTGGCACGGACGGCGTGAGCGAGGCGATCCAGTTCCTCCGGCGGGGAACCCTTCCGTAGATCGACCCAGGAGAACCTCTTCAGGAACAGGAGGATCTCGGCGTCGTCCGGCAATCCAGGGAGCGGAACTGGGACTACAGGCGTTCCCCGCTGGACGTTCTGGTCGATGCAGGCCTCGATCTCGGGCTCCTGCCAGCGACTCAGGCCATGGGGACCGAGGAAGATGATGGATGCCGGGGCCTTCGCGATGATCTGCTGAAGCGCTTGCATCCAGCGGGCTCCAGGGTCGATTTGGCCCTCGTCCATCCAGACACGCACGCCTCGGTCCTCCAAGGCCGAGCGGATCTTGTGAACGGCTTTCCGATCCTTGCTGTTGTAGCTGAAGAAGACGTCGAAGGTCTCGTCGGACAGGGGGCTCTCCTCGGAAGTCCCTTCAGTTTATCAGCAGGTCCGAGGACCGGCTGGAGCCGGCACCAGGGATCGGGGCGGCTCCGGCGGAGGTACACACATCTCTCCCGCCCCAGAGGGGCACAGGCATAAAGCCTGGCGCTTCAGCGCCAGGTTGGAGCGCCCTGAAGATTCCAAGCCCCGAAGGGGCGGAGGCAGCGGCTGCGGTGAACTGCCTGCGCCCCTTCGGGGCTTTTGGGGTAGGGGAATGGCTTTCCTGGCGCTAAAGCGCCAGGCTTTATGCCCTTCACCCCTTCGGGGCTCATCAGGCGGCCGAAAAGATGTGTGTAATGGCATGGGCTTCAGCCCCAGGGAATCGGGCCGGACAAGATTCCCTAGCCCCAGAGGGCGCCGGAAAAAGTCTGCCGCCCCTGGCGGGGCTCTTGGGATGGGGGGATGCTTGTCCCCAGGGCTGACGCCCTGGGCTACGAGTCTGACGCCTACGGGCTCGCGCCGTCGAGACTCCAAACCGCCGGAGCGCGGCTCGAATGGTCTCCAAAGTGGGTCCAACGACGAGCTCCGGTCCGAAGCCTTAGCGCAACCAGCGGCTCGCCTGACCTTAAAGTTCGTTCGCCGACCGGAACGGACGGCCCGCCGGAGCCTAAAGTTCATCCGCCGACCGGAACGGACGGCCTGCCCGACCTTAAAGTTGGCCGCGGAGCGGAGCGGACGGCCCGCCTGGGCCTAAAGTTGGTCCGCGGGCCGGAACGGGCCGCCCGCCGACCCGAACGGATGGCCTGCCGACCGGAACGGGCCGCCCGCGGACCGGAACGAACGGCTCGCCGGACCTTAAAGTTCGTCCGCCTACCGGAACGAACGGCTCGCCGGAGTCAAACGTCGGCCCGCCGGCCGGAACGGGCCACCCGCCGGGTGGAACGAGTCTCCCGCAGGGGCGAACGGACGGCCCGCCGGTCTCCGCAGGGGACCCGTTCGGTCCTGAAGGGCTTCCGCCGGCAAAACGGACGGATTTTTCCGCTTCCCGCCACGACCGCGCCCAGGTCAGATCGCGCGGCCGGCGGAGCGAAAGGGCCGCTTCACCAAATCTTCAGGATCCATTCAGCCGACTTTCATCGGCGGCGGGCCAGGATACGGCATAAGAGGGGGTGAAGACAACCAAGGAGCTACCCATGAAGCGATCGTTCTCTGTCTGGTGTCTAGGACTCCTCGCCGCGTCGATCCTGGTCGCGGAAAACCCGCCGCCGGATCTGGCCGACGGCCTCGCCGTGAGCCCGGCCGCTGCCGCGGGTCTCGATGCCAACCTCCTGGCGACGCTGGAGAAGAGCATCGGGGACGGCACCTTCCAGCACATCACCGGCGTGCTGGTGGCGGTGGACGGCAAGCTGGCCTACGAGGGCTACTTCGACGGCGCCGCCCGCGAGACGCGGCACGACGTCCGCTCGGCGAGTAAGACCATCACCGGCATGCTGGTGGGGCAGGCCATCGCCCGCGGCGCCATTCCCGGGGTCGAGGCCAAGGTCTTCGACTTCTTCCGGGACCGGCCGCCGGCCAGGAACCCCGACCCGCGCAAGCTTCGGGTCACCGTCGAAGACCTGCTGACCATGAGCTCGCTCCTGGAATGCGACGACGACAACCAGTTCTCGTCCGGCAACGAGGAGCGCATGTACGTGACGGAGGACTGGCTGGGGTTCTTCCTCGACCTGCCCATCAAGGGGTTCGCGCCCTGGGTCGCCAAGCCACAGGATTCGCCCTTCGGCCGCAGCTTCTCCTACTGCACGGCGGGCGTCTTCGCGCTGGGAGCGGTCCTGGAGAAGGCCACGGGACGGAAGGTGCCCGACTTCGCCCGCGAGACGCTGTTCGCGCCGCTGGGGATCGAGCAGGTGGGCTGGCAGTTCTCGCCCCTGGGCCAGGCGCAGACCGGGGGCGGTGCGCGCCTGCGCGGCCGGGACCTCCTCAAGCTCGGCATGCTCTACCTCGACGGCGGCCGCTGGCACGGGCGCCAGGTGATCCCCGAGAAGTGGGTGGAGGCCTCCACGGCCGCGCACGTCCAGGCGACCGAGACCGACACCTACGGCTATCTGTGGTGGCGGCGGGACTTCGCCGCCGGCGGCCGGACGTTCCCGGCCTTCTACATGTCCGGCAACGGCGGCAACAAGGTGGTCGTGGTGCCGTCGGCGAAGCTGGTGGCCGTGATCACCAGCACCTTCTACAACAGCAGGGGCATGCACCAGCAGACCGACAAGCTGCTCACGGACTACATTTTGGCGGCGCTGCCGCCGAGGAACGAGGGCGGGAGCCAGGCGGCGCCCAGGACGCCCTGACGCTCGGCGTCGATCCGGTGGCGGATCTCCCCGATCCGGCGGATGAGGCCGGGGTTGCCGCGCAGGCCGGCGAGCATCGGGTCGAGGAGGAGCCAGTCCCCGTCGCGGTAGCCGAGGCCGATGGCGGCGTCGAGAGCCTGGAGCGCCGCGTCCGGGTGGCCGAAGCCCGTTTCGAGGAGCATCTCGTCGATCGCGGAGTCGGGCCACTCGTCGCCCCCGGCTCGCCCCTGGCGAATCTCGTCCTTCAACTGGCGGTAGCGCCGTTCGAGGTCGCTGCCGCCAGATTCTTGATCCAGGAGGAGGAGGCGGGTCCTGGCGCGGCCGAAGCCGGGGTCGATCGCCAGGGCGTCCTGGAAGAAGGCCCTGGCCCGGGGCTCGTCGCCCTCCATGAGGGCGACGGTGCCGCGGAGATCGGAGAGCTCCGGGCGCCGGATGCCGCGCTCGATGGCCCGTCCGGCGATCTCGTCCGCTTCCCTCGGGCGGCCCTGCGACAAGCGCATCCGGGCGTAGGCGGCGGCGGCGAAGACGTTGTCGGGCCGCAGCTCGAGGGCCCGCTCGAACCAGACCGCGGAGGCCTGCTCGAAGCCCAGCAGCGCAAGCGTCGTCCCCAGCTGGACCTCCAGATAATTGGGGGCGTCGCCGCCCCCGCGGGCCGCCCGCAGGTTGGTTTCGAGAGCCCTCGCGAGCTGCCCCTGGACCTGCAGCAGGTTGGCGGCGCTGGCCAGCGCCGAGGTGGGCTCCGGTTCGAGCTCCGCGGCGCGGAGATAGGCCGCGAGGGCCGTCCTGACCTGGCCTTGGCCGTCGAGGGCCAGACCGAGGGCATGGTGCGCCAGGCCCAGCCGCGGATCGATGCCGAGGGCCCTGTGCGCCAGCTCCAGGGCCCGATCGCCCTCGTCGCCACGCCGGTTGAACTTGGTCGCCCGCTGGGCGAGCGCCAGGCTCAAGCCCGCCAAGGCGCGGGGGTTCTTCGGTTCGAGCCCGAGCGCCCGTCCGTAGAGCTCGACCGCGAGCTCGTTGTCGGATTCCTGATGCTGGCGCAGGTAGGTGCCGGCACGCTCCAGCAGCTCCGTCACGCTGGGCGACCGGGTCGAGACCGCGGCCGGTGCGTGGTCCCGAGAGAAGAAGAGGGCGGTGGGAATCCCGAGAGCCACCAGGATTATGGCAGCCAGAGCCGGTGCGATACGCCGCCGCCGGGACTGCTCCTCCCCTTCGGCCAGCGCTCTGACCTCGGGCACAAGCTGGTATCCCCGGCCGCGCACCGCCCGCAGGTAGCGCGGGCTCTTCGCCTCGTCACCCAAGGCCCGGCGCAGCAAGGCCACGCGCTGGGTGAGGGTCTCGTCGGAGACCGCGACTCCGGCCCAGATCGTGGCGATCAGCTCGTCGGCGGAGACCACGTCCGGAGCCCGGCGCGCCAGGGCCACCAGCAGGTCGAAGGAAAGCTGGGGCAGCGGCACGGCCTGCCCGTCCTGGCGGACGACCGAGACCGCCCCCACGTCGACGATGAGGTCGGCGATCCGATACCGCTCCCGCTGCATAGGACGATGGTACCCGATAGGGGGGAAAGCAAAAAAGCAGGGAAGCTTTCGCCAACCCTGCCCTGGAACGCCTTGACGGCGGTTGTATCGGAGATGGTTGCGGGGGCAGGATTTGAACCTGCGACCTTTGGGTTATGAGCCCAACGAGCTACCAGGCTGCTCCACCCCGCGTCAGTGTCAATCGCCCGCCCCCTCTCGGAAGCGGAGCGTGATGCTCTCATGAAAACCCCGAACCGTCAATCTTCATTCCCGGCCCGCGTCATTCGACCCCGTCATTCGATGTAGCCGAGGGAGCGCAGCTTCTCTTCCGCCTCCCGGGCCTGGCGGACGCTCTCGTCGCCCGTTCCCTTGCCCTCGGCGCGGGTGATCCAGCCGGCGAGGGAGTCGCGCAGGCGGAAGTAGGCCCGGCGCTCGCGGCGCAGGACGTCCGTCTTCTCGCCGGGATCGGCGGCGAGGTCGTAGAGGGTGGCATTGCCGGAGGCGAGGTCCTGGATCAGCTTGTAGCGGCCGTCCGAGGCGCTGCGGAAGGTCCCCTGCACGGCGTACTGGAGCTCGCCGGGCGCCTTGGGGTCCGCCTCCAGGAGGCCGCGTAGGCTCCGTCCCTCGAAGGTGTGGCCGCCCGTGCCGAGGCCCAGGTAGTCCATGACCGTGGGGACGATGTCGAGGTTCTGGACCGGCTGCGCGACGCTCCGCGCGCCGACGCCGGGGATCCTCATCAGGAGCGGCACCTTGATCGAGTTGTCGAACACCGTCCGGCAGTGCTTCAGGTGCTCGTGCTCGAGGAACTCCTCGCCGTGGTCCGAGGCGAAGACGACCATCGAGTCCTCCAGCAGGCCCGAGGAGCGCAGCGACGAGAGCAGATCGGCGAAGCGCTCGTCGAAGAAGGCGATCTCGTCGTCGTAGAGGTTCTGGAGGTACCGCAGGTCCGCCGGCGTGAAGCCGGGGTTCTCCTTGCCCTTGTAGAGCCAGTTGCCGATCGGGTTGGGGTCGCCGATGCGCACCCACCGCTTCTCCGGCCGGCCCTTGGCGAACTTGCGGCGCCAGCCCTTGGGCGGCTGGTAGGGCCCGTGGGGATCGATGTAGTGGAGGTAGAGGAACAGCGGCTTGCCCCCTTTGGCGAGGAACGGCGCGGCCTTTTCATTGATGCAGGAGGCGGATTTCCAGACGCAGTCCTCGTTGAAGACGTCGAAGCCCCGGCCGTAGCCGGCGGTGGGATTGAAGCGGGTGGGGGTGTTGCGCACCACGGCGCTGGCGGAGATGGCCACCGTCTGGAAGCCGTGGGTGTGGAGGATCTCGGCGAGCGACGGGATCCCCTCCGGGATGCCGAGCTCCTGGTTGGGCTGGCCCAGGAAGGCGGTGGGCCAGCGCGAGGTGAGGATGGAGTTCGCCGATGGAAAGGTGCAGGAGGCCTGGCTGCGGGCGTCCTCGAACTTCACGGCTTCATCCCGGGCGAAGGCGTCGACGTTGGGGCTGGTGGGCCGGCCGTAGCCGTAGGTCCCCAGGCGGTCCGCCCGCAGGGTGTCGACCAGGATGAAGATGACGTTGCGCGGCGGCGGCGCCTGCCTGCCGGAGGAGAGGAGGAGCAGGGCGGCGGCGAGGACCGCGAAAAGGCAGAGGATGGCGAGTCGTCGTCTCATGGCTCGCCGCCATTCTGCTCCATTCCGCGATGGCGTGCAGGCGGGGGTGCGCTCATGACGGGCTCATTTGGGCACGACCGGCAGCCCCGCCGCCCGGCATCCTTCCAAGCCCTCGGCCACGGCGCAGGCGCGGGGGAAGCCCGCCTCGCGCAGGCGCGTCGCCACCCGCACGGCCAGGCCGTCGCCGAGACAGGTGCAGTAGGCGAGGAGCCAGCCCTCGCGGGGCAGGGCGCCGGCCCAGGAGAGCTCCTTGCTGCCCTCGGCGCGCACGTCCCCGGCCACCCGCTCGGCGCCGCGGGCGAAAGCGGCCCGGCCGCGGGCGTCGAGCACCGTCAGGGGCTCGCCGCGCTCGCGGAGGCGCATGACCTCTCCGGGAGAAATCAAAATCGGCGGGACGTCACTTCCAGGCATCGGGTTTGCTTCGAATTCTCCTCGGAGATTCGTTCCTTTGATCTTTTTCGCGGAAAGGCTTGAGCCAACGGGGGTTTTGCGGCTACCCTTTCCGCTGGAGCTTAGCGGAAATAACGGCCTGGGGAGGAGAGGATGTTCTGTATCGAAGAGATCGTCGCCCGCGAGATCCTGGACTCGCGGGGGAATCCGACCCTCGAGGTCGATTGCGTGCTTTCCGGCGGCGTCGGAGGCCGGGCGGCGGTGCCGTCCGGAGCCTCGACGGGCAGCCGCGAGGCGCTGGAGCTGCGCGACGGCGGCAAGCGCTACGGCGGCAAGGGCGTCCAGAAGGCCGTGCACAACGTCGTGGACGAGATCGCGCCGCGGCTGCGCAGCATGGACGCCCGCGACCAGGCGCGCATCGACCGCGCCCTGATCGATCTGGACGGCACGCCGGACAAGAGCCGGCTGGGGGCCAACGCCCTGCTCGGCGTCTCCCTCGCCGTGGCGCGGGCGGCGGCCGAGGCCAGCGGCCTGCCCCTCTACGCCTACGTCGGCGGCCCCGCGGCCACCGTGCTGCCCGTGCCGCTGCTCAACGTGCTCAACGGCGGCGCTCATGCCGACAACTCGATCGATATCCAGGAGTTCATGCTGGTGCCCATCGGCTTCGACCGCTTCTCCGAAGCCCTGCGGGCGGGCGCCGAGATCTACCACACCCTGAAGGGCGTGCTCAAGAAGGCCGGCATGGTCACCGCCGTGGGCGACGAGGGGGGCTTCGCTCCCAACATCAAGAACCGCGAAGCGCTCGACCTGCTCGTCCAGGCCATCGAGAAGGCCGGCTACACCCCGGGCACCCAGATCGCCCTCGCCCTCGACGTCGCCGCCAGCGAGCTGGTGGAGAAGAAGAAGGGGAAGGTGCGCTACGCCCTCGCCGGCGAAGGGCGGACGGGCCTCGCGAGCTCCGACCTGATCGCTCTCTACCGCGAGTGGATCGACGCCTACCCCCTGGTCTCGATCGAGGACGGCCTGGCCGAGAACGACTGGGAGGGCTGGAAGGAGATGACGGCCGAGCTGGGCAGCCGGGTGCAGCTGGTGGGCGACGACCTCTTCGTCACCAACCCCGAGATCCTCTCCCGGGGCATCGCCGAGGGCCTCGCCAACGCGCTGCTCGTCAAGGTCAACCAGATCGGCACGCTCACCGAGACCCTGGAAGCGGTCGAGATGGCGAAGACCCACGCCTACTCCAACATCCTGAGCCACCGCTCGGGGGAGACGGAGGACACGACCATCGCCGATCTCGCGGTCGCCACGCGCAGCGGGCAGATCAAGACCGGCGCTCCCTGCCGCAGCGACCGCGTCGCCAAGTACAACCGCCTCCTGCGCATCGAAGAGGAGCTGGAAGGCGTGGCCACCTATCCCGGTGCCAAGGCCTTCCCCCGCTGGTCCCCGTGACGCCTGAAGCGCCCGTCCGGACCGATTCGTTCCGCCCGGTCCTGGGCGCGACCGTCCTGTTGGTGCTCGCGCTGCTGGCGATCGCCGCCCTCAAGAGCTCCCGGGACCTCGAGGCGGCGCACGGTCGCGAGCGGCTGCTCGAGACCAGGATCGCGGCCACCCGCGCGGAAAGCGAGCGGCTGCGCCTGCGCGTCGATCGCCTGCGCAACGACCCCGGCATGCTCGAGCGGCTGGCCCGCGAGGACCTGGGGATGGTGCGCCCGGGCGACGTGGTCATCGAGCTGCCGGACCCGCGGGCCCCGGCTCCCCCGGCCCGGGTGGCGCCGCCGGCCGTGCCGGTGCCGGTGCCTGCATCATCATCGCCAGCCGCGGCCGTGGCCCCGATGGGCCCTCCCCTCAGCCCAGAGGCGGGTTCGGCCGGTCCACCGGCTCCTCCGGCCTCGAAGAGCCCTGCCGCCGCTCCCCCCGCGCAAGAGTGACCTTGAGCGCGGGCGGGGTGATGAGGGTGGTCACGATAACCATCACCACCACCGCCGCGAACACCGGCGGGGAGATCACCCGGTGCCCGTGCAGCACGAGCTGGGCGCCGATCCCCGCGAAGATCAGGCCGACCTCGCCCCGGGGCACCATGCCCACGGCCACCGAGAGCCGGTCGAGCCCGGGCTCCAGCACCCCGGCGGCGCAGATCATCTTGCCGAGGATGGCGGCGAGCGAGAGCATCGCCGCGAACCCCAGCACCTCCACCTGGCCGAAGGAGGAGAGGTCCACCCGCACCCCCATCAGGACGAAGAAGACGGGCACCAGGAAGCCGGCGATCGGCTGGATCAGCTCCTCGATCGTGTGCTTGGTCCGTTCGCCCAGGTCCCGGTAGTGCACGCCGTCGAGGATCAGCCCGGCGGCGAAGGCGCCCACGATGGTGGCGAGGCCGATACGGTCCGCCAGGTAGGCCAGCAGGAAGCAGGCGGCGAGCGACAGGGCGAGGAGGATGCCCTGGACCCGCAGGAAGCCCGCCAGACGGAACACCCGCTTCGAGAGCCAGCCGCCGATCAGGATGGCGCCCACCAGGAAGCCGACCGCCTTGGCGACGATGGCCAGAGCGTCCAGCGAGTCCAGGCTGCCGCCCGTGTTGGCGGCGTTGATCGTGCCCGCCACCACCGAGAGGATGACCAGGCCGAGGACGTCGTCGATCACCGCGGCGCCGAGGACGATCTTCGATTCGCGGGTGGCCAGCTTGCCGAGGTCCTTGAGCACCCGCGCCGTGATGCCGACGCTGGTGGCGCAGAGGGTCGCGCCGATGAAGAGATGGAGCAGCGTCTCCTCGTCGGGGAGCAGCCAGGCCGAGACCCCCCAGCCCAGGAAGAAGGGCGCGACCACCCCTAGCACCGCCACCAGCAGGCTCGACCACCCCACCGACAGCATCTCCTCGACGTTCGACTCCAGGCCGACCTGGAACAGCAGCAGGATCACGCCGAGCTGGGCCAGGATCTCGAGCCCCTGGTCCGTGCGCAGGAGCTCGAAGCCGTGGAAGCCGAGGAGGGCCAGGTTGCCGAGCGCCATGCCGACGATCAGCTCGCCCAGCACCGCCGGCTGGCCGATCCGCTCGAAGACCTCGCCGCCCAGCTTGGCCGCCGACAGGATGAGCACCAGCCCGAGGAGGACCGGCACCACGGGTCCGCCATGACCGCCGCCCTCGTCCGCATGCCCGAGGGCGGGGACGAAGAGGAGCGAGAGGACGAAGACTACGAGAACGGCTTTGGACATGGGAGGTATGGTATCCAAGATCCAGCTCTGATTCATCTTCCCGGCGTCCTCAAGAGAGGACGATCGGCCAAAGCCCCGCCTTTTGCTCCCGGGGGGAAAGGGTGGCACCGCTTTTGCCCTTAGGGAGATGGCGAAGAGGAGGTCATCATGAATAACAGACTGCGAACCCGGACCCTTGCCATTCCCTCGACCTTGCTGGTCGTTGTCCTCAGCCTCGCGGCCTTCGCCGGCCCGCAGCACGTCGGCGAGGCCGCCCTGAATCTGGTCTCCGTCGACCAGGAGTGGGCGATGCGCGACGAGCTGGTCGCTCAGGTGGCCCAGGAGAAGCCGCTGGTCAACGACCGGGCGGCCCTCGACTACCTCAACATCGTCGGGCGGCGCATCGCCGGCCAGACCCCCCTGGGCAACCGCCGCTGGGACTTCTACATCGTGCGCGACAGCACGGTGAACGCCTTCAACCTGCCGGGCGGGCTGATCTTCGTCAACACCGGGCTGATCGCCGAGGCGGAGAGCCTCGACCAGCTCGCGGGCGTCATCGCCCACGAGATCGGCCATGGCGCGGCGCGCCACGGCACCCAGCTCATGACGCGGGCCTACGGCTACAACCTGATCGCGTCCATGGCCCTGGGGCGGAACCCGAGCCAGGGGCGGCAGGTCGCCGCGCAGCTCCTGGGCACCGGCATCCTCACCAACTACAGCCGCGGCGCCGAGCGCGAGGCGGACCGCCTGGGCGTGAGCTACACCTATGGTGCGGGCTACGACCCCGAGGGGCTGGAGGACTTCTTCGGCAAGCTGGGGAGCCTGCGCCAGCGCCGGCCGTCGAAGGTGGAGCAGTTCTTCTCCAGCCATCCCTTGACCGAGGAGCGGGTCCGGATCGTGGATTCCGAGATCTCCCGGCTGCCGCGGAAAGCCTCGCTCACCCACGACACCCAGCGCTACCAGCAGTTCCGGTCGCGTTTCCGGTAGAGGCAAAGAAGGAAGCGGAGACGACGGCGCCCTGCCGGAGAGGACCCCCGGCAGGGCGCTATCGGTGCGGGAAGCGGCTCAGGAGATCTTGACGACGTTCTTGGCCTGGAGCCCCTTGGGGCCTTCGACCACCTCGAAGCTGACCTTGTCACCCTCGCTCAGAGTACGGAACCCTTCGGCGATGATCGAGGCGTGGTGGACGAACACGTCCGCGCCGCGCTCCCGCACGATGAATCCATACCCCTTGGCGTCATTGAACCACTTCACGGTACCTTGCTCAGCCATACTCGCTCCTTGCAACAATGCAACAGGTTGTTGGTTCGCCGCGTAAAATACGCGGCATCCTCCACCCCCCGAGGGGGCAATTCATCGATGAATTTCATCAGCTCGCTTAAGAGCGGGCTACGCTCGCTTCAATGATTCGGGGATTCCTAGGCTCTCGCGCGCGTGTTCTCCTGATACTCCTGGTGCCCTGGTGATCCTCGTCTTATTCGAAACGATGTGCGCTCTGAAGGGGTTGCTGCGGGAGGAGTAAGCGTGGTGGGGCTAAATCTCGTGAAACCGCTCCAACCTTTCCTGTGCGCGACTCGGAATTTTCCGCAACTATGCCACTCTGCCGGGAATAAATCAAGAGGGAAGGAGATTCAACGATCCCCTGCTCTCGGGTAAGATCCACCGATGTCGACACGCATTCCCAGAAAGCTCGACCCCGCCGAGGTCCGGGTCGTCGGCTCGCTGCTCGAGAAGGAGCAGACGAACCCCGAAACCGTGCCCATGACCGTCAACGCCATCATCGCGGCGTGCAACCAGAAGACCAACCGCGAGCCCGTGATGCAGCTCACCGAGACCGCGGTGGTGGAGGCCCTCGACCGCCTGCGCCAGGACGTGCTGGTCTGGCGCACCGAGGGGGCGCGCACCGAGCGCTGGCAGCAGAGCGTGGTGCGGCGCTGGGGGCTCGACCGGGCCGGCAAGGCCCTGATGACCCTGCTGCTCCTGCGCGGCCCCCAGACCCCGGGCGAGCTGCGCACCCGAGCCGAGCGCATGAACCCGTTCGCCTCCCTGGAGGAGGTCGAGGAAGCCCTGCGCCGCTTGTCCGGCATCGACGAGCCGCTGGTCATGGAGCTCCCCCGCCGTCCCGGCCAGAAGGAGACCCGCTGGACGCACCTGGTGGGCGACCTGGCGGCGGAGCCCGAGCCCGAGGAGCTGATGATCCCGGCTCCCGGCGATTTCAACGATCCCTCGATCCCGGCGCGTCCCTCCCTGGCCTCCCGGATGGAGCGCCTGGAGGAGGTGGTGGCGCGGTTGACGGAGGAGCTGGAAGAGCTGAAGAAGCAGCTCGGGGCTTGAAACAATCGATGACCTGAGACGTTAAGTGCTTATGATCTCGAAACACCACGTCCTCGCTCTTATGTTTGCCGCCGTCCTGGCCGTACCCGCCCGGGCCGAGAAACCGGCGGAGAAACCCGCCGTCCACCCCTCCCGTTCAAAGCTCCAGCCCTGCAAGGTCCCGAGCGATGGCAAGGAGGCCGACGCCTTCTGCGGCACCTACCAGGTGTGGGAGAACCGGACCGCGAAGGCGGGCCGCAAGATCGGCCTCAAGGTGGTCCTCATCCCCGCGGTCTCCGCGACTCCGAAGCCCGATCCCGTCTTCTTCTTCGCCGGCGGCCCGGGCCAGGCGTCCACCACCATCGCGGGCGGCTTCGTCGGGGATCCGCTGGTCCAGGACCGCGACGTCGTCTTCGTGGACCAGCGGGGGACGGGCGAGCCCAGCAAGCTCGGCTGCGAGCTCGGCGGCCGGGAGGACGACCTGCAGAGCTATCTGGGCGAGATGTTCCCCCTCGACGCCCTCCGCAAGTGCCGCCAGGAGCTGGAGAAGAAAGCCGATCTGACGCTCTACACCTCGGACATCGCGATGGACGACGTCGACGAGATACGGTCCTGGCTGGGCTACGAGAAGATCAACCTCATCGGCGGGTCGTATGGCACCCGGGCGGCCCAGGTCTACATGAAGCGCCATCCGGAGTCGGTGCGCGCGGCCGTCCTCTCCGGCGTGGCGCCGATGGACGAGCCGCTCTCCATCTCCCACGCCGCGAACGGCCAGCGCTCGCTCGACCTGCTGCTCGGCTGGTGCGAGAAGGACGCCGCCTGCCACGGGAAGTTCCCCGCCGTCCGGGCGGAGCTCAAGGCGATGCTGGACCGGCTCGCGCAGGGGCCGGTGACGGTCGAGATCGAGCATCCGGGCACGGGCAAACCCGTCCAGGTGACGCTGTCCAGGAACCTCATCGCCGACGGCATCCGGTGGGCGCTCTACGGCCCTGATAGCAGCGCGGCCCTGCCCCTCATGATCCACCAGGCGGCCGGTGGCGATTTCGCGCCCCTGGGCCGGGCCAGCGTGCTCTCCCGCCTGGGCGCTATCCGCGGCATCACGATGGGTCTGCTGTTTTCCGTCACCTGCGCCGAGGACATTCCCTACATCGATCCGGCCGAGCTGCCGGCCCGCACGGCCGGGAGCTTCCTGGGCGACTACCGGGTGCGGCAGCAGATCGGGGCCTGCTCCGTCTGGCCCCAGGGCCGGGCGGCGCAGGGCCACCGCGAGGCGCTCCACTCGGACATCCCCGTGCTGCTCGTCAGCGGCGAGCGGGACCCGGTGACGCCTCCCGACTTCGCCATCCGGGCCGCCCGCTTCCTCACCCGCGGCGTCCAGGTCGTGATCCCCTGGGCCGGCCACGGCGGCGACGACCCCTGCAGCCTGAAGATCCAGCGGGAGCTCATCGAGAAGGGCTCCGGCGAGGGGCTCGACACCTCCTGCGTGAGCAAGATCAAAATGACGCCGTTCGTTCTGGAGGCGCCGAAGGAGAGGTCAGAGACATAGAAGCCCGATCGGGGGACGGCTGCGCTAGACTTGGCGCAGAGTTTCTCTCGATTTCCAATTCCTGAAGGAGGGCTTGCATGTACCACAGGCTTTCGACGTCTCTGCTCGCAGAGTTCATCGGCACGTTTGCGTTGATTTTCATCGGCGCCGGGGCTGGGGCCCTGGGCATCGGCGGGCTGGTGGGGGTGGCCCTCGCCCACGGCTTCGTCGTGATCGGCTTCGCCTACTCCTACGGCCACATCTCGGGCACCCACATCAACCCGGCGGTGACCCTGGGCGTCTGGGCGGCGGGCAAGATCGACGCCGCCCGCGCATTCTCCTACATCGTCTTCCAGATCGTCGGCGGCATCGTCGGCGCGCTCACCCTGCGCTGGGTGCTGGGCGGCACGGGGACGGGCCTCGGACGGACGGCGCTCGCCCGGGCCCTGGAGGTGGGCGGCACGACGATCTCGATCACGCCGTTGATCGGCGTGGTGCTGGAGGCGATCCTGACCTTCTTCCTGGTCAACGCCGTGATGAACGCCGGCATCAGCGGCAAGGCCACCATCCCCGGCGGCCTCGCCATCGGCCTGACGCTGGCCTTCTGCATCCTCATGGGCGGACCGCTGACCGGCGCCAGCCTCAACCCGGCCCGCAGCATCGGCCCGGCGGTGGCGACCGGCGACTTCACCAACCTCTGGGTCTACCTAATCGGCCCCGCGCTGGGCGGCATCCTCGCCGGCGTGCTCTACAAAGCCGTCTTCGAGGAGCGGGACCGCGGCGCGCATCCGCGGAAAAAGTAGCGGCTGCTCACGGTGCCCTCACCTCACACGCGGCGAGGGCACCGGCAGCACATCCGGCCACCATCCCCCCGGGACGTTCACTGGCCATGGACACGTCTGCTGGATCTTGAGCTCGCGCAGCATCGGGTGGTCGTGGCGCAGGTTGAAGCTGAAATCGGTCCGATCGGTGCGGCCGCCGCACCGGTACTGGGGATTGCCGAAGGCGATGGCGAGGAGCAGGACGATCTCCACGGCGGCGTAGATCCAGATCCCCTTCGAAACCCGGGAGGCGAGGCGGGTGCGGCCCAGGGCGCCCAGCCAGAAGATCACCGGCAGGATGGCGGCGTGGAGCAGGATCAGCCCCTGCCACATCATGATCGTCGTCGGCGACAGGGAGAAGACGATCACGGCCGCGACGAAGCAGACCCGCGCGTAGCCCTTGAGCCAGTCCCGGTCCGACCGGCCCGCCGCGAGCTTCCCGCGCCAGAGCCGCCGCCCCCTGCGCCATAAGCGGACGTTGGCGAGCAGAGGCAGGACGATCGTGACGGCGAGCGCCCCCGCTGCCATGCCGACGCCCCGGCCCAGCCAGGGATCGGAGCCGAAAAGGCCGGAGAAGTCGAAGTCGGTCATCCTTTCCGACAGGCCGATCGAGGCGTACCGCAGCCAGTAGAGGAGCCCGCGAGCCAGCGGGAAGACCAGGACCAGTCCCCGGCCCAGAAAGCCCTTGCTCGCCTCGGTGACGATGGCCGGGTGAGCCACCAGCTCCATCGCCCAGGGGATGAGGGGCAGCGAGGCCAGGACTCCCCCCGCGGCCGCGCCGCCCCAATGGATCCGGAAGTAGCCGCGCAGCCAGAGCAGGAGCGAGGCCACGGCGAGCAGCAGGAAGGAGGCGTGGATCTGGAACGCCAGCGCCAGCCCGGCGGCGTGCAGGAAAGAAGGCCAGAACCGCCCGCGTTCCCGCTGCCCCAGGGCGCTCCACAGGTGGACGGCGCCGAAGAAGTAGAGGTAGTTCGGGTTCCAGAGGAACGAGGCGAAGTAGAGCTGCCAGGGGTTCAGCCAGTAGAGGACGGCGAGGAGCACCCGTTCGCGGGGGGAGAGGATGCGCTTGAGCGTGCCGTCCAGGAGCCAGTAGGCCAGGACGTGGAGGAGGAGGATCAGGACGCTCGGCGCCCGGTGGTCCCGCCACACCATCAACGGCAGGCCGACGAGTAGGCTGGTGATCCCCCCCGGCGCCTTGCCGCCGGTGGACATGGGATTGCCGTAGGAGATCCAGCGCCCCTCGTCGGCCAGCAGCCAGCCGCGGGCCAGGAGGTTGAGCTGGTCGCCCCCCACCTGGCTCCGCGCCAGCATCAGGACGGCGATCGCCAGTCCCACCGCGAACAGCGCCCAGACGGCGCGGGCCGCGGCCGCCGGGGAGAGGCGGAGAGGGGGCGGGGCGTTCATGCGACTGCGCAGGGTAGCGAATGGGCGCCAGGAAAGATACTCTTCACTCTCCATGCAACAGAACGGCGACGAGCCGGCCGGCCGCCCCGGGGCGGTCCGAGGGCTCGCGTGGACCGCCATCGCGGCCGCGTACTCGATCCTGACCTCGATCTACCTGCGGCCCATCTGGCGCGTGGGGGGCGACCGCCTCACCCCCAGCCTGGACGACCCGCTGTTCAACCTCTACGTCCTCAAGTGGAGCGTCCACCAGATCCGGATGGGGCTGCCCGACCTCTGGAACGCCAACCTCTTCTATCCGACCCGGGGGGCATTCGTGCTCTCCGACCACTTGATGGGGCCGGCGGCCCAGCTCGCCCTGTTCCTGAAGCTCGTCCCCAACGCGATCGCCGGCTACAACTTCCTCCTCTTCACCTCGTTCGTGGCCAGCGCTCTCGCCGTCTGCTGGATCTGCCGCCGCGCCGGCCTCGGCTGGACCGCCGCGGTCCTGGCCGGATGGATGTTCGCGTTCTCGCCTTTCCGCGTGTCGCAGATCTCCCACATCCAGCTCCTGATCGCGCAATGGTTCCCCCTGGCGCTCTGGTTCTGGGACCGCCTGCTGGCCGAGCGGACGGTGAAGAACGCCGCCCTGTTCCTCCTCTTCTACGGCCTGCACGTCACGGGCGGGTGCTATCTCGCCTACATGATCCACTTCCCCCTGGCGGCGCTGTTCCTCAACCGCCTGCCCTCCCAGGGGAGGGAGATCCTTGCCGTCCGCTCGCTGCGGCTCCTCGTGCCCGTGGGTGTGCTGGCCGGAGCCGTCGCCCTCTTCGTCTTCCTGCCCTACGCGACCCTCTCGAAGTCGCTGGGGACGAGCCGGACGGACGAGGAGATCCGGCAGTTCGGGGCCACGCCGGCCAGCTATCTCAGCCCCTCGCGGTACAACCTGTACTTCGGCGCCGGGGGGAGGGGTGTCCTGCGCTCGATGATCGGCGCCCACGCCAAGGACTTCCTGCGCTCCGAGAACGCTTTGTTCGCCGGCTTTCTCCCCACCCTGCTGTTCGCCGTGGGGGCCGTCGTCGCCTGGCGGCGGCGGGGGACGGGTCCGCCGGATCTCTGGGGACGGGGGCTCGCGCTGGCCGGCCTCGCGTGCTTCGCCCTGACGTTCCCCCAGGTCTACGGCCCCTTGATGCGGGTCGTCCCCGGACTCAGCGGCATGCGGGTGCCCGCCCGGTTCTACACTTTCGTGTCCTTCGCCCTGGTGTGCTTCGCGGCTCGCGGGATCGACTTCCTGATGGCAGGGACGTCAAGGACCCGGTTGCGAGCGGCGCTTGCCGTGGGCCTGGCTCTCGTCCTGGCCCTCGAGCTGGCCCCCTCGCCGTTGCGCTGGGTGCGCCTGCCCCGGGAGGAGAGGTTCCCCGCCGTCTACCGCTGGATCGCCCGGGAGCCGGGGATCAGGGCGCTGGTCGAGCTGCCCATCACCTCGGACGCCCGGGAGAGCCACTACCTCTACTTCTCCACCCTGCACTGGAAGCCCATCGCCAACGGCTTCAGCGGCTACCATCCGCCGAGCCACCAGCGGATCACGGAGCAGATCCGCTTCCTGCCGGACCAGCGGGGGCTCGACCTGCTGCGGGAGCTCTGGATCTCCCATCTCGTCATCCACGCCCGAACCCCTGGGCGGATAGCGGCGCTCCACGGCTGGGAGAGCCGGTTCGCCACGGGGGAGGAGCGGCAGGTCGAGCGGGTTTACCAGTCCGGGGCGTCGTCCGTCTACCGGCTGCTCGACGGGGACAGCGCCATCACCCCGAAGCGCGCGGGCTTGTGGAAGTCGGCCGGCGACGTCAAGGTGGGAGACCAGCCGCTGAATTCGGGCTCGCCGCCGCGGGGCCTCTCGATGCGGTAGAAGTTGGCCCGCCAGATTCTCGGTACCTCACCCGAGGACACGAGACCGGTCCAGGGGATGGAGAGGGCGGCCCACCAGTCCTGCCGGTCCGTTCCGGGCCCCGCCTCCCAGCGCAGGCCGGGGCAGTCCCAGGCCGGATCGCCCACCAGGTCGGCGCGCCGCGACGTGGGGTTGTGGATGCGGGCGTCGAAGAGGACTCCCCGCGGGCTCACCTCGAATTCGAAGTACCGCGTGGGGTCCTCCTCTCCCGGCGCCAGGAAGACCTCGACCGCCTCCTCCTCGTAGATCGGATCGTCCCGCCGCCCGTAGGTGCCCCAGGCGTCGCGGTCCTCGCAATCGAAGCGGACGTGGAGCGCCGCGTCGTCCCAGCAGAGCCGGGTCCGGGTCTGCTGGCGGGCCGGGCCGCTGCCGTCGGCGAGGATGAAAGGCGGGAGGTGGGGGAGGTCGTCCCAGCTCCAGGGGGAGGACACCCGGGGAACGCGGCAGCGGGGGATCGGGAGCGCCATCGGCCCTATCCTATGACGGCCGATGTAGACTCTCCGCCGACCCATGGCCGTACCTTTCCTCACCAGCGAGTCGAAGGCGGCGCTCTCCGAGGCGGTGGGCGCGGTCGAGTCGTGCAGCAGCGCCGAGCTGGTGGTGGCGGTGCGTCCACGGTCGGGCTCCTATCTGCACGCGGACCTGCTCTTCGGCATCCTGGCCGGGCTGGCGGCCCTCGCCATTCTCCTTTACTCGCGCTGGGAGTTCGCCCTGGTCTGGTTCCTGGTCGATCCCGCCCTGGTGGGGGCGCTGGCCGGCCTCGCCGCGTCCCGGAGCGACGTCCTGCGGCGGGTCTTCAGCCGCTCCTGGACCCGGCGGCAGCGGGTCGAGACCGCGGCCCGGTCCACCTTCGTCGAGCGGCGTATCCACGGCACGACGGGACGGACGGGCATCCTCCTCTACGTTTCCGTTCTGGAGCGGGAGGCCGCCGTCGTGGTCGACGTCGGCGTCGAGGCGCTCGCCGCCACGGATGCCTGGCGCAAGGCGGTGAAGGCCATCGAAGAGGCGGTCCGCCACGGGGCTGACGGCACCGCGGTGGCCGCGCGGCTGCGCGAGCTGGCGACCCTCCTGGGTCCCGCCCTGGAGCGCAGCGCCGAGGACGTCGACGAGCTGCCGAACGAGGTCTGCTAGCCGTGAAGATCCCGTTCCGCCGCCGCCCGCAGCTCCTGGTCCTGGGCATCCTCGCGCTGCTGCTCCTCCTGCCCCTGGCCGCCATGGCCCGGCCGGGCGGCGGCGAGGGCTACTCCGGAGGCGGCGGCAGCGGTGGCGGCGGAGGGGACGACGGCGGGCTGGTCTATCTGCTGATCCGGCTGTGGATCGAATTCGTCATCCGGTACCCGCAGCTCGGCATTCCGGCGACCATCGTGGTTCTCGCCATCCTCTATCTCCGCCACAAGCGGAAGGCGGCGGCGGGGCCCCAGCGCTGGGATTCGGCGCCGCCCAAGGCGCCACCCGCCCGGCAGGCGCCGCGCGACCTCGACGCCGTCCGCAACCTCGACCCCGAGTTCTCGGTGGTCCTGTTCGAGGATTTCGCCTACGCCCTCTTCGCCAAGGCCCACCAGGCCCGTTCCAGCGAGCGGGACCTCGAGTCCCTCTCGCCCTATCTGAGCCAGGCGGTGCGGAGCCACCTCGCCCAGCGCCGCCCCGTGGGCGCTCCGGTCTCGGGCGTGGTGGTCGGCGCCATGCGCGTGCTCGACCTCTCGATCCCCCCGGGAGCGGAGCCGGCCGCACAGGTGGCGGTGGCGCTGGACTTCGAGGCCAACATGACGGTCGGCATGGCGGGCGCGGAGCACACGCACTACGTTCAGGAACGCTGGCGCCTGGTGCGCAACGCCGGGGTGCGGACCAAGCCGGCCGCGCAGGTGCGCTCCTTCCAATGCCCCAACTGCGGCGCGCCGTTCGGCCCTGAGGGAGGAGAGCGCTGCGAGTACTGCGGCGAGGTCGTCTCCGGGGGGCGGTTCGACTGGAGCGTCGAGTCGATCGAGCTGGTGCGCCTCGAAGAGCGGCCGCCGGCCCTCACCTCGGACGTCCAGGAGGTGGGGAGCAACTGGCCGACGATCTTCCACCCGGCCTTGAACGCCCGCTGGGCGGAGCTGGCGCGGGAGGATCCCGCCGTCAGCCAGCAGGCCTTGGACGCGCGGCTCCGCCTGATCTATGACGAGCTGAACGCCGGGTGGTCCCGGCGCGACCTCGGCGGTGCCCGGCCCTACGTGTCGGACGGGCTGTTCGACTACCTCAGGTACTGGGTCACCGCCTACGAGAAGCAGGGGCTGCGCAACGCGCTCGAAGGGATGCGGATCGTCGAGTGGAAGACGGTGAAGGTGCTGCGCGACCGCCACTACGACTCGCTCACCGTCCGCCTCTGGGGCTCGGGCCGGGATTACACGGTCCGGCAGACGACGGGCGACGTCGTCTCCGGCGATTCCAAGCGCGACCGCTTCTACTCCGAGTATTGGACGCTGATCCGGGGCTCGGCGGTCAAGGGAGCGCCGCGCAGCGACAAGAGCTGCCCCAACTGCGGCGCCCCCCTCGACGTCAACATGGCGGGCCAGTGCGAGCACTGCGGCGCCAAGATCACCAGCGGCGAGTTCGACTGGGTCCTCTCGAAGATCGAGCAGGACGATTCCTACGCCGGCTAGCCGGCTTTCTAGTTTCCCGGTACCGGCTCGCGAGCCCCTGTCTTGCACTCGCCGTCGCGGTCCTTCTGGGCCCCGGCGGCGCGCCGCGTGCAGTCGTTGCCGTAGGTCTGTCCGTCGCAGCCGCAGACCGGCCGGTACTCCTTGGTGCAGGCCTGCGGCCGCGGCACGCAGGTGCCCTGGAAATCGGCCCCCTGGCAGTGGCCGGCGGGCAGGTCGCAGAACTGCCCCTCGGCGCATTGCAGCCCACGGATGCCGCCGCAAACGTTGTCGGCGTTCCCGGTGTTCTGGGCGCACGCCGCCGCGGCGAGCGCCAGGACGAACGGCAGGCAGAGAAGTCTCCGCATGGTCTCCTCCTTCAGGAGGCGGCCAGGTCGTCGAGCGTCTTGCCCGAGGCCAGCGCCGCGTTCACCCAGGCCGGCCGCTTGCCGCGTCCGGACCACGTCAGGTCGGGGTTCTCCGGGTTGCGGTACTTCGCCGCCACGGTGCCGCCCTTGCCCTTCTCCTGGCGGAGGACGTCTTCCAGGCTCATGCCCAGGCTGGCCGCCAGCTCGCGCATCTGGTTCAGCACCCGCTCCCGGTCCGCCTCGCGCCGAGTCACGACCTCGGTCTCGATGTCGCGGGCCAGCCCCTGCAGCTCTTCGATGGAGAGCTTGGAAAGATCGATGTTGCCGCTTCTTGCCATGTCGTCATCTCCTCCCTAATCAAGCGACGAAGTATATCCGCAGCCCGCGAGCAGCTCCGTCCTCTCCTCGCCGGTGAGGAAGGCCGCCGCCACGGCGTTCTCCTGCATAACGCGCAACTCGGCTCCGGAGAGGCCCAGCTCCGCCTGCGCCACGCGGTACTCGTGGGCGAGGTCGATGCCGCTGATGCTCGGATCGTCCGTGTTGAGGGTGACGGCGAGGCCCCGCCGCAGGAGGGCGGGAAGGGGGTGGGAGGCATAGTCCCGCACGGTGCTCGTCTGCAGGTTGCTCGTCGGGCAGACCTCCAGGGGGATGCGGCGCTCGGCCAGCAGCTCGAGGACTTCGGGCTCCTCCACCGACCGCACGCCGTGGCCGATCCGCTCCGCCCCCAGGCCGAGGACCGCCTGGCGCACGCTCCCGGCTCCCGCCGCCTCGCCGGCGTGGGCGATCGTCCGCAGCCCCGCGTCCCGCGCTTCCTGGAAATGACGGACGAACAGCTCGCCCGGGAAGTTGGCCTCGTCGCCCGCCAGGTCGAGGGCGACGACGCCGCGCTCCCGGCCACGGATCGCGGCCTGGAGCTCGATCCGGCCGGTCTCCGGCCCGTAATGGCGGGAGATGATACCGATCAGCTTCGCCTTCACGGGGATGCGCCCGCGGGCTTCCTCCAGGGCATCGCAGGCGGCCTCCACGACGCCGAAGGTGTCGAGCCCGTGCTCCTCGCCCATGAAGTAGGGGCTGAACCGCAGCTCGATGTAGTCGATCCCCTCGCGGGCGGCGTCCTCCAGGTTCTCCCGCACGATCCGCCGCACGGCGCCGTAGTCGGCCATCACCCGCCGCAGCAGCGCGAACTTGGCGATGAAGTGGACCAGGCTGGGCTCCCGCTCGGTGATCTGGACGTGGGGGCGCAGCTCCTCCACCGTCCAGGCCGGCAGATCGAGCCCATGCTGCCGCGCGAGGTCCAGCACGGTCTCGATCCGGACGTTGCCGTCCAAGTGGCGGTGCAGCTCGACGAGGGGGTAGCCATCGCGCATTCGTTCTCCTCCCGGAGGTGATCTTATGCCGCGTGTCCGTCTACCTGAACACGCTCATGACCCAAGGGCACGCTCGCGGATGAAGGATACCCGTCTCCAGCGCCGGCACCGCCGGTCCGCTTTCTGGACCCACCTGCACCGGCTGCTGCGAGCGAGCCGCCGGTGGATGGGCTCCGCCTGGCGGTGATCGATCGGATGATCGATCTGATACTAAAGGCAGGCCTTGCCGGCGCAGGAGCGGAGACGGGCCAGCCGCGCGGCCAGATCCTTGCGGACCGCCGCCAGGGCCGGAGCCGCATGCCGGCTTTGAAGCTGGAAGGGGTCCACCTGGAGGTTGTAGAGCTCCCGTTCACCCTTCCCGTACTCGGCATAGAACCACTGAGGGGTGCGGACCGCCTGGAAGGGCGGCTTGGCGCTGCCGGAGCCGAAACCCTCGATCAGCAGAGTCCTCTCCTTCCCTAGCTGGGGATCGAGGGCCAGGGGAAGCAGGGGGCGGCCGTCCATCACCCGGCGCGGCCGGGCGCCCGCGAGCGCCGCGATGGTCGGCGCGAGGTCGACGTTGGACACCGGCTGCGCCGCGGTGCCCACGGGGAAGCCGCCGCCGCGGATGATCAGGGGCACCCGGATCGACTCCTCATACGGGTAGTACTTCTGGTCGACGATGCGGTGCTCGCCGAGGAGAAAGCCGTTGTCGGAGGTGAAGACGATCACCGTCCGGTCGAGCTGGCCGGTCTCGGCGAGGGCTCCGACCAGGCGTTCGACCAGGTCGTCCACGGCGAGCAGGGAGGCCAGGCGCGCCCGGTAGACCGAGGTTTCCCGGGCCCCCTTGGCGGAGCTGAGCGGCGGCAGCCGGCGGATGTGCGCGGGCTTGTCGCCCACCTCGGGCTCGCTGAACGACGGTCTGGCCGGCAGGGGCTCGGCGGCGAACCGGCCCTCGTGGCGCGGCGCCGGGCGGGGCGGCTGCTGGCCGTTCCTGACCTGCTCCAGATGGGGGGCGACTGGGGCGACGGTGACGAAGAACGGCTGGCTCGACCGGGCCCGCGAGCGCAGGACGCTCTCCGCCTCGGCCGCCAGGACGTCCGTCTGGTAATCGTCCGGGGCATCGCCATAGCTCACCGGCACGCCGTCGTCGCTCACCACGTAGTCGTAGAGCTTGTAGGTCGTGGGGTCGATCAGCCCGAACCATCGCGACCAGCCGGGGGGCGCCGCGGGCGAGCCGACCCCGTAGTTGTTGAGGTACTTGCCGATATGAGCGGTGTAGTAGCCCGCTTCCTGGAGCCAGACGGGGAGCGTATTGGAGTGATTGAGGCGCTGATATCCGCCATTGGGGCCGGAGTTGAGGAGCACGCCATGGTTGTGAGCGTACTGCCCGGTCAGGAAGGTCGAGCGCGAAGGGCAGCACAGCGAGTACGAGACGAAGCTGTTCGCGAAGGTGGTGCCGCGCTGGCCCAGGAGAGCCCGGGTCTTGGGCAGGACGCGCATCTCGTCGAGCCTCTGGTCGTCCGTCATGATGACCAGGATGTTGGGCCGGGTCTCCGTGACGGCGGGAGCCGAAGCCGGAACCGGAACGGGGGGCCGCGAGGCGGGCAGCAGGAGCCCGGCGGCAAGGACGAGCCAGCGAAGACCTCTCATGGCGCCATTATGAACCAGTGCCGCTGCCCGCGGCTGTTGTACCCTTGCCACATGAAGATCTCGGAGCCATCCCGGGAGGACCTCGAAAAGCAGCGCCGCCGTGCCGAGAAGCGGGGCATGCCCGAGATCCAGCGGCACATCTTTCTCTGCTGCGATCCCACCAAGCCGAAGTGCTGCAGCCGCAAGCGCTCGATCGAAGCCTGGAAGTTCCTGCGCAAGCGTCTCAAGGAGCTGGGGCTCTCGAAGGCGGGAGGGGTCTACGCCACCCGCGCCAACTGCCTCGACATCTGCACGGGCGGCCCCATCGCCATCGTCTACCCGGAGGGCACCTGGTACGGCCACTGCGACCCGCCCGCCCTGGAGCGCATCCTCCAGGAGCACCTGCTCGGCGGCAAGATCGTCAAGGAGCTCCTGATCATGGAGCGGCCGCTGGGGGAGGTGGGGGAAGAAGAGAAGGCCTGAGGATCATCCCGTTCCAGTCCCCCTCTGCGGGGGGCTCCGCAGGTCCTCGTCCTCCGCGGGTGCATCAGAGCTCGCGGTCTCTTGGAGAAGAGGCTGGTCGTACCAGGTGGTCCGGCTGCCGATCGGAGCCAGGTGAATCCTCACCTCGGCCCCCATGGCCCGGGCCAGCTTCGTCATCGTGGCCGCCGTGAAGTTGGCGTTCCCGCGCAGAACCTTGGTGACATAGGCCGGAGAGTGCCCGATCTTCGCCGCGAGAGCACTGCGAGAGATTCTTTTCTCCCCCATCCATCGGGAGAGCTCCTCGGTGAACTCGATGATCAGCCCCTCGGTCCAGTAGTCGTCGTGCTGCCGTGCTGCCTCGAAGAGGCCTTTGAAAGATGGCTCTGTCTTCATCTCCTAGTCCTCCAGGATCTGGATCCTGTCCCTTTCGGCCCTGTATCTCTGAAGGGCCTCTCGTGCCCGCTGGATCTCGCCCTGCCGGGTCTTTCTCGATTGCTTGACGAACCCGTGAGACAGGACGATCACCCTTTCCCGGTCATAGAAATACAGGATCCTGATGTCGCCCTTCTCGATTTGCCAGATATCTCCCGAGATCTGATGCGAGATGTCCGTGACCTGGGTCATGCCCGTGCGAGAAATCGCCTCCAGGCGTCGGAGCATCTGGCGCTTGGTTTTTGCCAGATGGCTGGAAGGGTCGTCGCCACTGAGGAACTCCAGCAAGGGGCACTCTCCACGATCGCTACAGACGGCGTACAGGATCCAACGGTCTCGATATACGAGCCGCAGCTTCATTTTAACCCCCAGGTTAAGTCGCCAGTCAAGTTCGGCTCAAAGTTTCCGCCGAACGATACGGCTGGAGCTCACGACCTGTCCAGGGGTGACTCGATCTCGATGAGCGATACTCAGGATCTTGGCCAACCCTCGGGAATGAGGCATCCTTGCTCATCGGTTGTGCTGGACGAACCCAGGAGCCCAAGATGAGCTACCGCCTTCCCGAGCCTTCGCCTGTTTCCCGCGCCCTTCTCCGCTGGACCGCCTGGGCCTGGGTCCTGATGTTCCTGGGGATCGCCTGCGGCGGTCCCCTGCCGGCGGACGGCAAGGACACGCCGGTGGCGGTGGCCGCTAAGCGCGAGCCGGCCAACGTCATGAGCTTCGAGGGCGCCGCCTGGCTGGAGCGCGAGGGGCGGGCCGAGGCGGAGAAGCCGGAAGTGGTGCTCGAGGCTATGGAGCTGCGGCCGGGGATGACCATCGCCGAGGTCGGCGCGGGAACGGGGTTCTTCAGCCGCCGGCTCGCCAAGGCCGTCGGCCCCACGGGCAAGGTCTACGCCGTGGACATCCAGCCCGAGATGCTGGAGCTGCTCGAAAAGTACGCCGCCCAGGAAGGGATCAAGAACATCACCCCCGTCCTGGGGACCGACACGGACGCCAAGCTCCCCGCGGGGAGCATCGACCGTATCCTCATGGTGGACGTCTACCACGAGTTCCAGAAGCCGGAGGAGATGCTCGCCAGCCTCCGCAAGTCCCTGGCGCCGGGCGGCACCCTGACCCTCGTCGAGTACCGGCTCGAAGGGGACACGGCCTCGCACATCAACATCAAGCACCGGATGTCCGCCGAGCAGGTCCTCGACGAGTGGACCGCGGCGGGGTTCCTGCTGGTCAACCAGATCGAGACCCTCCCCGCGCAGCACGTCTTCATCTTCTCCGCCCGCCGCGGGGCCCGCGCCCTCGGACCCCGGGAGACGGAGAAGAAGCCGCCAGCGTAGCCTCGGCGTCGGATACACTGCGGTCGAACGGAGGATCGACCATGGAACCGCAGACCTCTCCCGCTCCAACAGCGCCCGTGGTGCTGGCGGCGACCGACTTCTCGCAGACCGCGGCCGCGGCCCTGGACTGGGCCCTCGAGCTCGCCCGGCAGCATGGCGCCCGGGTCGAGCTGGTGCACGCGGTGACGGTGCCTCCCTCGTTGCCGGGCTTCGTCCCCACGCCGGGCCCCGCCTTCGAGTCGGACGTCCTGGAAGCCGCCAAGGCCCGGCTGGCGGAGGCCGCCGCGGCGGCGAGCGAAAGGGGCGTGGAGGTCGCCACCTTCCTCGCGCCCGGCACGCCCTCGCAGGTGATCCTCGACCGTGCCCGGGCCGTCTCGGCGCTGGCGGTCGTCATCGGCACCCGCGGCCTGACCGGTCTGCGCCACCTCCTGCTGGGCAGCACCACGCAGCGGGTGGTCCACGGTGCTCACGGCCCGGTGCTCACCGTCCACCCAGGAGACCTCGGCAAGCACCGGACGATCCGCACCATCCTCGTGCCCACCGATTTCTCGCGGGACGCGGACCTCGCCATCCACACCGCCCACCGGCTGCTCGCCTCCTTGGAGCGGGACGCCCGCCTGATCCTGCTCCACGCCTACAACCTGCCGATCGAGTACACGGCCTACGGGCCCATCCCGACCTCGATCCGCTTCCTCGAGGACACGGGCCTGGAAGCGGAGCGGCGTCTCTATGAGACGGCGCAGCCGTTCCAGCGCGAGGGGCTGACCATCGAGACCCTGGCCCGCGAGGGCGACCCGGCCCACGTCATCGCGGAAGAGGCGGAGAAGCGGGGGGCGGACCTGATCGCCATGGGCACCCATGGCCACTCGGGGCTCCGCCATCTGCTGCTGGGCAGCACGGCCGAGCGGGCGGTGGAGCACGCTCCCTGCCCGGTGATGACGATCCGGCGTACGGAGTAGGCCTACCGCTTCTTCTTCGGCGCCCTCGCCACGGGGGCCGGCGCCGGCTGCTCCATGTAGGGCTCGTGCAGGTGGACCGGTTTGGTCTTGCTCTTGCCCATCTTCAGGTTCAGCATCTCCACGAAGACCGAGAAGCCCATGGCGAAGTAGACGTAGCCCTTGGGAATGTGATGGTCGAGCCCTTCGGCGATCAGCGACATGCCGATCAGCAGCAGGAAGGAGAGGGCCAGCATCTTGACGGTGGGGTGCCTGGCCACGAACTCGCCGATCGGGCCGGCGGCGAACATCATCACCCCCACCGCGACCACCACGGCGGTGATCATGACGGGCAACTGGTTGGCCATGCCCACGGCCGTGATGACCGAGTCGAGCGAGAAGACGATGTCGAGCAGCAGGATCTGGATGATCACGGAGGAGAACGAGGCGGCCACCCGGGTGCTCGCGTGCCCCTCCTCGCCCTCCAGCCGCTCATGGATCTCCCGGGTGGCCTTGAAGAGCAGGAACACGCCGCCGATGAGGAGGATGAGGTCGCGGCCGGAGATCTCCTCCCGGAGCACGGTGAACAGGGGGGAGGTCAGCTTCACCATCCAGGCCAGGGAGGCGAGGAGGCCGATGCGCAGGAACATGGCGAGCCCCAGCCCGACCCGCCGGGCCTTCGCCTGCTGCTCCTGGGGCAGCTTGCCGGCGAGAATGGAGATGAAGATCACGTTGTCGATGCCGAGCACGATCTCGAGCACCGTCAGCGTGAGCAGCG
Source organism: Thermoanaerobaculia bacterium (assembly GCA_035266085.1). Lineage (GTDB taxonomy): Bacteria > Acidobacteriota > Thermoanaerobaculia > Multivoradales > UBA5704 > DATARR01. The sequence goes on from DATFNZ010000100.1 coordinate 43,148, forward strand.
CGATCAAGCTCTCGGGGTTGGTCAACCAGTCCATTCGCGTTCCCTCCCTGGATCTCCCTCAGGAGCGCGGATTGTATCCCAGCGCAGTCCGGCCTCCCCTCTCGATCCCGTATGTCATTGCTACATGCAATAATGCCGGCACCATGAGCGATACCACGACCCGCGGCATCCGGGTCCAGGCCGAGAGCTTCTACGATGAAGAGCGGAGCTCTCCCTCCGAGAGCTACTACTTCTTCGCCTATCGCGTGCGGATCTCGAACGTCGGCCTGGAGACCGCGAAGCTCGCCAGCCGCGAGTGGTTCATCACCGACGGCAACGGCGACATCCAGCGGGTCCAGGGGGCCGGCGTCGTCGGCGAGCAGCCCGTGCTCGCTCCCGGCGACGATTTCGAGTACACGAGCTTCTGCCCTCTGCAGACGCCGGTCGGCGCGATGCACGGCTCCTACCTGATGGTCCTGGAGAACGGCGAGAGCTTCGAGGCGGAGATCGCCCCGTTCTCGCTGGCCATGCCCCACGCCGTGAATTGACAGGCCCCCGCCCGAAGAGGGCGCGCCATTTGCAGTCTCTCGCCGGCATGGCGAGACCCAGCTCCAGAAAGAAGACGGACCGCATCGCCGCCGCCGTCCCCGCCGAGGCGCTGGAAGGGGAGTTCCCCCAGCTCGGCCTGCCGATCCAGCCGCCCTACCCGCCGATGGAGGCGCGGCCGGCGGAGCGCATTCCCCAGGGCGAAGGCTGGCTCTACGAGCCGAAGTGGGACGGCTTCCGCTGCCTGGCCTTCCGCAAGGGGAGCACGGTGGCGCTCCAATCCAAGAGCGGCCAGCCGCTGGACCGCTACTTTCCGGAGCTGGTCGAAGCGTTCGGCGCGCTGCCGCCGCGCGCGTTCGTCCTCGACGGCGAGATCGTGATCCGCGCCGGGGACGGCCTCGACTTCGACGCCCTCCTCCAGCGCATCCACCCCGCCGAGAGCCGCATCCGCAAGCTGGCCCGCGAGACCCCGGCGAGCTACCAGGCTTTCGACGTCCTGGTGGACGGCAAGGGGAAGTCCGTCGCCGGGCTACCCCTCGAGGAACGGCGCCAGGCTCTGGAGAAGCTCTTCGCCGAGCTCCCCGAGGGCGGCTCCGTGATGCTCTCGCCCGCCACCGCGGACCGGGCCCTCGCCGAGCGCTGGATCCAGGAGCTGGGAGCGAGCGGGCTCGACGGCGTGGTGGCCAAGCTCGCCGGCTCCCCCTACCTCCCGGGCGACCGCAGCGCCATGGTCAAGGTCAAGAGGATCCGCACGGCCGACTGCGTGGTGGGCGGCTTCCGCTGGGCCCAGGCCGGCGGCAAGAACGAGGGGAAGATCGGCTCGCTCCTGCTGGGCCTCTACGACGACGCGGGCCTCCTCGACCACGTCGGCTTCTCTTCCAGCTTCACCGAGGAGGAGCGGCGGGAGCTCGAGCCGGTCCTCCTGCCCCTGCGCGAGGCGCCCGGCTTCACCGGCAAGGCGCCGGGCGGCCCCAGCCGCTGGAGCCAGGGGCGCTCCACCGAATGGGAGCCGCTACGGCCGGCCCTGGTCTGCGAGGTGCGCTACGACCACTTCACGGGCGGCCGCTTCCGCCACGGCACCAAGTTCCTGCGCTGGCGGCCCGACAAGAAGCCGGAGCAGTGCACCTTCGAGCAGTTGGGGAGCGCGTCCAGGACCGGCCCCCCCGGCTGACCTCCCGGGAGGACGGCGGCCATCCCCGATCCTCCTGAGGAAGGGGTGGTCTCTTTCTTGCTGCGTCCCTGAGCCGGATCTCGTTCCCGCGGCAGAGCGGTGTGGTAGGGTACGGACCCAAATCTCAGGGAAAGGTGCTTAGTCATGGCAATTTCCGAAGTTTCTCCCCAAGAGTTCCCCGACATCGTCGGAGCGGCTCCCGAGGAGCCCCGGGCCGCCGCCTTCCACCCGTTCATTCCAGCGTCGGTTGAGGTGCGGGAGCTCACCCTGGTGCCGCTCATCGTCGGCACCGTCCTGGGCATCATCTTCGGCGCCTCGTCGCTGTACCTGGTGCTCAAGGTGGGCCTGACGGTCAGCGCCTCGATCCCGGTGGCGGTCATCTCGCTCACCATCTTCCGGCTGATCGCCAAGCTGGGCGGCCGGGGGGCCACGATCCTCGAGAACAACATCGTGCAGACGGCCGGCTCGGCCGGCGAGTCGATCGCCTTCGGCGTCGGCGTGACGATGCCGGCGATCATGATCCTCGGCTTCGACCTGGAGATCACGCGGGTCATGATGGTGGCGGTGCTGGGCGGCCTGCTGGGCATCCTCATGATGATCCCGCTGCGCCGGGCGCTCATCGTCCAGCAGCACGGCATCCTCAAGTACCCCGAAGGCACGGCCTGCGCGGAGGTGCTCAAGGCCGGCGCCACGGACGAGGAGCGGGCGATCGCCGCCCGCTACTCCGCCGCGGCCGCCGCCGGGCACGCCCCCGCCGCGGAGGAGGCCAACACCTCCGGCGCCAAGACGATCTTCACCGGCTTCGGCCTCGGCTTCGCCTACCAGGTGGCGATGATGGTGTTCAGGGCCTGGAAGGACGTGCCGGAGAAGGTCTTCGGGCCGCCGTTCAAGGCCGGCTCGGTCGCCGCCGAGATCTCGCCCGCGCTGCTCGGCGTCGGCTACATCATCGGCCCGCGCATCGCCTCGATCATGTGCGCCGGCGGCGTGCTCGCCTACCTGGTGCTGATTCCGGCCATCGCGTTCTTCGGCTCGGCGACCACCGGCGTCGTCTCGCCCGGCACGGTGCCGATCTCCCAGATGGGACCCAACGAGATCCGCGGCGCCTACGTCCTCTACATCGGTGCCGGCGCCGTGGCCGCGGGCGGCATCATCAGCCTGTTCCGGTCGCTGCCCACGATCTGGCACGGCCTCAAGGGCGGTCTCGCCGACTTCCGCGGCCGCAAGGGCACCGGGACGGGAGCGGTGCCGCGCACGGACCAGGACCTCTCCCTCAAGCTCGTGGTCGGCGGCATCATCGCCCTGATCGCCGTCATCATGCTGATGCCCCAGCTCCACCTGCAGTGGAACCTCCTGGGCGCCCTCCTGATCGTGGTCTTCGGCTTCCTCTTCGTCACCGTCTCCTCGCGCCTCACGGGCGAGATCGGCTCGTCGTCGAACCCGATCTCGGGCATGACGGTCGCGACGCTGCTCCTCACCTGCCTGATCTTCCTGGCCATCGGCTGGACGGGCCCAAGCTACTACGTCACGGCCCTGTCGATCGGCGCCATCGTCTGCATCGCGGCGTCGAACGGCGGCACGACCTCCCAGGACCTGAAGACCGGCTTCCTGGTGGGCGCCACGCCCAAGTACCAGCAGATCGCCATCCTGGTCGGCGCCCTGGCCTCGGCCCTCGTCCTCGGGCCCATCCTGCTCGGCCTGAACGACGGCTCCACCGTCTACGTCCCCGTGGCCGACCGGACCACCGGCGCCATCACCGCACAGGGCTACGCTCCGGGCCTGCGGGTCGATCCCGCGACTTTGGGCACCCTGCGGACGGAGTCGCTCAAGGGCCCCCAGGCCAAGGACGATCCGGGCACCTACCGGTCCTGGCACAAGACGGACGAGGTCGGCGGGCCGGCCGGCCGGTACCTGGTCAACGACGCCGGCGTGCCCGTCTATCTCGTCGACCCGGGCATCAACGGCATCCACCAGGAGCGTCCCGACGGCACCAAGGTCACCAAGTTCGACGCGCCCAAGGCGACGCTGATGTCCTACATCATCAAGGGCATCCTCAACCGGCAGCTCCCCTGGGGCCTGGTGCTCCTGGGCGTGATGATCGCCATCGTGCTGGAGATGTCGGGAATCCCGTCGCTCGCCTTCGCCGTCGGCGTCTACCTGCCGCTGTCGTCCTCCAGCCCGATCTTCATCGGCGGCATGGTGCGCTGGCTGGTGGACCGCCACCTGCGCAAGAAGCTCGCCCACAAGAACCTCACCGAGGACGAGCTGGTGGCGGAGGGCGACAAGAGCCCCGGCGTGCTGATGGCCTCCGGCTACATCGCGGGCGGCGCCATCGCCGGCATCGGGGTCGCCTTCTCCCAGGGAGTGCTGACGGATTTCGACCGCTCGATCACCGAGACGATGCGGCAGACCAACCCCTTCTTCTCAGGGGCGAGCTCCGACCTGCTCTCGCTGATCCCGTTCGCGCTTCTGTGCGTGCTGCTCTACCTGACGGGGCGCGAGGTCATCCTGGCGGGGAGGCGGACGGCGCGGTAGGTAGAGGCCCTCACTACCCTACCCCTCTCTCCCGGCCCTCCGTCCGCCCGCCTGGGAGAGAGGGGAATGAAGAAGCCAACAACCCTCTCCCTCCTCTCCCAGGAAGGGTGGGCGGAGGGCCGGGGAGGTGAGGGCCCTCATCCGACCTGCCGGTAGCGGATCACGCGCGGCAGCGATCCCATCAGGTTCTTGACCCGCCCCCGCAAGCCCAGGAAGTGCGGCGTCTGGGCATGGGCTTCCAGCGCCTCCTCCGACTCCCATTCCTCGACGAACACGAACTCCGTGTAATTCTCGCCCTTGAGCGAGCGCAGCAGGTCGTAGCGGATGCAGCCCGGCTCGGCTCGGGTCGGGTCGATCATCTCCAGCAAGGCACGCTCCATGTCCTCCTCCTTGCCCATTTCGGAGAAGAAGGTGGCGATCACGTGAACGGTGTTCTGCGGCATCGGTTCTCTCCCAGTTTCCGAACGACGGCTTGGCGGCGGGAGTATAGCTTCAACGCCCGGGCGTCAAGCGCAGCCGGTGGACCGCCGGCCCCGGCAGGAACGGCGCCGGCCGGCCCTCCTCCCAGGCCTCGTGCCCCTTCCGGTAATAGGGCGAGAGCGGATGGCCGCTCTGGCCGCCCGGCATGTGGAAGATGCCCGCCTCCTCGCGGCCCGGGGAGACCACCATCCTCTCCGAAGCGCCGAAGTCCGCGGCCTGGACGCGGGGCATGTTCTCGTCACCCGGGAGCTGCCGCGCCGGCACGTCCAGCCAGCGGCCCAGGGCCGGCACGGCCTGGCTCAAGGGGTGCCGGATGCGCGTGGTGTTGCGCTGGCCCCAGGTCAGGCTGGCGAGGTTCTGGTCCCCGTAGTAGCCGAGCATCTCGTCGACGGCGGCGAGGATCTGCTCGTCCCAGCTCTTGAATTTCGGGTCGAGCAGGTGAAGTGGGCGCTCGGTCACCAGCCGCCACAGAGGGCCCTCGAACTGGGAGCTCGGCCCGAAGCGCTGCTCCCTCGGCTTGTCCCCCTGCCCGGTCAGGGATGTGAAGACCTGCTCCAACAGGAAGGTCCGGAACGACCGCACCAGCCGGTAGGACACGGAGTCGACGGAGGCCCGTCCCGTCCAGGTGGCCTCCACCAGCCGCCGCAGCTCGCGGCGCCGCGGATCGGCCGTCATCGCCTTCGGCGTCAGGGCGCCGAGCAGCACCCCGCGCCAGCGGTCCAAGAAGAGGGCGCGGTCGTCGAGCTGGACGGCCAGCAGGTCGCGCGGCGTCGCCTTGTCGAGCTTCATCAGGTCGTCCCGGATCTGCCGGGCGCGCGCCCCGAGGTCGTAGCCGCCGTCCCCCAGCCGCGCCAGCATGGCGCCGTCGACCACCCGGGCGTTCGCCGTCCAGATCCGTCCCGACGGCGGATCGACGACCCGCGGCACCTCGCCGGGCAACAGCCAGCCGGCCCAGCGGTTCGAGCCGTCGGCCCAGGAGGTAGGAATCCGGCCGGGGAAGCCGAGGCGGCGCGGGATCTTGCCGATGATCGTCCAGCCGATCCGGCCCGTCTCGTCACCCACGACGAAGTTCTGGGGCGGGATGCCGGCGCGGTTCGCCGCGTCCATGGCCTCCTCCAGGGTGCGCGCCGATTCCAGCCGGCCGATCTCCAGGTTCACCGCCTCCGGAGAGTGAGCCGTCCAGGCCAGGGCGCGCGGCCGGCCGAGGTGGTCCTGGTCGATCACCGGTCCCCAGATCGTCCCCTTCACCTCCAGCAGCTCGTCCGGCCGGCCCTTGACGCGGATCCGCTCCGTGACCTTGGTGAAGCGCTTCGGCCCCTCGGGAGTGCGGTAGATCTCCGGGTCTTTGGGGTCCGTCTCCAGCACCACGAGGTCCGTCCAGTCGCCGTAGCTGTTGGTGAAGCCCCAGGCCACGTGGCCGTTGCTTCCCACGGCCACCATGGGCGTGCCGGGGAGGGTCACGCCCGTCATCCGCAGGGTGCCGCCGGCGCTGTCCGGCCGATTGTCCGGCCGATTGTCCGGCCGCACGATCGAAACGCGGTACCAGGTGTTCGGCACCCGGATCCCCAGGTGCATGTCGTCCGCGATCAGGGCCCGGCCGTCCGCCGTGTGGGTGCCCGCCACCGCCCAGTTGTTGCTGCCCACCATGGACGCCTCGGCCTCCACGGGCTTCAGGTGAAGGGCCGCGGCCTTGGGCAGGGCCGGGCGGCGGCGGAGATCGAACACCTCCGGCCCGGGGATGGGCGGCGTGACGAACGGCTGGCCCACGATCGGCGCGTCCCACTCCGTGCCCTGGGCCGTCAGGAGCTCATACATCTCCGCCGGCAGGGTGTCGTGGAGGATCCCCAGGTTCGACTCCCGCTCCCCATCCTCGTCGTTGAGCTCGAAGAACATGGCGTGGACGGCCAGCAGCGAGTCCTCCGCCCGCCATGGGGCCGGGTCGGCGCGCAGCGCGATGTACTCGAAAGGCTTGGCGCCGAGGCTGGCGAGACCGGCGTTCACTCCCTCCGCGTAGGCGCCCAGCACGGCCTGGTCTTCGCCCACGGACCGGGCCACCGCCCGCCGGGCCACGTCGCGGAACCGGTGGACCCGGTGCTCCTTGTCGGCGTTCACCACCGCCGGGCCGATGAGCTCCGCCAGCTCGCCCGCGGCCTGGCGCCGCAGCAGGTCCATCTGGAAGAAGCGGTCCTGCGCGTGGAGGAAGCCCAGCGCGCGGGCGGCGTCCACCCGGCTGGCGGCGCGGATCGTCGGCACCCCGAGGTCGTCCCGCTCGATCTCCACCGGCGCCGAGAGCCCGGCCATCTTGCGCTCGCCATCCAGCAGGGGCAGGCTGGCCTTGAGCTGCCCCCGGAGCCAGAGCCCGCCGCCCAGGAAGACCAGGACGATCAGCACGATCAGGACGGCAAAGGCCAGGAGGATGCGCCGGGCGATCCCCCGTTTATTGCGGGAGGCTCGGAAGGCGGGGCGCTGCTTGGGCAACGGGCGCGGCACGGGCTGGGACACGGGATCTCTCCTTTTGTTCCGGTAAAGCTTACGAGATTACGGGCTCCGAGTTTCCCTGACCTAGTCTCTCTTACAAAAGATTAATAAATATTGACAGTTCAGGCAGGTTCTGGCTAGGATTTCTGCCGTTTCGAGAGAGAAAACCCGTCCCTCTTCCTACATCTTCGGCGTCCCCGGCCATTCAAGGCCTTGGCGATACTCCTAGTTGGAGGAGAAACATCAATGAAGAAGCAGTGGGTCCTCATCGTCCTCGCGCTCTGCCTCTCCCTCTTCGGAAGCACGCATCTCAGTCTGGCCCAGGACTTCCAAGAGAGCTCGGACGATACTCTGGCGAGGATGCAGCAGGAGGGATGGAAGATTGTAAAGGACGGCGTCCTGCAGCGCGAGCTGGTCGCCGGTGAAATCGAGAGCTTCGTGTTCGGCGTGCCGGGGTTCACCTGGAAGCTTCAGGATCTTCAGAAGCAGCTTCAGAACCTGCAAAGAGTCTTTAAGGCGACTCCCACGCCGGAGTTGCGCCGCGCCATCGCCAGCCACCGGAAGGAGATCGCGAATGCCCGGAAGACCTTGGCGCTCGCGAGGCTCAGCGAGGCGAGCGGCGAGACCGGTATCGAGAAGGTGAGCTGCACCATCAGCTTCGCGTACAACGCCAGCGCCTCCTACAACTCCTCGCCCCAGGGCACCTTCGGGAACGCGAGCGCCAATTTCAGCTCCAACTGCGCCTTCTACGGTGAGGTCTACGCGTACGCTTTCGCCAAGACCACGGTGAACGGGGCTCCCACGACCCACACGGTGACCGACGGCCCCCGCTCCGGCGCGAACGTGAGCGCGAGCGCCTACGCCACCGTGAACGGCGGCCCCGCCTGCGAGTCCTACGCCTTCGGGAGCATGACGAGCAACTCGCTCAACCCCTCCTCCTACAGCATGCAGTCGACGAATGCGGCGAGTTGCCCGGTGCCGCAGAATCCGGCGCCAGTGCCCACGATCAACGGTCCCAGCTATCTCGGCGTGACGGCATGCACGACCTACACTTGGACCGCCTCCGTCAGCAATGGCACCGCGCCGTTCGCCTATCAGTGGACCTGGAACGGCACGGCCGTCGGTACGGGGAGCAGCTACTCCAGGCAGTACTGCCCCGGCATCAATTACACCTATAACGTCTATACGCTGGGATTGACGGTCACCGACAGCGCCAGCCGGACGGGAAGTGCCTCGAAGTCCGTCGAAGTCGAGAGGTATGGCAGCGGTGGTGGTGGTGGTGGTTGCGGCTCCAGCCCCTGCCCGTAACACTCTTCCACTCTGAGGCGGGGCCGTTCCGGCGGCCCCGCCTCGCTTTTATGGGAGAGCTTCCCGTGAATTTAATATTTCGTTGACAAGCACCGCTTTGCACAATAAGATTGTAGCTGCTACGAAGCTAATCAGAATTATTTAGCCCTCACCTCCCGTTCGTGTTTCGGCGCCCGGCCATTCGGGGTCTGGCGATAGCTCACCCTGTTGAAGGAGAACGTCTATGAAGAAGCAGTGGTTCCTCGTCTCTCTCATGCTCTGCCTTACGCTGTTTGGCGCGCACCTGAGCTTCGCCCAGGGGTCCGACGACACGCTCACGCTGATGCAGCAACAGGGATGGAAAATCGTCAGAGAGGGCGTCCTGCAGCGCGAGCTGATCGCCGGCGAGGTGGAGAGCTTCGTGTTCGGCGTGCCGGGCTTCACCTGGAAGCTCCAGGACCTCCAGAAGCAGCTCCAGAAACTGCAGGCCGCCCTCAAGGCTACTCCGACTCCGGAGCTGCGTCAGGCCATCGCCAACCACCGCAAGGAGATTGCGAACACCCGGAAGACCCTCGCGCTGGCGAGACTCGGCGAGGCGAACGGAGAGAGCGGGATCGAGAAGGTGAGCTGCAACATCGGCTTCGGATACAACGCGAGCGCCTCCTCCCTCAACCCCGGCCCGGGCACGTTTGGGAACGCGACGGCCAACTTCAGCTCCAACTGCGCCTTCTCCGGCGAGGTCTACGCGTATGCCTTCGCCAAGACCACGGTGAACGGAGCTCCCACGACCCACACGGTGACCGACGGCCCCCGCGCCGGCGCGAACGTGAGCGCGACCGCCTACGCCACCGTGAATGGCGGCCCCCCCTGCGACTCCAACGCCTATGGGAGCATGACGAGCAACTCGCTCAACCCCTCTTCCTACAGCATGCAGGTGACGAATCCTTCGAGCTGCCCGGGCACGACGGTGCCGGACCCCACGATCTCTCTCGTGGTGAGCCCGACCTCGACCTCGACGGCCCCCATCGATCTCGATGCGGGTTACTGCATCACGGTCACCTGGACCGCGAGCCCCTCGGGTGGCAGCACGCCCACCTCCACGACGATCACCGTGAACGGCGTCTCCCAGGGTGTCCGCACCACCTATTCGGCCAGCTACTGCGGCACGAATACGAACACCACCCGGACCATCCCCGCTTCCGCCACCGTAACGGACAGTCTGGGCAGGACCGCGACCGCATCGACGACTACATACATCCGGTCTCACCGGGAAATCATCGTTACCTGCATCAAGGGCACGAGCGGTGCGACCGTCTGCCCGTAGTCTCGCTTCTTGAAGCAGGCGGGGGGAGCTTGGATGGTTCCCCCCGCCATGACCGCCCCAAGCTTCCCCGACCTCCGCGCCTTCCTCGACCAGCTCCGCCGCGACGGCGACCTCGCCGTCGTGGACGGGACAGGTGGCCCTTTGTTGGACAGATATAGAATTAGGCTATATTGGCTAAAGAAGAATTCAAGATTTTGTTGACAATTACTATTTCTCGCCATAGACTCTCGCCTCTACGAAGCTAAGAAAAAGCGCTCAAGTAGTACTTCCCCTTCGTGTTTCGGCGCCCGGCCATTCGGGGCTTGGCGATAGCTCACCCTGTTGGAGGAGATCGTCTCATGAAGAAGCAGTGGTTCCTCGTCTCTCTCATGCTCTGCCTTACGCTGTCTGGCGCACACCTGAGCTTCGCTCAGGAGACCTCTGGCGACGCGCTCACGCTGATGCAGCAACAGGGGTGGAAGATCGTCAAGGACGGCGTCCTGCAGCGCGAGCTGACGGCCGGCGAGGTCGAGAGCTTCGTGTTCGGCGTGCCGGGCTTCACCTGGAAGCTTCAGGACCTCCAGAAGCAGCTTCAGAAACTGCAGGCTTCCTTCAAGGCCGCTCCGACGCCGGAGCTGCGCCGCGCCATCGCCAACCACCGGAAGGAAATCGCGAACACCCGGAAGACGCTGGCCCTGGCGAGACTCGGCGAGGCGAGGGGCGAGACCGGGATCGAGAAGGTGAGCTGCAACATCAGCTTCGCGTACAACGCGAGCGCCTCTTACCTCACCTCGGGCCAAGGCACCTTTGGGAACGCGACCGCCAACTTCAGCTCCAACTGCGCCTTCTATGGCGAAGTCTATGCGTACGCTTTCGCCAAGACCACGGTGAACGGGGCCCCTACGACCCACACGGTGACCGACGGCCCCCGCTCCGGCGCGAACGTGAGCGCCAGCGCCTACGCCACCGTGAATGGCGGTCCCGCCTGCGAGTCCTACGCGTTTGGGAGCATGACCAGCAACTCGCTCAATCCTTCCTCTTACAGCATGCAGTCGACGAATGCTTCGGCCTGCCCGGGGGCACCGCCGCCGGCCGTCACCGTGACCGCGAGTCCGGCCTCGAGCCCGACGGCACCTCTCCAACTCTATAACTACGACTGTGAAACCATTACATGGACCACCAGCATTTCCCCCGGTACCGCGCCATATACCACAACGATGTATCGGAACAATACCTCGCTGGGAGCTCGCACTACCTACTCCGAAACCGTCTGCAATCAGCAAGTCACCGCTACTCAGACAATCACCATCCGGGCTGATGTTGTCGATGCCGCCAGCAAAACTGGCACTGGGTCGGCGACAACCACCATTCAGCATAACTATAGGGAACCCAACACCTGCGGCACCCGGTTCTGCGATCCGATCGAATAGCCTCTTGAGATTGATCCGCGAGACCAAATGGAGCAAATGTGCGGCGAGTACATTTGCTGACGCCTAGCTAGCGTTTACCCGCGAGACGCGCGGTCCCGGGCGTCTCGCCTTTCTGACCGCAGCGGCGGCAGGGTCGTCGGATACACTCTCCCCCGCCATGGCCGCCCCGACCTACCCCGACCTCCGCGTCTTCCTCGACCAGCTCCGCCGCGACGGCGACCTCGTGACTATCGAGGCGCCGGTCGATGCCCGGCTCGAGGCGTCCGAGATCCACCGGCGGGTGATCGCGGCCGGCGGGCCGGCGCTCCTGTTCACCAACGTGAAGGGCGCGGACTTCCCCTTGGCCACCAACCTCTTCGGGACGGCGCGCCGGGCTGAGATGGCCTTCGGCACCCGCCCCCTGAAGCTGATCCAGCGGCTCGTCCACCTCGCCGAGACGCTCCTGCCGCCCACGCCGGGGAAGCTGTGGGGCGCCCGCGACATCGGCCGGGAGGCGCTGAAGATCGGCTCCTCCCGCCGCGGCTCAGGGCCGGTCACGGAGGTGGTGACCTCCTCCCCCTCGGACATCCGCCTCGACCGCCTGCCCGTCCTCACCACCTGGCCCGAGGACGGCGGCCCGTTCGTCACCTTGCCGCTCGTCTACACCGAGCATCCAGACGGCAAGGGGCACAACCTGGGGATGTACCGGTTGCACGTCCACGACGAGCGCACGACTGGCATGCACTGGCAGATCGGCAAGGGTGGCGGCTTCCACTATGCCATCGCCGAGGAGCGGGGGCAGGCCCTGCCGGTGACGGTGTTCCTCGGCGGTCCGCCGGCCCTGATCCTGGCCGCCATCGCGCCCCTGCCGGAGAACGTCCCCGAGCTGATGCTCGCCTCCCTGATCGCCGGCGAGCGGCTGAAGCTGGTGGCGCCCGGGCCGGGGCCGCTGCCGCTGGTCGCCTCGGCCGAATTCGCGCTCATCGGCAAGGTGCCGCCCCGCGTCCGGCGTCCCGAGGGTCCCTTCGGGGATCACTACGGCTACTACTCTCTCCAGCATGACTACCCGATTTTCGAGGTCGAGACGATCGCCCGCCGCAAGGACGCGATCTATCCCGCGACCGTCGTCGGCAAGCCCCGGCAGGAAGACTTCTTCATCGGCGACCTCCTCCAGGAGCTCCTCTCGCCGCTCTTCCCCTTGGTCATGCCCGCCGTCGAGCAGCTCTGGTCCTACGGCGAGACGGGCTACCACTCGCTCGCCGGGGCGGTCGTCAAGCAGCGCTACAAGCGCGAGGCCATGGCCTCCGCCTTCCGCATCCTGGGCGAGGGGCAGCTCTCGCTCACCAAGTTCCTGCTCGTCACCGACCGCCCCGTCGACCTCAAGGACTTCCCGGCGACGCTCACCCATATCCTGGAGCGCACCCATCCCGAGACCGACCTCTACGTCTTCTCGAACCTCTCCATGGACACCCTCGACTACACGGGGCCGCGGGTCAACGAGGGCTCGAAGGGCGTCTGGCTCGGCCTGGGCGATCCGGTGCGCGACCTTCCCCGGGGCTTCACCGCGCCCGAGACGCCCCAGGGGCTGACGGACGTCCACGTCTTCTCCCCCGGCTGCCTGGTGGTGGGCGGCCCCTCCTACGAGGACGAGCCCGGCGCGGCCGCCCGCTTCGCCGCCCATCCCGCCTTCGCCGGCTGGCCCCTGGTGGTCCTCACGGACGAGCCCCGCCGCGCCGCCGCGAGCCCCATCAACTTCCTCTGGACCACCTTCACCCGCTTCGAGCCCGCGGCGGACATCCACGCCGCCGCCACCGAGCTGGTGCGCCACCACGTCTCCTACAAGCCGCCCATCCTGATCGACGCCCGCATGAAGCCCTGGTTCCCCAAAGAGCTCTTCGCGGACGAGGAAACGGCCGCCACGGTGTCCCGGCGGTGGAAGGAGTACTTCCCCGGCGGCAAGGTGGAGATGGGGGATTCGGGGAAAGGACACTTGCACTGATGATAGTGATCCCTCGTTAAGATCCTGACACGTTACCCTCCTTAGCCAAATCCCCGGCAGGGCTTCAAACTGAGGACTAGGATCGCCGAGACCATCAGACCTCCAGTAGACTTGTTGCCCGTTTATGTATTTTGGCTTGACTTGCCTAGAGAGCGCGGAGAAGGAATTATTTACTGCCAGCGACACAGAACAGATTCTGGTTTAGGAAGGAGTAAGCATGGCTTGCCTCGGCTGCTTTGGAGAGCTTTTGATTGCTATTCTTTGCATTGGTATGGTTTGGATAGTTGTGGCCAACTTTGATATTACAGAAGAGATATTTGGAGAAAACACAGAAGAAATATTTGCGCGCGGCGCCCTCATCGCATATACTTTGGGAAAACGAGAAGAAGGGCCTGGCTCTAGAAAAGTTGAAGCTTTTTCGAACGAAGAATTTGATATCTGCTCCAGAATCGAAATGGGGAATATTGATTTAACCATCAGATATTTTGACCAAGGCGTATGGGAGACAGTTTTTTCAGCCTATTTCAGTTGTGAAAAGACTACAACTGTCGATTCAGGCCTATACTTGCGTCCAGTCGAGGACGGAGGTTTCAAGATTCAGCGTGAATATTCGTCAAGCTCAGAGCCGGCTAGAATTCAAGTATCCATTTATCGGCCCGGAAAATGGAAGCGCAGCCTTAAAGGCCTCAAAAAAATAAATATCCATGCGGTGATGGGAAGCAATAAGCGTTGGGAGGATTTGTTCCCATGAGTAAATACAGGTAAATATGATTTAAATTGAGGTGAGGCTCGAGACCTAGGCCCTGCAAAAGCTAAGTTAATTAAGCCGACTGGCGAGGTCGATGGTCACTTCTCAGGCCGATTCCCAAGGCGGTCTTTCTCCACCTCCAGATCGAAGTGAGCCTGAAGATTGAGCCAGAACCTCTCAGAGGTTCCAAAGTAGCGCGCCAACCTGAGAGCGGTATCGGCGGTCACGGACCGCTTCCCATGGACGATCTCGTTGATCCGGCGTGGGGGGACGCTGATGTCCTTGGCCAGCCGGTACTGGCTGACTCCGAGAGGGGAGAGGAAGTCTTCCGCGAGGATCTCGCCGGGATGAACTGGAGAGAGTTGGGGCTCAGGCATGGAGAACTCCTCGTCAGTGATAGTCAACGATCTCGACGTCAAAAGCATCGCCGTCTTTCCAGACGAAGCAGATGCGCCACTGGCAAGCGATAATAACGTCAATCGTTATGCCCTGACGGCGGCCCCGAAGGGGCCCAATCTGAATAGCCCGGCGCTTTAGCGCCGGGTCGGCGTGTCCCATACCTTCCATCCGCCCCAGGGGGGCGGTGCCTCGCGGCGGCGGCCAGGTCCGGCCATGGGCAATTGGGTTCCGGCCCTCCGGGGCGGGGAAAAGGGAGGGCCTTCCTACCCGGCGCTAAAGCACCGGGCTATTCAGATTGGGCCCCTCCGGGGCGTATTCAGTCCAGCAGACCCATGCGCAAAAGCGCGGGGCCGCTCCGTGGGCGCAGAGCGCCCCCTAAAAGAGCACTTTTCTTTTCATTCAGTTGTCGAATACCCGGAAGTAGCCGCCGCGCCTGTGAAAAAGAGCTGTTGGGCCCGGATTAGCCGTCAAGTCTGGAGCAAAAGACCTTTTCGATCCGCCTGGAGCTCTTTTCCGCGGAGAAATGAGCAATTCTTCGCTCTAAAAGCCCAATTGCCTGGAGATCGACCTCTTTTCCCGCGGCGACTGCCTCGAAACCGGACGCTATTGCGCATTCACCGGCGAGCGCAAGGCTTTTCTGAGAATATTTGCTCAAATCTCGTCCCCAGTGGCTCTAATCTCCGTTCAAAAAGTCTTTTGACGCGGCCAATAGGTCTTTTCCTCGGCCAAAAGACTTTTAGCGGCGTCCCTCGTGTATCAACGCTTCGGGCCGATCCGCAGCTCCGGCTCCGGATGAGGCGTCTTGTCCGTGAACTTGTACTTCGGGTGCTCGGCCCAGGTTTCGGAGACTTTCATGAGAGCGTCCGTTCCCTCGATGGCGAAGTCCTTCCAGGCGTCGGGACGCTCGTAGGGCTTCTGCTTGGAGTCGTACGCCACCAGGAAATTCCGAAAACCGCTCTTGTAGACCGCGTCCATCCTCTCCAGCTTGTGCTGGAGCTGGGGCATCGCCG
The DNA here is from genome assembly GCA_035266085.1 of Thermoanaerobaculia bacterium. Lineage (GTDB taxonomy): Bacteria > Acidobacteriota > Thermoanaerobaculia > Multivoradales > UBA5704 > DATARR01. The sequence continues at coordinate 58,489 of DATFNZ010000100.1, forward strand.
TGCGGAACCGGGTCCACCGGTGGGCGTTCCAGTTGAAGCCGGCCAGCGTGCGGCCGGCCTCCTTGCCGCGCCGCGCGAGAGTCTTGATCCGATCGGTCGGCATCTTGAGGTTCAACCCGCCTTCTTCCTTGTCGAGATGGACGTGGACGACCCGGTCGCGGTAGCCCGGCAGCCGCATCTGGGTGTTGTCCACCCAGTTCTGCATGGTGGTGATGATGGTCGCCAGGAATCCGAGGGCGTTGGGGATGGGGGTAAAGGTGGGAAGAACCTCCTGCCCCGAGGCCGAGGGGAACCGGACGTTCTTGCTCTCGTCCGGATCTCTCGGAAAATCCGGATGGAACGGCCGCAGGTTGAGCCCGAACGTCGGCTGGCTCGGCAGCAGGCCGTCGAAGAAATGGACGGGGAAGTTGCTGCCGATCCCGCCGTCCGAGAACCAGCACCGCTCGAGCTCCGGAACCCTCTTTTCCCTTCTGGCGAGCTGATTGCTCTTGCGGCTCCAGTCGATGGAGTAAAGGGGGACGGCGCTGATGAGCAGGGGAAAACTGAGGCTCATCCGGGCGGGCACCAGGACCGGCAGGTCCGCGGGAGCGGGGAGGGGACGGTACGGGGTTTCCTTGGTGATCCGGCGCAGCAGATCCCGTTCGGCTTCGTCCTCCGGCACATAGGGATGATCGATCATCCATCGGATGACGGTCTGCGGAAAATACCGTTCGAGCTCCGCGGGGTGGAAAAAGAAATCGTGAGACGACAAGGGGAGGCGGCGCGGCATGCCATGGGTGACGTTGGTCGTCATCACCTCCAGGTTGATCTTCCGCAGGCTCGCGTCATCCTCCTGCGCCTGGCGGTCGCCCTCTCCCCAGAGGTCGCCGAACGTCAGGGGAGGACCGTTGGGGTCGCGCCCCGCCGTGGAGTTGACGAGGCCGCCCAGCCAGGGAGTCAGGGGCAGCTCGCCTTTCAAGGTCTGGTCCTGCCCGTTGCACAAGCCGAAGCCGTTGGCGTTGAGGGCCTTCCAGGCCCGCAGCGCAAACGCGGTGACAGCCCCGGCCAGCCCGGCGAGGAGGGCGAGGATCACGAAGAAGGACCAACCCAGAACGAAACCGAAGCCGGCGCCCCCGGTCCCCACGATCCCCCAGCCGAGGAGCAGGACGACGGCCGCCAGGAGGAGGAAGGCAATGGGCTGGGAGCGGATGATCTTGAGAATTGCCCGGAAGGCCTTCGTCGTGAGTCCGCCGTCTCCGATCGAGGCCAGGAGGACCTCGAAGACGGGCCGCGCCTCCGGAGAGGGCTGGAACAGGGACAGGAGCTTGTCCCCGAGGATGTCCGGCAGCTCCTTGAGCTTCGAGAACCCGCCGCCCGGCTCGTTCCGGCCCAGCTCCGCAGCGGCCGTGAGAGCCGCCGCGATGGCGCCGGCGGAGGTGCCGCCGATGTTGCGGAACCGGTACGTCTCCGCCAGCTCGACGATCGCGAGCGGATAGACCACGCCGCTCGTGATGCCGCCCTTCATGATGATGTCGCACTCCCGCGGGCCGTCGGGAGCCGTGGGAACCTCCGTCAAGGGGACGCTCATCGGGGGACCTCCGAAATTGCCTTCGGTCATGTGGGGATTGATAGTCTTCAGATTCTATAGATCTGCCGCCAGCCGGCTCCGGATCTCAGGGGGCGTCGACTCCATAGACGGACCGGAAGCGAAACTTCAGCGGAACGAGCAAAGGAGATTCGAAGATGATCAGCCGTATCTGGCATGGCTGGACCACCCCCGAGAACGCCGCGGCCTACCAGTCGCTGCTCCTCGACGAGATCTTTCCCGGCATCGAGAGCCGGCTGGTCGAGGGCTACCACGGGGAGCACCTGCTCCGCCGCGATCTCGAAGACGAGGTCGAGTTCATCACGGTGATGTGGTTCGACTCGATGGAGGCGATCCGCGCCTTCGCGGGAGAGGACTACGAGACGGCGGTGGTGCCGCCGAAGGCGCGGGCCCTCCTGACCCGTTTCGACGCCCGCTCGGCCCATTACGAAACGCTTCTGGCGCCTCATTGAGGTGGGAAAAACGTGAGAGGATCACCCGCCGCTCTTCGTTCTATCCCGCACAACGCCGGGGCTTTCCCGCCCACGTTGCCCTGATGCGGTGCTTTGATATCCCGATTCCCCTCTGATGGCGGCGGTGCACCAGCCGCCGTCAGAGGGCGATCTTTACGCTACGAGCCCTGCGCTGCCGGCGTCCGGAAACGAATTCGATGGTTTTTCTGATCGATCGTGACGGCGAAGCGGCGCAGGAACGCGTGGCCCAGGTTGGCGTGGGGGAAGCCCTCCACGAAGTCGACGAGCGGCCCCTCGACCGCTTGGCCGCCGAGCCGCACGGCGCCCTTGAGCGGCGCCTGCTTGATCTCGAACTCGTTGGAGACGGTCCGTCCACGGCCGACCACTACCGGGTCCTTTGCCAGCGGCACCTTGCCGAGGTAAGAGGCCGGCAGCACCAGCTCTCCCCTCTGATTTCCGGAGTCGACGTCCGCGTCCAATTCCAGATCGCCGACCTTCAGCCGCACGACGGGAATGCCGCGGGGATTCTGGAAATCCACCACCTCCCGGCCATCGGCCGCCGGCAGCTCGCCTTTTTCGATCCGCACGCGCTGGCCGGGATAGTCGAGGGTCAGGAGATGCTCCTCGAACAGGCCGATCCCCAGAATGCCGTCGAACCCGGGTTTTTCCTGACCCGGAGCGGACGGAAAGTCCCGGACGCCGAGTTGGACACCGCTGAAGGTGGCGCCGCCCACCGCAAGCGAGCCGGCTTCCACGATCTCGATCGTCTGCCGGTTCTTGCCCGTGGGATCTCCCGCCATGGCCTGCCCCACCACCTTGAGCCCCAGCGTCTTGGTGAGCGCGGAGCTGATGCGACCGCCGCCGGCAGCCCCGGTGTCGAGGGCGAATCGGAAAGGCCCCTTGCCGTCGATCCGCACCTCGAGGAGGACCTCCGGGCCGGCGATCATCGGCACCTCCGTCGAGGCCGAAGCCATTTCGGAGCGGGTGAACGGCCGGGGCGGCGGGCCCTGGCGGCGGACCTGGGCCTCCGCCGCTGGGACGAGGGCGAGGCAACCGGCGAGGCAGCCGGCGAGCAAGGCGGAAACGAAACGAGGGCTTTGCATGGGTCTCTCCTCCTGGGGTTCCTCCCTCCACAACGCGGCAAGGCAGGAGGAGTTCCCCGGGAGGAGAAAGATGAAGATGCAATCAGAGGCCGGGGCCGCTGAGGTAGCCGGCCGCCATGGGCCGGTATTTGGTGCTGTCGCTGTTGGGCGTGACCGCGTAGTAGTAGGACGTGGTCGTCGGGCTCACGTTCCACGCCCAGGCCACGATCCTGCCGGTGGAGACCTCCTCATAGATCACGATCGTTCCGGCGCCGATCCCCGTGTCGTCGATGTAGTAGGACGTGCCGTTCGGGTTGAACCGCTTGTAACGCGTGTCCGGGGCCGGGTTCGAGGTGTAGGCCCCATGGGGGCTGTTGGTGGCGTCGTACACGCCGACCTCGTATTTGTTGACAGCCCCAACGCCGGCGATAGTCTTGCCCGCCGGGAGAGTGGTGCCGGCAGTCTTGAGGACGATGCCCTTGACGGTCATCATGTGGCCCGTGTCGCCCGATGTGGTGTAGGCGGAGGCGAGGAGATCACCCGCCTGGATGGCGGCCACCGTGCTCCGCTTCGTGAAGCCGATGCCGCTGCCGCCGGGTGCGTTGTCCTGCTTCTGAGTGTTGATGGCGGTGTACCACTGGTCCGCGTAGGGCGAGTTCGAGGTGGTGAGGGCCGTCAGCACGGTGCCGGTGATCACTCCGGGGTAGGCCTGCACCAGGAGCTGGGCGGTGAAGGAGCCGCACTTCACGTCCGCGTGCAAATCGCCGGCGCCATCCCGCCAGACCAGGCTGCCCGATCCCCACAGGTTGTTGTCGACGTTGATATAAGGATCGAAGACCCATTCCTCGGCGAGTGCCACGTGATCGGGCCAGAGAGCCGCCTGGGCGGCGGGAGCCGCGGCGGCAGCGACGAGGACGGCAAGGGCGAGCGGACCGAGAATCCGGGAAGTTCCGTTCAGAGTCATGGGATCTCCTTGGGCGGTTTTCGCAAAGTTGCGAAAACATGAAGTGCCAGGAGAACGACCGAAGCTCCTCGATCCCCTCACCCGGGGCACCGGTGGACCGCCGGACCTCGCGGCACTAGAATCCCCCCTCACAAAAGGAGGCGCCCATGTCTCTCGATCTCTATGCAGGCACCCTGACGCGTTTCTACACCGAGGACTGGGAGAGCCTTGGCCTGAGCCTGGGCCCGGATGAGGATCTCGAGGCCCAGCAGGTCAGCCCCGGCGAGGATGAAGACGAGCATGACGGCGAAGACGACGAGACGCCGGCGACCCCGGAGGAGGTGCGGGAGGCCGTGGAGTCTTGGCGGGCGGCCCTGTCGGAGGCCCTCGAGACGTACCTCTCCGAGCCCCTGGAGTGGGACGAGTCGCCGGAAAAGCCGTACTTCACCGACCAGCCCGGCTGGGAGGCCTACGCCGCCCTGCTGCTCTGGGCCGCGCACGCGGAGCACCCGGAGCTCGAGCGTCCCACGGAGATCCCCGAGCAGGGCTGGGCCGAGGATCCGGCCTACCTGGCGGCCATCGAGAGCGACTCGGGCACAGCCTACCGGCAGATCCTGCAGCCGGAGCTGTGGCTGCCCGGCGATTTTCCCTTCTGCTTCGAGGCCCCGAGCCCCATCCAGCAGCCGACCTTCATGGGTTCCACCCAGGATCTGGAGCGCGACCTCGAAGCCCTGAACGAGGCCACCTTCAAGGCCACTCCGGATGAGCTGACGGCCTTCCTCACGGCCGAGGCGATCGAGGCCGAAGACGAGTTGGAGGCGGCGGCCAGGTACGGGCTGGCGGTTTTCCTGACCCTCGCGAAGAACGCCAACGAGCACCGGTTGCCGTTGATGCTCGCGTACTGAGGGCTCCGGTCAGAGACCGGGGCCGCTGAGGTAGCCCGCCACCATGGGCCGCTATTTCGTGTTGTCGCTGTTGGGCGTGACCGCATAATAGTAGGAGGTGGTCGTCGGGCTCACGGTCCACGCCCAAGTCACGATCCTGCCGGTGGAGACCTCCTCATAGATCACGATCGTTCCGGCGCCGATCCCCGTGTCGTCGATGTAGTAGGACGTGCCGTTCGGATTGAACCGCTTGTAGCGCGTGTCCGGAGCCGGCAAAGCCCGACGAGGGAGCTCGTCAGGCCGGCAGGGATGCCGTCGGTCCCAGGGGAGTTACGCCAGCAGATCAATCCTGCCTTGACAGAGCACTAGTCCGACGTGCCCGAAGTTCGTTCCGGGTATCCGGGACTTGTGACGTCGGGAGGTGTTGGTGGGATCCCACGTTTTTCCCGCCGCGGAGACGCCCCTTGCGCCAGGCGAAGCCTGGGAAGGGAGGAGGGAACATGCA
>DATFNZ010000101.1:0-2874 GCA_035266085.1 Thermoanaerobaculia bacterium
GCCGAGGGCGGCCAGCACGTCGGCGCTGCCCGAGCGGCTGGAGACGGAGCGGTTGCCGTGCTTGGCCACCGGCACGCCGGCCGCCGCCGCCACCAGGGCCGCCGCGGTCGAGATGTTGAACGTGCCGCGGCCGTCGCCGCCGGTGCCGCAGGTGTCCACCAGGTCGCCGGTCTTGTGGGGGATGGGGAGGGACCGCCGGCGCATGGCGCTGGCGGCGCCGGAGATCTCCGCCACCGACTCGCCCTTCATGCGCAGGGCGACCAGCAGGGCCGACTTGAGGACTTCGGTCACCATGCCGTCCATGAGCTGGCCGAAGAGCTCCTCCGTCTCCTCGCGGGTGAGGCTCTCGCCGGCCGTCACGCGCACCAGCGCCGAACGGGCGTCAAGCTCCGGCATCGTCTCCTCCAGTGTCCCCCTGGCCCGCTTTGCAGAGGTCCAGGAAGTTGGCGAGGAGATGCGCACCGGAGCCGGTGAGCACCGACTCGGGGTGGAACTGCACGCCCCAGTAGGGCAGCGCGCGGTGGCGCAGGCCCATCAGCGTGCCGTCGTCCGCCCAGGCCAGGGGCTCCAGCTCCTCGGGCAGGGTGCCCTCCTTCACCTCCAGGCTGTGGTAGCGGGTGGCCTCGAAGGGGTTCGGCAGGCCGGCGAAGACCCCCTGGTCGCCGTGGCGCACGGGCGAGGTCTTGCCGTGCATCAGCCGGGGGGCGCGGTCGACCGTGGCGCCGAAGGCGACGCCCAGGGCCTGATGGCCGAGGCAGACGCCGAGCAGGGGCACGGGGGCGCGCAGCCGGAGCAGGTCGAGGCACACCCCGGCGTCCTCGGGCCGGCCGGGGCCGGGCGACAGCACGATGCCGTCGGGCTTCCGGGCCAGCATCGCCTGCGCGCTCTCGGCGTCGTTGCGCAGCACCTCCACCTCCGCTCCGGCCGCCGCCAGCAACTGCACGAGGTTGTAGGTGAAGGAGTCGTAGTTGTCGACCATCAGGATCACGATCTTCTCTCCAGCTCTTCGGCGAGCGCCACGGCGGTGAGCAGAGCGGCCGCCTTGTTCTTGGTCTCCCGCTCCTCGGCTGCGGGGTCGGAGTCGGCCACGATGCCGGCGCCGGCCGTCACCGAGGTCTCGCCTTCCCTCACCACGAGAGTGCGGATGGCGATGCAGGTGTCGAGGTCCCCGGAATAGGAGAGGTAGCCCACGGCGCCGGCGTAGGGGCCACGGGCCTCCGGCTCCAGGCTGTCGATGATCTCCATGGCCCGGATCTTGGGCGCCCCGGAGACCGTGCCGGCAGGGAAGCAGGAGAGCAGGGCGTCGAGCGCGTCCCGGCCCGTCGCCAGCTCGGCCTCGACGCCCGAGACGAGGTGCATGACGTGGCTGTAGTTCTCGATCTCCATGAAGGTCGGCACCCGCACGCTGCCGGGCATCGCCACCCGGCCGAGGTCGTTCCTGCCGAGGTCGACCAGCATCACGTGCTCGGCCCGCTCCTTGGGATCGGCCAGCAGGTCCTCGGCGAGGCGCCGGTCGCCCTCGGCGTCCATGCCGCGCGGCCGGGTGCCGGCGATCGGCCGGGTCTCGATGTGGCGCCCCTGCTTGCGCACCAGCATCTCGGGCGAGGCGCCGACCAGCGACACGTCCGGGGTCTCGAGGAGCACCATGTAGGGGCTCGGGTTGACCATGCGCAGCGCCCGGTAGAGGGCGAGCGGCTCGATGCGCCGCGGCACCCGCCAGCGGCGGGCGAGCACGACCTGGAAGATGTCGCCCGCCGCGATGTGCTCCTTGGCCTTGATCACGGCCTGGCGGAAGGAGCCGCCGTCGAGGCTCGGCATGTCGGTGGCGGCCGGCCCCGGGGTCTGGCCCGGCATGGCGACCCCGCCGCCGCCGGCCTCCTCGGTGAGCAGCCGCGACAGGCGGCCGAGCTCCCGCTCGGCGTCGGCGACGCTCACCTCGCCCTCGATCTCGTTGGCGATCGCCAGCACCCGCCCATGGGCGTGGTCGAAGAGGACCAGCGTGTCGAAGCGGGCGAGCAGGGCGACCGGCAGGTCGAACGGATCGGGCGGACGGTTCGGCAGCCGCTCGACGAGGCGGATCAGGTCGTAGCCGAAGTAGCCCACGAAGCCGCCGGTGAACGGCACCGAGCTGGGCTCCGTCGAGATCGAGTGCAGCGCCTCGCGCAGGGCGTCGAGAGGAGCGCCGGGCAGGGCCTTTCGGCGCCCTTCGCGCTCGACCTCGAGCCGGTCGGGATAGAGGCGGTAGATCTCCCGCGGCGCGGCGCCCAGGAAGCTGAAGCGGGAGACCCGCTCGCCGCCGGAAACGCTCTCGAAGAGGAAGCGGTGCGGCGAGATCGCCGCCAGCCGGCGGTAGACCGAGAGCGGCGTCAGGCTGTCGGCCAGGAACTCACGAATGTGCGGCACGGCGCGGCGCGGCCGGCGCGGACTCCCCTCAGAAGACATCGGATGACCTCCAAAACAAAATCAAATGATTTGAGCTTCGCACTACTAGTGTCCCAACTTGGCAAAACCGTGTCGCCGGATCAGCTCGTCTTTGATTTCCCCTGGATCGACGCCGCTCGCCTCGAGCAAAACGAGGAGGTGATAGAGCAGGTCCGCGCCCTCGCCCACCAGCGATTTCCGGCGCTCGCCCCCCTCGTCTTCGCCGCGGGCGGCGAGGGAGACCGCCGCGATGGCCGTCTCGACGCCCTCCTCGCCCACCTTCTGGGCGATCCGCTCGATGCCCCCGGCGAGCAGGCGCGCCGTGTAGCTCGTCTCGGGGTCGGCGCCGCGCCGCGACTCCAGCACGGCCGCCAGCCAGCCCAGCTCCAGCCGGGCGGGATTGGGCTCGAAGCAGCTCCGCGTGCCCCGGTGGCAGGTAGGTCCGGCCGGCCG
>DATFNZ010000102.1:0-29307 GCA_035266085.1 Thermoanaerobaculia bacterium
CTACTAACTCCGTCTTCAAGAACCCAAATGACTCCCACCGATCCTGTCGAAGCACCGCCGGTCGCCGGTCCCTCGGGACAAAGCGACGATGGCAGCTTTTCCGCGCACCATGAGTCGATTCCCCTTACACCCGGGAAACGAGTCGCTGGTTCCTGGCCGCGACTCCGGCTGATCGCACGCACGCTGGCCTCGCTGTTGCTGGGCTGGGCGGCGATATGGGGAGGCGTCCTCGTCGTTGGAAAGGGCCTCGTGCCAGTCATCGATACGGCATTTCATCCAAGACCCGAGATTCTCAGCGCAATCCGGCGCACCTGCATCTTCCTAGCGGCTGTGGCCGGCTACTGGGCGTACGTCCGCCGGTACTTAAAGCGTGACGCGAGCGAGCTAAGGCTTCGCCCAGTACCTTTGTTGCTGAGTGCTGCCGGCGGGTTCGCCTTGATGGCAATTCCGATTGCGACGCTGTTCGCTATCGGTGCCTACGATCTCGTGCTGTTTCGCGGTTTCTCACGAGCACTAGCGGGCCCGGTCGTTCTCATCGCCATCGCAGCCACGTTGGAAGAGCTTGTCTTCCGCTGCGTGCTCTTTGCGGTGCTCGAGGAGTCGTGGGGAACCTCGTTCGCCTTAGTGGTGCAGGCGCTGTTGTTCGCCCTGCAGCATCTAGGCAACATGGACCGAGCCGGGACATACGATGTGGTGGTAATGCTATCGACAGTAGCGTTGTGCGGCTTGTTGTGGGCCGGAGTGTTCATCATGACACGCAACTTGTGGGCGGCGGCAGCCAATCATGCGGCGTGGAATCTCACCATTTTGCTGAGCGGCATACCGCTGTCGGGCAATGACGACTGGCGCGCCATCTCGCCGCTCGCAAGCCGCTACGTCGGTCCCGACTGGCTAACCGGCGGCATGTTCGGTCCCGAGAGCTCGCATCTCGCGATTGCGACGACGACCGTTGCGGTGGTGGTATTGCTGCGCGCGGCACGACGGCGTGCGCGCTGGTCCAGTCTGAGCAATACGTCAGGCCACTGGGCTATTCCACCGCGAGCGCGCAGTTGATGCTAGGAAGGCACGCTGCCGCCTTACAGTTCAGGTCGAAGAGCGCGTCTGCGACGCTTGCGGCGGGTCGCCTAACCCCTCGTTGCAGCGGACAACACCCTGGTGAGATCTCGTAGCACCATCGCGTCTGGCGTCGACCATCTGTGGCTTCGTTCAGCCACTCAGCAGGGTGTTGCCGCTGAACTCATACGCCGTTAGGCCGCACCCAACTCTCGTCGACAGTCGGATTGATGCCAATGAGCGAGGATGGTTCCAATGGATATGAGGGGATCGCGAGCATTTACGTTGCCGGACGTGGCACCCGTCCCCTAGTCGGCGATGCGATCGGCGCCGCCACCGTCCGGGCGTGGGCACAAGCCTTTCCCCCGGGTGCGACAGTCCTCGACCTCGGCTCCGGCCCCGGTGAGCCGAGCACGCGGATCCTGCAGGAGGCCGGCCTCGCGACCTACGCAGTCGATGCATCATCGGCGATGGTCGCTGCATTCCGCGAGCGCTTCCCGGGCGTGCCGATCGAGCAAAACACGGTCGAAGCGTCTGAGTTCTTCGACCGGGCCTTCGATGGTGTGCTTGCCTGGGGGCTCCTGTTCTTGCTCAAGCCGGTAGCTCAAGCGCTTGTCATCGAGAAGGTGGCAGGCGCGCTCAACCTCGGAGGGCGTTTTCTCTTCACGGCCCCTAAAGAGCCCCTCGAATGGTTGGATGCCATGACCGGCCGTCAGTCGCAGTCACTCGGGGCGCAAACCTATGAGCGATTGCTGCGCGATGCCGGTCTGACGTGGGTGGCCGAAGCGCAGGACGAGGGCGAGAACCACTATTACTTCGTCGAGAGGCGGCAGCCGAGCCGCGGCTTGGAGGGACGACAGCAATAGCGAATGGACAACTCACGCGTCCGCTCGCATTGCGGCCTAACGAATCGTTGCAGCTGACGGAGCGGCGCAGCGTTCCGCACCGGCGGCACGGCTCCAGCCCTGCCGCTCCGCAGCTGAACTCTGGCGTTGGGCCGGGGCACTCGCTGTGATCCTGCTCTAAATCTAAAGCAGAGGCGCTCTCGATGTCTTTCATGATTTGGTGGTGGGGCTCACGGACACATCTTCGCCGGCTGTCCTCCGGACACTTCGAGTGTCCTCGCTGCCGAGGAAGACGGCTCTTCATAGTTATTCAGCAAGTTCAAGTGCAGACACTTTGGGGTCTGCCGCTCGCTTCAACTCCTCTGGGCACGTTTGTTCAGTGCGATACGTGCAAGCAGGCGTTCGATACTTCCGTTACGCCAGACACTATGGTGATTGCAGCCGGCGGCAAGGTCGACGATACGTGGGCCTGCCCCAAGTGCACCAAGTCAAATCCGAACAATCGCTATCAATGTCAGTCCTGCGGCTACTCTCTTGTCTAGCGGGCCACGTGGTCTCCCGTTCGCCTAGGAGCCTCCAAAATAGGACGAGTGAGAGAATCTGCGCCGAACACGGAGTCTGGTGAGTGAGCTTGCGCCTGACACCCGATCGTTTCAGCCTTCTGTTCGGGCACGTTTGAGAGACCGCCTGCCCTACGCCGCCCGCTCCACCATCACCACCCTCCGCCTCACCCATCATGCTGAAATCCGTCGTCGTTCTCTACCGGCGGCCGGACCTCTCGCCAGATGCGTTCTTCGCCAACTTGCGGAACGAGCATGGTCCGCTGGCCGAGCGTGCCGATGATGGCTCCGCGCGTACCCTGGGCTCTTCGAGAGTCTCATCGAACCCATCGACCTTGAAGAATTGGGGCACGGAAGAGTAACAACTTCAGCCACAGCACCGCCTATAGCACCGAGGGAAACGCAGGCCGATGGAGATCTCAGCCGAACGGCTCCGAGAGATCGATCGCGTCTTCGCGCCGGGATCCGCCGGCCCCGCCACCAAGGAGAATATGATGAGAACGAAACAGACGACCCGGCGCGCCGCTTTGATCCTGGCGCTCACCGCAGCAGCCTGCCTGGCGCCGGCGGCCAGGGCGCAGACGTTCACTTTCAATATAGAGATCGCGAGCCACCACCCGACGCTGCAGGACGCGATCGACGCTGCCGGCGAGGGAGGAATGTTGATCGTCGATCGCGACTATCAGAACCTCGCTCCCCTGGTTCTCCCCCGACGCTTCCGTATGATGGGCAAAGGGCCCCAGGGAGAAGCCGTGCTCGCCTTTCAGGGACTCGCAGCCGGCAGCGCCCTCTCGATCGCACCAAACGGCGATGCCTATGTGGTGATCGAGGACCTGGACATCGAAGGCCCGTTCAGTCCCACCAACGGCTTCGTGACCACGGCGCGCGGAATCGACCTGACCGGCGCCAACATCGTCTTCCTGCGGCAAGTCGTCGTGCGCGGCTTCAACGTCGGCGTCTACGGTCAGGGGTCGCTCGGGGTCCATGTCGACAACTGCAACGTTTCGCTGAGCCGCACCGACAACTACCAGATCACCGCGGGCTCGAACGGTTGGCGCATCACCGGCGGCATCTCGTCCCAGGCCGCGCGTTATGGCATCAATGCGGCAGGCGTGAACGACACTCTGATCCACGGCGTCCGCATGGAAAGCAACACCGTCGCCGCGATCTTCAACAACGCGAGCGGCACCCACATCGCCAACAATCGCTTCGAGTGCTGGGTGGCCCCCAACCTGCCCTTCTGCCAGGCCGCGACCCGTGCGGTCACCATCGGCCCGGCGGCCACCGAGACGACCCTGATAGACAACCTCTACTCGGGCATCGGGGTGGTCGACCAGAGCGCCGCGCACACCACGTACCGCTTCGACAACGGCCATGCGGTCGAGATCAGCCCGCCGGCCGGCACCGGCGCTCTCACTGTGCGGCTCGCGGGCTCCGCCTCGCCGGAGTTCGAAGTCGATGACCAGGCGTGGGTCCGTATCGGGCCGGTCCAAGGCACCGCGGCACGGCTCACGGTCAACGCCGATGCCGGCGAGGACGCCCTGCGGGTACGCACGGCAGGCATCACGCGCCTCATGGTGCTGAGCAACGGCAACGTCGGCGTCGGCTCATCGGTGCCCGCGGCAAAGCTACAGGTGCTGGGCGGCGACGCGTACATCAGCACCGTCGGCAACGGCGTGATCCTCCGATCGCCCAATGGGAGTTGCTTCCGCACGACCGTAAGCAACGTCGGAACGCTGGGAACCGCGGCGGTTGCCTGCCCTTGATCCAGTTGGGCGCTCCAGGCCGTCGCGCAGTGGGCGAGGAGCCCCGCCGTAGGGCTCGGGGCTGCTGACGGCCTGATCGCTCAGGCGCCCTGCTTATTCGAGTAGCCAACCGGGCCCTGGCGGGTCAACGTCTCCAGAGCGTCTGTGATGGTTAGACCCTCCATCCGAGCCAGCGCGTCGCTCACCGTCTGCAGGTCGCTCTGCAGTTGGCGTGACTCCGACTTCGACGCCACCCGCTTGATCAGCTTCTGCGCCCGCGCCACCTCGTCACCGGTGAGCGGTGTGCGTTCGTACTGCAAGCGCTTGGTTGCGATCTCGAGCAGGCCCGCAGCCTCCTGGCCCAATTCGCGGTCCTCCAGGAGCACCAGCCCGACCTCGCTCAGGATGCTTTCGGCAAGCGCGATCCACTCCCGTCCCGCGGGGGTGGACGCCAGCGATTCGTCCCGCACGCGCCGCGTCGAGGTCACTGCGTCGGTGCCTGCCAGGAACTGGATCCCTATCAGCTCGATGGCGCATACGCTCTGCTGGATCAGCGACAGCATCGCCGCTTTGGCGTCCCGCTTGATGAGGGTCGGGTCGGCCGGGTGGAACGATTCCCGGAGGTCGGGGGTCGACGGACCGGTCTCGAAGGTGTAGCCGTAGGTCTTGTGCAGCGCCGGGTTGGCGATGTGCCGGCTGTAGACGTAGTCGCTCTGGGTGCCGGTCGTGGGGTAGAGCGCGATGCTTGCCTGGTTCGTGTACAGCCGGCCCCGCACCGCGTTGATGTCCGAACGGATCTGGTTGCCCACTGTCTGAAACTTCTGGAGGTCCCGCGGTGGCATGTACTCCTGGTAGCCCGGGACGCCGATTGTGGTACAGGTTCCAGTCGGCAGCGTGGTGAAGCGCTTGGATGGGTCGGTCGTCTGAGTCGGTGCGTGCCCCCACGGGAACAGGATCAGCTCGGAGAAGGAGTGCACGTCGGCGAAAGTGTCGATAGCATGGGTGTTGAGCAGGGACCTGATGTTTCGCGTCTCCGGCTCGCTGAATGCCGACGCGCCGACGTAGACGTCTGCGCAGGGGTTGCACGACGTCTGGCCCTGGGTCACGCCCCACACGAAGTCGGCATTGCGGTTGAGGTCGACGCCGTCGGGGTCGACGGCGTTCGGGCACACCACGCCCGGGTTGTCCCGCCGGTTCTTGCGCCACAGATCATCCACCGTCATGACGTGTTCCCGTCCGTCGGGATTGGCGCAGAAAACCATCCAGATGTCGAGACTCTCGAGGGTCAATTTGATATCGGACACCGGCCAGGTGCGGCCCCCGTAGGTGATGTCCGTACCGTTTAGATAGCTCAGCACCAGGTCGATCGCGAGCTCGGCGATGGCGTCCGGGTTCATGAGCTCCCGGGCGTGGGTGCCCCCGACGAGCAGGACGGCGCGCCTGCCGCCCCCGCCGCCCCCTGCTCGCATCCGCAGCGCCCAGACCGGGCGTCTCTGAATCGAGGTCTCGGGGAGCTGCTCCCGGTGGAAGATAGCCGGGAAGAAGGCGGAGAGGATGTTGGTGACCGAATCGAGCTGGGCTACGGTCCGATACATCATGCCTCCCCTTTCTGCCGGAGTCCCTCGAGCTGTCGCTCGACCGCGCCGACGGCGGTCTCGTCGTCCATGATCAGGGACTTGTCGAGCGGCTCGACCGGGTAGGACTTCAGCCGGCGGACCTCGTAGCCCCGGGCCACCAACTCCTTGAGTTGCTCCTCGGTGACAAGAACCCTCAGTTCGCCTTTCTGGCCCGGAACCCGGTCGAGGTCCAGGTCGTAGACCCCGTCCAGGGACCTCTGTTCGGCCCCGGGGTGCACCGTGACCTCTAGGCGTATGCCTCCGGGTGGTGTCGAGTCGTCGGGTGGTTTAATGACGTTGTCCATGGTTAGCTTCTCCCTGCTGCACTGTCGGGTCATTAACGCAGAGGGCCGACTCCGATTGTGCTCTCAATAATTGATTGTGCTCTCGACGATTGAAAAAGTCCAGCGAATTCTGTGTGACCGTAAAGTGACCTCGATCCAACGTTGGATTCGTCCTGATCAGTCTGAGCCATCTTCGGGCTCGCCCGCGACCTGATGCCTAACCCCGCGGCCTCAAGCGGAGGGCTGACGTATTATCTGCAGTGGGTGGTAGAATAATTGGTGTTGCTGTGTCGCAGCTTTGGTGGCAAAGGCGGCCCGCCGCTTAGGCCGATCCCGGTAGGCCGCAGGAGGGGCCCCATGAGACGCACGTGGACGATCATTGGCGTTGGCGATGTGCCTGGCAGCTTCAAGTGGTACCAGTCGCTACTTGGCCTGCCGGAGACGGCTCCCGCCCATGACCACTTCGGTCAAATTCTCGACTCGGATGGAACGGTCTTGCTCTGCCTTCACGAGTGGGGTGCCCATGAGCATCCCTCCTTGATGAGCCCCGATCACGCACAGCCTGGCAACGGCCTCCTCTTGTTTTTCCGTATCGATGATTTCGACATGGCGCTGCCAAGGGCACGCGCTCTCGTCGCTCGGCTCGAGGAGGAGCCCCACGTGAACCCGAACACTGGAACTACGGAGCTCTCACTCCGGGATCCGGACGGGTATTACGTCACGATCAGTGCGCTCTCTGCGGCCTGATTGCACGTGAGCTTGAACGGCGTTAGCCACCCGGCCAATATCAATGAAATCGGACGACCATTCTCAGATGCGAGCCGCCGGCGAAGGATCTGAGCGTGCCCTCTGCCGGACCCGCGGTCGTGTCGAGCGACGGACGCGAGTTGAGAGAGGTCTTCAATCAGGATAGCGGCAACACCCGCCTGGTGATGATCCTCTCACCGACATGCATGGTCTGCAGAATGGGAGCGCGCATCGTGGAGCGGCACGTGCTGGAGCACGTCGCGGATCCCCGCCTCAGCGTTTATGTGATTTGGGAGCCGACCAGCTCCCGAGACAGCCTGCAGGCCGCGCAGGAAGCAAGCACACTGCTTTCGGACCAACGGATCCGCCCAGTTCTGGTCTAGCGAGCAATTTGCCGGCAAGGCTTTCCGCGAGGCGACTGGATTCACCGATTCGCCGGCCTGGGACGTCCCGGCTGATGTCCCGGTTAGATCGGAACGCTTCCAGGTCCTGGCTCAGGCCACGTAGGCTTCGTTGGTTTCCGGGTTGATCCAGCCGTTGTGGGGCCAGTCGCCGACGTCCGGATAGGAGATCCGTTTCGACTCCAGGAACTGTGCGCAGAGTTTGCAGCAAGGGCGGCTTGCGGCAACTTCCATCATGGCGCCCTGATGTTGCAGCCAGATCATCATCTCCGCGTGCAGGTTGGTCTTGGGGGCCGTGGCGGTCGGCGCGGCGGTGAGCGACACGGAGTCCGCCTGCTCGATCTTCCTCACCGCGTCGTTGACCTGCTCGACCGTCAGGGCGGTTTGCAGACGGGCCGCGACGTAGGTGCCGTTGGTCAGGATCGCTACCGCCACGGTGCCTTCTCCGATGTTCAGATCCGCTGCGATCTGGTCCGCGATCTTCTTGCAGAAGACGTCTACGCTATCGGTCTTGTGTTTCTCTGCATTCGCCAAGGCCCATTCCTGCAGGCGTACCTTCACGGATTCGGCGGACTCGAAGAAGATCCGCTGGCCCGCGCTCGCTCGCCTTGGCCTTTCTGCTGAGGAGGGTTGAATGACGGATCGAGTGCTCCTCAAGGGAGGCGGCGCGGGGCGGGGCGTCTGGGAGGGGCTCGGGGCGGCTTTCGCTTGCACGGCGATGGGACGGGTCCGGCTCGGGAGGGGCGGCGGCTGCAGGCGGTGACCCACCGTCGGGGTCCGAACCTCGGGCTTTGGCTGGACCTGCCCTCTGGCGCCGGCTGCCGGCAGCGGGGGAGCCGGCCGCGTGGGACGTGCTCGCTCGTGCCAACCTGGAACCGCCGTTACAGGTTTTGGAAGCTGTGGAGGCGGTGGATTACGGGAGGATTTCATCACCCGGCTCTCCTGTATTGTTCAAACGATTCTACGCGGATTTGCAGATCATAAATACCGGGTGTGGAGATCGAAGTCAAGAATCTTCCTCCGTTCGTTCGGGGACCTGCCGGCTGGCACCCGTTGGGGAAAAATGTTAGCCTGCGAGCCCGCTAGAAACGATGGGGAGGGTTGGAGGCATGGGAAGCAGTCTGTTCAGGGTAAGCCGACGGCGGCTCGCGGCAAGCATTCTGGCCTTCGTCTTCGGTGCCACGGCAGCCCGAGGCGACATCTCGGGTTTCGTCCGGGTCGAGGGCAGCGGTAATCCTGGAACGCCGATCCAGGGCGCCCGGGTCCACGTCCGTGCCGACTCTTCCGTCGTGGCGGTCACCGGCGCCGACGGCAGCTTCACTCTGGCCGTGAACCCAGCCGGTCCCGTCCAGCTCGCGGCATCGATTCCCTACAACCGGGCCGCGGCCACGAACTACCTGATCGGCGGCGAATTCGCGAGCAACGGCGACACCGGCGTCGACATCCGGCTCGACATCCTGCCCGCCGCGAACAATCCGAGCTACGAGCCGCCGGCGGCGGACGTCTGCGGGAGCTGTCACGCCTCGGTCTACCCGCTGTGGGCCGGCTCGAACCACGCGGACGCCGCGAGGAACGAGTGGGTCCTCGACCTGTTCGCGGGCAGCGGGACGCCAGGGGGCGGCGCGGGCTACGTCTTCCGGGACACTCACGACGCCGGCGAGACGGGCTTTTGCGCGACCTGCCACGCGCCGATGGAGGACGTCTTCAATCCCGGCCAGACGATGCTCGACGAGGTCAGCACCCCCGCGGGGAGCGACGGCGTCAACTGCGTCACGTGCCATCAGATGGACTCGGTCGACGAAAACAATCTCGACGCGCTCCACTTCCTCGGCAAGTCGACGTACCGCTTCCCCGACAACTCGACAGCCTCGACGGCCGACTACGTCTGGGCTCCGCTCGACGACGTCACCTTCCCTGCCATGAAGGTGTCGCATTCGACGCTTCACCGCACCTCGCTCGTTTGCGCGGCATGCCACCAGTACAACAATCCCACCACGGGGGCGCCGGGCCAGAACACCTACCGCGAATGGGCGGCTTCGCCCTTCGCGGCGCCCGGCCCCAGTCAGCGCAACTGCCAGGACTGCCACATGCCGCCCGCGACGGATGAAAACGCTCTCTGCATTTTTGTTGCCGAGGACCGCCCGGCCAACCAGCGCCGCCGGCATGTTTTCATCGGCTCTACGCCCGACATGCTGCAGAACAACCTCGCGCTGACGGTCGCCGCCCAGGAGATCCCCGGCCGCGTCCGCGTGGTCGCGCAGGTCGAGAACTTCGGCGCCGGGCACTCGTTCCCGACCGGCGTTTCGATCCGCAACGCGATTCTGCTGGTGAGCGCGACGCTGAACGGCCAGCCGCTGACCCAGGCCGGCGGTCCCACGGTGCCGTTCTGGGGCAGCGACGATGTTCCGGGCGAGCAGCCGGGGGATTACGCCGGCTTCCCCGGCAAGGGGTTCGCGAAGATCCTCGAGGGTCGGATCAACGAGCAGGGCCCGACGGTGCGGCCGGTGCTGTTCATCGATGCCGAGGGGGTGTTCTCGAACACCCTGATCCCTTCGGGCGCCACGGACACGACCACGATCGAGTTCCAACTGCCTCCCGGCGTCTCTCCAGGCGCGAGCGTGGCGGTCGAGGCGCGGCTTCTGTACCGCCGGGCCTTCCGCGCGACTCAGGTGACGAAGGGGTGGACGCAGAGCGCCCACGGCGGGCCGGTCGAGATCGAAGTCGCCCGTGAGGAGTCCAATCTGACCCTCACCGGCACCAGCTCCGTGGTCGAGGTCCCTGCGCTGTCGCCCGTGAGCCTCATCGTGCTGGGATTGGCTCTCGCTACTTTCGGCGCGTATCGTCTCCGCCGCCGGCAGCCCTGAGCGGCCTCACACCCCGATCGACTTCAAGGCCCGGTTGGCCACGGCCAGCATGGCGAGGTCGGGCTCGCCGATCGCTCGCAGCTCGGCGAGGAGCTGCTCGGCGCGGGCGACGACGGGGCGGCGTGTCGAGATCCAGGAGTCGAGCGAGCCGTCGGCGGCAGCCCCCTCGTTGGCCGCTGTGAGGACGCGGGAGGTCAGCTCGGCCTGTTGGCTGAAGAGGTCGTCGATAATGGCGGAGACGGCGAGCTTGTTCCAGGTCTTGTCCGTCGAGATCCGGCCCGCCGCCCAGCGCAGCCAGTCGAAGCCGAGCCGGTCACCGATGCGGAAATAGGTCTGACCCACCTGGGTCGGCGGCGCGCCGATGTGATAGGCGATGCGCATGATGGCGCACAAGGGGGGAAGCCACGGCAGGCTGGCCACGCGCTCGGCCATGTCGGCGGGTACGCCGGCGCTGGCGAGGGCGGCGACCTGCTCGGCGCGCAGCTTGAGGTCGGTGTCGGCGAGCAGGCTGTCGAGGCCTTCCGCAAGCTGGCGGACGCCCGGACCAAAGAGCTTGATCAGGGCCCCCATGTCGATCGCGCCGTGCGTCTGGCCGAGGAACCAGACGGTGCCGCGCTCGAGCACCTGGCCGCACTCGAGGAGTATGCGATATTGCACCTCGGCCGCCACCTTGTTGTCCAGCGCCTCGACATCCACCCACAGGGCGCGTAAGCCGAAGATCTCGCGGGCGATGACGTAGGCGCGGGCCACGTTGGAGGACGGCATGCCCATGCGGTCCTTCACCTCGTGGACGAAGGTGATGCCGACACGGTTGACGATGCTGTTGGTGACCGAGGTGGCGATGATCTCGCGGTGCAGCCGATGGCGTGAGATCTGCTCGGCGAACCGCGTCCGCAGCGGCGTCGGGAAGTAGAGCTTGAGGTCCTCTTCCATGTAGGGATCGTCAGGCAGATCGGAACTCAGAAGCTCGTCGTAGATCGACATCTTGGTGTACGAGAGGAGCACTGCCAGTTCCGGCCGGGTGAACCCGAGCCGCAGCCGCGCCCGCTCGGCTAGGGCCTCCTCATCGGGCAGGAACTCGCTGCCGCGGTAGAGCCGCCCCTCTTTTTCTAGTTGCCGCATAAGCCGTGCCACGTGATGGAGGAGATGGACGCCACGCAGGTGGGTGATGGAGAGAGCCTGGGCCTGCAGATAGTTGTCCCGCAGCACTAGGGCAGCGACCTCGTCGGCTATGGAGCGCAGCAGCTCGTCCCGTTGCGGGCGGGTGAGGCCGGCGGTGCGCTCGGCATCGCCTAGAAGGATTTTGATGTTCACCTCGTGGTCGGAGCAGTTGACGCCCGCCGAGTTGTCGATGAAGTCGATATTGAGGCGGCCGCCGCGCAGGGCATACTCAACGCGGGCGCGTTGGGTAATGGCCACGTTGGCCCCCTCTCCGATTACCTTGGCCCGAAGCTGCGAGGCGTTGACGCGGATCAGGTCGTTGGTACGGTCGCTGGCGTCGGCGTGGGGCTCGGTACTCGCCTTGACGAAGGTACCGATGCCGCCGAAGAAGAGCAGTTCGACGTCAGCCTGCAAGAGCGTCCGCATCAACTCGGAGGGGCTGATCTCCTCCACGGTCAGGTTCAGGAGGGCCTTCACCTCCGGCGAGATGGGGATTGCTCCAAGACTCCGGCCGAAGATGCCGCCGCCCGGGGAGATGACTTGTATATCGTAGTCGGCCCAGGAGGAGCGGGGCTTCTCGAACAGGCGCTTGCGCTCCTCGAAGCTCCGCGCCGGATCAGGGTCAGGATCGAGAAAGATGTACCGGTGGTCGAAGGCAGCGAGGAGTCGGACGTGCCGCGAAAGCAGCATGCTGTTGCCGAAGACGTCGCCCGACATGTCACCCACACCAATGACGGTGAAGTCCTTCGTCTGGATGTCTTTGCCGAACTCGCGGAAGTGGCGCTTGACCGACTCCCAAGCGCCGCGGGAGGTGATGGCCATCCGCTTGTGGTTGTATCCGGCAGAGCCCCCGGAGGCGAAAGCGTCGTCGAGCCAGAAGCCGTACTCCGCGGAGATGCTGTTGGCAATGTCGGAGAAGGTCGCCGTCCCCTTATCTGCCGCCACCACGAGGTACGGATCGTGCCGTCGTGGCGTACAACGGCAGTCGGCGGCACGACATCACCGTCGACGAGGTTATCGGTGAGGTCGAGGAGGCCGCGCATCATGATTTTATAGCACTCGACCCCCTCTTCTTGGAGTTTCTCGCGGCTGACGGGCGCCCGCTTGAGGACAAAGCCTCCTTTGGAGCCTACGGCCACCGTGGCGGTGTTCCGCTCCATCTGCGCCTTCATCAGGCTGAGCACCTCGGTGCGGAGTTCCTCGCGCCGGTCGGACCAGCGTATGCCGCCACGGGCGACGCGCCCACTCCGGAGGTGGATGGCTTCGAAACGTGGGCTGTAGATGAAGATCTCGCAACTCGGTCGCGGTAGGGGCAACTCGTCGAGCTTCTGAGAATCGAGCTTAATGGCAAGATAAGCTTTTGGCTTGCCGTCTGCATCGAACTGAAAGAAGTTGGTGCGCAGCGTTGCCTCAATGAGGTTTAAGAATCGGCTCAAAATACGCTCCTCCTCCGGGTGAAAGAGGGTGTCGAGTAGGCTCTCGATCTCGCGGCGCAGAGCGGTGCCGCGGTCACCAGAATTAGACGGATCAAAGCGGGCCAAGAAGAGGTTGACTAAGGCGCGGGCAATTTTCGGATTTCGTTCCCAAGCCTCTTCCATATAGCTCTGACTGAATGGACTCCGCGCTTGGCGCATGTACTTACAGTAGGCTCTCAAGATCGTTAACTCCCGGAAGGATAGACTGGTATAGAGAACGGTCGTATGGAAACCATCGTTTTCGATCGTCTCTCGTGAAGCACTTGATCCTTTTTCCAATAGAGTAGCGACCTTCAGAATCGCGCTTCCAACAGTCTCTAAACCATCCTTGATATCACCAGCGACTCGATCGGCCAGGAGCGGAGAGTGCCGGACGACTTCCTTCCACTCCAAGTTATGCCAAATAGGAAGTATTTTTATCTCGCCACTGGCCTCCTCAAGCGAGAAGAGACTATCTAGCTCCCTCCGTGTCCAGTGTTTCTTGAGATCAAAGAAAGATGGACTCAGGATAACGATTGCAAAGCGAGAGTTCTGTAGACCTTCTTCGATCTTCGATCGTAGATTGTCTCCCAGATTGAGTTGAAACTTGTCGATCCAGACACGCAGGTTGTGAGATTCCAGGTAGCGGGCGAGCGGGAGAACAACCTCTTCCTTATCCTCCTTCGCGTGGCTGATGAAGAAATCCCATTTCATCGGGCCTCCTGATTCACTACTCACACCCCGATCGACTTCAAGGCCCGGTTGGCGACGGCCAGCATGGCTAGGTCGGGCTCGCCGATCGACCGCAGCTCGGCGAGGAGCTGCTCGGCGCGGGCGACGACGGGGCGGCGGGTCGAGATCCAGGAGTCGAGCGAGCCGTCGGCGGCAGCGCCCTGGGGCTCCACTGCCGTGAGGACGCGGGAGGTCAGCTCGGCCTGCTGGCTGAAGAGGTCGTCGACGATGGCCGAGACGGCGAGCTTGTTCCAGCTCTTGTCCGTCGAGATCCGGCCCGCTGCCCAGCGCAGCCAATCGAAACCGAAACGGGCGCCGATGCGGAAGTAGGTCTGGCCCACCTGGGCCGGCGGCGCGCCGATGGCATGGGCGATGCGCACGATGTCGCACAAGGGCGGCAGCCACGGCAGGCTGGCGACGCGCACGGCCATCTCCTGGGGCACGCCGAGGGCGGCGAGGCTGGCAATCTGCTCGGAGCGAAGCTTGAGGTCGGTGTCGGCGAGCAGGCCGTCGAGGCTGTCCGCGAGCTGACGGACGCCCGGACCGAACAGCTTGATCATGGCCCCGATGTCGATCGCGCCGTGGGTCTGGCTGAGGAACCAGGCGGTGCCGCGCTCGAGCACCCGGCCGCACTCGAGGAGCATGCGGTACTGCGCCTCGGCCGCCACCTTGTTGTCGAGCGCCTCGATGGCCCCCCACAGGGCGCGCAAGCCGAAGATCTCGCGGGCGATGACGTAGGCGCGGGCCACGTCGGAGGAGGGCATGCCGGTGCGGTCCTTCACCTCGTGGACGAAAGTGATGCCGACGCGGTTGACCATGCTGTTGGTGACCGAGGTGGCGATGATCTCGCGGTGCAGCCGGTGGCGCCCGATCTGCTCGGCATACCGCGTGCGCAGCGGCGTGGGGAAGTAGAGCCTGAGGTCCTCTTCCATGTAGGGGTCGTCGGGCAGGTCGGAGCTCAGCAGCTCGTCGTAGATCGACATCTTGGTGTAGGAGAGGAGCACCGCCGTCTCCGGACGGGTGAACCCGAGCCGCAACCGCGCCCGCTCGGCGAGGGCGTCCTCATCCGGCAGGAACTCGATGCCGCGGTGGAGCCGGCCCTCTTTCTCGAGCCGCCGCATCTGCCGCGCCACGCGATCGAGGAGATGGGCGCCGAGCAGGTGGGTGACGGAGAGGGCCTGGGTCTGCAGGTAGTTGTCGCGCAGCACCAGGGTGGCGACCTCGTCGGTCATGGTGCTCAGCAGCTCATCGCGCTGCGGGCGGGTGAGGCCGGCGGTGTGCTCGGCATCGCCCAGGAGGATCTTGATGTTCACCTCGTGGTCGGAGCAGTCGACGCCCGCCGAGTTGTCGATGAAGTCGGTGTTGAGGCGGCCGCCGCGCAGCGCGTACTCGACGCGGGCGCGCTGGGTGACGGCCAGGTTGGCCCCCTCGCCCACGACTTTGGCGCGCAACTGCGAGGCGTCGACGCGGATCAGGTCGTTGGCGCGGTCGCTGGCGTCGGCGTGGTTCTCGGTGCTCGCCTTGACGAAGGTGCCGATGCCGCCGAAGAAGAGCAGCTCGACGTCTTCCTGCAGCAGCGACCGCATCAGCTCGGAGGGGCTGATCTCGTCCACGGACAGGCCCAGGAGGGCCTTGACCTCTGGCGACACGGGGATCGTCTTCTGGTTTCGGTCGAACACGCCGCCGCCCGGGGAGAGGGCCGCCGTATCGTAGTCGGCCCAGGAGGAGCGGGGCTTCTCGAACAGGCGCTTGCGCTGCTCGTAGCTGCGCTCCGGATCGGGGGCCGGGTCCAGGAAGATGTGCCGGTGGTCGAAGGCGGCGACGAGCCGGATGTGCCGCGACATCAGCATGCCGTTGCCGAAGACGTCACCCGACATGTCGCCGACGCCGATGACGGTGAAGTCGGTGGTCTGGACGTCCTTGCCGAGCTCACGGAAGTGGCGCTTGACCGACTCCCAGGCGCCGCGGGAGGTGATGGCCATCTCCTTGTGGTCGTAGCCGGCGGAGCCTCCGGAGGCGAAGGCGTCGTCGAGCCAGAAGCCGTACTCCGCGGAGATGCCGTTGGCGATGTCGGAGAAGCTGGCCGTCCCCTTGTCCGCCGCCACCACCAGGTAGGGATCGTCGCCGTCGTGGCGGACGACGTCCGGCGGCGGCACGACCTTGCCGTCGACCAGGTTGTCGGTGAGGTCGAGGAGGCCGCGCATCATGGTCTTGTAGCACTCGATGCCCTCTTCCTGGAGCTTCTCGCGGCCGGCGGGCGCCCGCTTGAGGACGAAGCCGCCCTTGGAGCCCACGGGCACGATGACGGTGTTCTTCACCATCTGTGCCTTCATCAGGCTGAGCACCTCGGTGCGGAAGTCCTCGCGGCGGTCGGACCAGCGGATGCCGCCGCGGGCGACGCTGCCGCCGCGCAGGTGGATGGCCTCGAAGCGCGGGCTGTAGATGAAGATCTCGCAGCCCGGCCGGGGCAGGGGGAGCTCGTCGACCTTCTGGGAATTGAGCTTGAGGGCCAGGTCGGTCTTCGGCTTGCCGTCCGCGCCGCTCTGGAAGAAGGTGGTGCGCAGCGTCGCCTCGACGAGGTTGAGATAGCGGCGCAGGATGCGGTCCTCGTCCAGGTTGGAGACGGCGTCGAGGAGGCTCTCGATCTCGGCGCGCAGGGCGGCGCCGCGGTCGCCGGAGTGAGCGGGATCGAAGCGGGCCCGGAAGAGGTCGACCAGGGCGCGGGCGATCTTCGGATTGCGCGCCAGGGTCTCCTGCATGTACGCCTGGCTGAAGGGGATCTGGGCCTGGCGCAGGTATTTGCAGTAGGCGCGCAGGATGCTGACCTCGCGGGCGACGAGGCCGGCGCGCACGATCAGCTTGTTGAAGCCGTCGTTCTCCGATTCGCCCCGCCAGACCTGCTCGAAGGCCTCGTGGAACGCTTCGCGCACGGCCTCTATGTCCACGGGAGTCCCATCCTCGCTCACCAGGCTCAGGTCGCGGATCCACAGGGGCGGCTCGTTGGCGCCCAAGGAGATTTCATAGGGGTTCTCGTCCATCACCTTGACGCCCATGTTCTCGAGCATGGGCAGGACGTCGGAGAGGGGGCGGGTGGTGGGCGGCGTGCCGTAGACCTTGAAGCGCAGGACCTCCGGCGGCGCGCCGGCGGGGCGGTAGAGGTTCTGGGTGAGCCCGTCGGTGGCGATCGCCTCTTCGATGAGCTCGATGTCGAACACCGCGGCGTCGCCGGCGAAGCGGTCCTGGTAGCTCGCCGGGAAGGCGCGGAGGTAGCGGCGGGTCAGGGCGAGCCCCTCGGCCTCGCCGCGGCTGGCCACCAGCGCTTCGCGCAGCCGGTCCTCCCACGAGCGCGCCGCCTCGGCGAGGCGGGCTTCGACCGCTTCCGGGTCGACGGCCGGGATGTGGCCGGGCCTGGTCGCCACCACGATGTGGACGCGGGCGAGGACCGACTCGGTGACGTACGCCTGCGAGTAGGTCACCGTGCCCTGGTAGGCGTCGGCGAGCACCGCGTTGAGCTTGAGCCGCATGGCGGTGTCGTAGTGATCGCGGGGCACGTAGACGAGGCACGAGACGAAGCGCTCGAACGGGTCGCGCCGGGGAAAGAAGGCGACGCGCTGGCGCTCCTGCAGGTGCAGGACGCCGAGCGCGATGCGGTAGAGCTCTTCGCCGGTGATCTGGAACAGCTCGTCGCGTGGATAGGTCTCGATGATGTGGCGCAGGTTCTTGCCGTCGTAACTGTCGGGCGGGAAGCCGGCCTGGTCGATGACCTGCTGGATCTTGTTGTCGAGGAGAGGGATGGACAGCGGGCTGCTCGCGTAGGCGGCGGCGGTGTAGAGGCCGACGAACAGACGCTCGCCGGTGACCCGGCCCTGCTTGTCGAAGCATTTGACGGCCACGGCGTCCATCGGCACCGGCTTGTGCACGGTGGAGACGCGGTTGCTCTTGTTGACGCGCAGGAGAACGGGCTGACGGACGAACTCGCGGACGTCGGGGGGCAGGGTGCCGAGATTGCGTAGACCCTCGAAGACCTGGACCTGCGAGTCGCGCAGCAGACCGAGGGCGTTGCCGCCCAGCACGTGGGCCACCGCCGAGTCGCCCTCGACCTCGAAGCGGTATTCGCGATAGCCCAGGAAGGTGAAGTTGCGGGCGGTCAGCCAGTCGAGGAACGCGATGCCTTCCTCGATCTCGCGCTGCGCCAGGGGCGGCGGGTTCTGCCGCAGCTCGGCGATCACGGCATGGCAGCGCTCCCGCATGGCCAGGAAGTCGCCGACGACGGACCGCACGTCGCTCAGCACCCGGAACAGCCCGCTCACCTCGATGCCGGCGGTGAGCTGGGCGTTGATCCGGATGTGCATGTAGGACTCGCGCTGTCCCGGCTCGCCGGGCTCGCGCAGGGCCACGAGCCGCCCTTCGGAGTCGCGCTCGACGTTGACGATCGGGTGGATCACCAGCAGGAAATCGGCGTTCTGCCGGCGCAGCTCGGCGGCCACGGAGTCGACGAGGAACGACATGTCGTCGTTGACGATCTCGAGGATCGTCGAGTCCGCCCGCCGGCTGCCGATGCCGGATGGCGACTTGAAGAGGCGGATCTTGGGTATGCCGGGCGTCCGCTGCTGGGCGAATTCCCAAAGCGAGAGCACCGCGTCGGTCATCTCGTCGGGCGTGCCGGCGAGCACGTCGTCCGGCGCCGCGTTCTCATAGAACCGGTGGGTAAAGCGCCGGACCTCGTCGCCGCGCTCAGGCGCCCGCCGGGCCGCCTCCTCGGCGATCCGGTCCACCAGCTCCGTCTTCTGCTGCTGTTCCATCAACATGTCGGCTCCTCGCGGTCCCGATCGTCCGTTCGCGGTCCCGGGGGGAGTCTATCGCAGGGCACAAGTCCCCCCAATCGCCATCCGGTCTCTTCCGAACCGGCAGGTGCCCCGCCGCCGTCCTTCGTGGTAGGCTATCGCGCATCGGCACGACCCCTGGAGAGCGGACATCCCATGGATCAGGAACTAATTGCCTACCTCGACGAGCGCTTCCGCGAGACCTCGCAGCAGATGCAGGCTCTTAGCGAGAAGACCACGCAGCAGTTCCAGGATCTTCGCGAGGAGACCGCGCAGCAGTTCCAAGATCTTCGTGGAGAGACCTCGCAGCAGATTCAGGGTCTTCGCGAAGAGGCTACGCAGCAGAATCAGAGTCTTCGGCAGGAGTTCCAAGATTTCCGCGAGGAGACCACGCGGCGCTTCGAGCAGGTTGACCAGGGGGCTCGTCATACCCACATCTTGATCGAAGCGGCGCGGGGGGACATCCGCCAGGTGGCCGAGGGAGTGGTCGGCATGGATGAAAGACTGGGGTTCCTTCGGACGGATCTCAAGCAAGATATTCAAGAGGTCCGGAGTCTCATCCCGCCGCTCTATAAGGATCTGGACATGCGTCTCCGAGTTCTGGAAGTCCGCAAAGACCTCCAGGGCCGCGATCCTGTCGAAGTCGTCCGGGAGCGCTTCGGCAAGCAATCCGAGTAAAGCCGACGCCCCACCGCGTTCATGCCCCGTCCTGCCAGCTACCGCTTGGGAATGGTGTTGTAGCCCCTGTCCCCAAAGGGTGAGAGCTTGTCGAGCCACAGGCTCTCGAGAACTCGAAGATCGTCGGATGGATCGTAGTCCGGCCGTTCAGGCGCCGTGATCGTGTCGAGGATCTCGACTTCGAAGGCCTCGGGACCGAGCTCCTTCAAATCCTTCTGCAGCTCACGATTCGAGTGAGTGCCCGAGCGGAGTTGCGCGCGGAGGCGATTGAGAATCGACGGGAGGTCGACGCTCGAACCTACGAGCGATTTGCCGTTGACGGTGTTCAGCACCCGGTACACGCCCATGGGGCGCCGGGTTTCCTTGTACTCGCGCTTCAGAGCTTTTCGGTCCATGGAGGTTTATCCTAAATCAACTCCGCGGGATCCGAAGATCACGGTGCCTGCCGAAGGCGAGGCCGTTGTCTCCCAGGGCGCGTGAGCGCACGACGAGGTCGCCGGGCCGGCGGTAGAGCAGGAAGTAGTGGTTGCGGCGGAACGGCCCGAGGTGGGCGGGCGGCGAGCTGAAGCTGCCGGCTCCCAGGATGACGACCGGATGGAAGTCGGGGATCGACTCGTGGCTCGACCAGCGGCGGGAGATGGTGACCACGGGCTGGTGCTCGTGGCCGTGGAGGATGACCTCGGCGCGGACCTCGGCCGCGAGCTCCAGGAGGTCGGCGGCATTGCCCATCACGCTGACCCTGCGCTGCAGGGCGTACCGCACCTCGGAGGAATTCACCGGCACGACGTGATGGTGGACCACGATCCACGTCGCCAGCTCCCGGCCGGGGTGGGCGTCGGTGCTCGCCCGCAGCAGCCGGCGGGCGTGGTCGAACGCCTTGGGATCGATGAAGCCCGTCCCTCCCGCCTGCTCGCCTTCGACGTAATTCGAATCCAGGGCCAGGAGCCGCAGG
Organism: Thermoanaerobaculia bacterium; assembly: GCA_035266085.1. Taxonomy (GTDB): domain Bacteria; phylum Acidobacteriota; class Thermoanaerobaculia; order Multivoradales; family UBA5704; genus DATARR01. The sequence continues at coordinate 19,916 of DATFNZ010000102.1, forward strand.
ATTGTGCTCCCGGAGCGCGAGGGGATCTCGAGCAGCTCCGCGGCCGGGTCCTCGTCCTTGCCGAGAAGCCGGCGGAAGGTCGCGTAGTTGTCGCGGCTGACCCCGGTTTCCTGGACCCTGTGGTCCTGCCCTCCCGGCGTCCAGCTCAGGTCGTGGTTGCCGGCCAGGATCAGTAATTTATCCCGGCCGAGCCCCGCGGCTTCCAAGAGCTCTTCGATCACGTCCTCGGCGCGGCGGAACTCGCCCATCTCGGCGCGCTGGGTGAAGTCGCCGCTCGCGATCAGAGCGTCAATCCGCCCGGCCAGCTTCAGCCGGTCGAGGTCCTGGCCTAGCAGCTCGCCGGCGGACCGGAGGGCGCGGTTCTCCAGGCTGGCCGAGCCCGGCCGCCGGAAAGGGTAGTGGTCGCCGAGGTGGATGTCGGACAGGTGGAGGATCACGAGATCGTCCTCCCCCGGGTCGCCGGCGTGCTCAACGGCGGACGGACCGGTGGGGGAGGGACGGACGGCCGGCGCGGCCGTCCCTTCCACAACTAGCCGCTCCTCAACCAGCTCGCGGATCACGCCGCCGCACAGCACCGCCGTCGCGGGTCCGATCCAGGTCAGGATCCCGAGCTGCCGGAGGATCTGGAGCTCCGGCCGCGCGAAGTCGTCGGTCACGGACCGAGGCTCCGCGTGAGCCCGGGCCACGGCACCCAACCGCTCGGAATCTTCGGCCAGGGCGCGGTGCAACGACTCGAGAATGGGACTGGCGCGCAGCAGCCGCGGCGCTTGCGAGGTCCAGAAGTCCCCGGGGACGTCCTGCCCCATCTCGCGCAGGCTGGAAACGATTTCGTGCACCAGTCCGGGATGCCCGCCTGTCAGGCGGTGGATCTCTTCGGCGCCTGTCACGCCGAGCTGCGCCAGCCGGTCCCGTAACGCGTCGGCGCCGATCAGGCCCAGAGGCAGGCGCTCGTTGAAGTAGTCCCAGCGCGAGACGCCCTGCGTACGCCAGTCTTCGTAATAGTAAAGGGAGAAATCGTCCAGCACGCAGACCGCCAGGCTGTCCTTCGCCTCCGCTGGGAGCTCCGCCAGGACTTCGTGAAAAACGGTCACCAGGTCGAACTGCGGCGCCTCATGGCCCCGCCCGCCGCCCATCAGAAGGACGATGAGCCGCTCGGGGCTGCTCAGGACGAGCTCGGTCAGCGCCTGGGCGCAGGCGGCGGAGCCGGCGTTGCGGTAGCGGATGCCGGTGACCTTCAGATTACGTCGCGCGGCGTCCCAAAGCTGGCGGTAATCGATGGAGCTGCCGATTGAGCTGCCGGCCGCGAAGTCGTCGGCGTTGAAAAGCGTGCTGCGGCGCCTTGCTTAGCGCGGGCTCTGCTGTTACCGTAGAGCTGCAGCACACTCCATCAATGCGTTTTCACTCCCGCCGGCTTGCGGCAGAAGCTTTGATCTTGGCGTTTTCCGGCCTTGCCGGATGGGTGTATTTCTGTGGCTTCCGCTCCCCTCGAGAGGAGCTGCTCGACCTGTTGGCGCAGTCACGACCGGCTGAGGCACGGCTAGGCGGTGCCGGCTTCGCACCCTACGAACCCGAAGTCGGCCCGGTGCTCTTCTCCAAGGAGGCACGTAAGGCCGCACAACGCATCGAGGCCGCAGCCCGTAAGCGGTCACCGCCCTCACGGGCGCTCGGCGATCTTGCCCTTGTGTGGCTCTTGTCAGGCCGACCTGACAAGGCTGTCACGACGCTCCAACAGGCAGTGGCCTCCTCGCCCCGGGACACACTCTTACTGAGCGATCTCGCTGCGGTCTACCTCGCCCGAGCGGGCAATGGCGTCCATCCTTTAGATCTGGTTCGCGCCCTCTCCGCCGCAGACCGTGCGCGGCACTCCGATCCAGGTTCCCGGGAGGCTCTCTTCAACCGCGCCTTGGCCTTGGAGAAGCTCGGATTGCCTGAAGCACGCCGAGCCTGGGCCGACGTCGCTGCAAGAGAGAAAGAGCCCGGCTGGAGAGGCGAAGCGGAGGCGCGCCTGCACAGACTGAACCGGCCGTCGGGAGCGGAGGTCTGGGACACCGAGCGGGAACGCTTAGAGAGGGCGGCCGCGCGCGGGGAGACAGCTATCGTCGAGGTAATCGTGGCCCGCTTCCCCCAGCCAGCGCGGATCCATGCAGAGGAGGTCCTCCTCGCCCGCTGGGCCGAAGAGGAGTCCAGGGGCCGCCGAGACAAGGCCGCGGCGTACCTGACAACCACGCGAGCGGTTGGCGCCGCCTTGTTGCGCCGCGGCGGCGACGCTATGGTGCACGACACCGTGGCCGCCATCGACGAGGCTATGGCCGACCCTGAGAGCGGGCGTCTGCGCCACCTCGTGGACGGGCACCGCCTCTTTGGCCCAGGCTTACGGAATTACCGCGGAAACGATTATCGGAAGGCAGCCCCAGAACTGGCGCAGGCCGAACAAGAATTGCGATTTGGCCGTTCTCCCTTCGCCCGCTGGGCGTTGGTGTATCTGGCTTCGTGTGAATATTTTAACGATGGGTTCGAACGCACTCAGCGTCGGCTCGAGGACCTCCGGAAGGATCTGCCACGGCGCCGTTACCCGGTCCTGGTGGCCCAGACCGCCTGGATTCTGGGCTCTATCGAACTCCTCCGGGCCCGGCCGGGAGAGGCTCTGGCGAGGTTCCAGGAGGGGCGCGAGATTTTCAGTCGTCTGGGCGAGATCGACCGCCTCTCCGGCATCCGCCATCAGATGGCCCTCACCCTGGTGTTGCTAGGCCGGAGCGAGGAGGCTTGGGCCCATCTCTTCGAGGGGCTGCGTGTCCTGGCGCAGTTGCAGACGCCGCGCACCGTCGCCGGTCTGCTGGATGAGGCGGGGACCGTCTGTCTCGACGCCGGTTATCCGGACGTGGCGCTGTATTTCCAGAACGAGCTCCTTTCCCACGCTGTGCGCCGCGGTGACCCTGGGGTGATCGCCGCCGCCGAGCTTCTGCGCACGAAAACCATGTCGCGCCTGGGGCGCACCGCCGAGGCGGAAGCCGAGACCGCCGCCGCGTTGCGCCACGCCGAGGGTATCCGCGAGAAGAAACCGCGCCGCCGGATGCAGGCCGAGATCCTCATCGCTCGCGCCGAAGTCCGTTTGCGTTCTAGCCCGCTCGCGGCCGACCGCGACCTGACCTTGGCCATCGGAGACCTGGAAGCCTCGGGGTACCATCTCCAACTCCCGGTGGCGTACTTCCTGCGCGCCCGCGCAAGACTTATAGCCCAGCAGTTCGAGCTCGCCGGCCAGGACTTCCAGGCGGGTCTGCGTGAAATCGAGCGCGCCCGCGACAGCGTCCGCGAGCGTCGGCTGCGGATCGCGTTTCAAGATCAGGCGGCAGCGTTTTTTGATGAGGTCCTGGCCTTCCTGGCCGACCGGGACGACGGTTCTCAAGCCTTCGTGATTTCCGAGCGCGGACGTGCCCGGCAGCTGCTCGAGAGCCTCGCTGTGGCCTCGATTTCGGGCGGTGCTGACAGGCGGGTGGATGAGCCTCTCTTGACGGCCCGGGAGGTCAGGCGTGCCTTGCCGCCGGGAACGGCCGTGATCAAGTACGCCGTTCTCCGGGGCCGCCTCCTGATCTGGGCTTTCGGTCCCGGCGGTGTGGATTTTCGCCGGTTACCCGTGACCCGGGCGGCGCTCGCGCGCTCCATCCACCGGGCTCGCGCCGCCCTGCGTGCCGGGGAAGACGGCCGGACGATACGTGAGCTGCGAGACCTCCACCAGCAGCTCATTGGCCCGGTCACGAGCGCCTTGGCCGGCGCCCGCGAAGTGGTTTTCGTGCCGGACCGGGAAATTCACCTTCTCCCGTTTGCCGCTCTGATCGATCCTGGGAGCGGCCGGTATCTGGTGGAAGATCATGCCATCGCGGTGGCACCGAGCGCCAACGTCTACGTGCGTTGTCTGGAGAGGTCCCGCAAGGGCGGCGGTCAGCCGCCTGAGACGGCCCTGGTGGTCGGCGCGACGACGTTCGACTTCTTGCAGTTTCCTCTCCCTCGCTTGCCACAGGCCGGGAAGGAGGCGATGTTGGTCGCGGCTTCATACCCGCGGACACGGCTGCTGATAGGCCCCGAGGCCAGCCGGAGCCGCTTCTTCGCCGAACTGGCGCGCAAGCCCGAAGTGATCCATTTCGCGGGTCACGCGGTGCCAAACCTTGCCTTCCCGGAGCTCTCCCTGCTGCTTCTCGCCCCGGAGCCTGGGAAAAAAGCATCTGGCGTCGTCTACTCCTATGAGGTCCAGGGGGTGCGGCTGGACCGGACGCGGCTGGCGGTCCTTTCGGCTTGCGACACCGCCGCGTTCGGCGAGCCGGACAGCGAAGGCGCGGTGGGGCTCGCCCGGCCGTTCCTCGCTGCGGGTGTGCCTTCCGTTCTTGCGAGCCTGGCGCCCGTGGAGGACGAGCACGGCCGGGAGGTTCTGACCCGTTTCCATCTCCAGCTGCGCGCCGGCGACTCGCCGGCAGAGGCTCTGCGCGCGGCGCAGCTCTCCCGCCTCGCGGTAGGCGGCAAGGCGGCCCAGCCTGTTTACTGGGCCATGTTCGAGATCATCGGCGGCGCACCGATCCAACCTTAAGGAGGAGGGACAAAACATGACGACGCTGAACCTCACGCTCCGGGGCCTCTGCGGCCTGGTCCCCGATGAGTTCGTACCCAACGATCCGGATCCTGGACGCCTGATCCGCCACATGCGCGTCCTCGTGCTGGACGCGGCCCATCTGGGTCAGCGCGTCCAGCAGACTCTTTGTCCCCATCTGCCTCGTCTCATCATCGGCTTCGGAGGCAACGCCCAGACTGTCCCACTCGCGCAGCACAACATCAGAATCGAGGGCCTGGATCCCGATCGGCCGATCCAGCTTCAGAGCGAGTTCTGGGACTTGGCCCATATGAACGACGTAACGCCCGAGCCGTTCAACGTCGATAAGAGTTTTCTCCAACAAAACCCTGTCGCTGGAATCGTTGCGAGCCTGCGGGTCACGGACGGAGTGGCTGGGAGCTTCGACCGCCCCCCCCAGGTGCATGCATTCGGGAACCCCTCGAACTACAGAAAGCGCTTCGCCCGGGCCGTCCGCCTTCGCCTGCAGCTCAACGGGCAGGGCAGGATCCATCTGACCCGGTTCGATGGCTCCAACCCTCTGCCTCCCATCGACCTCGTGCCTAATGCGGAGGATTCCGTAGACGTGACCCTGACGAACCTCTGCAACGACGACCCGCAGGATATGCCCTCGGAAGGAGCCGATTTTGCCGCCTTCTACGGGCTGTTACCCAGTTATGATGGGCCACTGTTCGTGCCGGTGGATCCTACCTCAAGCCTGTCCTCGCCGCTCGCCCGCGGCGAAGTGCGGGCCGAGGCGAGCGGCCCCCAGACAGGTTGCGTACCAGCGGTTTATAACGCCCATCCGGATGCCTGAGACCCCGCGCGATGTCCGGCACTGGGGAAGCCCGCACCATTCTCCTCGCCATCGAGGAGATTCCGCCTTGGCCTGGCGAGAGCTGGCGTGCCTACGGGCACCGGGTGGCGCAGCGACTCACGCCGCTGCGCCATCGGGCGGAGCAAGCGGCCGGACTGGAGCTCACGCCGCTGCTCGCTGCCAATGGCTTCTGCGGTCAGGCCACAGAGGAGGCCATCCTCAGGATCCGCGCCGGCGTTCTCGGTCCTGAAGTGTCCCTCATCGAGTGGGGAGAGGAGTTGCCGGGCGGTCAGATGCACAGTGCCGTCCGGGAGGTGGGCCTCGGCCGGGGAGCCGGTGTTGCATCCCCTGGCCACAACTACCTCACCGGCCGAGGCGTCTCGGTGGCCGTGTTGGACTCCGGTATCGACGCCCGCCACCCTTGGCTCGCGGTCGAGGGGGCGGTCTCCACCTGCCCGGAACCCGCCGGCGTGCCCGGCTGGCACGGGACGCACTGTGCCGGGCTGATCGCCTCGCGCAGCCCGCGATATCTCGGCCTTGCCCCTGGTGTGCGTCTCCTCGACGTCAAGGTGTCTCGCGCCGGCGGCTGGCTCCATCCGGCCTGGTTCGCTCGCGGTATCGACGCGGCTCTGGATCTGAACGCCGACATCCTCTCCATCAGCCTCGGGTTCAACCGTCTCCCGGCGAACGTCGCGAACGGCCACGGTTGGAACTGCGCCGACGGGCGCTGCCTCCTCTGCCGGGCCGTGGACCACGCTGTCCTCGTGGGCACCTTGGTGGTCGCGGCGGCGGGCAACGAGCACCTGCGCGTCAGGGGACTCCGAAATCGCGGTGTCGAGCTCCAACCCGCTGCCGAGTTGCTCTGCCCCGCCAGCGCCCGGCGGGCGCTCGCCGTGGGGGCCCTGGAGACCTGGCCCAAGGTCCGGCTCTGGCCTCATTCGAGCTGGGGGAGGCGGGGCTCGGACCGGCCCGAGTTGTTGGCTCCCGGGGTGGACCTCGCTTCGACGGTTCCCGTCCGGGAGGACGGCCGCGTGCTCGATAACTTCGCTTTGTTTGGCACCGGCACCGGCACGTCGGCTGCCGCCGCGGTCACCGCCGGGGCGGCGGCGCTGATCCGTGAGCGGCGGTGTGCCGCCGGCCTCTCCCCCTCACCCCGGGCCATCCGCCGGGAGCTGCTCGCGCGGTGTCTCCCTCTGCTCTCCCCGGATGGCAGGCCATCCCGCAGGCTCGATCTCTCATCCCTCGGACTTTCCCGACCTGAAGGAGAAAATTGATGGTTCCTCATTCCCTATCCGGCCTGACCTCCTTCGGTTATCTTTTCCCCGATCTCCAGGAGGATCCCACGGACCTGCTTCCCAGGGGGAGCGGCACCCTGAGGGCCCTGGACAAACTGGGCAGAGACATGGTCGATACCGGCAACGGCGAATCATCAGACATTCCGGCGGCTTACACCTACTTCGGCCAGTTCGTGGACCACGACATTGTCATGGAGGCCCGGTCCGACGAGATCGCCGACATCGCCTCTCCGGATCTCGAGCCGTTGCTCCTGCAGAATGTACTCTTTGAGATCAAGAATACCCGCTCGGCGGCTCTGGACCTCGACAGCGTCTACGGCCCTCCGGCACTCCGACAAGGCGAGAAACTTCGGCTCGGCGAAGTCAGCGAGTTCCGGAGACCTGTTCCGCCGGATGATCCATTCCACGATCTCTTCCGACAGGGACACATGCCCGGGGAGCCGGGACGCGACCGCCAGGCCCTGATCGGCGATCCCAGGAATGACGAGAACCTGATCATCGCTCAACTCCACGTCGCTTTCCTGCGGGCTCACAAGGCTCTTGTCGAGCGCTCAGGCATGAGCTTCGAGCAAGCCCGGAGGACCCTGCGCCAGCACTACCAATGGATCGTCATCCATGACTTCCTGCCCCGGGTCGTCGATCCTGGCATCTTCTCGGCGACGCTCGCGGGAGCCCGCTTCTACGACCCCTTGCGCAAGCCGTTCTTTCTACCCTTGGAGTTCACCGCCGCCGCTTTCCGTTTCGGGCACAGCATGGTGCGGCAGAGTTACCGCCATAACGAGATATTTGAGAATGCCACGCTCAAGGAGCTCTTCACGTTCACCGCCCTGAGCGGCGATTTCAATCCGCCCCCATTGCCCGGGGAAAGAGTACCGGCCGGCGGTTTCGAAACCCTTCCGAGCGGTTGGATCATCGACTGGAGCGGCTTCGTCGGGCCGGAGGCCCGGAACAAGGCCCGGCTGATCGACACCAATCTCGCGGAGCCGCTTCTAGAGTTGCCGGATATGATGGGCCAAGTCCGGCGTGACGAGGCTCGGCTGGCAGTACGTAATCTCCGGCGCGGCTATCTTATGCGGATACCGACCGGGCAGGCAGTGGCACGTAGAATGGGCCTAGAACCTTTGACCCCCAACCAGATCCGGGACGTCACGACCCTCGCTCAGTCCGGAACACTGGCAGATGCGGGTTTGCTGGAGCGCACGCCGCTGTGGTTCTACATCCTCGCCGAAGCGAAGCACCACAATCGCGGAGAGCGCTTGGGCCCAGTGGGGAGTACGCTGGTAGCGGAGGTGCTTATCGGTCTGGTGCGAAGGAGCGAAGACTCGATCCTGGCAGGGAGTGGAGGCTGGAGACCAAGCCTGGGGCCGGAAGGCCGTTTTGATCTGCCCGACCTGTTGCGTCTGGCGGGCGTTCTGCCGCCGGACCAGCCTGCCATACCGCCTCCCACCTGAAGAGGAGAGCCCCCTGGGCACGTTTTGGCCCCCTCACGTGTCTAAGGAGATGGGCGGCCTCAAAACCGGGGCCGCCCAGGTCCATCGGGGAGGAGGCCCTCCATGTCCCGAACCGCCATGCTTCTCGTTTTTCTCGTACTCGCTGCCGCCGGTCTCACCGCCGGCTTCGTGGTCGATCCCGCCAGCCCTGGACAGGCCCAGCCGGCTGCCGCTGCTTCTGCCAATTTCGCTCCCGCTTCGTTCCGGTTCGCGAAGGCTTCCGCCGACCTGTCCGAGGCCGAGCCGGCCGCTCCGATCAGCCTCACCGCTTCGGACGGCACCGGCCTCTCCCTGGTGGCCGTCGAGGCGGACGGCGTTCTCGTGCCGCCTCTCGCCTTCACCGAGCTGCACCTGACCTTCGAGAACCCTCGCAACGAGACGATCGAGGGACGGTTCCGCATCGCCCTGCCGCCGGGCGCGGCGCTCTCCCGCTTCGCCATGAAGATCGGCGACGGCTGGCAGGAGAGCGAGGTGGTGGAGCGCCAGCACGCCCGCCAAGCCTATGAGGAATTCCTCCATCGCAAGCAGGACCCGGCGCTGCTCGAACAGGAGGCAGGCAACGAGTTCTCGGCCCGCGTCTTCCCGATCCCGGCCCAGGGACGCAAGGAGCTGATCGTCTCCTATTCGCACGCCATGGCACGGGCGGACCAGCCCTACGTCCTGCCGCTCCTCGGGCTCTCGGCGGTCGGCCAGCTCGACGTCCGCGTGCTGCTCGGCGACCGGCCCGCCGAAGGGGCGGCCAGCAACCTTGGCGGCGTGGTCAGCGATCGCCGCGTGGTCGAGCTGCACAAGCGTGATTGGACTCCCGACCGCGACTTCGAGATCGGTCAGGAGAACGCCACGCTCCGTCCCGGGCTGCGTCACGGCAACCTCGCGGTGGTGCGCGTCTCGCCCCCCGTCGAGGCCGTGCCGCAGGAGATTGCCGGCCTCTACGTGCTGATCGATTCGAGCGCGTCGCGCGCCCTGGGCTACGCGACCCAGGTGCGCCGGCTGGCCGAGCTGGCCGGCGGCCTGCGGAACGGCGCCGGCGGCTCGACGCCGATCGGGATCGCCGCCTTCGACCAGGAAGTCGTGCCGATCTTCGAAGGCCCGGCGAGCGGGTTCGGCCCGGCGGAGGCACAGCGTCTCGGCGCCCGCCGTCCTCTGGGCGCCTCCGATCTCGGCCGGGCGCTCGGCTGGCTCGGCGAGCGTCTGGA
>DATFNZ010000103.1:0-17664 GCA_035266085.1 Thermoanaerobaculia bacterium
GGCGCTCGAAGGGCTCGGGGTCGATGTGCAGCCCGAGCAGGCGCCGCAGGTGCTCCCGGGCCTGGTCCTCCGCGTCCGCGGGCAGCCGGCGGCGGGACTCCAGCGTGGCCTCAACCTCTCCGGCCGCCAGATCTACCCGCAGCAGGGCGGGCGTGCCGCCGATCCAGAGGCCCAGGGCGAAGCTCTGGCCGTCGACGCGCACCGTCAGGCTTGCCGCATCCCGGCCCAGATACCCGAGTATCCGGTCGATGGGATAAGAGCGCGGGAGGGCGATACGGAAGGAGCGTGCCGGGACCATGGAGGAGCGATGATATCCGGTTTCGGCTAGGATGGAGAGAATGGCAACCGAGCCCTCGACGCAGCCGATGCAGCGGTTCGAGCCTCTGCCGTCCCCCGGGATCGGTGGGACCCTCGGTTAGGGCTTCCTGATTCTGCTGGTCTCCTCCTTCGCGAGCATGGTCGCGGGGTTCCTGGGCCTTCAACTGCTCGCCCCGGGCTGGATGCTCGATCCCCTCGACTGGCCCAATCTGTACGAGGTCTACGAGACGGCGCCGGGTGCCGGGCGGGAGTTCATGGACACCGGCTTCACGGGGAGCGGCACCATGCTCTTCTTCGCCTTCCTGGCCGCGGCTCCGGTAGCCTTCCTGATGGCGGCCGCCCTGGCTCGCAGGTACCACGTCTCGGCCAAGTCCTTCCTGGGCCTGCGCTGGCCTACGGTCCGCCAGGCGCTCGCGTGGACGGCGGCGCTGCTCGTCCTGCGGTACGGGATCACCGCGCTGCTGGACCGGGCGGGGATCGAGGTTGGAGGCGAATCGCTGATCGACGGGTACCGCGCTTCTTGGTCCCTGCCATTGCTCTACCTGGGAGCGGTGGTGCTCGGGCCGGCTTTCGAGGCAGTGCTGTTCCGCGGCTTTCTGCTCGAAGGGCTCCGCCGCAGCCGCTTGGGCGTCCTGGGCGCCGTGATGCTGACCGCGGGTCTATGGGCGATCTGCCATTCCTACGAGGCTGCCGGCCTGGCCGTCATCTTCTGCGACGGCCTACTCCTGGCCGCGGCGCGCCTGCACACCCGCTCGACCTACCTGACGATCGGCATGCATGCGCTGGTCAACCTGCTGGTGCTGATCCAGATCGGCTCGTTCCTGTCCCACGATGGAACCCGGTACTACCTGGAGAGGGGACGGGAGCACTTCGAGGGAAAGCAGTACTGGGAGGCGGCCCTCGACTTCCAGGCGGCGGAGCGCTACGCGAAGCGGCCGTGCGCCGAGTGCCGGCTCGGGCTGGCGCGCGCCTACCAGGCCGACGGCGAGCCGAGGCGGGCGGAAGAAGCGATGCGCGGGCACCGGTAATCGACGGGCCCTGGGGCGTGCTATCCTTTTCCTCCAGGGGAAAGACCGGGGGAGCCTGCCTCTTCCGTTTGCCTTCCATGCGGAATAAGATCATCCAAAGGAACGACTTCGAAAGGAGGACGCCATGAGTCTGCCAGCGATGTCGGCGCTCGAGCCTCTGCCCTTTGAACTCGTCTACAGCGACGGAGAGCCTTTGGATAACGGATGGCATGTTTCCCAGATGCACCTCCTCTTGGAGTTGATCGGTCAGGTTATGGTGGAGCAGGGGCGTACCGACTTCTATGCGGGCGGAGATATGTTCGTGTATTACTCCGTCGAGCAGGCACGGGACGTGGCGAAAGGCCGGCCGTATTTCCGCGGGCCGGACGTCTTCTGGGTGGGGGGCGTCTCCTATACCCCCATCCGCAAGGCCTGGGTGGCCTGGGAGGAGGGCGGCCGCCTTCCCGACGTCATCGTCGAGTTGCTGTCCCCTTCCACTGCCCATATCGACCGTACCGTGAAGAAGGATCTCTACGCCCGGACCTTCCGGACCTCGGAGTACTTCATGTACGAGCCGGAGGCCCGGAAGCTGGAAGGGTTCCGATTGGCAGGCTCCTCTTACAGGCCGATGGTTCCTGACTGCCAAGGACGGTTCTGGAGTGAACAGCTCGGGGTGTTTCTCGGCCCCGCGCGCGGCACCTTTTGGGGTCAGGAAGAGGACTGGGTCTGGCTGTCCCGTTCCGACGGGAGCCTGATACCAACTTGGGCGATGCAGGCCGCGGAAGAACAGAACCGGGCTGATGCGGCACAACGCCGGGCTGACGCGGAGCAACACCGGGCCGATGCGGAGCAACACCGGGCTGACGCGGAGCGCCAGCGTGCCGCGGAGGCTGAGGCCGAGGTGGCGCGCCTGCGGGCTCTACTGGCAGACCATGGCCGCGGCTGAGGCCGATGGAACAGCGAGCTTTGGGAGCAACCGGCCTGCGGGTGTCCGTGATCGGCATGGGCACCTGGCAGACCTTCGACGTGCGCGGCCCCCAGGCTGAAGCGAACGCCCATGCCATCGCCAGCCGTGCCCTCTCTGAAGGCGTCAATTTCTTCGACTCCTCTTCCATGTACGGCGAGGCGGAGCGCGTCCTGGGCGATGCCCTCCAGGAGCGCAGAGAAGAGGTCCTGGTGGCTACGAAGGTCTGGACGCGCTCGCCTTCCGAGGCGCGGGCCCAGGTCGACGCGGCGCTCGGCTTCTTCGGCGGGCGCGTCGACCTGTACCAGGTTCACAACCTCGTGAGCTGGCGCGAAAATCTGACTCTGCTGGAGTCTCTGAAGGCCGTCGGCAAGGTCGCGGCGATCGGTGCCACGCACTACAGCCCGGCCGCCTTCGGCGACCTCCGCGAGGTAATGCGGACGGGGCGCATCGCGGCCATCCAGATCCCGTACAACCCGCGGGAGCGCGAGGTGGAGAGGGAGATCCTGCCGCTGGCCGCCGATCTGGGGCTCGGGGTCGTCGTCATGCGCCCGTTCGGCGAGGGCGGTCTGCTGCGCAAGCCCCCGCCCGAGGCGGACCTCGCGCCGCTGGCCGCCTTCGGCGTCCGCACCTGGGGGCAGGCTCTGCTGAAGTGGATCCTGAGCGACGAGCGCTGCCACGTGGCGATCCCGGCCACTTCGAAACCCGAGCGGATGGCCGAAAACGCCCAGGCGGGAGCGCCGCCCTGGTTCGGACCCGAGGAGCGGGAGTACGTGGCGCGACGGTTCGCGCTGGCGTAGCGGAATTGGAGGGAATCGATTCGGGATGGATTGGGGATCGGTCGGAGATCGATCTACAATCCCCGCCCATGACGGCAGACCCGCAAGCCTACACACTGATCGCATCCGACGCCGCCCTCGCCGATGCGAGCCGGCACTGGGCCCAGGCGCCGGTGCTGGGGCTCGACACCGAGTTCGTCCGCACCAACACCTTCTTCCACAAGCTGGGGCTGATCCAGGTCTCGGTCGGGCAGGCCTCCTGGCTGGTCGATCCGCTGGCGGCCCGCGACCTGTCCCCCCTGGCCGAGGTCTTCCGCTCGCCGGGCGTCAAGGTGCTGCACTCGGCGAGCGAGGACATGGAGGTCTTCTACCGCGCCCTCGGGGTGCTCCCCGAGCCGCTGTTCGACACCCAGGTGGCCGGGTCGCTGGCGGGGGCCGGCGCCTTCCTGAGCTACCAGAAGATGGTCGCCGCCCTGCTCGGCGTCGAGCTGGCCAAGGAAGAGACCCGCACCGACTGGATTGCCCGCCCGCTCTCCGCCGCCCAGCTCGCCTATGCGGCCGAGGACGTGGCCTTCCTCGCGCCCCTCTACGAGCGCCTGACGCGCGAGCTGGAATCCCAGGGCCGCCTCTCCTGGGTCCTCGAGGACTCCGCGGCCCTGCTCGACACCTCCCGCTTCGCGGAGGACGCCGAGGGCGCCTACCTGCGGGTCAAGGGGGCCGGACGGCTCGACCGGCGGCAGCTCGGCGCCCTGCGCATCCTGGCCGCCTGGCGGGACCGCGAGGCCCGGCGGCGCGACCTGCCGCGGAGCTTCGTGCTCAAGGACGACCTCCTCCTGGCGCTCGCCACCCGCCGGCCCCAGGTGGCGCGGGACCTCCAGCGGCTGCCGTCCTTCGATCCCCGCCAGGCGGCGCGCGACGGCGCCACCTGGCTCGAGCTCCTCGAAGAAGCGGAGGCCCTGCCGGAAGCGGACCTTCCCGCACGGCTCACGGGCAAGCCGTTCTCGCCGGCCGTGCGCGACCTCGAGAACCGGCTGCGGGATCGGGTGCGGGAGCGGGCGGCAGAGCTCAACGTGCCGCCCGAGGTCCTGGCCCCCCGCCGCACCCTCGACGCCCTGATGCGGCTCACCGTCGGCAGGGAGGACCCCCGCCTGCCCCGGGAGCTTCAGGGCTGGCGGCGGGAAGTGATCGGCGAGGACCTCCTGCGCGAGGCCCTCGCCGTGGCAGGCCCGTAGAGCTCAGAAGGCCCGCGTGTCGCCCACGCTGGCGAGCCGGCCCTTGGGGTTCTTGTAGGTCCTTACCTTGCCGGTCATGGTGTCGGTCACGACGATGTCGTACTCGACGTTCGACAGGGCGCCGTAGAAGACCCAGAAGTGGCCGTTGACGGCCGTCGCGTCCAATACCTTGACGACGGCCTCGACGTTGCTGGCCTGGAAGAACCAGAAGTAGCCGGTGTCGCCGGTGATCCTCACGGCTCTGCCGTTGCCGGCGCGCTCCGGGAGCTTCCATTGGGCTTCGACGGCGAAGCGGCCGCCGTTCAGGCAGAGCCGGGCGGCGGCCGGCACGCAGACGCCGGTGGCGGCCGCGGCGTCGACGCGCTCGGAGACCAGGGCCGCCGCTCCGGCGCTCTCCAGGATCCTGGCCTTGGCCGCCGCTCCCTGCGGGCCGAAGGCGTGGGTGTCGCCGACGCTGGCGAAGTGCCCCTGGGGATTGAAGTAGCGGCGGGCGAGGCCGGTCTGGGTGTCGGTGACGGTCAGCGAGTACTCGACGTTGGAGAGGGCGCCGTAGAACACCCACTGGTGGCCGTTGACGCCCCGGGCGTCGAGCACCTTGACGACGGTCTCGACGTTGGCCGGATCGAAGAACCAGAAGTAGCCCGTGTCGGCCGACAGGGCCTTGGCGTGGGCCGCGTCGGTCTGACCGGCGGGGGTCTTCCACTGGGCCTCCACCCGGAACCGGCCGCCGCTCAGGCAGAGGACCGTGTCGGAGGGCTGGCAGGGCCCAGCGGCTCCGAGCGGCAGGACCCACAGCTCGCGCCCCGTGACGCCGTCGTCGGCCGAGAAGAACAGCCGGTCGCCCACGGGCGTGAGCTCCGCGGGGTGCGAGGCAGCGATTCCCGGATTCAGGTCCTGCACGAGCCGCGTGCCCGCTTCGGTGCCGTCGCTCTGCCACAGCTCGGCGCCATGGACGGCGTCGTCGGCCTGGAAGAAAAGCCTGCCGCCAGCCGCGGTGAGCGGCTGAATCCTCGAGGAGGACTCTCCCGGGGCGATATCGCGCACCAGGGCCGTGCCCGGGGCCGTGCCGTCGGTCTGCCAGAGCTCGTTGCCGTGGACGCCGTCGTCGACCACGAAGAAGAGGTGATCGCCGAAGACGACGGGATGGTGCTCGATGGCGTCATCCACGAATCTGAAGCCGAGGAGCGGGCCGGTGCCTTCCGGCGTGCCGTCCGAGCGGAACAGGGTGTCGCCTCCATCGCCGAGCTGGAAGAAGAAGAGGTCGCCCTTGAAGGGCAGGAGCTCGCCGATGGGTTCGTGGAAGGAGCCCCGCCGCAGCCGGATCGTCCCGCCGGCTGTGCCGTCGGTCCTCCAGAGGTCGTCAGGGCTGAAGAGTCCGGCGGCGAAGTAGACGGATGCACCGGCCCGGACGAACCTGGGCGAGATCTCGACGAAGTCGTCCTCCATGAACGACGTGATCTGCCGCGTGCCGGCCAGGGTGCCGTCGCTGCGCCAGACCTGCGACGCACCCTCCTGGTCTTCGGCCAGGAAGTACAGCTCCGGGCCGGCGGCCGTGAGGTCGCGGGCGCCCCGGGCCTCGGCGGGCAGGTCGAAGGCCTTGACCGTGCCGCCCGGCGTGCCGTCGTTCTTCCACAGGGCGGTCATTTCCGGGAGGTCCAGGGAGGCGTCGAGGAAGAAGATCTGGTTCTGGAACACGACTTTGCCAAACGGCGAGAGCCCCAGAGACCGGGTACCCTCGGCCGTCCCGTCCGTCGTCCAGAGCGAGCTCTCGCAGGATCCGGCCCCCGGCCCCGCGAAGAGGGCATGGCCGCCGAGACGGAACGGGTTCGGCGGCTGGGGGCCGCACGTGGTCCCCAGTTGCGTCGGGGCGCGGGGGATGGGAACCGTGGTCTCCGCCGATCCGCCGCTGCGCCACAGGGTCGTGACGTTGAACGAGGAGCCCGGCACCGCGCCGGGAGTGACGGCCCGGAAGAGGAGCTGGCCATCGAGCTCCGTCAGCCACGAGGGCGAGCTGCCCTTGCCGGATTCGTGGTCGAAGTCCGCCAGCAGCTCCGTGACTCGCCCGTCGTTGACCCAGAGGTCGGTCCCGTAGTTGGGATGGTCCGCCGGGAACACGACCTTGCCGCCGGCCATGGCCATGTCACGGAGCCTGAAGCTCGCGAAGACCCGAGGCGGCAGGCCGCTGAAGACCCCGGTGCCGGCGGGAGTGCCGTCGCTCCGCCAGAGCTGAACGCCGCTGAAGAAGAAGACGCCGTTCTGGAGCGGGGCGGGCCGGCCCGAGACGTTGCCGGCGAGCCGGACGGTGCCGGCGGCGGTGCCGTCCGTGCTCCAGACCTCGCCCTCGAGATTGTCGCCGTAGCGCCGGAAGACCACCCGGCCGCTCGGGCTTCGAACCAGGTCCACCGTGGAGTTGAAGCCGCTGTTGAATTCGCCGCAATCCCGTGGGCAGACCTCGGTGAGGAAGGCCGTCGACTCCGGCGCGCCGGAGGTGACTCCGAGCTTGTAGTTCTCGAGGTCGTCGGTGGCCAGGAACACCACGCGCCCGCCGGCGGTCTCCTCGACGTGAGACGGCCGCATGCTCTCGTGGAACGGGGTGTGGTAGCCGATCTCGGTGATGCGCGCCGTGCCGGCCGCGGTGCCGTCGCTGCGCCAGAGCTCGACGCCGTGCTCGACGTCGTCCGCCAGGAAGTAGACGCGGTTGCCGGCCGGCTTGAGCCAGCCCGTGGAGTTGAAAGGCGAGGACGGCACGAAATGGCTCACGGCGCGAGTGCCGGCCGCCGTGCCGTCGCTCACCCAAAGCTCCTCTCCTTCGTCGCCGTTGCCCGCCAGGAAGAAGAGCTTGCCGCCCGCGGCGGCGAACCGCCGCACGTTGAAGTTGTTGCCGAAGCTGCTCAGGTGGACCGTGCCGGCCGCGGTGCCGTCGGTCACGGCCAGGGTGCCGTTGAAGTTATCGTCCCGGCTCAGGAAGAAGATCCGGTTCCCCAGGCTGGCCACCGGGCCAAAGCTCCGCTCTCCCCCCTCGACGGCCTGGGTCCCCTGGACGGTGCCGTCCGTTCGAAAGAGAGAGCAGTCCCCGCTGAGGGCACAGCCCTGGAAATAGAGGCTCCCGCCCGCGAATGCGTACGTCGGGTCTCCCGGAGAGTCGCCGGGAAACGAACGGGGGAACGGGATCCTCAATGTTCTCGGGTTGGTCAGCGGGAACGTTCCGGCGACCGTCCCATCCGAGCGCCAGAGAACGAGCTGGTCTTCGCTGGAACAGCCGAGCCAGAAGAGAAGGCTGCGAGCGGTGCCGAGGAGCTGCGCCTGGAAGCCGAAGCAGGAGCCAGGAAAAGGATCTCCATACAGAATCCGCGTACCGGCGGCGGACCCGTCGGTCAATCCGACCTGGCCATCGGTGACGAAGAAGGCTCGGCCGCCCAGGGTAACGAACTGGTAGGCAGGGGACGAGACCGGGTCTCTCCTGGAGTAGCCGTCATCGGGGTACAGGTTCCGAACCTGTTGTACGGGCTGCGCCCCGGCGGCCGAGGCCAGTCCGACCAGTCCGATGAGTCCGATCAGGAGGACGAGGGAGATCGAGACGAGCTTCAAGTTCTTCATGGGTTCCTCGCTGCTCAGAAGGCCGTGGTGTCGCCGGCGCTCGCGAAGCGGCCCCGGGGGTTCTTGTAGGTCTTCGTCCGGCCGGTCATGGTGTCGGTGACGGTCAGCTCGTACTCGACGTTCGACAGGCCGCCGTAGAACACCCAGAAGTGGCCGTTGACGGCGGTTGCGTCCAGCACCTTGACGACGGCCTCGATGTTGGCGGCATTGAAGAACCAGAAGTATCCGGTGTCGCCGGTGATCCCCCCGGCGGTGCCGGCGCCGTTGCGGTCCGGGAGCTTCCACCGGGCCTCCACGGCGAACCGGCCGCCGGTCAGGCACAGGCGGCGGGGCGCCGGCACGCAGGTGCCGGTGGCGGCGGCGGGCTCGAACCCTTCACGGACGAGCAGGGGCGCCGCCTCCGGGCTTGCCGGCTGGTGCCGCTTGAAGGCGCCCAGCGGTCCGAAGGCGTGGTTGTCGCCGACGCTGGCGAACTTCCCCTGGGGGTTGAAGTACCGGCGGGTGAGGCCGGTCTGGATGTCGGTCACCGTCAGCGCGTACTCGACGTTCGAGAGGGCGCCGTAGAACACCCACTGGTGCCCGTTGACGCCCCGGGCGTCGAGCACCTTGACGACGGCCTCGACGTTGGCGGGGGAGAAGAACCAGAAGTAGCCGGTATCGGGCGTCAGGCCCACGGCCCGGCCCGGTTGGAACCGTCCCTGGGGGTCGAGCCACAGGGCCTCGACCCGGAATCGGCCGCCGCTCAGGCACAGGCTGGTGTCAGAAGGGGCGCAGGCGCCGGCGGCGTCCGGAGGCAGGGGGAGCGTCCAAAGCTCGCGTCCCGTCAAGCCGTCGTCGGCCGTGAAGAAGAGGCGGTCCCGGGCCGCGGTGAGCTGCGCCGGCCGGGAGGAAGGGGCGCCGGGCGCCAGGTCCTGGGCCAGCCGGGTGCCGGCGCCGTCGCTCACCCAGAGCTCGGTGCCGTGGACGGCGTCGGTGGCGGCGAAGTAGAGCCGGCCCGCGGCAGCCGTCAAGGCCGTGGGATTGGAGCCCTCGAGGCCCGGCAGGATGTCCTGCACCAGGACCGTGCCGGCTGCCGTGCCATCGCTCGTCCACAGCTCGGTGCCGTGGGTGCCATCGTCGGCGGCGAGGAAGAGCCCGCTGCCGGCGGCTACCAGGGACTTCGCGTCCACGAACTCCCGCACCACGGTGGTGCCCGCTTCGGTGCCGTCCGAGCGCCACAGGGCCCAACGCCGCGAGCCCGATCCTCCGGCGGGCGCGAGGGCGATGTAATAGAGAGCGTTCTGGAAGACGGTCAGGCTGTTGGCGCCATCCTCGAACTCCAAGGGGTGGAGGGGGAACGTCCCGGCCAATGTGCCATCCGTCCTCCAGATCAGGTCTTCAGTGAAGAAGATGATGGAGCCCAAGCGGGCGACCTCGACCCGGCGCGAAGAGAAGCATCCGAGGTCCTCGTCGAGCAACCTGCGGGTCCCCGAGGCCGTGCCGTCGCTCAGCCAGGGGTGGCAGCCCTGGTCGTCCTCGGCCAGGAGGAAGAGCTGATCGCCCAGGGATCTGAGGTCCCGGATCGACCGCATCGTGGGCGGGAGAGGGAAAGCCCGGCCGGTCCCCGCCAGAGTGCCGTCGCTAGTCCATATCTCGAGGCTCTCGCCGATCGCCACGGGAAACAGAGCATGTCCCTGGTGCTCGACCAGGAAGCCTGCCGGGAAGAAATCCTGCTCGTTGTCGAAGCTCGTGAGCTGGAGCAGGTTTCCGGGTATGCCGTCCGACGCCCATATCTGCGGCGGGAAGTTGCCGCTCTGGAAGAAGATCTTGCCTCCCGCCACGACGAGGTCGTCGATGAAAAAGCGGTTCTGGGAGTCCACGGCGGTCGTCGTCGCGGCCGTCCCGCCGCTCGTCCAGATCGTGCCGCCCGGGCCATTGGCCAGAAAAGTGACGCCGTTGAACAGGGGGGTGAGGTCCGTGGGATTGGAGCCCTGATCGTCGTGTCCGATATCCGCCACCGGCCCGCTCCCAGCGGGCGTGCCGTCGCTGGCCCAGAGCTCCAGGCCGTATCTGTCTCTGGCCGCGAAGAAGATTTTGCCCCCCGCGAGGACGAACTCGTTGCCGGTCCCGTTCTCGGGCTCGGTGAGCCGCCGTGTCCCCTGGGGTGTGCCGTCGCTGCGCCAGAGCGCCCGGCGGCCACGCTGATCCCGCAGGTTCGCATGGACGGCGCTGGCGCCCGCGACGGGCTGGGAATCCAGCGAGTCGCAAGACCCGGCGCAAACGTCCGTCAGGCGTGCCGTGCCCGGGGTGGTGCCGTCCGTCGCCCAGAGCTCGGACCCATGGGCGGGGTCGAACCCCCCGAAGATCACGCGGTGGTCCAGCCGGGCCAGCTTCAATCCGAAATCGCAGCCCGGGCAGACGTCGGCCAGGGGGAGGGGAGGCTTCTCTGCGGCCTCTGCGGACCAGAGCCTGGTGCCGCTCAGGCCGTCCGTGGCCAGGAAGATCACCCGATTCCCGATCTCTTCGAGCTTGTTGGGCTCCAGGCGGCTCCGGAACGGATCGTGGAAGCCGAAGCTGGTAACCCGCTGGGTGCCTTGGGGAGTTCCGTCGCTGCGCCAGATCTCCTCGCCAAGAGCCACTTCGTTGGCCACGAAGTAGACGCGGTTGCCGATGGGCTTGAGCCAGGGAATTCCATCAAAAGAGTCGAAAGTCCGGAAGCTGGCGAGGGGGAGAGTTCCCGCGATCGTGCCGTCGCTCGCCCAAAGCTCTTCCTTCCCTTCAGGAGCCGGCAGGACCATGAACAGCCGGCTGCCGGCGGTCACGATCTTGCTCGGCAGGAACGGGAACTGCCGGACGACGGCGGTGCCGGCGGCCGTGCCGTTGGAGGTCCACAGAAAGGAGTTGGACCCGAAGTCGCCGGAAACCAGGAAGAGCCGTCCTGCCGCGCTCCTCAGGGCGATGATGGACTGGGCCTGGCCTTCCGGGGCAAGCTCCGTGACCCTCTGCGTGCCCGCGACGGTGCCGTCGGTACGCCACAGGGCGCAGCGGCCCCCGAAGTCGCAACCCTCGAAGTACAGGACGTCGTTGAGGAAGGCGAAGGAGCCGCCGACTTCACTGGGGTCGACCCGCAGGGTGTCCGGGCGCAGGGGCTGGGTCCCGGCCCGCGTGCCGTCTGAGCGCCAGAGCTGGCGATCCGCCACCCAGAAGACGAAATTGGCGCTCTTGCCAAGAATCTCCGGGTCCTGGCAGCTTTCGGCCGTGCAGGCATCGGCCAGCAGATCCGTTCCCGCCCCCGTGCCGTCGCTCACCCAGACCTCGAGGCCGGAGCTGGGCTCCTGGGCGACGAAGAAAACTTTATTACGAAAGGCGAGGAGCTGATGCGGATCGGAGTCGGGCGAGCTGAAGTTGTTGCCCGGTTGGAGGTCCCGCACCAGCGAAGCGGTTTGCGCTCCGGCGGGCAAGGCGGGGGCGAGCGACAGCAAGAGCGGCAGAAGGACCCGCAAACGCACGGCGATTCTCATCGATGAGACCTCCCTGGAGGTGTTTGGATCAAACTATCAAATGGAGACGCCGAAGAACAGCTCAGTCCTATATGCGTGATCGGAAGGCGAAATACGTTTCAGGCTCCCGCGATCGCGCGGAAGCCATCCTCGATGCTCCTTTCTGCATCTACAAACGTCCGGCCGCGTCGAGGATGCGCGGTAGAAGATTTATTCAAGAATGTAAATTTGCACCTTGAAACATTCGGATTGGGGTGGTACGGTCCGCCCCTAAAGGAGCAGCGGAGTGTTGCTTCCGGGTTCTCCCCGAACCCGCGCCAAATGCGCCTTTGTATGGAGGTGACGACGCTATGGCGAAGAGAATCTTTGTGTTCGTTCTATTCGTGGGAACGCTGGCGATCGCAACCTCGCGGGCCGGCGGCGCGGTGTCCCGATTCGACACCGCCGAGATCGTCCTTCGATCCACGTCTTCCTTCAACGCTTCAGCAGGAACCCCCAACCCCTTCACCGCTGTAGACCTGACGGCCCGGGTCACCGCTCCCTCAGGGCGCGCCTACACCGTCAACGGCTTCTTCGACGGCGACGGCGCCAGCGGCACGACCGGCAACGTCTTCAAGATCCGCGTCTATGCCGACGAGATCGGCACCTGGCGGTGGACGACCACCAGCAACACGGCGGGCCTCAACGGACAGAGCGGCACGTTCGCCGTCTCGGGAACGCTGGCGGGCGTCTTTGCCCAGGGCCCGGTGGTGGAGAATCCCGCCCACCCCCGTACGCTGATGTACCAGTACGGCGAGCCGGTCTACCTGATCGGCAAGTTCCTGGACGTCGCGGCTTCGGCCCCTCTGCAGTACTCGCACACGATGCTCTCCGAGCAGCTCACCGAGACCCAGCGCCAGGCGATGCTCGACCGCCATCTCGGCATGAAGCTGAACAAGATCAACGTCTACCTGGCGAACCAGGGGGACTACGGCGGGGTCGCCACCACTCCCTGGGTGGGCTCCGCCGGCAGCAACGACAAGCAGCGCTTCGACCTCGCGCGCTGGCGGACGTTCGAGCGCTGGGTGCTCAAGATGCGGAGCTCGGGCGTCGTGGCCCAGCTCTGGTTCTTCGCCGACGACTCCGGTTTCGGCGACCTCCCCGATGCCGACCGGCAGCGCCTGATCCGCTACGGCATGGCCCGGCTCTCGGGCTACGTGAACACGGTGTTCACGCTGGCGCTGGAGTGGCAGGAGGGGTGGTCCACCAGCGAGGTGGGTACCTCCATGAGCTACCTCCAGGCGCAGAACCCTTGGGCACGCCTGGCGTCCGTCCATGGCGTCACCGGCGATTTCTCCTTTGCCACCGCCACTTGGGCGGACTACATGGACACCCAGGCGGGCAACGAGGTGGGGCACGCGGAGGTCCACGCGCACGGGTTGCGGAACCGGACTTTCGCGGCCAAGCCGCTGTTCCAGGAGGAGTTCGGGCTCGGCAACGAGGACACCGCCCACCGGCAGAAGGCCTGGGCTGCTTTTACGGCCGGCGCCGCCGGCTCCGGCACGGGTGCCTTTCTGGCGCCGCTGGCCACCTTCGCCTCCCAGGTCGATTTCGAGCGCATGGACCCGGCGGACGCACTGGCGACGTCGGGCAACGCCTACGTCCTGGCGGAGAGGGGGAGCGCCTACGTGCTCTATCTCTACAATGGTGGAACGGTCCGGCTCGACCTCCGGGGCGTCTCCGCCACCTTCAACGCGCGTTGGTACGATCCCCGCTTGGGGACCTTCGGCACCGCGGTCTCCGTGGCGGGCGGCCAGGAGAGGAGCTTCACGGCGCCGGCAGGTGGCGACTGGGTACTTTATGTCCTCAAGTCGGGCTCTGGCTCGACAGCAGACCCGAACCGGTCGCTCAACCGCGCCGAGATGGCGGACACCGTCGTCAAGTCGATCTACGGCACGGGCTTCGTGCCACCCCCGGCCACCGGTCTCTTCTCGGACGTCAGCGCGAGCTTCTGGGCGGCGTCGGTGATCGAGCAGCAGTTCCGGGACGGCCTCACCGCCGGCTGTGCCACCTCTCCTCTCCGCTACTGTCCGGGAAACCTCCTGAGCCGGGCCGAGATGGCCGTCGTGCTGCTGCGCATCCGCCACGGGCGTAGCTATGTTCCGCCGCCGGCCACGGGCAGGGTCTTCGGCGACGTTCCGATCACCCACTGGGCCGTCCGGTGGATCGAGCAGCTCTACGTGGAGGGGATCACCTCCGGCTGCAGCGCCTCGCCGAGGCTGTACTGCCCCGACCGGTCGGTTACTGCCGGAGAGCTGGACATCTTTCTCGGCGGGATCGCCGGCACGCCCTGAAGTTCCTGGCAGAGGAGAGATACCTCTTTGGCAGAATTCAGTGTTGTAGTAGGCTCAGGGCATGACGATTGATGATGAGGTGAGGCGGGCGACGAAGTTGCTGGAGACCGTCATGCAGGCGGCGGGGCTGACGCGGAAGGATCTGGACCAGAGGCTCGGGGCGGGGCCGGGGTACGTGAGCCAGGTGCTCACCGGGCGGATGGAGCTGAAGTTTCGCCACATCCTGGCGATCCTGCATGCCCTGGGAGTGGAGCCCAATGTCTTCTTCCTGACCCTGTATCCGGAGGACCGGCCGTCGTCGGACGCCGTGGTGATGGAGGAGTTCCTGCGGCGCTTCCAGAAGCTCGGCTTCGGCGCTCCTCCCGCCCCGCCGCCGAGCCCGGCGCTCGATCCCCAGGAGCTCGAGCGGATGATCCAGAACGCCGTCCGCTCGGCTCTGGAAGGGATGCCGGCAAGCTCGGCCCCCACTCGGGAAGACGCTCCCGGAGACAGGAGCCCCGAGGGCGGCAAGCCCCGGAGGAGGAGGAGTCCCCGGGGCAAGCCGAAGGGTTAGTTCGAGACGCCGCCTCGCCGTGTCGGAACATCCTCGAGCCGCAGCAACTCGGCGGCGACGGTCCGCAGGAGCGCCTCCGTAGCCTGATCCTTCTGGAAGGCCTCGCGCACGACGAGCAGCATACCGATCGCTTCCCGGCGGATTTTGCGGTCACGGAAGATCGAGATCGTCTCGTCGATGAGGCCCTTGATCTCCGCCGTTCGTCCTGCCCGCAGCCAGAGGGCCGCCATGTCGAGAGACACGAGAGCCACGTCGTAGGGCAGCCTGGCATCTTCAAAGCTTGCCCGCGCCTTGAGGAATCGCTGCTCTGAGCGCTCGTCGTCTCCGAGCGCCGCCGCGATGCGACCCTCAAGCCACGTGGTCTTGATGGCGTCCAACTGCTCGATGTAGCAGGAGAAGAGGGCCCGGCTGTGGGAGAACAGCTGGTCGGCCTGAGCAGCTCGCCCACTTTCGACGAGACACCAGATCAGGTTGTGGATGCCAACCATGGCCAGCTTGGGGTCCCGACTCGCATCGATCAGGCCGAGTCCTTGGCTGAGGAGGTGCACCGCTTCCTCAACGTTGAACGCGTAGCCGGTCGAGACGCCCTTGCTGATCAGGGCGCGCCCGGCCGCCTGCCAATCACCTTGCCGGTGATAGATCGTGTAGACGGCGTCGAGCAACTGGCAGGCCTCTTCAAAGCGGCGCTCATCGGTGTAGAGGGAGGCGGTCAGGTCCATGAGGCGCGCCAGGAGCAATACATCACCGGTACCGTGCGCAGCCCGCTCCAAGGCGCGGCCGAGGTCCGCTTCGGCACCGGCGAGATCGTCCGCGACCCGTCGCGCATTACCCCGCTCAGCCCAAGCGCGAGCTTGGAGATCGGCCAACTCCGCGGCTCCATGAGCTCCGTCATCGAGCCGCTCCGCCATGGAAACGGCCAATGAGGCAGTGAGCACCATGGCCTCGGGATCGTTGTAGCGAAGCGCGCGGCAGCGATCGAGGAGCGCTTGGCACCGAATCCAGTCCCGGTCCGCCTTCGGTTCGCTGAAGGACTCCCGAGAGACCCTCTTCAGGGGCGGGCTTGCAGGGACCGCAACCCCCCCCATCTTTGCCTGAGCCCGGCTCTCGGCGAATCGGCGAGCTGCCGCGAAGGCTTTGAAGAGAGGGAAATCGTATTCGGTTCCGGCTTCGAGAGACGGTTCCGACATGTTCTGGCGGGTCTCGAGCATTACCGAAGCCAAGGGCTCCATCCTCTTCCTGCAGTGCTCGCAGCCACGAATCAGGTGAGCAAGCAAGGGAGCCGCTTGGCGTGGAGAGATCTCTCCAAGCAGGAACCGGTCCAACTCAGCAGGGCTGGGGTGAAGGTCGTCTCGATCTCCTTCAGCCATAGAATCCTCCCACAGAAGAACAGATGTCTCGTAATTGTCGCACAAATTGCCGCAAGCATATTCGTCCTGAGGAGGCCAGAGCCTCCGCAAGATCGGTCATCGCACTCCATTGGGGTCGATCATCGCGCCCCGATCAGGATCACCTGGCATGGAATGCGAACTATCCGTGGTGCCGCCAATGATCCCGGTCTTCTCCCGCACGCTCTGCGGCTTGGGCTCCTGCCCAGGCCACAGGCTGCCCAGCCAGGAGACGATCTGGTCGAAGATGCTGATGTCGAGGACCGCGGCAGCCCTGGGGGAGTGCGCACGGGCCGGAGCCGCCACCGCGGGCAAGGCGAAGCAGAGGACCGTCACCAAGGTAATGGCGGCCGTCAGGCGACGAACGATCGATCGAGACATCGAAATCCCTCCTTCAAATGGCGCTCGGGCCTCTATGGCTCCGCGCCCGCGGGAAATACAAATTACCGGAAATCAGGTGCCTCATTCTGAGGCAAAGCGCCAATTTTTGCCAGCGATGCTTCACCAGGATGTTGGGCAGGCCCCCTCTTCCGGCTGCCCAAAGGCCCCTCTTCATTTAAACCAAGTGCTTCGAGAGGACAAAAAGGAGCCGCCTGGACGGAAAAAGATAATTTTCCTGCCGCAGGCGCTTCAGGAGACCGGAGCTACCCCGTGAATTTGTAGCCCAGCCGGTGGACCGTCACGATGTGCTTGGGGTCCGAGGGGTTGTCCTCGATCTTCTTGCGCAGCTTGGCGATGTGCATGTCCACCGTGCGGGTGAAGGGGATGGCGTTGTAGTCCCAGACGGTGTCGAGGAGCTTCTCGCGGGTCACGATCTCCCCCCGGTGCTGGATGAAGTAGGCGAGGAGCTGGAACTCCCGCGGGGAGAGGTCGATGGGCTCGCTCCCCTTGCGGGCCTCGTGGCGCTTGAAGTCGATGCACGCGTCGCCGAAGCGATAGGTCTCCGGCGGGGCCGCCGCGGCCGGCCCGCGGGAGCGGCGCAGCACGGCCTCGGCCCGGGCCAGCAGCTCCATGAAGCCGAAGGGCTTGGTGATGTAGTCGTCCGCCCCCAGCTTCAGTCCCAGCACCTTGTCGATCTCCTGGCCGCGGGCCGTCAGCATGATGATCGGCACGCCGTTGCCGTCGCCGCGGAGCTGCCTGCAGATGTCCAGGCCGGTCATCTTCGGCAGCATGACGTCGAGCAGGATCAGGTCCGGCGTCTCGGCGGCCGCCATCCGCAGGCCCGCCTCGCCGTCCTTGGCCACCGTCACCGAGTAGCCCTCGTACTGGAAGCCATCGCGCAGGGCGATGGACATAGCTTCGTCGTCTTCCACGATCAGGACGCGATTCGTCATGGGCGTCATGTGCCTCGGGCCTCGGGAGTCCGCTCCCGCGCTTCGGCGGGGGCGGTGAAAGTGCTCGCTTCAGTATGAGGATCGGGAGAGTCGATCGGCAGGTGGATCGAGAACGTGCTGCCCTCGCCCGGCCGGCTCTCGACCGTCACCTTGCCCCGGTGGGCCTCCACGATGTCGCGGACGATGGAGAGCCCCAGGCCGCTCCCCTTGACGTCGTGCACCAGGCCGGTCGAGACGCGGTGGAAGCGGTCGAAGATCTTGCGCTGCTCGTCGCGCGGGATGCCGACCCCCTGGTCGCGCACGGCGATGACGACGAAGCCGCCGTCCCGCCGCAGGGAGACGGTGATGTCCTTATTGCCGGCCGAGGTATTGCCGGCCGAGGTATTGCCGTTGGAGGAATCGCCGTTCGAGTACTTGACCGCGTTGTCGAGCAGGTTCGAGAGCGACTGGGCGATGGCCCCGGCGTCGAGCCGCGCCGGCGGCAGGGGAGTGTCCGCGCCCTCGATGATGACGTTGAAGCCGTCCTGCCGCAGCCGGATCTCGAACGTCTTCAGGGTCTCGCAGACGACCTCCCGCACGTCGCAACGCACGAACTGGTAGGTCTTGCGTCCGGAGTCGATGCTGGAGAAATCGAGGATGTTGTTGATGAGCTGGGTCAGGCGCCGGCTCTCGGTATCGATGTA
>DATFNZ010000104.1:0-10063 GCA_035266085.1 Thermoanaerobaculia bacterium
AGCTCTGTCCGATGGGGATGCGGATCACCAGGTTGCCGTTGAACAGGTTGACGCTGTCCACGTCTCCGGGATTGAAGCTGCCGGAGGAGCCGAAGCCGCGGGCGGTGTTCGGGTGCTGCTGCGCGGCGGCCGGCAGGAACGAGAGGAGCAAGAGGACGAGGAAGGCCAGCGGGCGGCAGCTCACTGTCCGGCCTCCTGACTGGCTCCGGCCTCGACGATCGTCAACTCCATCCGGTTGGGATCGATCAGCACCACGATGTCCTTGGGGCCGAACCGCTTCGGCGGCTCGGCCTCGGTGGTTGTTCCCGGTCCGGCCCCGGTCACCGGGCGCATCCGGTCGAGCGCGGCGGCGATCTTGCCGTCGGGAGCGCCGTCGTCGTCCTGCTCGCTGCCGTCCCCCACCGTCAGCCGCCACGCGCCCTCCCCCGGCCGCACCAGCAGGACCTCGGCGTAGCTCCGGACGTCCTCCACCCGGTCCGCCCGCACCTGGTCCCGCGCGAGCCCACGCCCCCGCCAGCTCACCTTGCGCAGCGGATAGCCAGCCGGCGAAACCGCGTCGGCGCGGCCCGTCGCGAGGTCCACCGCCACCCAGATCGACCGCAGCGGCACCTCCCGGTCCAGGTCCCACACGACCCTGCCGTCCCCATCGTCGTCCGTCTGCACCTCGGCCCGGCGCACGAGCGTCGCTACGTCGTCCTCGGAGACCTCGCGGGCCATGCTGAACCAGACGACCTGCCCCTTGGCGGTGATCCCGTCCACCGTCACGGAGCGTTGCTGGAGCGTGATCGCGGGCTGAGCCAGCGCGGCGGAGGAGAGGGACGAGAGCGCAAGGAGGAGGGGTGGCAAACCCAGCAGCTTCATTCATTTACTCCGTCGGTCAGTCGCTAGAACGCTGGATAGTACGCAAAAATAGGTATTTGTGTCCAGGCGGCCGGTCACGGGACAGGAAAAAGCCCAACTGTGCCCTGAAAAGAGCGCCGTTCCCAACCTGCAGCAGTCAAAAAGCCTGCAAAGCCATCCGGGTCCGAGGTAAAGCCCTTTTGAGTCCGGATTTGCTCAGGGATCTCCGAAGAAAGCCCAATTGGACGCAGAATAGAGTCATTTCTCGGAAGAAAAGCGCTTTCCCTCGCGTGGAATAGTCAATGCTCCCGCCCGATTGCTCTTTTCTTGGTCCCGGCCGCTGCGAACGGGAGCCTAATCCTCTTTCCCTGGAGGCTGCAAGGCTTTTCTCGGCGGAATTGACTCTAAACTGCGGCCAATTGAGTAAAAACCAGGGGCAAAAGACTTTTACCTCCACCAAAAGGTCTTTTGAAAAACGGGAGGAGTCTTTTGGGATATTTAGTCTTGACGGAGCCCAAGCTCGGAGCTATATTCCCGCCCACTTCAAGCAGGTCACCTTGGAAAGAAGTCATCAGGAGGATCTCGATTGCGAGAGTCTGAAGTCCGTCACCGACGTTCGTATCCTGATCCACAAGAACGGTAGGAACTTGCGCGGCAGGGTCCGCCGCGCCGCGTGCTGGCTCTTTGAAAACTGAATCTGAATTTAAGCGGGAGCCAGAGGGCGGCTGGCTCCCGCCTGTCTTTCCGTGGTGGAAGGCGCCCCGAAGGGGCATAGTCATAAAGCCTGGCGCTTCAGCGCCAGGGAAGCAGCCATCCCATCTTCAAGAAGGCCCGAAGGGGCGCAGGTAATTATAATCTTCAACGTTCGTGCCTGCGCCCCTTCGGGGCTTTAAGGGGTTGGGGTGGCGGGCTTTCCTGGCGCTAAAGCACCAGGCTTTATGCCTGTGCCCCTTCGGGGCGCCGGGAAACATGACATCTAGAATCGGAGAAGACATGAAGCCTGACATACGCCTGGAAGGTCTTTCGCCGCAGTGGCCGGCCGACCAAATTCGTGTAGACTCCGCTGAGGTCTTTATGCATCGTCTGCCGGTTGTACCAAAACAGCAGAAAGGTCACATGACATGGCAACGCCCTTCGAGAGTGCCCAACTCATCCTGAAGCTTTTCGAGCTTCGACGAGAACCTGTCCTTCGCGAGGCGCGGACCTGGTTCATCCGTGAATTCCACCCCGATACCTTGGCCGACGTGACGGCGGCCATGGCCAGCGAGCACAACCCGAAGCTTCGGATGGTGGTGGGCTACTGGGACATGGCGGCGTCCTTCGTCACCCACGGCGCCATCGACCGGCAGATGTTCATCGACGCCAACTCCGAGATCTTCGCGACTTTCGCCAAGATCCATCCGTTGCTCTCCGAGATCCGCGAGATGGCGGCCGTTCCCGGCTTCGCCAAGCATATCGAGGAGGTCGTGCTGGCCGTGCCGGGCATGGAGGCGCGGCTCGAGGCTCTCCGTCAGCGCTTCCGGCCGAAGCCGGAGACGGTAGCGGCGGTGGACGGTACCACCGATTCAGGAGGGTAACGTATGCGCCGAAATCCTGCCGCTTTCGCGATTCTCGTCGGTGGCGCCATCGCGGGAGCCATCGACATCACGTATGCGATCGTGTTCGCGGGCTTTCGCGGCGCCCCCGCCAGCCGCATTCTCCAGTCCGTCGCCAGCGGTCTGCTCGGCGAGGCGGCCTTTGAAGGGGGGACGGCCACGGCGGCGCTGGGCCTCTTTCTCCACTTCTTCATCGCCTGCTTGTGGGCAGCCATCTTCTATGTCGCCAGCCGGCGGTTCCCTCTCCTGATCCAACGCGCCATCCTTTGCGGTGCGCTCTACGGCGTCGTCGTCTACGCGGTCATGAACCTTGTCGTTCTGCCGCTGTCGGCCTTTCCCCGCCAAGTCAGGTTTCCGCCTCTGGCTCTGATCACCGGCCTCATCGTGCACATGTTCGGCGTCGGTCTTCCTATCGCCCTGGCCGCTCGCAAGGCTTCGCGGCAAGCGGTGTCCTGAAGCGAGGTCATCCGATGAAGCCAAAACTGGAAGGGTTTGCGCCGCTGCTGCAGTGGCCGGCCGGCTAAAGATGCAACCCCACAGGGCCCGAGACAAGAAGAAGGCACCAACGCCACCACTCGCACCGGTCCGCCGGAGCTCCTCCCGCGATCTTCATGGGCAGAGCGATTACCAGGCGCCGGTCTCTGAGCTGGCGAGCTTCGTCATTGACGAGCGCTTAGAAGCGCGCGTAGAATCCCATGTCTAATAGAATGAACGACATCCGCTACACTCTTCAGCACCCTCCCGCGGTCCGACCGCTTTCGCGAAGGAATCTGGCGGGAGTGCGCGAGGAGATCGCATGACCCGAGTGACAGTCAAGCCCGAGATGCTCCGTTGGGCCCTCGAGCGGGCTGGCCGGAGCGCGGCTAGCCTGCGGGAACGTATCCCGAATCTCGATCTCTGGGAGCGCGGTGATGCGAGTCCGACCCTGAAACAACTGGAGAGCTTCGCCAAGGCTACGCATACACCGATCGGCTACCTTTTCCTCCAGGAACCGCCCATCGAGCGCGTGCCGATCCCGGACTTCCGCACGGTCGGTAACGAGCGCTTCGATCGCCCGAGTCCGGACCTGCTTGAGACGATTTACGTCTGCCAGCAGCGGCAGGAGTGGTACCGCGACTTTGCGCGCTCCGTGGGCGAGGAACCGCTTTCGTTCGTGGGCTCCGTGCGTCTGACCAGCAGTGTTGAGGGGACCGCGGCAAGCATTCGGTGTGCGCTTGGGTTCGACCTGGAGGAGCGCCGCCGGATGTCGACCTGGACGGACGCGCTGCGCCGCTTCATCGAGCAGGCGGACGCGCTGGGAGTCCTCGTCATGTGTAGCGGCGTGGTGCTCAACAACAACTACCGGCCTCTCGATCCTGACGAGTTTCGCGGCTTCGCGATGGCCGATGACCTGGCGCCACTGGTGTTCATCAATGGGGCGGACACCAAGGCGGCCCAGATGTTTACGCTAGCCCATGAGCTGGCTCATATCTGGATCGGACGGTCGGCTGTCTCCGACGCGCAAGCGTTGTCTGTACCGGAAAATCAAATCGAGCGCTGGTGCAACCAGGTTGCCGCTGAGCTTCTGGTGCCGCTCGCTGTCATGAGAGATGAGTATCAAAACGGTGCCGAGCTTCGAGTCGAGATGGACCGGTTGGCCAAGCGTTTCAAGGTGAGCACCCTGGTCATTTTGCGCCGGATCCATGACGCCGGTGGCATCACGCAAGAGCAGCTCTGGCGTGCTTACCAGGAAGAGCTGGAACGGCTGCGAAACATTCCCAAAGGAAGCGGCGGCAACTTCTATCTCACACAGGCGGCACGCGTCAGTAAGCGCTTCGCCCGCGCGCTCGTCGTCAGCACTCTCGAGGGTCAGACGTTGCATCGCGACGCCTTTCGCATGCTCGGTTTCTCCAAGCTGGAAACTTTTCGCGAGCTCGGCCGCAGCGTGGGGATCGTGACCTGATCGGCGTCAAGTGCATGACGCCCTACGAGATGCTCCGGCGCGAGCGGGCGCGGTTTGTCCTGGGGCCCCAACCGTGACGCAGACCGAAAAACACGTTTAGCGCCTCCCGGGCACCAAAGCCACCACCCGCACCGGTCCGCCGGAGCCTCCCGCGATCTTCATGGGCAGGGCGATCACCCAGGCGCCGGTCTCCGGCACCTCCTCGAGGTTCGCCACGTTTTCCACCCCCGGCACGTTGGCGCCGTTGGCGATCTGGTGGACGATGAAGTCCTTTGAGGGGCCGTGATCGATGCTTGCGGTGTCGACGCCGAGGGCTCCGACCTTCCTCTGCTCGACGAGATATCGGGCGGCTTCGGCGCCGTAGGAGGGGAAGTGGAGGTTCGAGGCGTCGTTCGGCTTGTCGTCGCCGAGATAGCGTTTGCGGTCCGGCCAGCGCTTTCCCCAGCCGGTGCGGAGGAGGACGAACACGCCCTGGGCGATGGGGCCGTGCTTCGCCTCCCAGGCCCGGACGTCTTCCAGCGTCAGACGGTAGTCGGGATCGGCCGCCGCCTTGGCGCTGACGTCCATCACCACGGCCGGCGCGATGAGCTGCTCGACCGGAATCTGGTCGGCGGTCCGCTTGCCCTCGGCGAAATGGATAGGGGCGTCGAGATGGGTGCCGCCGTGCTCGGGGGTGCAGAAGGAGTTGGCCGCGTAGAAGTAGCCGGCCTCCGTCTTGCCGAACGACATGCGGTTCAACTGGAACGTCGTAGGGGCGGTCGGCCAGTAGATCGTCTTGTCGTCGAAGGAGTACGTCAGGTCGACGACCTTGACGCCTTGGAGGTCGATCGGCGGGCTCGCGGCCTCCACCGCGTTGAAGCGGATCACCAGGGCCACCAGGGCCAGCACGGGGAGCACCATTCTCGAACGGCTCTTGCGGACCAGCATTTTGCACCTCCTCGAGCGATTCCGGCGCGGGGGGCTGCACCGATCCGCAAAGGTATCACTGCCCCGGATGGGGTCGCTACGGGCCGGAGACGAGGACGGCGGGCGCTTCCAGATCGCGGCTGCTTGATGGAGCGGGCGTAAGCCGTGGAAGTCCTCGACACTTGGTGGTAGATTCTGAGACCATGCAGTCGCCGCCACGTCTGCCGCGCAAGCCGGAGGCCCGTACCGAAAAGGTCGAGGACCTCGTGGAGCGCGTCCGGCGGGGCTTCATCCGCGTTCCCAGGTTCCAGCGCGGGCTCAAGTGGAAAAGCTCGGACGTGGTGGAGCTTTTCGACAGTCTTTACCGCGGCTACCCGATTGGCTCACTCCTCTTCTATAAACGATCGGCCAAGGCGGACCGGCTGCCTCTCGGGCCTCTGATTGTCGACGCGCCCGAAACTTCAGAGGCCTGGTGGGTCGTAGATGGCCAGCAACGGGTCACGGCTTTGGCGGTCTGCCTCACCCGTCCTGTACCGGTTCCAGCACGGCCCAGCGCGCAAGATCCGTTCGTCCTGTTTTTCGATGCCGAGAGTCAGAAATTCGAGCCGCCTCCCGCGACGGCCCGCATTCCCTCCACCTGGGTGCCCGTGTCTCACCTTCTGGATGCCACGCAGCTCACCGAGTGGGTGTATACGTGGCAGCACCGTGACGACGGAGTGTTGCGCCGCGTGGTCTTCGACGCCGGAGCACGCCTCCGCGAGTACGCTATCCCTCTATACCTGATCGAGACGGAGGACACCAAAGTCGCGGAGGAGATCTTCTACCGGATCAACCAAGCAGGTTCGCCGCTCGAGTGGAAGGAGGTCCACAAGGCTCTTTTTGGTGGCGAAGGTTCTTTCCCCTCGACGTTGCCGGATCTATCCGAGGAATTGGCAGATATTGGGATGGGCCGTCTCGACGAAGGCCGTCTCCTGACATGCCTGTTCGCCCTCCGTGGTTTGGATCCGACCCGCAGCCTGGCGGAGCACTATCGCCGCGATCCAGAGGTTCTGCGGGGTGCAGTGCAGGAAGCTCTCCCCGTGCTTCGGCGGGTTCTCTCCTTCCTCAGGAAGGACGCTGGTATCCCGCACCTCCGGTTGTTGCCGAAGTCGATCCTCCTCGACGTGCTCACCCGCTTCTTCCTGCGCAACGAGGATCCCAGCCAGCGGACGCGGACCCTGTTGGCTCGCTGG
This sequence comes from Thermoanaerobaculia bacterium, assembly GCA_035266085.1. Classification (GTDB taxonomy): domain Bacteria; phylum Acidobacteriota; class Thermoanaerobaculia; order Multivoradales; family UBA5704; genus DATARR01. The sequence goes on from DATFNZ010000104.1 coordinate 6,516, forward strand.
TTTTGGCGGACTCTCCTGGGCGCCGGGAGCTTCGATGATCGAACTCTGCGCCGGCGCGGGATCGCCGCCGTGGGCGATAGCGAAGAGAAAAGCGTTCAGGAACTGCTCAGGCTCGTCCGTAAGGAGCGCCCCCGGCCTCCCGAGTTGCCGGAGGCCTTCGACGCCCGGGCCGACGAGAGCCGCATTGCTCTCCTCGCGCTTTCCCACCTCGGCCCGCGCCACCTGGCGAGCGATGAGCCCATCGACATAGCCGGCCTGCTCGAGGAACAGGACAAGGACGCCTTTCTCAAAATGTTGGTGCAGTCCGGCTTGGAGCGGTCGCGCGGCGCCGCGAACCGCGTCATTCATCCCAAAGGCACCCCGATCCATCGCCTTCTGCGCGACAGGATTTCAGCCCATGGCATGGACGATCCGGTTCTCAGGAGCCACGCAATCGACGCGCGGGCGGCCGAGCTCCTCGCGGCCGGCGATCTGAATGGATTCCTCGCGCAGAGATCATTGACCTTGACCGCCGAAGTCCGCCGCTTTTCCGAACGGATGGCTGCCTGGGATCATAACGACCGACCTTCTGTCGACTATCTCCTGGCAGAGGCTGGAGTCGAGGTTTGAGCCGCCGGTTGGAGGTCCTGCTCCACGATCGGCCCGTGGGACATCTCTCAGAAATGCCGGATGGAGGTGTCGAGCTCCGGCTCCTCGACGCCTATCGGGACCTCGTGCCGCGGCCGGTGCTCGGCCAGAAGTTCGAGGATGACCTGGAGCGGGTCCACTCCAGCCGCAAGGGGCAGAGGCTTCCCGACTTCTTCGCCAATCTGGTCCCTGAAGGACGGCTCCGGGATCTCATCGAGGAGACCGCCGGCCTCGACGCCGGAGATGACATGGCGCTCCTCGCCTTTGTCGGCCGCGATCTTCCCGGCGCGGTATCCGTCCGGGCTTTGGATGACTTTGGGAACGGCTGGCCCCTGGAGGAGAGGTCCGACTCAGCGGTAGAAGATGAGGCCGCGGCGCTGAGTGAAGGCTTGCGTTTCTCTCTCGCGGGCGTTCAGTTGAAGTTCTCCATGCTGCGCGAGGCCGGCAAGCTGACGCTGCCGGCGAAGGACGCTGCCGGCGATTGGATCGTGAAGTTCGACTCGCCCACCTTTCCCAATCTGCCTGAAAACGAGTTTTCGACACTCGAATGGGCCCGGGCTTCGGGTTTCGAAGTCCCAGAATGTCATCTCCACAGCGTGGAAGACGTGTTGGGCTTCCCGCATCGCTACGCTCTTGCAGATACACGGGTGCTGGCGATCCGTCGCTACGACCGTCTTGCAGAAGGAAAACGCGTTCACCAGGAGGACTTCGCGCAAGCCGTTGGGTTGCCACCCAGGAGGAAGTATGACCAGGTTACGCACGAAGCAATGGCACTCCTGGTCCGGAAGTTCATCGACGAGGACGCCGTGGACGAGTTGGTACGCCGCTTGGTCTTCACTGTTGCCAGCGGCAACAACGATGCTCACTTGAAGAACTGGTCCATGATCTATCCCGACACCATCCGCGCTCGCTGGTCGCCGCTTTATGATCAGGTCGCCACGGTCGCTTGGGAAGGGTTCGACCGTTCACTCGCCCTCAACCTTGCGGCCGTGAAAGAGTTCGGCAGGATCGACCGGTCTACGTTCGAGCGCTTCGCGGAAAGGGCCCAGATCGACAAGCGGCGGGCCATGGAGCTGGTCGATACGACGCTGGAGCGGCTGCGCGCCACGTGGCGAGCGGGCGCCTCGGACCTGCCTTTTCCCGAAGCGCATAAAGCGTCGTTGCGGGAACATTGGCGGAAGGTCCCGCTCCTCTGCGCTGCCGGCCCCTTGGACTGACGCCTCCGATACCTTTAAGGAGGGGCGACGTGCACATCAAGGATCTATATTCGGTCATCGTGACGGAGAAACGGGCCGAGTGCCGGGATTTCTATGTCCGGTGGTTCGGCTTCCAGGTGGTGTTCGAGGCCTCCTGGTTCGTTTATCTCGCGGCCACTGGCGACCACGCCTTTGGAATCGCCTTCATGGCTCCGGATCATCCCTCCCGACCTCCGGGGCCTGAGACGTTCGACGGCAGAGGGGTGTTCCTGACGGTTCAAGTCGCGGACGCGACCGCGGAATTCGCACGGTTGAAGGGCGCCGGCCTGTCGATTGCCTATCCGCTGCAGGATGAGCCCTGGGGTCAGCGGCGTTTCGCCGTATTCGATCCATCAGGAACATGGATCGACGTGGTCGAGCAGATCGAGCCGGCGCCCGGATTCTGGGATCCGTACGTCGCCTGAGAGTACTAGTCGTACCTGATCGCGTTCAGCGGGTCGACGCGCGCCGCGCGCCGGGCCGGGATGTAGCAGGCGATCCAGGAGACGCCCAGGAGCAGCATCGCGATGGCCGCGAACGTCAGGGGGTCGGTGGCGCTCACTCCGTAGAGCAGGCTCGACAGGACGCGCGTCAGGGCGAGCGCCCCGAGCAACCCCAGCACCACGCCGATGAGCACCAGCGCGATCCCCTGCCGGATCACCAGCGCCAGCACGTCGCGCGCCCTCGCGCCGAGGGCCATGCGGACGCCGATCTCGCTCTGGCGCTGGGCGACCGAGTGGGACATCACGCCGTAGATGCCGATGGCCGCCAGGGTGAGGGCGAGGCCGGCGAAGGCGGCGAGCAGCAGGGTGCCGAACCGGGTCCGCGCCATGGATTCGGCGAGCCAGCCTTCCATCGTGCGGACGTCCGCCACGGGCTGGTCCTTGTCGATCGCCAGGATCTCGCGCCGGGCCGCAGGCGCCAGGCTCTCCGGATCCACGGAGGTGCGCAGGAGGATCATCATGGACCGCCCGGGCAGTTGCGGGGGCGTCCAGTAGACCATGGGCCGCATCTCGCCATCCAGCGTTTTGTACTTGGCGTCGCCGACGACGCCGATGATCTCGGTCGGGTAGGGATCGGCTTTCATGGTGACGAAGATGCGCTTCCCCAACGGATTCTCGCCCGCGAAGTGCATACGCGCCATGGCTTCGTTGATCACGGCCACACTCCGGTCCTCCGCTCCCTCCTGCCGGTTGAAGGTGCGCCCGGAGACGACGGGGATCTTCATGGTGCGGAAGAAGTCTTCGTCGACGACGCGCACGTCGGTGCTGTTGAAGTCGCCTGGGGCCGGGGCGGGCCGGCCCTCGATGGTGAAGTCGGTGGCCGAGCCGAGGTCGGCGAAGGGGAGGGCGCTGATGGCGCTGGCCGAGCTCACCCCGGGCAACGTTCTGAGCCTGCCGAGGGCCTCCCGGTAGAAGGCCACGACCTGGCCGTCTTCCTGATATTTCAAGTAAGGCAGTGTCACGCGCAGGGTCAAGACGTTCTTGGCGTCGAAGCCGGGGTTGATGGCCTGCAGCCGCAGGAAGCTCCTGGCCATCAGTCCCGCGCCGACCAGCAGCACGAGCGCGAGCCCGACCTCGGCGACGACGAGAGCGTCGCGCATCCGCTTCCCTCGCGAGCTGCCCGCGTTGCCCCGGCTGGACTCCTTCAGGGTTTCGCTCAGCTTCACGCGCGAGGCTTCGAGGG
>DATFNZ010000105.1:0-26903 GCA_035266085.1 Thermoanaerobaculia bacterium
ATACCGCGTGGTAGAGACGCCCCACCCCCGTTACGACACCGTTTCGGCGACCACGGGGACGACGGGGCGTCTCTCTCGAAGGGTATGCCGCCGCCCTGCCACGATCGTCGAGAAGGCAGAAGGCCGCAAGAAGCGAGAAGAGAAGGTGCCGACGGAACCACCGGGCTCTCTAACCGTGACGTTACCGCGACGTTTTTGGATTGGACCTGACCGGATCAGGCATGGGATCTGAGGGGCGGCGTGCCCTCCGAGGAGACGGCCCGACGTCCCCGTGGCCTGCGGAAGGTGTCGTAACGGGGATGGGCCGTCTCTACCGGTACGGTGTCTTGGGGTGGGAGATCTCACGGTGAACAAAAAAACCGGGAGGGGCGGGCCAGGCCACCTCCCGGGTTATTCGGTTCAGTTGTCAAAGAACTTCAACGGCGAACTTCAACGGCTATCTTCAACGGCTATGGAGCTCCAACTGCCGGGCTCTTGCGGCCTTGGCGCTCTCCTGGTGGCCTTCCAGAGCCACTCTGTAGGGCGTGAGCACAGGGAAGTCCACCTCGCCCGCCCGCACCACCGCCAGCAGGCGCCCCCACTCTTCGAGGAGGCAACGAAAGGACTTGTTCATTCCGTCCCCCCTTCCGTGGAGCTTCCCTTGGACACGGCCGGAACCACGAGCCCGGCCGACTTCGGCAACACCTCGCCCGGCCGGGTCTTGCGGAGCTTCGACCGCGTCGGCGTGATGCCGAACGAGGACAACAGCTCGCTCCGTGATCCGAGCGGGACGCGGACGTAGAACCGGATCTTGCGCGCCAGCTCCCGGCCGTCCGTCACCATCTCCTGCAAGCGCTGCGTCGTGGCTTGCCGGCTGCCGGTCAGGCTCTCCTGCAGCACTTTGGCGTCCCTCGCCTCGGCGAGGAGCGTCTCCAGTTGGGTCCGCAGGGGCTCCACCCCCAGGACCAGGCTCGCGTGCTGGATGCAGGACCCGATCAGCGCTTCCCAGTCGCGAAAAATCTTTGCGTATGCGGTGATTCCAGGCATTTTCTTCTCCTTTTCTTTCTATTCGTTTTTTGAAGACCGCCCGTCAGCCGATCTGACGGGCGAAGTCGAGCACCGGTTCGGTCAGCCCGCCCATGCAGCCGCCGCGGAGCGGGGCATACAGCGTGACGATCGCCAGACCGTCCGAGACGCTCACGGTCACCGGCCGGCCGAGAAACCCGGCGAACCCGGTCACATAGGCCGTGTACAGCGAGGCGATCTCGGGCGCGGGGAGCTCCTTGACGCGGGTGATCGCCTGGCCCTCCTGCGTGAGCTCCCACTCCGGCATCGCCCGCAGCGCCTCCTGCACCCGCTCCGCCTTCAGGGGCTCGTCGGGATCGTGGACCGCCAGGATCTCCTCCAACTCCGTTCTGGGGCGCCGGCGAAGGGTGGCCACATCGTCCCCGGGCGCCTCGTCCCCGCCGGTGTTGACCGCGTTCTGCTGCGTGTCCTGCGTGTCCGTCTCCTTGATTTCCATACGGCTTCTCCTTTCGGAAACTCCGGAGCCTTCATGGCCCCGGAAGGTCAATTCTTTTCGGTTCTCAATCGGAACGCCCCGCCCCTGGATCACCACGGTTTCCGTGATTTCGCCGGGCGCCTCCGGCACGGCCATCTCGGCCGGCCTTGGCCCCCCCGGGCGGTCCTTCCTCCAGTCGCTGCGGGCGCCGTAGCGTTCGGCACCCATCGAATAATCGGCCCAGGCAAAGAAGCTGGGACACATTCCCGTGAACGTGTCGAACCACGCCACGTGCCCCGCCTGGCTCCGCCGCACGTAGAGGGTGTCGAGCAGGACGGGCCACTCCGGCGGCGCCATGGCGACCTTCCGCAGCTCCGCCGCGGGCAACTGGGAGTGGAGCAGCCACAGCCCGACACGATCGAGGCTCGGCCTGCCGGCGCGGACGTCGCGGGGAATCCGCATCCCGGTCTTTCCCCCAGCAAGGCCCCTTCCGAAACCTTCTTTGAGATCGAGACCCCTTTGAAGAATCACGGCGCGGCCGACGTCCCGCTGGGTTCTCTGATCCGCGTACCCCCTGACCACGTGGGTGCGGGCCCCCGGAATCACCACCCTGCCTTCCGGAGTGGAGCACAGGCCCTCCACGCTGAGCTCTCGCACCCACCAGCCGCGGACGCCCTCGAGAACCTCCTCGTCGCCCGCGCGCTCCGCCAGCTTCCAGATCCCGGCCAGGGCGTTCTGCCACCAGGCGAAATGACTCGAAGTGCCGAATTCCGACGTGCGGCCGAAAACCATGTGGCCGTGCTCCTGGTCCCGCAGAAACTCCAGGACCCGGCCGCGGCCCTCGTCCCGATCCTCCGGCGTGGCAAGGCCCCAGCCGTAGCCCACGCATCGCGCCAGCGCTTTGTGATTCGGCGTACCGCCGGTCATCCTCAGACCGGCGGAGGTGATGCCGCGGCGCTCCGAAACCTGACGAACCAGAATGGCTGTGAGATCCTTCTCCGTTCCCATGATCGCTTTCCTCCAGGGTTCATTTCTACTGCTCTGGGGAAAGACTAGCGGATGTCAGATAGCCTGTCAAGGGTTTTCTAGCGGAAATCTACAAGCCGGCTGTTGCCAGACGGAAAGCGCCGGTATAAACTCAAGGCCATGAGCGCTTTCGATGGTTTGCCCCAGGCCTTGAGAACCCTCTGCGTCCGGGATGGCCGGGCCCTCCAGGACATTGCCCATGCGTCCAGGATCTCGCCGGCCATGCTGAGCAGCTACATGACGGGGAGGGAGACTCCCACCCTGAAGACGCTGGAGAAGCTGCTCGACGGCTTGAAGCTGCGGCTGGAGGATCTCGCCGGCGCCCTCGAAGAAGTCCAGGGCCACGGCCGCCGCCGGCCGGCCCGCTCCGCCGACGAAGACCTCGTCCTGGGTTTCCCCCGCCAGGAAGTCGAGAAGATCTTCATGGAGCAGCTCGTGAGGCTCGGCCTGGAGCCCAAGAGGAAAGCGGAGGAGAAGGCGAACCCGCCGGCCAAGCCTCGAAAAGCCGGCAAGGCTTGACCGGCCGCTCATACCCGCCCTGGGAGGGTGTCTGGAAAGTCGGCGTTGGGGCTCCATAACGCGAGCCCGGAGGGCGCCAAACTTTTAGCCCAGGGCGTGAGCCCAGCCTCTTACACACATCTCGAAGCAATTCGTTGGGGGATGTGAAGCCTCCCTTCCTAGCGACACCGTTCCCGTAGAGACGCCCCACCCCCGTCCACGACACCGTCTCGGAGGCCACGGGGACGACGGGGCGTCTCTTCGAAGGGCATGCCGTTGCCACCGGGCAACCCTTCATAAACGCCACCAACGCCAGCCCGCATTGTTCTGCCCCAGAACGGTAAGGCCAACCCAGAACGCCTGCCCTCCGAAGAGACGCCCCGTCGTCCCCGTGGCCTCCGAAACGGTGTCGTGGACGGGGTTGGGGCGTCTCTACGGGAACGGGGTCATGAGGTAGGAGGTGTTGACTGACGAGCCAACGTTCTGTCCGTGGTGTGAGCCCCCAAAGATGCCCCGAGATGTGTGTAAGAGGGTGGGCGTCAGCGCCTCGGTTCGGCCTCTGGCCTCTTCCAGGAAGCGACCACCGGACGCAAGACGGACGGACCTCCGGCTCATGCGTTTTCGTCAGGGTGGAGAAGGGCCCGGAGAGCCCCGAGAGCTGGCTGGATGCGGTCGGTCAGAACACATTCGAGGGCGCCTCGGAGCTCCGCCTCGGCAGCCGCCTGCTCGTCCAGCGCCTGCTCGTCCGGCGACTGGTCGTCCGGCAATTCTCGTAAGCTCAGCGCGATCCCGAGGAGCTCCCAGCGGACCGTCTCCAGGTGTTCGACGACCCTGGCGACCTGCTGCCCGGCTTCGGCCAGGGTCACCTCGCGCCCCACCATGAGGGGCCTTCTCCGGCCTTCGGACTTTGCTTCATCAGCTCCCAGAAGGGCCGGGTCACCTGCAGGCACTCGGTGCAGCCGCTCAACAGGTGGCGGACGATGGGCAGCACGTCAGGCCGGGGAAGCTCACCGCGCATGAAGGTCTGCAGCTCGAGCTTGGCCGGATGGATGGAGACCGGGGGCTTGAAGGCGGTGGCGATCCTCATGCCGCCAAGCTATTTCAGGGTGCGCCAGGCCGGACCCCTGGCGGCCGGGGCTTCCAGTTTCATTGGAAGACAGGATCGATTTTCCTACCGGCGGACCCAGGGCGGAGAAAAAACTCTTCTCGATGTCACGAAAAGGGGGGCAGCGGTAACCTAGATGAGTAGATGAGAGCCCGCAAGCCGAAAGAGCCGCCCCCGCCCGAGAGCCTCGTCCTCTCCACGCTGCGCAAGGCCCGGGGCTGGACCGGGCAGGACCTGGCCGACGCCTCCGGAACCTCCGCGCAGATGATCTCCGTCTACGAGGCGGGCCGGCGTCCTCCCTCGCGCGGGCGGCTGGTCGCCCTGGCCGCCGCCATGGGGTACGGCACCGAGGCCATCGACCTCGTCCTCCTGGCCTTGAAAGGCGCGGCCGGCGGGGCGGAGCTTCCCCGCGCCCCCGTGGATCCCGCGCCCGGCGAGCTCCGTGACATCCGAACCGTCGCGGCCCGGGTGGGCGTGGCCGCCGTGGACCTGACCGAGAGGTCTCTGGTCCGTCTGCTGCGCGCCCGCCGCGCCCGCAAGGCCCGGCGGCAGGCGGCACGTCTTTGGGCAGGTCTGCGCAACGAGACCGCTGCAAACCGGCGGCTGCTCGTGGAGAAGGCCCGCGAGTTCCAGACGTGGGCGTTGTCGGAGCGTCTCTGCCACGCCAGCGAGGAAGCGGCGTCGGACCGGGCGGACTTCGCCCTGGAGCTGGCCGGGCTGGCCTGCCGGGTGGCCGAGCTGGCGCCGGGTGAGGAGGCGTGGCGCTCGCGCCTCCAGGGCTATGCCCTGGCCTACCTCGCCAACGCCCGGCGTGTGGCCAACGACCTGACGGGGGCGGAGGAGGCCTTCGCCCAGGCTTGGAAGCTCTGGCAGGCCGGGGCTGAAGCCGACCCGGGCCTGCTAGCGGAGTGGCGCCTGCTGGACCGCGAAGCCTCGCTACACCGCGGCCGGCGGCGGTTTCGCGAAGCCCTGGACCGTCTGGACCAGGCCCGGACCGCGGCCCCACCTGAAGCGGCCGGGCGCATCCTGGTGAACAAAGCGTTCACTCTGGACCAGATGGGCGAGGCCGAGCAGGCGATTGAGGTTTTGCGCGAAGCGGCTCCCCTCGTGGACGGCAAGCGAGAGCCGCGCCTGCTGTTCGGGCTTCGTTTCAACCTGGTCGCGAACCTCTGCCATATGGGCCGGTACGCGGAGGCCGAAGCGCTGCTACCCGAGGTGCGAGAGATGGCGGTAGCCTTGAGGAAGGAGCTGGATCTAGTGAGAGTCGTCTGGCTCGATGGAAAACTCGCCGCCGGGCTGGGCCGCCACGCTGAAGCAGCCTCGTCCTTCGAGCAGGTGCGGCGGGAATTCAGCGCCCGCGAGATGGCCTACGACGGCGCCTTGGTCACCCTGGAGCTGGCCGAGCTGTATCTGCGGGAGGGGCGGAATCGGGAGGTTCGCACCTTGGCGAAAGAAACGATGTGGGTCTTCCGCTCCCAGGAAATACACCGCGAGGCGCTCACGGCTCTTCAGCTCTTTTTCGAGGCGGCAAGGAAGGACGCGGCCTCGGCCGAGTTGGCCCGAAAGGTCTGCCAGTTTCTCTACCGGGCGCAGAACGATCCCGACCTGCGGTTCGAGGTATGACAAGGGGCTGCCGGTCCAGCTTGGTCCCGGCAGCCGCCACCTTTTCAGGGCTACTGCCGTCCGCCGCAGGGGCTGCCGCCCGGATCGATCGAGCAGCCAACGTCGGCGTTGCTCGTGGGAGAGGCCGCGGCTGGACCGGCTGCGCTCGCGGGTCCGCAGGCCGGCTTGCCGCCCGGGTCGATGCCGCACCCTTCTTTGGTCCACACGCCCCGCAGCCAACTCGAGAGTCCGGCGCGGAGCTTTTCCAGGGAAGCCGAAGTCTCTCCGCGCTCAGGCAGGCTGAAGGCCGGGCGGGCCGCTGTGGCGCACCAGGGCAGTGCGAGGATCAGAGTGACAGCCAGGGCGGCGGTTTTTCTTGGGAACATGGGCAGCTCCTCTCGGGAGGCGGGGCCGGCGGCCTCCAATGGCCGTCCGGTGGCTCCCTCGCGAGCTAGGGTGCTGGAGTCAGGGTAGAAAAATCCACCAGAACTTCCAATTCGCTTGGAATGGAGGCCAGGGAGATGGAGGACGGGCACCGCAAAGAAGCGCTGAAGGTCCTGGTCCGCCTGCTGCGCGGGCTCCGCGGTTGGGACCAGGCCGAGCTGGCGGCGGCGGCGGGCATGGACACCAGCTCGGTCTGCCATTACGAGACGGGCTTTACGGTCCCGCCTCGACGGACCGTGGAACGGCTCGCCGCCACCGTGGACCTGCCGATGTCCTTCGTGGACGCGTGCCTGCTGCCCGCCTTGGAGGCTGCCTGCGGGATGGCGGTCCCATCCGCTGACCTCGAAAAAGGAGAGGCTGGCGTGGAGCGCGTCCTGACGGGGACGATTCGGTCAGCCCTCGCCGCTTTCCTGGCCACCCTCGAAGAGCGGGAGACCTGGGAGCGGGCTGGTCCGCCGGTGGAGGAAGACCGGCAACAGGCCCTGGATGCGTGGAGCCGGCTGGAGCCCTGTACGACCCAGGAGAGGCTCTTCCTCGTGGAGACCTGCCGCGAGTTTCAGACGTGGGCGTTGTCGGAGCGTCTCTGCCACGCCAGCGAAGAAGCCGCATCCGACCGTGCGGACCGCGCTCTGGAGCTGGCCGGACTGGCCTGCCGGGTGGCCGAGCTGGCGTTGGGTGAGGAGGCGTGGCGCTCGCGCCTCCAGGGCTATGCCCTCGCTTTCCTCGCCAACGCACGGCGTGTGGCCGGCGACTTAGCGGGGGCAGAGGAGGCCTTCACCCGCGCCTGGAAACTCTGGCAAGCCGGGACTGAAGCCGCCCCAGGCCTACTGGCAGAATGGCGCCTGCTGGACCGCGAAGCCTCTCTCCACCGCGCCCGGCGGCGGTTCCGCGAAGCCCTGGACCGGCTGGACCAGGCCCGGGCTGCGGCCCCGCCCGAAGCGGCCGGACGCATCCTGGTGAACAAGTCGTTCACCCTGGACCAGATGGGCGAGGCCGAGCAGGCGATTGAGGCACTTCTCGAAGCGGCTCCCCTCGTGGACGGCCAGCGCGATCCGCGCCTGCTGTTCGGGCTTCGTTTCAACCTGACTGCGGGCCTGTGCCGCCTGGGCCGGTACGCGGAGGCCGAAACGCTTCTGCCCGAGGTGCGAGAGCTGGCAGAGGCCTTGAGGAAGGAGCTGGATCTGGTGAGAGTCCTCTGGTTGGATGGGAAAATCGCCGCCGGGCTGGGCCGTGATGCCGAGGCAGCCTCGTCCTTCGAGCAGGTGCGGGGGGAGCTCACCGCCCGCGAGATGGCTTACGACGGCGCCCTGGTCACCCTGGAGCTGGCCGAGCTGTATCTACGGGAGGGGCGGACTCGGGAGGTCCGCGCCCTGGCGGAAGAGATGGTGTGGGTCTTCCGTACCCAGGGAATCCACCGCGAAGCGATGACGGCTCTTCAGCTCTTTTTCGAGGCGGCCCGGAAGGACGCGGCCTCGGCGGAGTTGGCCCGAAAGGTCGGCCAGTTTCTCTACCGGGCCCAGAACGATCCCGAGCTGCGGTTCGAGGCATGAAAGGGGCTGCCGGCCCGGGTTGGTCCCTCTCCGGTTCCGGCAGCCGCGACCGTTTCAGGATTACTGGCGTCCGCCGCAGGGGCTTCCGCCCGGGTCGATGATGCAGCCCTCCTTCGTCCCTCCCGCACTTGTGGGGCCGCAGGTCGGCTTACCGCTCGGGTCGATGCCACATCCTTCTTTGTTCCACACGCCCCGCAGCCAGCTCCAGAAGCCGGCGCGGATCTGTTCCAGGGAAGCCGAAGGCTCCCCGCTCGCAGGCAGGCTGAAGGCCGGGCGGGCCGCTGCTGCGCACCAGGGAAGTGCTAGGATCAGGGTGACGGCCAGGACGGCGGCTTTTCTTGGTAACATGGGCAGCTCCTCTCGGGAGGCGGGGCCGGCGGCCTCCAATGGCCGTCCGGGAAAGCTCGCAGCCGATCCCACGAACCCCAGCCCGATGGGCTGGGCTGAGGAAACCCAGGCCGTTGGCCCGGAAAAAGCACTCGTTCCACCCGGCGAGCCGTTCGTTCCGGCCGGCGAGCCAGCTTTTGACCCCGGCGAGCCGTTCGTTCCGGCCGGCGAACGACTCGTTCCGGCCGGCGAGCCAACTTTTGACTCCGGCGAGCCGTTCGTTCCGGTCGGCGGACGACTCGTTCCGGCCGGCGAGGCAGCTTTTGACTCCGGCGAGCCGTTCGTTCCGGCCAGCGGACGAACTTTAAGGTCCGGCGAGCCAACTTTAGGGTCCGGCGAGCCGCTCGTTCCGGTCGGCGAGCCAACCTTAAGGTCCAGCGAGCCAACTTTAAGGTCCGGCGAGCCGCTCGTTCCCGCTCCGGGCCCGGCGCTCGGCCGAACCGCTTCAAAACCCCACCCTGAACTCCGCCCCCCCGCCCTTCCCCGGCCCCAGGCTGAGCTCGAAGCCGTGCTGGGAGAGGATCTCCTGGACCAGGGTCAGCCCCAGACCCCGGCCGTTCCGCTTGGTCGAGAAGAAGGGCGTGAAGAGGAGGGAACGGACGTCGTCCGGAATGCCGGGGCCGCTGTCGGTGATCGAGAGGCAGGGCCGGCCGCGGTCCCAACTGCCGTCGCGGCCGCCCTCGAAGCCTAGGCGCAGGCCGATGCGGCCGTCCTCGCCGATCGACTCCATGGCGTTCTTGAGGACGTTCACCAAGACCTGCTCGATCTGATTGCGGTCGAGGTCCAGCGGCGGCAGGATCCGGGACTCCTGCCATTCGATGCGGATGCGCCGCCGGTCCAGCTCGGGGCGCAGGAGGAGGAGGATCTCGTCGACCAGCCGCTTCAGGTCCGTGGGACGGCGGTCCGGCGGCGGGAGGCGGACGACTTCCGCGAAGCCGTTCATGAAGGCGCGCAGGTTCTCGAGACGGGTGATCGCCACCGTGATGGCCTGGAGGAAGTCGTCCCGGTCCTCGCCCCCGAGCTGGTCGGCGTAACCGCGGAAGGAGTCGAGCAGCGAGCCCACCGCGCCCACGGAGTTGTTGATCTCGTGGGACATCATGCGGATCAGCTTGCCGTAGGCCGCCTTCTCCGAGGCCCGCAGCTCCTCCGTCAGCTCCTCCAGCAGCAGGAAGCTCCTCGGGAAGCCGCGGTCGAAGAACTCGGCCCGCGATACCTTGATCCGCCGCCCGCCCTGGAGGGACAGCACCTCGGAGCCGCCCAGCGGGATGCCGGCGAGGGCCGGTCCGAACGCTCCGAGCTCCGGCAGGCTCTCTCCCCGGGCCTCCTCGGACGTGGCCTGGAGGAGGCGCTCCGCCGCCGGATTGACCGAGTCCACCCGGCCGTCGAAGTCGAGGGTCAGGATGCCGGCCGGCGAGGCCGTGAGGATGCGGTCGAGGAGATAGTGCTGCTCCTGGAGCTTGAGGCGCTCCTCCCTCAGGCGGCCGATCATCTGGTTGTAGATCCGGATGAGGGCGTCCATCTCCGGCTGGCCGACCTCGCGGAACTGAGAGGTGAAGTCCCGCTCGCCGATCAGCTCCGCCCCCGTGCGGATCAGCTCCAGGGGCACGAAAAACGCCCGCACCAGCATCACTCCCAGCACGATCGACAGGACGAACAGTCCCTCGACCGCCAGCAGCCACAGCCGGTTCTCCCGCAGCACCAGGAACGAGATCACCGCCAGCACCGCGTGGATCAGGACCAGGTAGGCGATGATCTTGGCGCGGAGCGAAAGGGGTCGAAACCTCAATGCGGCTCCAGCCCGTACTTCTCGAACCGCCGGTAGAGCGCCGCCCGCGAGAGCCCCAGCGCCTCGGCGACCCGCGTGACGTTGCCCTCGTAGTGCCGCATGCACTTGACGATCATCGCCTTTTCCATCTCGTCGAGGGTCATCGAGCCCGGGCTGGGCAGGGCCGTCGTGCCCCGCGCCTCGCGCTCCTCGAGGCCGGAGAGGGCCACCAGGTCCGCCGCGTCGAGCCGGCCGCCGTCGAGCACCAGCACGGCGCGCTCGAGGGTCTGCTTGAGCTGGCGGATGTTGCCCGGCCACGGCTGGTCCCGGAGCCAGCCGAGGGCGCGGTCGGCGAGCGCCACCGGCCCCGTCCGGTAGGTCCGCGCGCAGAGGTCGAGGAAGTGGCGGGCGAGCAGGGGGACGTCCTCCCGGCGCTCGCGCAGGGGCGGCAGGCGCACGGCGATCAGGTTCAGGCGGTAGAGGAGGTCCTCGCGGAACTGCCCCTTCGCCACCATCTCGGAGAGGTCGCGGTTGGTGGCCGAGATCACCCGCACGTCGACGGTGCGCGTCTGGCTCGATCCCAGCACCTCGTAGGAGCGGTCCTGGAGGACGCGCAGCAGCTTCACCTGGGCGGACGGGTCGATCTCGCCGATCTCGTCGAGGAAGATGGTGCCGCCGTCCGCCATCTCGAAGCGCCCCTTGCGGTCCGCCCGGGCGTCGGTGAAGGCGCCCTTCACGTGGCCGAACATCTCGCTCTCGAAGAGGGTGGAGGAGATGCCGCCCAGGTTCACCTTGACGAACGGCCCCGCCTTGCGCCGGCTGTTCTTGTGGAGCGCCTCGGCGATCAGCTCCTTGCCCGTGCCGCTCTCGCCGGTGATGAGCACCGAGGCGTCGGTGGGCGCCACCCGGCCGGTCAGCTCCAGGATCCTGAGGAGCTTCGGGTCGGCGCCGACCAGCCCGCGGAAGTCGAACCGCCGGTCGAGCTCCTCGCGGCTCAGGGAGGGGCCCGCCCGTTCGCCCGGCTGGGCGGCGAGCGACAGGGCCGTCTCGACGGACTGCAGGAGCTGGGCGTTCGACCACGGCTTGGTGACGAAGTCCGCGGCCCCGGCCTTCATCCCCTCGACCGCCAGGGAGATGGACCCCCAGGCCGTGATCAGGATCACCGGCATGCGCGGCCGCAGCCGCCGGATCTCGCCGAGCAGCTCCAGCCCCTCCTCGCCCGTGGTGCCGCGGGAGAAGTTCATGTCCTGGAGCACCAGATCGAATTCCTGCTCGCGCAGGAAGGCCAGGGCCTCCTCCTGCGACCGCGCCCCCCGGTTGGGGAGGCCGTGGCGCTTCAGGAGGAGGCCCAGCGAGGCCACCACCGAGGGGTCGTCGTCGACGATCAGGATCATGGCTTACTCGTAGCGCAAGGCCTCGGCGGGTTGGACGCGGCTCGCCATGGCGCTGGGATACAGGGCGCAGAGCACCGTGAGCAGATAGATTGCCACCGTCGAGGCCACCAGCCCGCCCGTGAACACCTCCGGACGGATGAAGCCGATCAGGTCGAGGATGGGGATCTGGATGACCACCACCACTCCCAGCAGGACGCCGAGGCTGGTGAGGATCGCCTGCTCCCAGAGCACCTGCCGGTGGACGTCCGAGCGGGAAGCTCCCGCGGCCCGCCGCAGTCCCACCTCGCGCGTGCGCTGGAGCAGATTCTGCCACAGCACCCCGATGAGGCCGAGCCCCACCATGAGGAGCAGGAAGAAGGCCACGACACCCCCGGCGACGAGCGGCGTCAGGAAGAGCCGGAGGTGGGCCTCGCGCTCCTGGGTGAGCGTCCGGACCCGGAACGACCACTCGGGGGCGACACCCTGGAGGAGCCTGGTGAGGTCCTCCTCGAAGGCCGCCGGCGTGCCGGGCCGGACCCGCAACAGAAGCACATGCGGCTGGAACCAGGACGGCTCGCCCTTGAGACCCAGGAACTGGAACATGAAGTTTCCCTGGGCCGAGAGCTCGCCGCCCTTGCGGAAGTCGCGGACCACTCCGACGACACGGCTGGGCTTCTCGGGGGGCTCCGCTTTCCCGAACGGGCGTCCGATCGGGTCCTGGTCGCCGTACGCCGCGCGGGCGAGGTCCCGGTCGATGACGATCGGCCGCCAGCCCAGCTCCTCGTCCGCCTCCTCGAACCAGCGGCCGGCCACCAGCTCTAGCCCCAGCACGTCGGCGAAGCCCGGGGTCACGACGTTGGCCTCGGTATCGATGGACTTGCCGTCGATCTTCATGTTGCTCGTCCAGCCGCCCTGGTCGTAGGGGCTGACCAGGGTCCCGGCCGCCGCCTCGACGGGCTCCAGCGCCTCGACCTCGTCGAGCAATCGGGCGAAAGTCTTCAGTCGCGCCGCGACCACGGCCTCGGAGTCCTCGCCGGTCCCTTTCGTGTCCACCGAGACCTTCCAGACGTTCTGGTAGGAGAACCCCAGAGGGCGCTGATAGTTGTCCCAGAAATAGATCCCCAGGGTCGCGACCACGAACACCACCAGAAAGGAGAAGAAGATCTCCAGGATGATCAGAGCGTTCGTGCGCTTGCGGTTCCAGACCAGCTTGAAGAGATGGCGCGTCATACCGACCTCCCGCGGAGAGCTTGGACAGGGTGGAGCTTCGACATCCGCCACGCCGGATAGACCGCCGAGAGGACACCGAAGAAGAGGGCCATGGCGAGGCCGTACAGGAAAATCCGGAAGTTCAGCGCCAGTTGGGCGTAGGGGATGAGACCGCTCGCGTTCAGGGCCTCGAGCACCAGGCTGGCGAGCACGAGCCCGGCCACGGCTCCGATCAGCGTGAGCACCAGGTTTTCGACGACGAACTGCCCCACCAGCGCCCGCGAGGAGGCCCCGAAAGCCTTGCGCACGCCGATCTCGGAGGCGCGGTCCAGGATACGGCTCAGGTTGATGTTGACCAGATTGAGAGTCGGCAGCAGCATGAACAGCAGCATCAGGAGGAACATCACCGCCCGCACCGCTCCTGGCGGGAGCTCTTCCACGTTGCTCCGGACGATACCCTCGAAGAGCGTGTCGGCCCCTCCCGTGAGAGTTTTGAAATTCTTCGGGTCCGGGAGATGGCCTTCCGCCTCGCGCAGGCGGGCCTGGAACTCCGATTTGATGGCCGGCAGGTCGGCAGGGCCCCGGGCGAGGATCAGCGCCTGAAAGCTGTCCATCCACTTGTCCTTGTAGCTGGCCGACTTGGCGGTGCTGATCGGCACCCAGATGTCGGAGAAGCTGGAAAACCGCAGATCCGGCACGTCACGGACCACGCCCACCACCCGGAAACGCTGGCCGTCCACCTCGATCGTCCTGCCCAGCGCCGGCTTGCCCCCGAAGAAGCGCTGGCGTGTCGTCTCGTTGATCACGGCGACGAACTGGGCGTTCCTCTCGGCCTCGGCGGTGAAGGGGCCGCCCTCCAGGAACTGAAAGTCGAGGATCTGCCAGAACTCGCCGTCCGTGCGCCGGAGCCCGGACTCGATCCTCTTGCCGCCCAGAAAGGAGACCGCCGTCTGCGAGGTCGAGGCAATCGAGAACCTCTCGACTCCCGGGAGCGCCGCCAACGGGCGCGCATAGCGGTCGAGGAAACCATAGCCGGGCTCGGACTTCTGAACGTTCTCGGGTCCTCTCATCTTCAATGCATAGACACCCAGCGTCCGATCGCTGCGGGTCTCCGGCGAATGCGGCGCCAGGGCATTGTCGAGGATGGCGGTCACCACCATCAGCACCACCAGCGTGATGCAGATGCCGAACAGGCTGATGAAGGTGAAGAACTTCCGCCGCGCCAGGACCTTGAGGGCAACTTTCAAATAGTTTCTGATCATGGCGGCCTCCTACTGCACCTGCCGGCCGTCGAACAGGCGGACGACGCGGTGAGTCTTTTCGGCCATCCGGGGATCGTGGGTGACCATGATGATCGTGGCCTCCTCCTTCTGGTTCAGATCCTCCAGGATGCCCATGATCTCGTCGCCCATCTGGCTGTCGAGGTTGCCCGTGGGCTCGTCCGCGAGGAGCACCCCGGGATTGCCGACGATGGCGCGGGCGATCGCAACCCGCTGCTGCTGGCCGCCCGAGAGCTGCGTCGGGAAATGCCGGGTGCGCGACGACAGCCCTACGCGGTCGAGGGCCGCGAGCGCCATCCGGCGCCGCTCCTTGTTCGACATCTTGCGATAGAGCAGGGGAATCTCCACGTTGTCCACCACCGACAGGTCGGACACCAGGTGGAACTGCTGGAAGATGAAGCCGATCCGCTCGTTGCGCAACCGTGCCAGATCGCGATCGCCATAGCGGTCGATCGCCTTGCCGCCGATCGCCACCTTTCCTGAGCTGGGCTCGTCGAGCAGGCCCATCAGGTTGAGCAGCGTGCTCTTGCCACAGCCGGAGGGACCCATGATCGAAATGAATTCCCCCTTCCCGACTTCCAAGTTGATGTTGTCGAGCGCCGTCGTCTCTACCCGCTCCGTGCGGTATTTCTTGCTGACCTGCTGCAGGCTGATCATGATGGTTTCTCCCTGAATGCCGTTCTATTTGAAATCGATCCGTTCGAGGCGTTGGTAATCCTTCATATCGGAGAGGATGACCTCATCCCCCTGATCGAGGCCGTCGAGGACTTCGTAGAAGTCGTAGCCCGAGAGGCCGAAACGGGCGTCGCGGCGCACCGCGTGATCGCCCTGGACGACGAAAACCTGTTCCGTCGACCCACCCTGAGCGAACGGTCCCTTGGGCACCCGTAGCGTGTTGGCGCGGGCATCCGTGACCACCAGCACGTCCACCCGCAAGTTGTTGCGCAGCTTGGGATGGCGGGCCTCGTCGAGGTCCACCTTGAACTTGACGGTGCCGTTCTCGATGGTCGGGTCGATCGAGGAGAGCCGGCCGGTGAGCGGCTTGCCGTCGAGCATCACGCGCACGAGCTGCCCCGCGTGGAGGCTGGAAGAGTGGATGTCCGACACCGTGCCCTCGACGCGGAATGAATCGAGATCGGCGATGCGGGCGATCACCTCGCCGCGCTGCACCGTGGCGCCCTCCTGGGGCACGACCCAGGTGAGGACGCCGGAGCGGTCCGACCGGGTGGTGGCGAGCTCGAGCAGGCGGAGGGCATCGTCGCGCTCCTTGCGCAGCGTCGCGAGGTCGAGCTCGACGCCCTGGAGCTGGGCCGCGGTCGAGCGGCGGGCGCCCTCGACGGACCCCTGGAGCTGCGCGAGCTCGATCTGGGCCTTCCTAGCCTCCACCTCGGCCGCCTTGAGGTTCAGCTCCGAGACGAGGCCGTCGGCCCGCAGCTTGCGGTTCTGATCGGCGCGATAGGCGAGCGCCTCGGCGTCGAGCTTCTGGCGTTCGATCTGGCCGCGCAGGTCGTTGAGGCTCTTCTCCAGGCTGAGCCGTACCTGCTGCTGCTCGTTGGCCTTCCGGGCGAGCTGATCCTGAAGCTTCTCGAGGTCCAGCCGCGAAGCGGACGTATCGAGCTCGAGAATCTCGTCGCCCGCCTTCACCACCTCGCCCGGCCGCTTGAGGATCTTCTCCACCCGTGCCTCGACGGGGCTCGAAAGCACCCCCTCGAAAGCCGGGATCACCACTCCCGAAGCCTCGACGATCCCCTCGACGGGCCCGCGGTCCACCGTACCCGTCCGGATCTGCTCGCGAGCCACGGAAGGCCGCAGCCACCCCGGCAGCAGCACCAGCACCGCCACGCAAAGCCCCACGACCCCCGCGATCCAAGCCACCCGGCGACCCAGGCGGCGATATCTGTAGCTGGCATCCAGTTCCTGATCCATGGCGTTGTTCCTCTCTCGGAGGCCAGAGAGTACAAGGGACGTGCCACGATCTAACTCATTGATTTCCATGAATTTGGCCCGATCCGCCAGGGGTCGCGATCGTTCAGGCCTGAACGGGGGTGTCCGGAAATGAACGGTAGGAAATCGCGAAAACGTTCCCGTAGAGACGGCCCACCCCCGATACGACACCCTTCCGGCCACCACGGGGACGACGGGCCGTCTCTTCGAAGGGCAGATCGCCACAGCCCGCACCGCCGCCAATAACGCCACCATCGTCGTCGACGTTCAACCGTTCGATCGTTCAACCGTTCGCCCGTTCGCCCGTTCAACCGTTCAACCGTTCGCCCGTTCGCCCGTTCGCCCGTTCAACCATTCGACCGTTCAACCGTTCGCCCGTTCGACGCAACCGCGGTGGATCACCAACGTCCCTGGTGAGGTGGTCCCGCCCCAACACGCCATGGCCAACCCGCAGCGGCGCGCCCTCCGAAGAGACGCCTCGTCGTCCCCGTGGTGGCCGGAACGGTGTCGTAGCGGGGGTGGGGCGTCTCTACCCGATGGTGGAAATTTGAGTTACGCTTGGCGATTATTTTGGGGGGTGCGGGGATGCCGGACGACATCTTGTTCCGCAGGCGGTATCGGATTCCCTCGGCCCGGCTTCCGGGATGGGATTATCGATGGGCGGGCGTTTACCACGTGACGATCTGCACGCAGGGGCGGATGCAGTGCCTGGGGGACGTCGTGGACGGCAAGGTTTCCCTGTCGCCCATAGGCAAGGTCGTCGCCGAAAAATGGTTGAAGATTCCAACCTATCATCCTCAAATCGCTCTGGATGAATGGATCGTCATGCCCGACCACATGCACGGCATCCTGATCTTTCAGGGTCCGATGCAGGAGAACGAATCCCTGGACATCGTGATCGGAAGGTTCAAGGCCGCTTGTACAAAAAGGATCTGGCGGCATTTTAATCGGCGTGATTTCGATTGGCAGGAGAGGTTCTACGACAACATCCTGCGAGACCTTGCGGACCTCGAACGTGTCCGGGCCTACATCCGCAACAATCCCGCGAATTGGAAACCCTGATCCCTCGCGAAACCGTCCCGTAGAGACGGCCCACCCCCGCTACGACACCGTCACGGCCACCACGGGGACGACGGGCCGTCTCTTCGAAGGGCAGACCGCATAAATAACCACCGCCGCCGATGACGCCACCATTCCCCATCCTCTTTTCCTCCGTCGGCAAGGAGACATGGCCATGGTCCCGCCTCAACACGCCATGGCCAACCCTCAACGGCGTGCCCTCCGAAGAGACGCCCCGTCGTCCCCGTGGTCGTTGAAACGGTGTCGTAGCGGGGGTGGGGCGTCTCTACCCGGAACGATTGTGGGAATCCCGCAACCGATACAGCCCCACCCGCCCATCCCGCGAGCTGTAGATGAGGTCGTACCCCGCCGCGAGCTGGTCCAGGAGGGCGCGGGCCTTGGGCTCGTTCCGGCGCTCGTCCCGCAATCCCCAGAGGAGGACGTAGTCCACTCTTCCCCCCGTCCGCTTTGGATAGCCGAGGAGGTCGGCTCTCGGGGGATCCATCTCCATCGATCCCTTTTCGATGGCGAGGTGGCGATAGGGGTCCAGGGCCGGCCGGAAGTAGAGGGGAAAGAAATCCGAGCTGGCCTCGTAAAGTGAAAGATCGACCAGCCGCTTGCGCGCCCCGATGTATCCACCCGCATGGACGAAGGGCCAGGTGCGGAAGGCGAGCTTGCTCCTCCCGTCCTCCCCCTGGTGCGCGTAGGAGAGGAACAGGAGAGTGTGGTCCGGCTCGACATGGTCGCCGGCCGCGGCGATCTCGGCGAGGCTGCGGTTGAGCTCGCCGTACTTCCAGGCGAACAGGCCGAGGAAGGCGAGGGCCATCCCCGCCGCCGCGATCTGCACGGCGAGGCGCCGGCGGGCGGTGTGATCGAAGGTGCCGAACCAGAGGATCGAGACCAGGAACGGAAACAACAGGAGGCGGTCGTTGATGATCCCGCCGGCGGAAAACCTGTCTGGCGACGCGAAGAAAGCCACGGTCAGGACGGCCACGGCCAGCAGGAGACCGTCTGCCGCCTCGAGCGGCCGGCCGCGGCGCGCCTTCAGGCAGAGCACGGCCAGGGCGTAGAAGAGCACGGCCACGGCGATCGCCAGGGGGACCGTCCAGAGGGTGAGGGAGGCCAGCGAGTGGAGGGAGGCGAGGTTCCTGACCTTCGTCCACATCGGCATCATCGAGATCTGCCGGTCCGCCCGCGAGCCGACGAAGGAGGCCATCAGGATCAGCGCCGGCAGGCAGGCGAGCGACGGCGCGAGCAGCCAGCGCCGGGCTCCCTGCCAGAGCGCCGGAGCGAGGAGCGTCCGCCAGCCGGCGGTCGTCAGCAGCGTCACGACGGTCACCACCAGGGTCACGGGATGGCAGAAGTAGACCCAGAGCAACAGCAGGGCGAGGATCGCCGTCCGTCCAGGGCCCATCTCGTCCGCGTGCTTCAGCCAGAAGCCCACGGCGAAGAAGAATGCCGCCAGGCTGAAGCAGAAGTTGAAGAAGCCCATCTGGAAGAAGAAGTTGTAGACGAAGGGGAAGGCGAGCAGGGCGAGGAACACGGCCCGCGGCTTGACCGCCCGCAGGGCGTAGCGCACCGAGAGCGGCAGCAGGAGGACGTAGGCGGTGAGGAGGATCTTCTCCGCCACCGGCACCGATACGAACGCCAGGACGCGCCCCATCAGGAAGAAGATGAACAAGTTCGGCAAGGCTTCCTGGTTGGGCAGGTAGTACTGGCGCAGGAGGCCGGCGTCGGGGTGGTCGTACTGGCGAAGGATGAACGTCAGGGCCTGATGGCTCGGGCCGTCCTGGGTGGGGATGAAGGGAAAAACCCAGATCGGCAGGACGTGGAGCGCCAGGAGGCCGAAGAACAGGACGGTCTCCCCCGCGGGACGGGCGTGGGGACGGGCGCTCACGGTGCTATTGGATAATGTACATGGATGCGGTCGTTATTTAGATTAACTTAATAGTACACCCTTCCGTGCCAGGATTGACTCGGGTAAAGAAAAACCTCCGGCCAGCCTGGAGGGCTGCCGGGGTCGAAAAGATTCAGAGGAAATCGACAGGTGCGCGCTTCAGCAGGCGCGCTTGCAGCTCGGCCCGAAGCAGGTGTCGCAGGTGGCGACGCTGTTGCTTCCACCGGTCGTACAGGTACCGTCCTCGGTGGCGATTCCGCCCTCGACGCGGGTCAGCTCGCTGCCGTTGAGCGTGCGCAGGGTCTCTCGGTTCAGGGCCAGCTTTCCGTTCAGCTTCTTTCTCATCTTGGACCTCCTTGGATCCTTTGGGCTGCCGGCAAGTGCCGGAAGAACTGACTCTGAGACTAGGCTGTCGGGACGACCCCGTCTTGCAAATTCTTGCTGACTGAATTGCCGCTGAGCCTCCGGTATCTCGGGAGTTCCAGAGTATGCTTGAAGCATCTAGAATCTTCCTGAACAGGAGAGCCAGAGATGAAACGGAATCCATTCAAGACCCTTGGGATAGCAGCGCTCCTCCTCCTCGCCGCCCTCGGCAGGCCGGCTCTGGCGGAGGACGTCAGGGCAGAGGAAGCCGGCGACCGCGTCGAGCGGGCGCGGCAACTGGTCGCGCAGCTCCGCGCCGAGCTCAAGCCGGTGGACGACCAGATCGCCAACGCCCCGTTCCTGACCGCCCTGGAGCGTCACCGGGTGTCGCTCGACAGCCTGCGGGCGTTCGCCGGCGAGCAGTACAACATCCTGAGCAGCGATCTGCGGAGCAACGCGCACATGGTCAGCCGGTTCGGCACCCAGGCGCACGGCTCGTTCTTCCTCGACCTCACGACCGGCGAAGCGGAGGCGCGCAAGCTGCTCCTCGATTTCGCCCGCGCCCTCGGCATGACCGAGCGCGACCTCCAGGCGTACGAGCCCCGGCCGGGGGCCCAGGCGTACCCTTCCTATGCCGCCTGGCTGGCGTTCTACGGCTCCAAGTCCGACATCGCGGCCGCCTATCTCCTGAACTTCCCCGTCTTCGGCGCCAACACCGGCCGCATGGCGAACGCCCTGCGCAACCGCTACGGCTTCTCGGCCAAGGCCACCGCCTTCTTCGACTTCTTCGCGTTCACGCCGCCGAGCTTCGAGGGCGATGCCCTGAACGTCATCCAGGACGGCCTCGACCAAGGCGCCAGCGAGCGGGACATCCGGCGCGCGGCGCGCCTCCTCCAGGCCTATGAAAAGGATTTCTGGTTCACCGTCGGCCAGAACTGATCATCCTCTTGGCGTTAAGGCCCCCGGCGTGGGCAGTTGGCCCTGCGGGGCGGACAGTTGGCCCGCAGGTCGAACCGGCCGCATTGAAGGTGTAAGCTACAGCCATGGAAAACGCTGCCCTCACGCTCCACTTCCACAATCACGAGACGCTCCGCCACCTCGAGCGAGCCGCGGAGGCGCTCGGAGTCTCCATGAATGAACTCGCTGAAGCAGCCATCGAAAGGGAGCTCGCGGTAGTCGGCGCGAGCCTCGAAGGCAAGCTCGCGCGATCTCTGGAACGGTTGAAGTCCTACGGCCCTGCGGATCTCGATCTGGATATCAGGGCCTTTGCCCGGAGCGAGGTGGAGCTCGAGGACCCCCTCCAGGCCCGCCGCGTGGAGTTGGCAGATGCCTACGGCATAGGAGCCTTATTTGGCGATCCCGTGGAATGAGGATGACCCGCGCGACGCGGTCATCCTCGTTCAGAACCTCACCAAGATCCTCCGCCAGGCTGCCCGGCAGGCCCACCTCCGCCGCCCACCAACCGTATCGATGGCTCAGGAGTGGCACCGCCAAGTCTACGAGGGCGTCAGGCTGCCGGTCCCCTACTATGCAGGTGAGATCCGCGACAGCGATTCGAACTTCCCCGAACTGTATGGCTACGAGGTGCGCGTCGGTTCGCAACGCGGGGTTGACTCAAGGCTTGTCCCGCAGCGACTCGCCAGTTTCGAGAGAACCATGAAGAGAGCGGTCGCCGTGCTGGACTTGGCGATCCCGGCGGGCGTAGGTCCGGGCAATGAGGAGCAACTCCAGTCCGTGCTCACTCTGTGCGCCAATGCCCATGGAGAATGGATTCGTATCCATCCCTTCGCCAATGGGAACGGGCGGACCGCCCGGCTTTGGGCGAACTGGTGCGCCCTGCGTTACGGTTTGCCTCCATTCGTGAGACTCAAACCCAGGCCCGCGGGAAGCTCCTACGCCACGGCCTCCGCGCTCTCAATGGAGGGGGATCATGAAGTGATGGTTGCTGTATTCGCCGACATGCTCGACCGGCATTTAGGCGAGAGTGCCTCTTAGAGCACGTAACGGATCTTGAAACCAGAACAGGCCCGTTGACGAACACAGGATCTTGTAGCTCGCCGTGGCTTCACCAGTGTGCTCGAGCCGACCTCGGCGCCTCAGCGCCGGCTGGCCTCGACTCGCGCCGCCTCTGCCTCCCGGCCGGTGGCGCGCAGGAAACGGGTCCAGTTGGCGAGCGTCTTGTCCCAGTCGCTGTAGACGGCTCCCCCTGCCTTCAACTTCATCAGCCGCCGTAAGAAGGGCTCGGCGGTGGCCCAACGCCGGTGCACGCAGTGAAGGTCGGCCAACGACGCGAGCGTCCTCACGAGGACCGGGTGGCTGGGCGCGAGAGTCTTTTCCTGGATCCCGAGGGCGCGCTCGAAGAGCCGCTGGACGGCGGCGTCCTCTCCGAGGTCCTGCCGGACCAGGCCGAGGTTGAGGAGCGTGCGGGCGAAGTCCGGGTGCTCGGGGCCGTAGACCCTCTCGGCGATCTGCACCTGGCGTTCCAGGAGCTCCACGGCCTCGGCCAGCCGGCCCTGATTCTGGCGCACCAGGGCCATGGCTTCGAGGCTGCCGGCGAGATCGGGATCGTCCTTCGCGAGGACCGCCTCGCGGATCGTCAGGGCGCGCTGGAGAAGCTTCTCGGCGTCGGCAGTCCGGCCGCGGTAGTAGGCGATGCCTCCCAGGTTGTGGAGGATCTTCGCGACGCGCGGATCGCCATTGCCCCAAAGCTCCTCGTGAAGGGCGAGCGAGCGCCGGAGCGTCGTCTCCGCCTCGTCGAAGCGGCCCTTGGCCGCCAGCGCCGCGCCGAGGTTGTTGAGCACGTCGGCCACCGCGGGATCGGCGGATCCGAGGCGTGCTTCGCGGATGGCGAGCGCCCGCTGGAACAGCGGCACGGCATCGCCCTTGCCGGAGAGGTGGGCGAGCGCGCCCAGGCGGACGAGGGTCGCCGCCGCCTCTGGGGTCTCGCTCCCAAGGAGCCGCTGGCGGATCGCGAGGGCTTCCCGGAGCAGCGGCCGGGCCTCGTCGAACAGGCCGAGCTCGGTGTGGATGCCGCCCAGGGTGTCGAGCAACTGGGCACGCAGGAGCGGCTGGCCCTGAAGATCTTTACCGAGCCGCCGGGTGCCGCGCTCCAGGAGCTCCCTGGTGTCCGGCACCTGGCCGCGGGCCTGGCGGGGGTCCGAGGCCTGGAACAGCTCTTCCAGGAACCGCGCCGCGGCATCGGCCCGGACGGCCTCCTGACGGGCGCGCCGGGCCTGGAGACCGGTGGCGGCGAGGCCCGCCGCGAGCGCCAGGAACACCAGCGCCGCCGCGGCCACGAGTTTCCGGTGCCGGCGCACCATCCGGCTGAGCTGGTGGAGCGCGCCTGCCGGACCGGCCTCGACCGGCTCGCCCCGCAACGCGCGCCCGACCTCGCTGCGCAGGGCTTCGACGGTCGGGTAGCGCTCGGCGGGATCCAAAGCGAGGGCTTTGAGGGCGATGCGGTCGAGGTCGCCGGCGAGGCGGCGGCGCAGCCGCGAGGCCCGGTCGAGACCCCGGCACCGCGCCACCTCCGCGGCGGCGGCGGCGTCCATCGCGCTCAGCCGCCGGCTCGGCGGCGTCGCCTCGGTAGGCACGGTGCCGGTGAGCAGCTCGTAGAGCACGACGCCCAGGGCGTAGACGTCGGAGCGGGCATCGGTCTCGCCGCCGGCGAGCGCCTCGGGAGCGAGGTAGGCCGGGGTGCCCGACAGCCTCTCGGTGCTCGAGACCGTGCTCTCGGCCAGAGGATGGTCGAGCCCCTTGGCGGCGCCGAAGTCGATGATCTTGGGCAGCGTTTCGCCCTCCTGCTCCATGACCAGGAGGTTCGACGGCTTGAGGTCGCGGTGGAGCACGCCGTTCTGGTGGGCGTGCTGGACGCCGTCGCAGATCGCGGCGAAGATCCGGAGGCGGCGGCCGAGGTCGAGGCCGTAGCGGTCGCAGTACGCCGTGACCGGCATCCCCGGCACGTATTCCATGATGATGTAGAGGTCGCCATCCTCCGTGGTCCGCGCCTCGTAGACCTGGGCGATGGCCGGGTGGTGCAGGCGCGCCAGGGCCTGCTGCTCCGCCTTGAAGCGCAGGGTCTCCCGGCGGCCGGGGAGGGGGCCGCGGTGGAGCTTGAGCGCCACCTTGCGGCTGAGCGGCTCCGGCTCCTGGGCCAGGTAGACGGTGGCCATCGACCCCGTGCCGATCTCTTCGAGCAACTGATACGGGCCGATCTGGCGGGGGGCGCCGTCCACCGGCAGCTCCGGCCCGTCGGGCTCCGCGGAGGGAAGCGGCACGAGCACGTGGACCTCGGTGCCAGCGCCGGGAGCGGACGTGATGCGGCAAAGTCCGCCCAGCAGCCGTGCGCGCTCCTCGATGCCGGAGAGGCCCAGCCCGCCGGTGTGGCGTGACGGGCCGGTCTCGAAGCCGGCGCCGTCGTCCGCCACCGTCAGGTGCACGGCGGCGGCGTTGGCCGTCAGGGTGACGTGGATGGCCCGCGCGCCGGCGTGACGGACGGCGTTGGCCAGAGCCTCCTGGGCGATGCGGTAGAGGCCGAGGGCCATCTGCGGCGGCAGCGGAGCCTCGGTGTCGCTCAGGCTGAGACGCATCGGCAGGGAGCTCCGCCGCCCCACCTCTTCGCAGTGATCGCGGAGCGCCTCGGCGAGGCCGCGCCGCTCCAGGATCGCGGGATGGAGATGATGGCTCAGGCTGCGCAGGTCCTCGGCCGCCTCCGCCAGGCTGCCGCCGACGGCTTCGAGCTCGAGCCGTTGCGGATCCGCCTCGGGAAGCTTCCTGCGCATGACCCGGAGCTCGAGGGCCATGGCGGCGAGCCGCTGGCACAGGTCGTCGTGGAGCTCCTGGGAGATCCGCCGCCGCGCCCCCTCCTCGGCGGCGACCAGGCGCCCCGTGACCCGGCCGAGCTCGGCGCGGCTCGCCTCCAACGCCGCCCGGCTGGCCGCGTGCTCGTCCTCCGCCTGCCGCCACGGGCTGACGTCGGCGGCGCACAGGAGCAGGCCGGGCGGGCGGCCCGGCACGTCGAGCGGGGCGATGCGCAGCGACACCCGGAGCTCACGGCCGCTCTTGTGGCGCTGGCGCAGGAGCACTTCGCGCGGTCCACCCTGGGCGCCCGTCAGGGGAGCCAGGGCGGCCAGGCCGGAGCGCTCCTCCGGAAAGCAGAGGAGGTCGAGAGGACGGCCCACCGCCTCGGCGGCGGTGTAGCCGTAAAGCCGTTCCGCCGTAGGGCTCCAGACCGCGATGGCGCCGTCGACGTCCGTCACGACGAAGGCGTCGTGTGCGTGCTCGAAGACCCGCGCGAAAAAAGCGGCGTCAGTGCGTTCGCTCACATGACGATCTCACCCGCGTTTGCGGCAAAGAGCGCCAGCTCTACCCGGCTGCCGGGTCCCAGCTTGTCGTAGACCTTCTGGAGGTGGGTGCGGACGGTCGTGACCGAGACCCCCAGCGCGTCGGCGATCTCCTTGTTGCGCAGGCCTTTGCCCACCAGCCGCACGATGTCGAGCTCGCGCGGGGTGAGCGCCTCGTCGGCCGCGACGCGTGGGCGCTGCGCGCTCTTGACGCGCTCAGACCGTTCCTTGACCGGGAAGCTGACGGCGGCCTGGGTCACGACCGGGCTCACGTAGAAGCACCCTTTGAGCACCTCCCGGACGGCGAGCTCGATCTCTTCGGGCGCGGCGGTCTTGGTCAGATAGGCGTGGGCGCCGGCCTCGAAGGCCGCCCGCACCCAGGAGGGCTCCATGTGGATGCTGAGGATCAGGACCCGCGTCTCGGGAACGGTTTCCAGGAGCCGGCGCGTGGCCTCGATGCCGTCGACCTCCGGCATCGAGATGTCGGCGATGACGATGTCAGGCCGCAAGATCCGGGCGGCCTGCAGGAGCGCACGGCCATCCGCCACCGCCCCCACCACTTCGAAGGGAAACGCGAGGGCTTTCCTCAAACCCTCCAGCATCATCGGATGGTCATCGGCCAGGAGCACTCGCGGGCGTCGCTCGGACATCTTCCCTCCCCACCCAGTAGTGGCGCAACAGCGCAGAACTGTCTACCAGTATAGAGGACGGAGGTTACATTCCAGATTAAGCACTGGGAGAGGTGCTGCCGGGCCCGCGAAGGGGCCCGGCGCCGAGGGCGGGCTGCCGGTCAGGGCGCCTGGACGACGATGTCGGCCGCTACTCGACTCGATAGAGCTCGATGAACGACCGGGGCGAGATCACTTCGACTCCATGGCGTGCATCGGCGGGGTAATGCTTGATGTTCCCGGTGACAAGACACTGGGCTCCACCGGCCAGAGCGATCTCCAGAAAAGGCTCGTCATCAGGGTCGGGCAGCCTGACCGCGAGAGGACGGGCCGCGACGGGAATTCCGCCAGCTCTGATCTCCTCCATCAGGATCTCGACGCGCTCGGGATCAAAGCGGAATGTATCTGTTTACCGCCCTTTCCTGTTATTTGAGGCGTGAGTTCCGCCTTGACGGCACGCCCGGGAGCTTGTTCTTTCCTTGGAGGCATGGTCTAATATCCTTCAGACATGCCGACTTACGATGAGGTCCTTCAAGAGAATTCTGAGCTCCGGCGCCGGATCGCCGAGCAGGACCGTCGGATCGCTCAGTTGGAGAAGATCATCGAAG
This sequence comes from Thermoanaerobaculia bacterium, assembly GCA_035266085.1. Lineage (GTDB taxonomy): Bacteria > Acidobacteriota > Thermoanaerobaculia > Multivoradales > UBA5704 > DATARR01. The sequence continues at coordinate 25,601 of DATFNZ010000105.1, forward strand.
AGTTGCGGCGAGGCGGCAAACGCCAAGCCGCCCCGTTCTCGAAAGGTGAGCCGAAGAGCGATCCCCAGAGGCCCGGTCGCAAGCCCGCTGACAGGTACGGAAAGCGCGCTTGTCGGCCGGTTCCTGAGCAAGTGGACGAGACGATTGAAGTCGACAGCCCTGGGACGTGCGAAGTCTGCTCGGGCCCGGTGCGCTGGGCCGGTGAGGAGCGTCAATACCAGATCGACCTGCCGGAAATCCGCCCGCGGACCACGGAGTTTGTCTTGCAGGTTTGCGAGTGTACGCAGTGTGGGCGTCGAATGAGGGGACGCCACCCTCGCCAGACCTCGCAGGCGGTAGGAACTGCCGGCGTTCAGATCGGCCCGGGAGTGATCTCTCTGGCCGTTTTTCTGAATAAGGTGGGAGGCTTGAGTTACGGCAAGATCGCCACCGTGCTGGAGCAGATGGCCGGCTTTCGGGTGGCGCGTTCGACCTTGTGCCGGGCGCTGTTGCGAACAGCGACAAAATCTCAGCCGATGTATCAGGAGTTGGTGGAGACGATCCGCACTTCGCCGGTCGTCTACCCGGATGAGAGTGGTTGGCGGGAAGGCGGTGCCCGGGCTTGGCTGTGGGCATTCACCAATCGTCTCGAGACGGTTTATTTGATCGCGCGGGGCCGCGGCTTCGCCGAAGCCTCTGCGATCCTGGGCGAGTATGCGGGAACCCTGGTGGCCGACGGGTGGGCGCCTTACCGGTGTTTCGTCCACGCGAAGCATCAGACCTGCCTGGCCCACCTGCTTCGCCGGTGTCGGGAGATGCTGGAAACGGCTCGGGGTGGCGCGGTCCGATTTCCTCGCCGAGTGCAGGAGATCTTGAGCGCGGCCTTGGCGGTGCGGGACCGGCGAGAGGCCAAAACGATCAGCCCGCAGGACGTGCAGGCCGCCAAGGAACAATTGGTGGCACAGATGGATCAGTTGCTGTCGAGCAACTTCACTCATGACGGCAACCGGCGTTTGGCTAAACACCTGCGCTGCAATCGAGAGGCTCTGTTCCTCTTTCTGGACCGCGAAGACATCGAAGCGACCAACTGGCCGGCCGAGCACGCGATCCGGCCCGCCGTGGTCAATCGCAAGTCGTGCGGAGGAAACCGCACCCGCCACGGCGCCGAGGCCCAAGCCGTCTTGATGAGTCTCTTGCGAACCTTTCAACAACGCGGTATTAACTCCATCTCCGCCTTCACCACCCTCCTCCGAAGCCTCAAGGCGCCTTCATACTCCGACCTGCTGGAACCTCACTGAAGCGGCCTTGCGCGGTAAACAGATAC
>DATFNZ010000106.1:0-74900 GCA_035266085.1 Thermoanaerobaculia bacterium
AGAGCTGTCTTGCCGAATCGGGTTCTCGCGACCTTTCAGGCCGCAACGATGGAGACGCTTTTTCTTCCCAGGGCATCGGCCTTCGGCCTCAGCCCTGGGCTGGGGTCTCCCGACCCGTTGGGCCGGACGCAGAAAGGCACAGTTACTCCGTGACGAGCCCTTAGGGAGAGGAGAGAGGTGGGAAGAGCGTCAGTGCGTCTTGAAAGGTGACCGTCCAAACCTCTAGCGGATGAGGCCCCGGTTTCTGGACAGCTCAATCGCGGCGATGCCAATCTGCCGAAAGAGATAAGGATGGAACGGACCTTCAGACCTCTGCTGCCTCTGGAGCTTGAGTGCTGTCTTCGTCAGACGCCTCGTCATCACTTCGAGAGCCGTGAGTGGCGGAGCCCCGGAAGGCGTACCAAAACAGTCGAGGACACAACGAAGGATACCGATGGAAGTTCCTTCGTGAATGTGGGGATCATGACCGTTCAGGTCGCTCAAGCTCGCCTGAAGACGGAAAGGCTTCTCTTCAAAGACAAAGAAGCTGTGAAGCGTCAACTGGGAAAGAGCACAAGCCATCCCCAACTCGAAGGGCATATTGAAACGAGGTACTTCGAGGTCGCCGGATAGAGTGACCCGGCTGAGATCATGGATCGAGGCGCTGCAACTCGAGATCAGACCAAAGAGCCGCTCCAGACGATTGTGGCTCCCACTTGGGACTTCCAGCACACAGCGCGGCGTTCGGCCAAGTCCCGTCAGGCCGGCAATAAGAGCCAGAAAGAGAGAGTTGTATTCTGCATCGAAGGGGACGTTGAGGAAGACACTCTGTCCGTCTACCGGAGCTTCGGCGTTCGTCCGAGGCATTCTGCTTGGGGATAGGTCTCAGTCGGCTTACTTGAGGTGGTAACCGCGGGAGGAGTCCAAGCCACGAGGAGCAGGCTCCTCGGTGTCCGGAAGAGCCCGGTCGTAGCCAAGCTCCCTCAGAACCTTTGCGACGATCTCCCGATCCTCCTGGGTCGCGCCAAGAGTCCGTGCGATCTGCTCCGCGGTAGCTGGGGCCACGATGTGTTTCGCCATGACGCAACGCTAGCACGATCACGTCGTCTTGGGAAGAGACACGGCCCGGAGGAGGTCTCCCTTCTCCGGGCCGCTCTCCTTGCCCTCAGTGCGTCTTGACCCAGTCCAGGATCGGCTGCCAGACGAGCGCCTGGGCGTCACCCGCCAGGAACAGGTCGGCGTGGCCGAAGTCCACGACCCGCGGGGACGCCGTGTGGACGATGTGGGTCGTCACGTCCGTGCTGCCGAGGAGGGTCGTCGAGTAGACGCCGAACTCGCCGAAGCCGCCGCCCGCGCCCACGTAGAGGACGGGCACGGTGATGTCCTCGAGGTGGTCGTCGAAGGGCACGTCGGTCTGGTCACAGGTGATCTCCTCGCCGTCGTTGACCAGCTTGCTCGGCTCATAGGGGGACGCCGCGGCCTCGAAGGTGAAGAAGACCGACGGGTCGGTGTAGAGGAGCCCCGACGGCAGACCGTTGGCGTCGAAGGTCCCGCCCACGAAGTGGTAGAAGGGCACGGGCTGGAAGATCTGGAAGGTCGCGGCCCCCACGAACAGCGCCGCCTGCCGGTTGGTGAACCCGGGGAACAGCGGGATCGGCGACGGATCGTTCGGCGCCACCGTCGCGAGGGTTCCGAGGGTCTGGAAGAGCACGCCGTTCTGGCTCTCGAGAGGACCGCCCTGGGCCGCGGCCAGCCGGTCGCAGGCGGCCTGCCGGAGCTCCTCCACGTCCGTTTTCAGGAAGATGTCCACCGGGATGAAGCCCTTGACCTGACGCACGGCCCGCGGAAGCTGGGACTCGCCGTTCAGGTAGACATAGCTGATCTGGCCGCCGCGGCTCCAGCCCAGGAGGTAGAGCTTGCCGAGGCCGCTGCCGGTGAGCGCCCGGGTCACGCGGGCAACCCCCAGGGCCACGCCCAGGTCGCGGGCGTCCTGCTCGATCCCCCAGTTCTGCATGAAGCTGAAGTCCGTCACGCTCGCCGGCACCCGCGTCCAGCGGAAGTCGATCCCCCAGACGTCCACGCCCTTCTCGGCGAGGAAGACGGGAAGGGTTTTGGCGCCCGTGAGGAAGGCGGCCCGGAAGTTCCAGATGTCGCCATGGGCCAGGAACACGGCCCGCGAGGCGTGGACCGGCACGTTCGGCGCGATCTCCTTGACCACGCGATGGACGCCGATCTCGTCGTAAGGGCCGGAGCCGACCCGGACCGTGAAGCTGTACTCGGCCACGTTGGGAGCCAGGACCCGGCGCTCGACGTTCGAGAACGCCTGAGCCGCGGCGGCAATCTGGATGTCAGGTATTTGGGCTTCAACCGCGGGGGCCTGCGCGAAGGACAGGGACGGCAGCGCCAGAGCGGCGGTGAGGATCAGGAGGGACGTCTTCTTCTTGAGCTTTAGCATGCCGGAATCTCCTCTATGGGGAAGGTGCCACGCAGGTGCGGTTTGGGGACGGCGCCCAGAGTCTCCGATGCGCCGCGTCCCTGAACGATGCGGAGGAGGCGATCCCCTCAGGGGGAGACCCTCATCACCCCGGCCCTCTTCTCCCCGCCTCCCCCCATCCGCCGGGAGAAGAGGGAGAAGTTTGTCTGAAGGGTCTGTCTGAAAGAGACCTCTTGAAGCCCCTCTCTCCCGGCGGATGGGGGGGAGGCGGGGAGAAGAGGGGTTGGGGAGTGAGGGGCCGGCGGCGCAGCCGCCGGTTAGGGCGGCGCCATCCCTACTGCACCTGCTCCTTGGTCTTCAGGAACTTCAGATTCGGCCACTCCTCGCCCGTCGTCTTCAGGTGCCAGGCGTTGCGCGCCAGGAAGACGGGCGAGCCGTTGTGGTCCTCCGCCATGGCGGCGTTGTTGGCGTTGGTGAACTTCTTGAGCGCGAGGTGGTCCGGGGCTTCCACCCAGCGGGCGGTGAAGAGGGTCGTGCCCTCGAAGTGCACCGGAATGTTGTACTCGGTGCGGATGCGGTCCGCCAGCACGTCGAACTGCAGCGCGCCGGCGACGCCCACGATCCAGTCGTTGCCGAAGTTGGGCCGGAAGATCTGCGCCGCTCCCTCTTCCGCGAGCTGGAGCAGGGCCCGTCCAAGATGCTTGGCCCGCATCGGGTCCTCGGGGCGGACCTTCTTCAGCAGCTCGGGCGCGAAGCTCGGGATGCCCGTGAAGCGCAGCTCCTCCCCCTCCGTCAGCGCGTCGCCGATCCGCAGGTTGCCGTGGTTGGGGATGCCGAGGATGTCCCCCGCCCAGGCCTCCTCCGCCAGCTCGCGGTCGCGGGCCAGGAAGAGCACCGGGTTGTGGATGGCCATCGTCTTGCCCGAGCGCACGTGGAGCAGCTTCATGCCCCGCTCGAAGCGGCCTGAGCAGAGGCGCACGAAGGCGATGCGGTCCCGGTGCTTGGGGTCCATGTTCGCCTGGATCTTGAACACGAAGCCCGAGACGTTGTCCTCCGCGGGCTCCACCTCGCGGGTCACCGACGGCTGCGGGCGCGGCGGCGGCGCCATCTCCACCAGGCCCTGAAGCAGCTCGCGGACGCCGAAGTTGTTGACCGCGCTGCCGAAGAACACCGGCGTCAGGTGCCCCTCGCGGTAGGCCTCGAGGTCGAACGGCGGGCAGAGGCCGCGGGCCATCTCGACCTCCTCGCGCAGACGCTCCACGGCGCCGCCCGGCAGGAGCCGGTCGAGCTTCGGGTCGTCCAGCCCCTGGCAGACCTCGCCTTCCCGCGCCACGTTGTTGCGGCCCTTGTCCATCAGGACCAGACGGTCGTGCCGCAGGTCGTAGCAGCCGAGGAAGCTCTGGCCCATGCCGATCGGCCAGGCGGCCGGGGTGACGTGGAGCTGGAGCTCCTGCTCGATCTCGCTCATCAGGTCGAACGGGTCGCGCCCCTCGCGGTCGAGCTTGTTGACGAAGGTGATGATGGGCACGTTGCGCAGGCGGCAGACCTCGAACAGCTTGCGCGTCTGGGCCTCGATGCCCTTGGCGGCGTCGATCACCATCACGGCCGAATCGACCGCCGTCAGCGTGCGGTAGGTGTCCTCGCTGAAGTCCTCGTGGCCCGGCGTATCGAGCAGGTTGAAGGTGCAGCCGGCGTACTCGAACGTCATCACCGAGGCGGTGACCGAGATGCCGCGCTCCTGCTCCACCTTCATCCAGTCCGAGCGGGCGCGCCGCGCGTCGCCGCGCGCCTTGACGGCGCCGGCGAGCTGGATGGCGCCGCCGAAGAGCAGGAGCTTCTCGGTGAGCGTCGTCTTGCCCGCGTCGGGATGGGCGATGATGGCGAAGGTTCGCCGCCGGGAAACCGGATCGTTCGTCATATTGTCCATTGGGTTCGTGCGCTCCGCGCTGAGCCGGGCGGAGCCCGGTCCGGGAGGTTCCACGTTGAGAACACGGGATCCTCCCCGGTCCTTCCCTCTCGCCCTCTCGGGGGGGGGAGCGGGCGGCGGATTGTAGCATGGGGGGCTCAAGTGGGTGCTCAGGGGAGGTCGAGCACCCGTCCCACCCTCACGCTCCGCTCCCGCCAGAACGCCTCCGAGCCCCCGTCCAGAGCCTCGTCCCCCGCGACCAGAACGGTCCGCAGCCGGCGGAAAGGCAGCCCCGGACCTCGCCGCCAAAACCCTTTCCCCTCCTTCTCCACCCACCCCCGCAGCCCGCCAAGCTCCTCAGCGGTGCCATGGAAGACCGTGGGACGCACCCAGGCGGCGGTGGCGACCCGCAGCGCCGGATTGGGCTCCAGGACCACGGCGGCCCCCGCCACCGTTGCCCACGACAGCATCGCCCGCTCTTCAGGGCGCTCCAGAGGGCCACTCAGGACTACGATCTCGCGCAAGCCCTTCCGAAGCGGCATCCCGATCTCGGCCTGAACCCGCTCCGCCATCTCCTCCCATCCCCCTCCTGTCCTCTCCACCACTCCACCGATCGGCGAAACCTTGGAAGGTATCCCGACCCTCACGATCTCCATTCCCTCCGGCGCTGGTATTCCCGCTTCCCCCTCTATCTCCACCCAGAAAAGCGCGTCCCGTCCTTCCGCGGGCCCGCTCACGGGCACCGGCACCAACCCCGCCGCCTGGATCGCGAGATCGAGGGCGACGGCGACGGGCCGGGGAGCATAGGAAAAAGCCGTGCGGGAAGCAGGTGGAAGGCTGGAGAGGGCCTGGGCCCAGGCGGTCACCCACCGGGCCACTTCGCCCCAGGGATGCCATCGCCAGTCCCACCCCTCGGCACGGAAAAGCCAGGGCTCCTCGCCGCCCAGGGCGGCGTGGTGGAGCAGCGCGGCGGGTAGAGTCGGCGTGGCGGGCACGAAGCCGCCCGTCAGAGGGCGATCTTCTTCATTACGGAAGCGATCTTCTGCTCGATGACCGGCTTCATCAGGCTCGCGGGGGGCTTGAGATGGGCCCGCCCGATCAGCCAGCCGTCCTCCAGGACGATCGTGGCCTTGGCCCCGGGACCGGAGAGGTGCATCACGTCCCCCTCCCAGTGCCACTTCAGCATGCCGCCGGGAAAAGCCTCCTTCAGACCGGCGTCGAGCGCCGGCCGGACTTCCTCCATGGACGATTTCGTGGTCGCCACCTCGATGGTCAAATCGCTCATGGGCGGCAAAGCTACCACAGGCCGCCGGGAAACAGCCTGTCCGCTTCCTGGACCGGATTTTTCCCCCTACCCGCCGTGTTGTCACAAGGGGACTCCACCCACTGCGGTAAGCTTGGAGCACGCTTCAAGGGGATGGCCATGATGATTTGCCTGCACAATAGACGCACCCTCGCCTCCACCCTGGTCACCCTGCTGGTCTTCTCCGCCGCCGGTCCGGTGGCGGCCCAGGCTCCGCAGGCCACCTTCCCGGGCATCGCCAACCCCGACCTGTTCGAGAAGAGCGTGAAGGCCGCTTCCGAAGCCGCGACCCAGTACGGCGTCCCCGACGATCCGGAGCGGCTCGGCCGCGTCAACCGCATCGGTTACGAGGTCGCCCAGCAGTCGGAGTTCCAGAAGTTCCCCTTCACCTTCGGCGTCGTCGAGATGCCGGCGCCCAACGCCTTCGCGCTGCCGGGCGGCCAGATCTTCATCACCACCGGCATGCTCGACCTCGGGCTCGACGACGACATGCTGGCCAACGTCCTCGGCCACGAGGTCGGCCACGTCATCAAAGAGCACTACCTCCACATGCAGCGCCGGGCCACGCTGATGAACGTCCTCGGCAACCTGCTGGTGGCCGGCGTCCTCATCGGCGAGGCCAACGGCAACCGCCAGCAGGGGCCGCAGGCGCCCTACGACCCGCGCGTCGGCTACGACCGGGGAGGCGACATGGTGCAGGGCGCGGCGGCGGCCAGCCTGGTGATCAGCGAGCTCCTGCTGCGCAGCTACAGCCGCGACCAGGAGGACGAATCCGACAAGGAAGGCCAGCGCCTCGCCGCGGCCGCCGGCTACGACCCGGACGGCGCCCGCAAGCTCTGGGATCTGATGAGCGCCCGCGCCCCCCAGATCAAGCAGTACGGCTACTGGCAGACCCACCCCTTCGGCGACCAGCGCGTCCGCTCCGCCGCGGCCCGCAAGGACACCTGGGCGATCGCCGCCAAGAAATCCGCCGACGACTACCGCAAGCGCACCCAGGCCACCCTCAGCACCTGGGTCGACCGCAAGAAGCCGGCCGACGACGTGGCCGTCTTCCTCAAGGGAGCCGTGCTCGCCTCCTGGCCGACGGGTAAGACCTCCGACGCCCTCCGCCTCGAGAAGCTCCACAAGCGCCGGGACGAAGAGATCGCCCGCCCCTTGCTGTCGCGCGACTATGGGGCCGTGCTCCGCCTCTACAAGGAAGAGCTGGGCCAGGTGCGCACCCTCGATGCCAAGAGCGATCTGATCCCCGCCATGGAAGGGGAGATCTCGGATCTCGAAGCCAAGCGCAAGGAGCTCTACCCGCGCGCCGTGGCGGTGCTCGGCGGCGGGATCTACGAGACCTCGTTCCTGGTGAGCTTCCTCAGCAACTTCCCGGAAGGGCCCGAGGTCCCCGAGGTGGCCCTGGCGCTCGGCGACGCCTACAGCCGCCTGGGCAACCGGACGGAAGCCGTGACCCAGTACCTGAAGGCCTGGGAGAACGCGCCCGAGAGCGCCGAGGGCAAGCGCGCCCGCACCGGCCTGCGCAACCTCGCGCCCAACCTCCAGGAGCTCGCCGCCTTGCAGCAGATGGCCGCGCAGGAAAAGGACCCGGACCTCAAGCGCATCGCGAACGAGCGCCTGTCCGCCATCGCCAAGAGCTACGAGGACCTCACCAACGGCGCCGAATACCTGCGCCGCTTCCCCGAGGGCGCCTACGTGGTGCCGGTGATCGAGCGCCTGAACGTCCTCGCCGACAACCTCTACGGCGAGGTCGTGCTCTACCAGAGCGTGGGCGACTCCGTGAAGGCCATGGAGCGCATCAACAAGATCCTCACCCACGCCCCCCTCTCCCCCGCCGCCGAGAAGCTGCGCGACCGGGCGGTGCTGACGGCGGCGAAGGCGGGGTAGGTCTCCGTCTGTAGATTCTCAGGCCCAGACGGCGCCCGGGAAGTGGTCCCGGATCAACCCGTCCCTGGTGATCAGAGAGGTCCCGCGCAGGATTGCCTGACTGACGATGAGCCGGTCGAAGGGATCTCGCGTCCAGCTCTGGCCCCACGCCACTTCCGCGACCTCCGCAAAGGGAAGATCACAGATCCGCAGACCCACTTCGCGCCGGAGACTGTCGACCACGACCTTCGCTGGTTCCGTGGTCCGCCGGATCTCAAAGAGATACTGAAGCTCCAGCCCCACCGCGGGGGAAATCATCAGATCGTGCTGATTGAGGAGAGACTGGACGCGCTTCGGGATCAGATCAGTCCGGCCGGCGAACAGCCAAGCCGCCACATGGGTATCCAGGTAGATCAGGGATGCCATTCCCCGGACCAGTCGAGATGAACCAACTCTTCCGGGTCGGACACCAGGTACGGCCGGGGCTTGAGATTCTCGAGCTTGCTCCGGGGTTCAGCGGGAGCAATCTTCAGAATTTTGCCCCTCCGCTCGATCTCGACCGGCACACCGGTCTCGAGGACCTGGTCGAGAATGCGGTAGATGTTCTCTCGGAGTGATGAGGCTTTGAGCGCCATGATGGACCCATCGTAGCCGAGAGGCGTACGGGTGTCAAATCCAAATACGTACGCCTCGTCGGCGGCAGAGTATCCCAGCTCAACCGAGGCGGACCGCGGGGAACCGGTCCGCCAGCTTCTTCACCATCGTGGCATAGAGCCGCAGGGCCGCCTCGAAATCTCGCCCCTGGATCAGCTCGACGCACTCCCGGATCGCGAGATAGATGGCCTCGAACTCCTGGCCGGGATCCGGGCTCGCCCGAAGAGCGTCTACGATCGCCGGCGCGATCTCATAGTAGAGGTCCACCATCGCCTGCCGGTCGCCGTCCTTCGAGAGGTAGCCGTCCCGGAACTCCCTCAAGATGGTCAGCTCCTCGCAATCGGCGGGCAATCCCCGGACTTCGGCGCAGGCCGTCACGAGGAAGCAACAGCTATCGCAGCAGGAACCACCGCCGCCCGATCCCAGGAGGGGTGTCGACTCCGACTCGGGGTTGAACCGTCTCAGCAGGGCTGCCGAGTTCTGGTTTGCCATGCTGACGGTGATATAGCGGTACCCTTGGCTCTTGGCGAAAAGCGCCCCCTCGTGGCACAAGAGACTGCCGATGCCCTTCTTATTTGGGCTGCTCTCCATGTAGGTCTGCTCGAGTGTTTCTCGGTTTGTATGGAGGTACTTAACGAAGGAAGGGGTATGTTTCTTGCCCGTCCCATCGCTGTAAACACCCCATACCGTGCCGTCCCCCATACTACTTTCGACGTAGACAATCAGTTCCTCGGGATCTCTCGTGTAGACGGCCCGGAACTCGCCATATTCGCCGTGGGGCTCCAGGCGGCGCGAGGTCCTCGCCCACCCTTTGAGGTCATTGGTGCCGCTAATGATGGAATCGACGGTCACTCGCTGATTGGTGTTCTTCTTAATAGACTCTTCGATGCTCTTCGCTCTCTGCACCACCCGGGGAGGAGGCGTGGCGCGGGTGGCCACCGGCAAGGCCTGCCTGGCTGCCACGGGCCGTGCTGGCGGCGCCGGGAGACGGCTGGGCTGGAGGACGGCCTGCACGTGCGGCGCGAGCCGCCGCGGCGGAGGGGCCTCCAGGCGCTGGATCGAAGACGCCACCGGCCGGGGTGGAGCCGCCATCCTGGGTTGCGAAACCCTGGGCTGGGAATGAGGCCAGTGAATCGGGGGTGGCCCTGGAGTCGGCTTCCTTCCTGTGCTCATGACAGCCCTCCCTTGGTACTTAGATGTTACGCCAGGCTGTGCCGCCCAGGAGGCTACGACCCGATCAGCGCCCGCGCCGGACCGGCAGGCATGCTGCGGCCCGTCATCATGTGGAACTGACGGCGGGCCTCCACCAGCAGCACCTCGCGGCCGTCGATGGCGACGCCCCCCCCGGCCCGGACTGCCTGGACGAGCGGCGTGGGCGCGGCGCCGTAGACCAGCTCGACCACCACCGTGCCCTGACGCAGCTCCCCGATCTCAAAGGGGGGATCGGTGGCGAGCGGCGTCGCGTGCACGATCAGCGGAAAGCCGGCCGGGCTCCAGTCCGCCAGCGGCACGAAGGGGAGGCCCAGGAGGCGGGCGGCGTAGCTCCCGCGCTCCGCTCCACGGTTGACCAGGGTGACGTCGGCCCCCGCACCCTGGAGGCCGGCCGCCGCGGCCCGGCCCGCGCCGCCGCAGCCCACGACCGCCGCTTTCTTCCCAGCCAGCGGGATGCCCCGATGGCCGAGCGCCGCCACCACGCCCTCGGCGTCAGCGGTGTCCGCCCGCCAGGAGCCGTTGTGCCGCAGCAGCGTGTTGGCGGCGCCGGCCTGCCGGGCGAGCGGACTGGCCTCGCCCGCCAAGGCCAGGGCCTCCTCCTTGTGCGGCGAGGTCACGGTGAGCCCCCGCAGAGGCCAACCCAATTGATCGAGCCCGGCCACCTCTCGCCAGAAGGAAGAGAAGCCTTCCGCCAGGAACGGTAGATAGAGCGCCTCGACCCCCAGCGCCCGGTAGGCGGCGTTGTGGAGCCGCGGCGAGAGCGACCGGCCGGCCGAGCGGCCCACGATGCCGAAGAGCTCGCGCAGGGGTGGCAGGGCCGGCAACCCGTAGTCCGAGACGAGCTGCGCCACGGTCGGCTCCCCCATTCCGTCGTCCTCCAGCCTCCCGCAGACGACCGGCGCGCCCAGCCGCGGAGCGAGCAGGCGCGTCCACGCGCCCGCCGGGCCGGTCGCGAAGGCGAGGACGTCACGCCGCCCGAGGCCGCTCAGCAGGCGTAGCGGCACCAGAGCCTCCTCGGGACCCGAAGCGGCTGGGGCTAGCCGGTAGAGCCGCGCCGGGACCCCCGCCATCCGCTCCCAGCGCTGGCGCAGCCCTTCGAGGCCGACGGCCTCGCCGTGCCAGGAGACGAGCCGCCGTGAAGGCGGTACGGCGGCGAGCAGCTCCGGCTCCAGGTCGCGCTCCGCCTCGAGCTCGACCACGTCCCAACGCCCGGCCGCCGCGAGCAGCCGGCGGCGCCGTTCCTCCGCCTCACCTTCGAAGGCGCCGCCCTCGGCCCGGCTGCGCAGGCTGTAGACCAGCTCGCCCGGGAAGCGGTCGCGCAGCCCCTCCGGGTCGAGGTCCCCCACGAGGTCCGCCCGCACTTCGAGCCAGCGCACGGCGGAGGACAGCGACGAGAGCTCGCCGTTGGGAGGAGCCGAGAGGGTGGCGATCAGGGTGGCGTCAGGCATGGCAGGCTGTAGAATCTCCATCCCCATGGACCCCGAATTCCTCTCGATCCTCCGAGCCCGCCACTGCAAGCGGGCCTTCCTCGACCGCCCCGTGCCACGGGAGATCCTGGAGGAGGTGCTGCGTGCCGCCGCCAACGCCCCGTCCACCCGCAACTCCCAGCCCTGGCAGGTGGCGGTGCTCATGGGCGCCGCCCGCGAGGAGCTCGCCCGCAAGCTGTGCGGCGACTTCGACCGGGGCATGCCGGCGAAGCACGACTACGGCAACCGCCCGCCGTCCGAGGGGTCGGTCCAGGAGGCGCGGGCGCAGGCCGCCGGGGCTGGCGTGCTCGCGGCCAAAGGGATCGCCCGCGACGACGCGGCAGCCCGCCGCACCCACCTGCGCGACAACTACCGCTTCTATGGCGCGCCCGTGGAGCTGATCTTCCATTTGCCGGCGGACGCCGCGCCGGGGAACTTCCTGGAGATGGGGTTCTTCGTGCAAAACGTCATGCTGGGGCTGGTGGCCATGGGGCTCGGGAGCTGCCCCCAGTACTCGGTGACGGCCTACAGCGACACGCTCCGCGAGCACCTGGGCCTCGGGCCGGACCGCCTGATCGTCTGCGGCATGGCCGTGGGCCATCCGGACCCTGCAGCGCCGGTCAACGCCTTCGCGCCCGAGCGGGCCCCGATCGAGGAGTACACGCAGTGGTTCGATGGCTCGTCCTCCAGCTCCGGCTAGGCCGGTGCCGCCAGCAGCTCATCCAGGCGTAGCCGCACCGCTTCCCGGATCCGCGCGAGACACTCGCGGTAGACCTCCTGACCGTGCCCGATGGGATCGGGGATATCGGCCTGGCGGTCGAGGCAGACCGTCTTGCCGGCGGCCTCGGGCACCAGGGCGATCACGGCTTGCCGCTGCGACTCCGTCATGCAGAAGACTGCCGCGGCCCGCTCGATCATCTCAGCCGTTACGGGGCGGGCCCGGTGCCGGGGGGAGGGCACGCCGATCTCGCGCAGCGCCACCCGCGCCTCCGGCGTCAGCGGCTTGCCGGTCTCGGCCTTCACGCCGGCGCAGTCGGCCTGCACGGGCGAGCGGGCGAAGTCCCGCCAGGGGATCCGCAGCCGGGCCGCCAGCTCCGCCCGCGCCACCGCCATGGCCATGGGCGAGCGGCAGGTGTTGCCGCCGCAGACGAAGAGCAGCAGCCGGGTCCGCTCGGGCTCCGCGGCGGGCTTGCCCTTCGACAGCAAGGCGGGAGCGGCGAGCACGGCGAGCGCCGCCACCACCAGGCCGGCCGCGGTGAGCTGCCACGCGCTCGGCGCCGGCTCGCCGAAGAAGAAGGCCACTGCATAGGCCGAGACCACCCCTGCGAGCAGGCTCGCGCAGCGGTTCACCGGCACGCAGAAGGTGTACTCCCGGCGGTCGAGATAGATCAGGCTGCCGAAGACGAACAGCCCCTCGTACAGCAGTCCGATCAGGAAGGCGGGCACCGCCGCCGGAGTCGACAGGAACGTCGTGAACCCGTGGCGAAGCTCCTGGCCCACTCCACCCCAGCCGATCAGAGCGGCCACCGCCAGCAGCAGGACCTGAAACGGCGTCGAGGCCATGTGCTCCTCGACGAAGAAACGCCGGTTGAGCGCCGGGTCGTGCGCCTTGGCGTACCGGCTCATGACTTCGAAGCGGCCGGCGTAGCCGCCCCAGTAGGCGGCCAGCGACAGCACCGCCGTCAGCGTCAGCGCGTAGCTCTTGATGTCCGCCAGCGCCACCGCCGCCGCCGCGAGCGAGAGGACGAGCGCCGCCCAGGAGTAGCCGCTGACGCGGCGCCAATGCAGGGCGTCGAGCAATGGCGAGAGCACCAGGACACCGGCCCGCATCAGCAGCAGGACGAAGAGGATGGAGATGCCCTTGAATGTGTAGTTGAGCGTGGTGGCGGCGATGATCAAGGCCGTGAAAGCAGCGGCGGCCATCGTCTCCCGCCCCGGCATGGGCATCGAAAGGCCACGCCAGCGCAGGCGCCGCGAGTGCCGCCACCAGCCCGTCAGCAGAAGGAAGACCGGCATACCCGCGAGCGCGCCCAAGGCCGTGGCGGGAAGCATCTCGAATCCGGAGACCGGCCCCACGCCCGGGTATTTGCCGGAGGATAGAACCTTGGCAAGCCCGCTGTAGGGGATGTACCAGAGGAAATAACCCACAGCGAAGGCCGCAATACCAAAGTCCGCTCGTTGCCGGGGGGAGGCCATCCGAGATCCTTTCAAAGGGATTGCTGGATGAGCCAGTGTAGCTTGCTTGAGAGGGAATTAAAAGAGGATAAAGCAGAGGTCACGCCGCCTGATTCACCGGCGGCCCCTCGGCGGGAGCCGGCATCAGCCCTTCGATCTTCGCCACGGCCTCGCGGGCGTCGGCGGCCACCAGCACGGCCTTCTCTCCCAGCTTGGCCACCGCCTCGGGCCGGAACCCCTGGCCGGCGAAGACCAGGATGAGGTCCGGGTACTGGGTGTGGAGGCGTTCGGCGAGCGCCATCAGCGGCTCGGCCTTCTCGCGGAGCGACGCCGAGAACAGGAGCGCGTGGGGCTGCACGGAGGCGATGATCGGGGCCAATCCCTCGTCGAGCCCGTCGCCTGGTTCCCGCGGGGCCTGCTCCTGGCGCTCGATATAGACGACGCTCCAGCCCGCCCGCCGCAGCAGGAGCGCCAGGATCAGCAGACCGTTCTCGCGCTGCTCCTCCGGGGCGCAGGCGACCAGAGCCCGGTAGTCCTGCCCGTCCGGCTCCGCCGCCGCCAGAGCGGTCACCCGCTCCCGCAGGAGCTTGCTGGCGAGTTGCTCCTGCTCGTTCGTGATCCGCCCCGCCACCCACTCCTCGCCGAGCCCCACCAGGGCCGGCTGGAGCACCTCGACCGCCAGGGTCTCGACCGGCAGCCGCTGCTCCGCTTCGGCCAGCGCCTTCTCTGCCGCCGGCAGCTCGCCGTCGCGGAAGGCCCGCTTCAGCTCCTCCACCAAGGCCACCGGGTCGGCCTCCGGCGCCTGGGCGAGCCGGATGGCGAGCACCGCTTCCTGGAGCGTCGACACCACCTCATCCGCTCCCGACGCGACGAGGCGACGGCGCAGCCGGTCCGCCTCGGCGCGCAGATCCCAGAGCGCGACGACGATCCGCATTCCCGGGAAATGGCGCCGCAGGTCGCGGCACACCTCGCGGGCCTGAGCGTAGGCGAACGGCGCCAGGGCCGAGATGAACACCTGCTCGGCTCCGAGGTCGGCGATGCGGCGCAGCACCTCCGCGCGCGGCAGGCCGTGCTCCAGCACCGTCGGCGTGCCGCCGCGGATTGCGAGTTGCGCGAACATGTGGCCCGCCAATTCGTCCGCCGCATCGTCGGCCGGCACGCAGACCAGCCGGCACGGCGCGGTAGCCTTGTCGGCGGGCGCGGGGCCCAGGCTGTCGTCCTCGACCGTCCGGCTGGCGAAGTCCTCGATCCAATCCCGGACCGTGGTCTCGATGAACTCCTCCCGCTCCGGGCTGAGGTCGCCGCGATGGCGGTCGCGCTCCGCCAGGATGAGGGCCGGGATCAGCACGCCGTCGTAGAACTCGGCGACCGTCTTCTCCTTGAGGCTCGTCTCCATGACGTTGCCCACCTCTACGGGGTCCATCGCCAGCAGCCGGTGATAAATCTGCGCCTCGAGCGGCAGCGGCGGCTCGTCGCCCAGCAGGACGCTGAGGAACTGGAGCTGCGGCACGTAGCGGCCGATGACCACCAGGCAGACCGTGAAGGGGGTCGAGAGCAGCAGGCCGACCGGGCCCCACAACCACGTCCAGAAAACGGCCGCGACCAGGATGCCGATCGTCGAGATGCCCGTCTCCGAGCCGTACAGCAGGGGCTCCACGACGTTGTTGCTGATCAGCTCGATGACCAGGAAGAGCCCCACCGTCAGCAACGTCTGGTGCCAGCTCGGGAACACCGCGATCGAGATCAGGATCGGCAGTCCGGCGGCGATCCAGGGGCCGAGATAGGGTATGAACCGCAATACGGCGGCCAGCAGCCCCCAGAGGATGGCGTTGGGCACGCCGAGAAAGAAGAGGCCCAGGCCGACGGCGAACCCCGTGCCGCCGTTGACGAGGCTCTGCATGAAGAGATAGCGGCTGACCCGCTGCGCGGCCTCGTCCAGGGCCTGCGTCGTGGTGTTGAGCCGGCCCTGTCCGACCAGGCGCAGCAGGCGGTCGCGCAGGTCCTCGCGCTGGATCATCATGAAGATGACGAAGACGATGACCAGGCCCGCCGTGCCCAGCGGCCCCAGCAGCGGGAACACCGTCTGCCGCAGCACCGCGATCGGCGTCAGCTCGGGCTCCACGACGGTGACCGGCATCGGCTCCGGCGGCAGGGCGCGCGATTTGCCCTTGGGCGCGGGCGCCGGGGGCCCCGGAGGGTCCACGCCCAGATCCTCCTGGATATGCTCGACCGTCTCCTTCGCCTTGGTGAGGGCGCCGGGCTCGCCGCCGCGCACGGCCACCACCTTGGCGCGGATGTTCCGCTCGTACCTGGGCAGCGTCTGCGCGAGGTCCACGAGCTGCCGCCCCATCGTCCATCCCAGTACGCCGACTCCGCAGAACACGAAGGCCACGACCAGCAGCACCGCCGGCACCCGCGGCATCCCCACGCGCTGGAGGCGCTGGACGAGCGGGGTGAGGATGAACGTGACCAGCAGCGCAAGCGCCAGCGGGATCAGCACCTCGCGGCCAAAGTACAGCGCGGCGGTGACCAGCGCTAGAGTGATGAACGAGATCCCCTCAGGGTGATCCGAAGGCGGCGTACGCACGGGTTCCATGGTTCCGTATCAGGTGCAACCCGGGTGCCATGGATCCTGCTCCCTCAGTGATACAGGTTCTTCCGCTCCCCCGCCGGCAGGCCCGGAGCATCGAAATCGCCATGATCCCGGGCCCACCGCAGACGGCCGCGCATCCCCCCATGCCACACCGTCTGCAGACGCGTGCCGGACGCCCCCGAAGACAGCTCTTCCAGCCGGTCCCCGCCCGGATCGGCGAGCCAGTAGACGACCGAGCCCTGCCGCTCGAAACGAAGGCCCACCTTCCCCGCGCCCGGACTCAAAACCTGAGCCTCGAGCTCGGCCGCCGCCGCCATGGGCGGAAGCTCCCCACGCTCGACGAGCGCGTAGCCCGGCGGCGGCGTCAGCAGGACACCGGCCAGTCCGTCCCCGCCTCCGGTGCCCAGTTGAGAGAGGAAAAACCGGCCGAAGAAGAAGAGGGCCGCGAGGATGAGGAGGGTGACGAGAACGCCCTTGGCGATTTTCATGACGGGCCCAGGATACTTCCTTCCGGCTCTGCTATCGTGCCCCGGAACATGCTGCGAACCGTCTACGCCACCCGCTACGTCACCCCCCTGCGCGAGGGCGGCTCCCTGCCGGCGATCGTCGAAGCGGACGACCTGGGCCTCTACGTGCTCAAGTTCCGCGGCGCAGGCCAGGGCCCTCTCGCCCTGGTGGCAGAGCTGATCGCCGGCGAGATCGGCCGGGCTCTCGGCCTCAAGGTGCCCGAGCTGGTGCTGGTGGAGGTCGACGCGGCGCTCGGACGGAACGAGGAAGACCCGGAGATCCGCGACCTGCTCAAAGCCAGCGTCGGGCTCAACCTGGCCCTCGACTACCTGCCGGGCTCCGCCACCTTCGACGCCGCGGCCGACCGCGTGGAAGCGGACCTCGCCTCGAGCACTGTGTGGTTCGACGCCTTCGTCACCAACGTCGACCGGACGCCGCGCAACCCCAACCTCCTGTGGTGGCACAAGGTCCTCTACCTCATCGATCACGGGGCCGCGCTCTACTTCCACCACAACTGGCAGAACGTGGAGCAGATGGCCGCGAGCCGCTTTCCCGCCATCCGCGACCACGTCCTCCTGCCCTGGGCCAGCCGCATCGAAGAGGCCGACGCCCGGCTGCGCCCGCGGCTCGACGAGGCCCTGTTCGCGAGCATCGCCGAGCAGATCCCCGACGGCTGGCTCCTGCCCGAGCCCGGCCTCGCCACCCCGGCCGAGAAACGCGCGGGCTATGTGGAGTTCCTGAAGCGGAGGCTCGAAGCGGTGCCCTTGTTCCTCGAGGAGGCGGTGCGTGCCCACGCTCAGCTCGTTTGACTACGCCATCCTCCGGGTCGTGCCGCGCGTGGAGCGCGGCGAGCTCGTCAACGCCGGCGTGATCCTCTTCTGCCTCGAACGGGACTTCCTCAAGGCCCGCGTCGAGGTCGACGAGGCAAGGCTGCGAGCCCTCTGGCCCGCGATCGACCTCGAGCTCGTCCGCCAGCACCTCGAAGCCATCCCCAGGATCTGCGCCGGCAGCCCGGACGCCGGTCCCATCGCCAGGCTCTCGCTCCGCGAACGCTTCCGCTGGCTCGTGGCGCCGCGCAGCACCATGATCCAGGTCTCTCCCGTCCACGCCGGCCTCTGCGACGACCCGGAGCGCGGGCTCGACGAGCTCTGCCGCCAGATGGTGCTCGTGCCCCAGCATCCTGAAAAGTAGAAACTGGAAATTAGAACCCTGGGAGAAGCGGGCGAGCCCTGGGCTCACCCGCTCAAAGAGGGAGAGAGGATCCGCCTAGCGGCGGCGTGAGAACTCGTTCCAGCTCAGGAACCCGTCGAGGTTGAGATCGAGACGGTCGAACTGCGCCGCATCGCCCTGCCACTCCGACCGGCTCAGCCGAAGGTCCCGGTTTGCATCCAAAGCCCGGAAGGCCCGCGCCAGGCGGTCGTTGCCGCCCAGGGCCAACTCATCCCGGCTGACGAAACCGTCACGGTTAACGTCCAGGCGCTCGAAGGCCGCCCGCTGTCCCCGCCACTCCTCCGGCGAGATGCGGCCATCCCGGTTGCGGTCCAGACTGTCGAAACGGTTGCCGTCGTTGTTGTCGTCATCGTCGTTCCCGCCGGGCCGCTGGGTTCCCGGAGTGACCTCGATGCCGGAGAGAACGCCGTCGCCGTTCCAGTCGTGCTGGTTGAAGGAATTGTCGTTGCCCCGCCACTCGTCGCGCGTTATCCGGCCGTCGCGGTTGGTGTCCATCCCGGCGAACCGCATCTGGGTCAGGTCTTCGCCGCCGCCGTTGCCATTCCCGCCCTGCCCATTCCCCCGTCCGTTCCCATTCTGGCCGTTGTTTTGGCCATTATTATGGCCGCCTTGGTTCTGGTTCGGCTTAGGCTTCTTGTCCTTGGCCGCCATCGCCGCGGGTCCGGTCACTGCCAGGGAGAGCACGATTGCGGTAATCAAAGGCTTCCGAAAGCGCATGAGGGCCTCCTTGCTGTCGATCCACCGGCGGCACCGCTTCGCGTCTGCCGCCGGGGCCCGCTTGGTGGCGGGCCGGGTGAAGCCACGTTTTCTGTGCAATCGCTATACCAATTTGCAATCCATGCCAATTCTGCATCGCGATATAAGAGCGCTAGAATTCCTCCATAAGCTCTCCTGGGCGTGGTACCTGGCTTGCAAACTTTCGAGCTTCGACGACCGGGCCCGCGGGCCCCAGCAGGAGACCCCGATGCGCAGCCGAAACCCATTCCTCCCCGTCTTCCTCCTTGCTCTGACCCTCGGCCTCCCCGAAGCCGTCGCGCAGGGCAAGCCCCAGAAGG
The DNA here is from genome assembly GCA_035266085.1 of Thermoanaerobaculia bacterium. GTDB lineage: Bacteria > Acidobacteriota > Thermoanaerobaculia > Multivoradales > UBA5704 > DATARR01. The sequence goes on from DATFNZ010000106.1 coordinate 18,381, forward strand.
CCCCGGCCAATACCCAGGAACAAACCCCGGGAAAAACCCCGGACAAACCCAAGCCCGCCGGCGAGACAAAGAACCCCTACGCCGAGCGGTTCGAGCAACTGGACCGCAACAAGGACGGCTACGTCACCCTCCCTGAGTGGCCGCTGGAAGAGGCGAGCTTCCACGTCGTCGACCGGAACAAGGACGGACGCCTGAGCCGGAAAGAGCTCCTGACCCCGAACGTCCTCCGCGTCGATCCTACTGAAAGGCTGTTCCTGGAATTGGACGTCAACCGCGACGGCCGTCTGAGCCGGCCCGAGCGCCAGCGCGGCGGCACCGGCCTCGACGGGCTGGACCGCAACAAGGACGGCTACGTCACTCCCCTCGAGTACCGCGACGGGGCCGTGAACGTCTGGACTCCCCGCGCCTCCTACCAGGACCAGCAGCGCTTCCAGAACCTGGACCGCGACCGCGACAACCGCCTGACCCGCCCCGAATGGCTCGGAGCGGGAGCCGCATTCGACCAGGCCGACCGCAACCGGGACGGCGTCATCACCCCGAACGAGTGGCCGCGGTAGTCAGGTCAAGAAGTCAGCCGGTTCTAATACACCGCCAGGGGGATGCCCGGCGAGCCGGTCGCCCCCTTGATCGGCATCGGGCTGTAGATGTACGCGAACTCGTAGACCTCGGCGTCCGCCAGATCCTTGAGGTGCATCGACTCCTGCATGGGGATGCCGCTCTTCGCCAGGAAGTGGTGGTGCACGGGCGCCAGCAGGCCGGCGGGGGCGTTGAAATTCGGCAGCACGTCGATCCCCCAGTTGTCCGAGCCGATCACGCCGATCTTCCTCTCGGACAGCCAGATGGCCGCCGGCAGACCGAGCCCCGGCGCCGCGAGCGTCACCCCGAGGCCCGGGAAGTTGTCGAGGTAATAGTTCGGGGCCCCCCACAGCTCCTCGTGACCGGTGCGGATGAGCACCGCGTCCCCCTCGTGGATGTCCGACGGCTTGAGCTTCTGGGCGGCCAGAGTCTGGAGCAGCATGGCGACGGTGACCTCCTGCCCCGCCACCATCCGCCTCCCGCCATTGGCATAGCGGGCCACGTCGAGCAGGATGCCATGGGTGAAGTAAGGCTTGATGTGCTCGATCCCGAGGAGCGCCAGCCCCCGGTTCGGAGCGCCGGACGGCAGGAGGTCCGCCCCCGTCCTCCCGTTGTAGAACAGGACGTCCGCGAAGCCGGTGCCGCCCGGAGGCAGGTACCCGAAATGCCCCAGGGCGTCGAACTGAGTCCCCAACTGAGCGATCTCGATGGGCCCCTCCAGGATCTCGCCGTTCGTCACCTGCCGCTCCGTGACGAACTGGGGTTCCTTCAGGGACAGCACCCACGGATGGGTCCCCGGAAACTGCGGCATCCCCTCCTCATAGACATGCCCGAGCTGAACGACGATCCCCCGCTTGATGTACTTCCGGGCCTCCTTCACCTTCTCGGGCCCCTGGGTGTTGGACGCGCCCGCCTGGTCGTCGGGGCCGTAGGGAGAGGGGCCGGGGACGGGGTTGTAGGGCTGGGCGGATCCGGCGGACGGCAGGAGCAGCAGAGTGAGTATGGTGGCGGTCAGGGCGGTGCGGAACATGGTGGCCTCCTATGGGAAAAGACTTCCTTCATAGGGAGGATAACGAAGTGCGCGGGAGCTTCCCTCACCCGGGCTTCACAGAGCACGAGGGCAGCGGGGCATCAGAAGGTTAGAGGCCGCTCTTCGGCTCCGCCCCTAGCAGCCCCGGAGAAGATCCCCTCAAGGACTCACTCAGCCTCGCCCGGGAAGGCAAGGCTCCGCCCTCTTGGATGGTCAGCATCTTCTAAGAAGATATGGTAGCGGCCCGAGGGCGTGACCGTTGTAATCGCTCAAGGGAACAGCTTCATTAGGATGCCAAGTATCAGCTGGCGATCGTATTCTAGTCCATGCTCCTTACCAGATCGATAGTGCAATACTGGCTTGATAGATCCTTCAACGTCATAGGACAAGGCAAGGTCGTACAAAACCTCGCCCTTCCGTTGTGTGCCACTTGTTGGCTTAGTTCCAAGCAGGTCAACGGAAAATGACCACGGGCATGAAATAGATTTTCCCGGGCCGAAGACTTCTTCCTCGTCGTCTGACGACTGAACAATTTTTACTGTACATTGCAGTCGAGGTATCGTTAGTGAAGCCTTTAAGTCTAGCTGAATGACGTCCGCCTTTAATTCGTCCGGGAGCGCAGCCTCCTCCACCGATGTGCCACGGACAGTGTAGTATGTCAGCGAAAGCCGCGGAGGCTCATCTATCTTTCCCGTTCGGCTTGATAGGTTAAACTGTTCGTCGAAACCGCTATATCGAAATTCTACCCCAAGCCCTCCCATGGTTTGGTTAATGCGTTGAACAGTCGAGTCCTCCTGCTTGAAGTTTCCGTAGCGCTCACGCAGATCCACATAGGCATGTAGCCATGGACCGACCATTCTGGGCGGCTCCCCGCTTTTGCCTTCTCTAACGCTGCTCAGGCCAAGAGATGGTCGAACTGAAAACGAAGCGTTGTTCGCCGCATCGGAGGCACTATTCCAGCCAGCATCCACACTGACACCGATGAACGGAGACACAAGAAGCTTTCGTGTAGCTGCCGCCGAATTAGGCCCGATGTTAGAAAGCGAATAGAATTTACTGCCCTTGAGCGTAGTACCGAAATTCCCATTCTCCTGCGGCCCAAAGGTAAAATCAAATGGACTTTTGTCACTAGCCTGCGCAGATTCTGCCGATGCGGGAGCGCCATTAGTCGAAACTGGCGGGGTCGCCTGCGCCCCGAGGCTGCAGGCAATAAAAAGGTAGGCTGCAGAAAGTCTTCCTATATAGACCATAACCTAATCCTCGAAAATCTCGAGCTCAAAAAGCTCCGACCGATCGGCTAGATGTGCAAAACAGATCTTTCCAAAATCGCGGATTGTCTGCACAGAACCGAGCTCTTGGTGATTGAGATGGGCCCAAAGAAACGGGGTATTTAGCATGACCCAGCGAGCTCCGGGCCCATTGTAGAAATCTGCGGTTGCGATCTCTTCAACTGGCTCGTCCAGCGTACTCCGAATGTTGATATCGGGGTTGTTGGTAGGATACTTCGACCGCACCAGAGCTCTTGCAACCGCCTTTTTTTCTTCGATCGTTGCCATGGGTGTTATCCTCCTTTCATCGTTAGACGGACAGACTTCAAAATTTCTAGACACACCCGCCCCATGAATGAGCAGCAGCCTCGATGGGACGACGACCCGCACACGCACGAAGGCGCCATGGCCCATCGTTGCAGAGGGGAGGTGCCCTGTCCGACCTCCTGTAGGCCGCTTACCGAACGGCCTCCTCCCTCCTGCGGGCACGTTCGGCCGCTGTCATCCGTGATATCGCTTTCAAGGACCATATCTTTCACGTGAAATGGCCAGGGAAGCGGACCGAGGTTTAGGTCGTGGAAGGTCTCGGCAGCTACCAGGAGACAACGGCGGATGCTGGGAGAGACCTTAGACAACAGGAGATTGACCGAGCCAGCCCCGTACGCACCCGCTACACCCCTGGTGCTAAAATCGCCCCCATGAACCAACTCCCTCGACGTACCCTGCGGAACCCTACCGTTCCGGTCTCCTGAAGCTCCGGAATCCAATCGCCCCATGAAGACCGTGAAGTGGATTCGTGACCGCCGCACCGCGGCTGGTTTGTCCCAGGCTGAGCTCGCCCAGAAGGTTGGAGTGACCCAGCCCATCGTCTCGCAGTGGGAGCGCGGCGTCGCCGCTCCCAGCCCCGTGGCTCTCGAGAAGCTTCGTGCCATCCTCGGCGCCCCTATGGGAAAGTCCGCCGGCTCCTCGACTCCTCCCATGAAGGCGACCCCGCGTGGACGCCCCGCGGCCTCGGCTCCCCCGGCAAAGCCCGCCGCCGCAATTGCCGAACCGGAACCCGAACGCCCCCGAGGCAGGCCCGCCACGAGGAAGTCCGCCAAGGCCGCCTCCAGCGCCAACCTTGGCTTCGAGGACAAGCTCTGGGCCGCCGCCGACAAGCTCCGCGGCCACATGGACGCCTCCGAGTACAAGAACGTCGTCCTCGGCCTCATCTTCCTCAAGTACATCTCCGACACCTTCGAGGAGCACCGCGCCGCCTTGGAGCGCGACCCTGAGTCCGACCCCGAGGAACGGGACGAATACCTCGCCGCCAATGTCTTCTGGGTTCCCCAGGAAGCCCGCTGGTCCGGCCCGAACGGCATCCAGGCGCTGGCCCGGAACCCTGCGATCGGCAATGCCATCGACGAGGCCATGAACGCCATCGAGAAGGAGAACTCCTCTCTCAAGGGCGTCCTCCCCAAAGACTACGGCCGCCCCACCCTGGACAAGACCCGTCTCGGCGAGCTCGTGGACCTCATCTCCAAGATCGGCCTCGGCGACGCCGCCAGCCGCTCGAAGGACATCCTCGGCCGTGTCTACGAGTACTTCCTCGGCAAGTTCGCGGCAGCGGAAGGCAAGAGCGGCGGCGAGTTCTACACACCGCAATGCATCGTCAAGCTCCTGGTGGCGATGCTCGAGCCCTTCCGCGGCCGGGTCTTCGATCCCTGCTGCGGCTCGGGCGGCATGTTCGTATCCTCCGAGCGCTTCGTGGAGGAGCACGGCGGCCGTCGGGACGACCTCGCCATCTACGGCCAGGAATCCAATCCCACCACCTGGCGTCTGGCGCGCATGAACCTTGCCATTCGTGGCATTGACGCCAATCTCGGCCCGGAGCCCGCCGATAGCTTCCACAAAGATCTCCATGCCGATCTCAAGGCTGACTTCGTACTCGCCAACCCGCCCTTCAATATGAGCGATTGGGGGGGCGAGCGCCTGCGGGAAGATAAGCGGTGGGCTTATGGAACGCCTCCCGCCGGCAACGCGAACTACGCTTGGATTCAACACTTCATCTCTCATCTCAAGCCGACCGGAGTGGCCGGCTTCGTTATGGCGAACGGTTCCATGTCATCGAATCAGTCGGGTGAAGGAGAGATCCGAAAGAAGATCGTCGAAGCCGACCTCGTGGATTGCATGGTCGCCTTGCCACCGCAACTCTTCTACACCACGGGCATTCCCGTCTGCCTATGGTTTCTGGCCCGCGACAAGAAGGACCACAAGTTCTGCGACCGCCGTGGCGAGACCCTCTTCATCGACGCCCGAAAGCTAGGGCAGATGACAGATCGGACCCATCGCGAGTTAACGGATCAAGAGATCGCCGAGATCGCCCGTGTCTATCACGCTTGGCGTGGCGAGAAGGAGGTGGGAAAGTACGAGGATAAGATGGGGTTCTGCAGGTCCGCACCGGCAAAAGAAATCGAGAGCCACGGCTATGCGCTCACCCCAGGACGCTATGTCGGAGCTGCTGAGGCTGAGAATGACGATCAGCCCTTCGATCAGAAGATGAGGCGCTTGACGGCAACCCTAGAGGAGCAGTTCGCCGAGTCAAGCCGACTGGAGAGGATGATCCGTGAAAACTTAGGCCGGCTCGAGTATGGAAGCTAGCGAATTATTCAAGCAACGCCTCTCGAGCTTGAGCCAACACCAGACGGGGTGGGATTGGTGCGCACTAGAGGCTGTCTGCGAAGGAATCTTCGATTGTCCGCACTCGACACCGCAGATGTCGACTAGTGGGCCCCTCATCGCTCGTTCGCAGGACATTCGCACGAGGGTGTTTAGGACCGACCAAGCAGCGCACGTTTCCGAAGATACCTATATTAAAAGAGTTCGTCGTGCAGAGCCACGCTATGGAGACATCCTCTACAGTCGAGAAGGTACATACTTCGGCATTGCGGCCGAAGTCCCCCTTGGTGTCCAGGTTTGCTTGGGACAGAGAATGGTCCTGATTCGGCCCAGGAGAACGATCGCCGCCAAGTATCTATATTATTGGCTAAATTCCCCAATTTTAGCAAGTTTCGTCTATGGCCAGCGCGATGGATCCGTCGCCGAGCGACTGAATCTACCTACGATCCGGCGAATCCCGGTCCTACTACCTACGCTGAAGGAGCAGGAATCCATTGCACATGTCCTCGGAGCACTGGATGACAAGATCGAGCTGAACCGCCGCATGAGCCAGACGCTGGAGGAGATGGCTCGCACGGTCTTCAAGTCGTGGTTTGTGCATTTTGAGACACCCAGGCATGTACTTACGGAAGCACTAGATACTTGGAAAATTTCGAGCATTTATGAGATCGCAACAGTCAGATATGGTGCCCCCTTTTCTTCGGCACTTTTTAATGAAGAGGGATCTGGGCATCCTTTAATCCGCATTCGCGATCTCCTTACCCAGGCTCCGACGATTTACACAACCGAGCAGCCTCCAGGCGGGAAACTGGTAAGTTCGGGAGATATCCTGGTAGGAATGGATGGAGAATTCAGGGCACGTGTCTGGCTTGGATCTCCTGCATGGCTGAATCAGCGCGTCTGTATGTTCGAGCCAAAGCCAGGCATATCGCGAATGTTTCTCCTGCTCAGCATTGAGGGGCCTCTCGCATTTTTCGAAGGTTCAAAGACGGGAACAACGGTTATCCACTTGGGAAAAGCCGATATCGATACCTTCCGTATGCTCGTTCCTGGTTCGAAGATCATGCAGGCGTTCGCTGATTTAACAGACCCCATGCTTAGTGCCATGGTATCCAATGAACATGAATCGCGAATGCTCGTCGCTCTCCGCGATGCCCTCCTCCCCAAACTCCTCTCGGGCGAGATCCGAATCAAACAGGCAGAAACAATCGTAGGTGAAGCCCTTTGAGCGTCGGCCTCAACATACTGCCATGACCATTCCCGCCACAACCGACCTCCTCGCTCTCCTGGACAGCTTGGAGTCCGCCACCGCCGACGATCTCGAGACCCAATGGCTTGACTTCAAGCCTTGGCAAAGCCCCAAGGACGACATGAAGGTCGCGGTGGAGTATGCCGCCTGCCTCGCGAATGCGGAGGGCGGCGTGGTCGTCTTCGGAGTGGCCGACCGGACGCGGGGCCGTGCGAAGGCGATTCATGGTGCGTCGGGTTACGACCTCGACACCTGGCGTCGCGGGATCTTCGACAGCACCCGCCCGAACCTCACCGTGGAGGTCGAGGAGTTGAAGGTTCCCGAAGGGACCGGCCGTCTCCTTGTGGTCCGGGTTCCCCGCGGAGAGCATCCTCCCTATGGGACCGCGCAGGGGCTCTTTAAGCAGCGGGTCGGAAAGAACTGCATGCCAATGGACGCCCAGAGCTTCGTCCGATCCCAGGTCGCGACCGGCGCGATGGACTGGAGCGGCGAGCGATCACGGGAGCTCACCCTGGCCGATCTCGATGCCGTGGAGATCGCACGCGCCCGCAATGTCCTGCGGCGGAACAACGCAGACTCGGGGTTACTGGGCCTGAGCGATCAGGATCTCCTCACGGCTCTGGGCGCGGTGCGCAACGGCCAGGTGACGCATGCCGGCATGCTGCTCTTCTGCCGGGAGGAGAAGCTGCGAGAGCACTGCCCTCAGCACCAGGTCCACTACGTATACCAGGTGACGGGCACGGAGGTCGCCCGCAACGATTCCTACCAGGCCAGCCTGCTGAACATCCTGGAGCGGTTCGAGCAGATCTTCACGAGCCCGATCAATCCCGAGCAGGAGTTGCCGCTGGGCCTTTACCGCCTGCGGATTCCCGCTTTTCCCGTCGAGGTGGTCCGCGAGGCCGTCCTCAATGCCGTGACGCACAGGGATTACCTGGATCCGGGAGAGGTGCTCGTCCGCCACATGGCGGATCAACTGGCGATCACAAGCCCTGGAGGGTTCATCGCTGGGATCACGCCGCAGAACATCCTCCGCCATGAGCCGGCCAGCCGGAACCGGACGCTGGCGGAAGCCTTCGAGAAGCTGCGGCTGGTGGAGAGGGCCGGAATCGGCCGGCGGAGGATCTTCGAGACGATGCTGGCCTATGGCAAGCGGATCCCCGCGTACGAGGCGGACGGCCGGGTCACGCTGCGGATTTTCGACGGCAGCTTCGACGAACGCACGGCGGCGCTCGTGGCCCGGTGGCGGGGAGAGGGACGAGAGATCGGCCTGGACGGGCTGCTGGTCCTGTCCTTTCTGCGCGACAACGCCTTCATCGATACGCTCTCAGCAGCCACGCTGCTGCAACTTTCTCGCGAGGACGCCCGGGCCACGCTGGACCGGCTCGCGCACCCGGAGACCGGCTTCCTGGAGAGGAAGGGAGGAACCAAGGCGGCGACCTTCCACCTGACAAGGGGAATCTCCAAGGATTTGCTCGGCAAGGCCGCGTACACCAGAACCCGGGGCGTGGACCCGATCCGCTTCGCCGAGATGGTCAAGGCCTTCGTGGCGCACCACGGCTCGATCACTCCCCGAGAGTGCCGGGAACTGCTAGGGCTCGGAGAGTCGAATTCGGCTCGGGTCGAAGTATCCAAGTACCTTAGAACCTGGTCTTCCCAAGCCGGTTTTCTTAGACGCGAAGGAACAAAGGGGCCGAAGGTGCACTATCTGTTCCGCTAAGAGGCAGATGGAAGGCCAGTATGGAGTATTAGCAGAAGGGGCTTTCTCCCGGAGGTGCTCTGCGAGGGTCTAGCCAAACCTCTGAGGCGCAGTGACTTACAGCCGGGCAAGTATTAGCGGCAGATATTAGCAGATCGGTTGGAGCCTCCAACTTCGGGACCGCTGAAGGAGTGCCCTGGTCTTGATTAGCAGCTTGGTTAGCAAAGTCCCGCCCCACGGCCATAAACGGCCTAAGTGCTTTGTACAGAGTCGCTTGCTGATTAGCAATTCTTAGGATTCGTTAGCAGTCGGCGGGATCGGCGAACCGTACCCTGTGAACGACACTGCGTCCGCCCAACGTAGCCGATTCTGGTAACTCCTTGCCCTTCCACGACTTGCGCCTTCGCCAACACTATGCCGGTGATACCATCTCCTTGCAAACCTGCAAGGAGTTGGAGCCCGAATGGCGAATTTTCTCACCGAGGCCGATGTCGAGCGGTCTCTTCTCGAACAGTTCCAGGAGCTCGGCTATGAGACGGCCTCGGGGCCGGAGATCGCTCCGGGCGGCGAACGTTCGGAGCGGAAGACCTGGAGCGACGTGGTGCTGCGAGACCGGCTGCGGTCCGCGCTGGTGCGGATCAATGCGCACCTCCCCGCTGGAGCTGTCGAAGAAGCCCTGCGCAAGGTCGGGCGGCTCGAGAGCCCAAGCCTGATCCAGAGCAACCGGCGCTTCCATCAGAGTCTCGTCGAGAAGGTAGACGTCGAAGTCCAGCTTCCCGCGCGGGCCGGAGGGGGGATCTCCTACGAGAAGGTCGCCCTGATCGACTTCGAGGACCCCGAATCCAACGACTTCCTGGCCGTGAGCCAGTTCCGTCTGGAAGAGAACCGGAAGAAGCGGCGCCTGGACGTGGTGGTCTTCGTCAACGGCCTGCCGCTGGCACTGTTCGAGATCAAGAATCCGGCGGACGAGAACGCCACCATCCGCGACGCCTTTAAGCAGCTCCAGACCTACAAGGGAGAGTTTCCGACGCTGTTCTCGTTCAACGAGATCCTGGTGGCGACCGATGGCCTGGAGGCCCGGGCGGGCACGCTGACGGCGGACTGGGACCGGTTCATGCCCTGGCGCACGGTCGACGGGAGCGACGTGGCCCCGCAGAGCCTTCCCCAACTCGACGTGCTGGTGGCCGGGATGTTCGACAAGGGCCGGCTGCTGGACCTCGTGCGCAGCTTCGTGGTGTTCGAGGACGACGGCCGGTCCGTGGTCAAGAAGATGGCGGCCTATCACCAGTTCCACGCCGTCAACAAGGCGGTGGAATGCACCCTCCGGGCGGCCTCGCCGCAGGGAGACCGGCGGATTGGCGTGGTGTGGCACACCCAGGGGAGCGGCAAGAGCCTCTCCATGGTCTTCTACGCCGGCAAGATCGCGCAGGAACCGGCGATGGCCAACCCGACCCTGGTGGTGCTCACCGACCGCAACGACCTGGACGACCAGCTCTTCGGCACCTTTGCGGCCTGCGGCGCGCTGCTGCGGCAAGCGCCGAAGCAGGCGGAGAACCGCGACGAGATGCGCGAGCTGCTGAAGGTGGCCTCCGGCGGCGTGGTCTTCACCACCATCCAGAAGTTCCTGCCGGACGAGAAGGGCGAGCGCCATCCCCTCCTGTCGGACCGGAGCAACGTCGTGGTCATCGCGGACGAGGCCCACCGTAGCCAGTACGGCTTCACAGAGGGTTTCGCCCGTCGGGTCCGCGACGCCCTGCCCAACGCGAGTTTTATCGGCTTCACCGGCACGCCGATCGAGATCGGCGACCGGAGCACGCCGCTGGTCTTCGGCGATTACATTGACGTCTACGACATCCAGCGGTCGATCGACGACGGGGCCACAGTGCGCATCTACTACGAGGCGCGCATGGCCCGGCTCGCTTTGAAGGAAGACGAACGCCCGCGTATCGATCCGGATTTCGAGGAGGTCACCGAAGCCGAGGAGGAGGCGCACCGGGAACGCCTGAAGAGCAAGTGGTCCCAGATCGAAAAGCTCGTCGGCGCGCCCCGTCGCGTCGCTCTTGTGGCCACGGACCTGGTGAGGCACTTCGAGACGCGGGACGCCATCCTGGAGGGCAAGGCCATGATCGTGGCCATGAGCCGGCGCATCTGCGTGGACCTCTACCAGGCCCTCGTCGCCCTGCGGCCGGACTGGCACGACGCGGACGACACCCGGGGCGCCATCAAGGTCGTGATGACGGGCACGGCGTCCGATGATGCCACGTGGCAGCCGCACATCCGCTCGAAGTCGGGTCGCGACCGCATCGCCAAGCGCTTCAAGGACGCCGCCGATCCCCTGAAGATCGTGATCGTGCGGGACATGTGGCTCACCGGCTTCGACGTGCCGTCGCTCCACACGATGTACGTGGACAAGCCCATGCACGGGCACACGCTGATGCAGGCCATCGCCCGCGTGAACCGGGTATTCAAGAACAAGCCGGGTGGCCTGGTGGTGGACTACCTCGGCCTCGCAGAAGAACTGCGCCAGGCCGTGGCGAGCTACACAGAGGGCGGTGGCCGCGGCAAGGCGAAGGTGGATATCGAAGAGATCCTTCCCGTGCTGCGGGAGAAGTACGAGATCCTGCGTGACATGCTGCACGGCTTCGACGTCGAGGCCGTGCTCACCGGTCCGGCTTCGAAGCGGAGCGCGGGCGTCGCGGCGGCCATGGATTACGTTCTCGGGGTTTTGCCGGACGGCAGAAAACGCTTCCTCGATCACGTGGCGGACCTGTCCAGGCTTTTCGCCTTGGGCGGCGCCCATCCGGAGGCGGCGCCGCTGCTCGACGAGGTGGCCTTCTTCCAGGCCGTGAGGGCAGGGATCCTCAAGCGCACGCCGGGAGAGGGCAGGCGCTCGCCGGAGGACCTGGACGCCGCCATTCGCCAGATTGTCTCGCGAGCCGTGGTGTCCGACGAGGTGGTGGACGTCTTCGCCGCCGTCGGCTTGAACAAGCCGGAAATCTCCATCCTTTCCGACGAGTTCCTGGAGGAAGTGCGGAACCTGCCCTACCGGAACCTCGCGGCGGAGCTCCTGCAGCGGCTCCTGAACGAGGAGGTCAAGCGACAGGAGAAAAAGAACATCATTCAGGCGCGCTCCTTCGCGGCCATGCTCGAGGAGGCGATCCGGCGATATCAAAACCGCTCGATCGAAACGGCGCAGCTCATCGTCGAGTTGATCGACATGGCCAAGGACTTCCGCCAGCGGGGACGCCGAGGCGAGGAGCTTGGCCTCACCGAAGAGGAGCTGGCCTTCTACGACGCCCTGGAGACGAACGACAGCGCCGTGGCCGTTCTCGGCGACGAGACCCTGCGGACCATCGCCCGCGAGCTGACCCGCACCGTCCGGGCCAATGCCACGATCGATTGGAGCTTGCGGGAGAGCGCCCGGGCGCGGCTCCGGTTGACCATCAAGAAGCTACTCAACAAATACCGTTATCCGCCGGACAAGCAGGAGAAGGCCACCCAAACCGTGCTGGCCCAGGCGGAGCAGCTTGGCGAGTTCTTCGTCGAGACGGATCCCACCGATCTACCGGAGACGGAGACAGGGACAGGGACAATCAGGCCGTTCCGTGTGGTGCCCCACGGGGAGGTCAAGCCGTTCGAGAACGCCGTGCCGGTATATGACCTGAAGATCGCCGCCGGCCGCTTCAGCGGCGAGCAGCACACCGATTCCGGGTTCCAGGGAGAAGAGACGGCCCACCCCGAACGTTTCGAATGGGCCGAGCTGCCGGACTACTACCGCCCGCGTCCGGGGATGTTCGTCGCCCAGGTGTCCGGGGAGTCGATGAACCGGCGGATCGCGAGCGGATCCTGGGGCCTCTTCCGTCTGAGTCCTCAAGGGAGCCGGGAAGGCAAGACCGTCCTCGTTCAGCATCGCGAGATCCAGGACACCGACCTCGGCGGCCACTTCACGCTCAAGAGGTACCACAGCGAGAAGGCCCAGAACCCGGACGGCACCTGGCAGCACACCCGCATCGTCCTCAGCCCGGACACTACGGCCGAAGGTTACGAGCCGATCGTCATCGAAGCCTCCGGGGACGAGGAGGTGCGGATGATCGCGGAGTGGTTGGGGGTGGTGGGGTGAAGGCCACTCTTCGCGATGATGATCTCTTCTCCCTGTACGACTCGTTCGAGGAGGCGGGAGAGTTGGGTCTTGGCGTCGTGAACGTTGAAAACTCCCATGGCAATCTCATGGACTTAGTTATCTACTCCTCGATGTCCTGAGCTGTCGAGTGGCCACGGCGGCCGTTAGAGAGTCGCCTACCGTCGGTCCGCCCCGGGAAGCGCCGGAGCCGCGGAGGTCTCGCGGGGGGCGCGACCACGGAGCGGACCTCCCCCGGACTCTCGCGCCTCTTGCGCCCCGGCTCGTGGGACATTCGACCCGCAAGCTCGGCCATTCGCCAGGGGCTACGATCATTCGTCCCGCCCATTGAAGCTTTCGACCCGGCTCTTGGCACATTCATCCCGCCAGATGGTGCATTCACCTCGGACTCTCGATCATTCGCCAGGCCTACCGCGCATTCTCCCGGCGGAATGAACGATTGCCGAGCCTCTCTGCTCCATTCACCGTGCGGGGCGAATGCGTCAATCCTCTTCGCGAACATTGCAAAAGGCGGAGAGAATGAGCGAAACCCCATGACGAAGGGCTCACCAGCCCCAGTCAAGGGACCGCGAATGTTCGTGAACGCATGGCAAGAGGGATGAAAGAACCCGAGACGCTTCCGCTCGTCACGATTGCGCGGGCGAACCGCCCTCGCCGGTCTTGCGGTAAACAGTGGGCCTCTTGCCGCCTCCGGGAGCCTCGATGCAAAGAGTGCCTTCCTTGACCTGAGCCTGGAGGCTCCGGAAGAGGGCGCCGCGGCTGGGCTCGTAGCCAAGCATTTTACATACGTCGTGGCGCGTGAAGGTCTCGGGCAGGCGCCAGAATCTCGCGCGGAGCTCGGCGTCCACCTTGGAGGGCCCCTTGGACTGAAACCGGTCCGCCGCGGGGAGTGGCTCCGGCGCCGCTGGAGGCGGTGCGGCAGACGGCTCGATGGCGGAGACGGCGGGCTCTCTCCCGGATGCCGCGGGGCCGCCGTCCCCTTGGCCCTGGAGCATCCAGACCAGGTCCAGGGCCCGGATCTGGGCCTCGCGGGCCGACTCCAGCAGCTCGATGCCGGCGCGGCACTGCTCCTCGACCCGCCTCTTGTGCCGTTCGTATTCATCCGGATTCATAACGCGCACAAACATACCGGAATGCACGGGAGCGTGCAAGAGGGCCATCCGAGAAGAGAGCAAGAAATTGAAAGACGGCGATATCCCGGCCGGCCTAGCCTCAGAGAGTCAGCTCGCACGGCAGCCAGCCGGGAGCTGCGATGAGGTCAGTTCAACTTGGAGGGCAACTCGTGAAAGGAACGAATATGCACGCCTCGAAGACACCGCTGTTACTCGCCGCGATCGCGCGGCCCTGGATCTCTCTTCTCGTCCTGCTTCTGCTGGTCACGACCGCCGGTTCCGCGGCCGCCGTGGTGACCCCCATCGGGATCGACGCCACGACCGGCCGCTACTTCGTCCAGAACACCGCCGTCATTCCGTTGATGGGCGTCTCCGCCGACGCCGCCTGCAACCTCCACCTCGGCACCGGCAGCGACATCTGCACCTTCGACTCGACGAAGACCTCCTACTACGTCAACGTCCTCAACGATCTCAGCAACCGCAACGTCAACAAGATCCGGCTGTGGGTGAGCCTCAATGGTGGCGACTGGCAGCCTAATAGCTGCACCACGGGCAGGGCTCCGCACCTGGACGACCAGCCCTTCGTCTATAACCCAACCCCCGTGGGCGCCAACGGCATCGGCACCTGGCGCCTCGACCTGAGGAATGCGAACTTCTTCGCGAATCTCGCCTCGGTGGTGGCCTTCGCGCAGTCGCGGCCGAACAAGATCTACGTCGAGGTCACCTTCTTCGCACCCTGGGTGGGCGTCTTCGAGCTGGGTCCGTGGCACCCCAACCATGGCCGCGCCTTGATCGGCGGCGTCGTCACTCCCGTCGGCTTCTCCGACCGCGCCTACTTCGTGAAGCCGGACACCAACCCGGCCACCATGGCGCAGAACGAGGGCATGCGGACCTATCAGAAAAAGGTGATCGACTGGACCGTCGACGCGCTGGCGAGCTATGACAACGTCTACTTCGAGATCGCCAATGAGCCGGAGAAGTTCCAGCCTGAGACCCCCGGCTGCGGCGCTCCCACGACTCAGACGGCGACGGCGGCCAACGTCGCCACCTGGCAAAACTCGATGGTGACCGAGCTCGTGAACTACGAGCAGACGAACTACGTCAACACCGGGGTGCTCAGCCGCCGCCACCTGATAGCCGTACAGCCGTTCTCCATCGCCGGCGCCAACCAGGCGTTCGCCAATCCCAACATCGACATCGTCAATGGCCACTACACGACGATCAGCGCCGCCAACGGCGGCATGGGAGCCATTACGCTGGCGCGCACCTATCCGACCCAGCCCCGCATCCTCGGCTCCAACGAGGATAAGATCAGCGGTGTCGGCAGCTCCGGGAACACCGCCAGCTGCAACGCTACGAGTTGCAGCGGCCAGCCTGACTCGGCGCGGGCCGGAGCGTGGGAGTTCATGCTCACCCGGGGCGGCACGTTCGACCACTTCGGCTACTTCTACAACTCGACCTCCGGCGTCCAGATCCGCAATCAGATCGGGGTGCTGAAGACCTTCCTCCTCTCGCTGCCGCTGCGCCAGGTCGTGGCTTCGCCGGATACGCCCAACTGGATCAACATCGGCTCCTACGCCACCACCACGGCGAGCAACAAGTACTACGCCGCCCTCGAGCCCGCCAGCACGGCGGCTACGATCAAGTACGCGCTGTACATCCACCGCAGCACGACGCGCAACCTGGGTTTCCGCGGATACCAGCCGGTGGCTCCGCCCCCCGGCGACTATTCCGAGAACCTGAAGCTCTGCCTGGGCCCCACGTCCGGCAGCTACCTCGCGGAATGGATCTCGCCGACCAGCGGAGCCGTCCTCAGCTTCCAGAACATCACCTGGCCAGGGAGTACGACCTGCGCCAACGGCGGCCCTGGATCGGTGAACCTGAATTCCCAGACCTACACCTACGACATCGCGCTGCGCGTGACCAAGCAGTGATGTGACCGCCTGGAGCCGCCGCGCGGCGGCTCCAGGCTTCTTCACCGCTTCGACTTCCTCCATCCGTTCTTCGCCGCTTCTTCCTCCATGCAGAACCACCGCTCGCCCTTCTCCGAGGAGATTTCGGTCTTGTCGTAGTAGTCGCCGCCGGGCACGTGGTAGATGCGCTCCCCCGTACGAAGCGAAACGTTTCCTTTGATGACGCAGCCGGAATGCTGGGTCTCGCAGCCCTCGGGACAGCCCGCGGAGGCTCGAAGCTCCGGCTCCGGCGGCTCGGCGGCCACCACCGGCGGCAGGCTCTGAGGGCCAGGGACCGGCGGCGCGGGCCGTTCGCCCCAGGCCGCAACCAGGACGGCGAGCGCCAGTGCGATCAGGGCGGCCACGTCGCCCGCCACGGGGAACCGGGGCCTCGGCTCGCGCCTGCCTCTGGTCAACTTCATGCTGGTTCGGACCCCGTGTGAGGGCACTTTGTTCAGAGGCCAATGATACTGTGCGCCGGTCCGGAAGATCTGCCGTGAAGGAGTCCTCATGAAGAGATCCCAAGCGTTCCTGCTGTCTTGCGCCCTGATCGGCCTCGTCCTGCCCGCCGCGGCGGCGGAGAAGGTTAAGACGCTGCCCATCGTCGACCGGGCGATCGCCTTCCACGGCGGCGACCTGTACCGGGCCTCCGAGACCCGGCTCACCATCCGCTCGAAATCGGGTGCCTTCCAGGTCGTCTCGCGGATGGACGGCGACCTCTTCGACCACAGCGTCACCGAGACCCTGCCCGATGGCAAGGAGCGGCGGACCCGCGCCACCAACGGCGCCGTGGAGCGCTGGGAGGGCGGCAAGCGCACACCGCTCGACGCCGAGGGCGAGCGCCGGGCGCGGGACCACGTGATGAGCCGCGTCTACTTCCCCTTCCTCCCCTACCGGCTCAACGACCCCAGCGTCGAGAAGCAGGATCTGGGCTTGGAGGAATGGGGAGGCCGCAAGCTCCACAAGGTCAAGGTGACCTTCCAATCCGGCACCAGCACCGACGCCAACGACGAGTACCTCTACTGGTTCGACCCCGAAACCGGCCGCCTCGAGCAGCTCGCCTACAGCTTCGGCACCGGTCAGAAGGAAGGCGGCCTCCGCCTCCGCAAGTCCACCAACTTCCGCCGCGTCGGAGGCATCCTCTTCTACGACGCCGAGAACCTCGGCATCGACGGCGGCGGGGACCTGCGGGTGGAGTCGGTGACTCCGGAGGCGGTCGAGAAGACGTTCAAGAAGATCTCGACGGTGGTGGTGGAGGGGGTTGAGGTGAAGGGGGTGCGGCAGGAGGCGCGACCGCTTGGTACGACCGAGAGGATGGGTAACACTCCTTCGGTCGGATAGTCCAGAGGTTAGTGATGGCTGGGCGCGGTTGCCTTTCGAGCGTTTTCCGAATCAGCCGTAGCCACCACCGGCCCCAACTCAGGAACCGACGGCGCAATTCCAACACCTGCTGCGCCGTCACCCCGGTCCATTCTGTAACCTATCCTCCCGGGCTGTACCACCCTGGCGCCTCCTCCGGCTGCCCCCCAGGCTGGCGAGTGCCAGTGCGACCAGGACGGTCACATCGCCCGCATTCGAAACCGAGGCCTCCGCTCGCGCCACCCTACCTACTCAGGCGGAAGGAACTCGAATTGGGGCCTCTGCCAGATTGTTCGAGCCCTGAGCCTGAAAAAATCCGCGGTGTCCGTCCAATCAGAGCAGAGCAACCACTGCAGGACCTATGAACCTTGGTTCAAAGGAGTAAAAGATGCTTACCGCGGAACAAATCAAGACCATCCTTAAGTTTACTCTCACCTCATTCAATCAGGGAGAACCCGTAACCGACGAGACGGTATTCAACACCATCCTGAGTGAAACGAATGGCTTTACGCCAGCGACAAGCTCCAAGAGAATCTTCAAATCTCTGGTCCGCTTTGGCTTGGCCAATAACAACCACCCTGATGTCGCTTGGCCTACCGACTGGATGGACAAAACCATCGCCGAGCTAGCCGAAATCTTAGCCAATACGGGCAATACGGGAGACTAAAGATGAAAGGTACGCATCGCGCCGCCTGCACGGCTTTGTTGATTCTCAACATTGCCTTACCAGCAGTATCGCAAACCGGAACCAGCAGCACTAGCAATACCAGTAACAATGGCGAGTTCTCCTTAGGCACGGCCCGAACGGCAGCGGAAGCAGCCGCGGTCAAGTTCTTGGCCCGCTTTGCCGAAGGGCTTCCCGACATCTACGAGACTAGCAAAAGCAGGGCCAAAGAAGACAAGGGCTGGATTCTGGATCTTTCCCCCGACATTTCCATAGAAACCGGCGACAAGGATAGCTTCAACGGAGTTATCGCCAAGATGACGGGCAATTACATGCGAATACGGCTCACTGAGCTGCCAGGCATTCCCCAACCCATCGCCGACTCCAACAAACTGATCCATGTAGTTCCCGTGTCATTCGGCTTCGAAGGGAATCGCAATTTCGATGACGTGGCTGCGATCCTTGAGACAGGGTACATACCCATGCTTATCCCAAAAGGCCTTGGATTCATGCACAAAGTCGGCATTTTCCTTCAAGCCGGATACAAATTCGACGCGAGCAAGGACGGCGAGCAAGAATCGGGCGGGGCCGAAGATCAGAGCGCCGAAGAACCGGACACATCGATTCTGAGACTTAAGACGAGCGTCGGAACAAAATGGTGCCTTCTCGGTAATAACGGAGGATGCCTACGCGCCCTCGGAGGAGGCTTGGGAAAGGGCGACTGGAGCGTCAACGTCCTTCTCGATGCCTCCGGTTGGTACGATATCGCTAATCAAGAAACGTACCATTTGATCGATGCGCGACTGAGGCTTACCCTCAAAGAGGCCCGCAACTTCGATCTCAAATATCAAGACGGCTCGGGAGCTCCGAACTTCAACAAAGGAGACGAATTCAGCGCCAACTTGACGATAGGCTTCTAAGGAAGCCCGGCTAGCGCCGTGAAATCCTCATACACCGCGTGCCCGCCCGGCTCTACCACCCGGTTCCCGGGCCGCACCACGAACCCCGTCCTCATCCCGGCTCCGGCCGCCGCGTCCAGCTCCTCGCGGACGTCGCTCAGGAACAGGATCTCCCGCGGCAACAGGCCCCAGTCGTCCGCGATGGCCTGGTAGGAGGCGACCTCCCGCTTGGGGCCCGTGGTGGTGTCGTAGTAGCCCTCGAAATGGGGGGTCAGGTCACCGACCTCGGTGTGGGCGAAGAGGAGCTTCTGGGCCCGCACGCTTCCCGAGGAGAAGACCCGCAGCCGCACCCCCGCCGCGCGCCAGGCCGCGAGGGCTCCAGGCACGTCGGGGAAGACGTGGCTGCGCAGGGCGCCTGTCCGGTACCCCTCCTCCCAGATCACTCCCTGGAGGAGCTTGAGGCCGGTCGACTTGCGGTCCTCGGCCATCAGTTTTCGGGCGTAGTCTGCGAGAGCTCCGCCGGCGGATTCCTCCGTTTGCTCCAGGCGCAGTCGGGCGAGGGCCTCGGCCAGCTCCGGATCGGGACGGCCGCCGTAATCCCCGCAGTACTCGTCCAGGCGGGCGGCGGCGTAGGGGAAGAGGACGTCGTAGACGAAGGAGATCGAGGTCGTCGTGCCCTCGACGTCGGTCAGGACGGCCCCGATCTCCCGGCTCAAGAGCGCTTTCCTACAGGGTCCGGGCGGGCATGTAGGACGGCCCGAAGCAGAGCGGCTGGAACTTGGCGTTCTCGCCCGACTCGGTGTAGTGGGGTGTCCAGCCCGAGGTGTCCTGGAACAGCCGGATGGCCCGGATCGTCTTGTCGGTGCAGAGGTCGAACCAGTGGTGGGTCCCCCGCGGCACGCGGATCATGTCGCCCTTGACCACCTCGAGGCTGAACGTCGGCCCCTCGGGGGGATGGATGTGGAACAGGCCGCGGCCGTGGACGATGAAGCGGACCTCGTCCTCGTCGTGCCAGTGCTCCTGGTTGAACCGGTTGAGCATCGCCTCCAGGCCAGGCGTCGTGGGCCTGACGTTGATGACGTCGGCCGTGGCGTAGCCGCCCTCGGCCATGAGCTTCTGGATGGGCTCCCGGTAGGCGTCCAGGATCTCCTGGTCGGCCGCGTCCTCGCTCAACGAGTCCGTCCCGTCGAACCGCGAATACCAGATGCCGACCCCGGCGAGGAAGCGGGAGATTTCCTGGGGCTCTTCGACGACCCGCCCTTCCTGGGGAAAATTCAGAGTGGCCATGAACGTACCTCCTGGCGCCTCGTGGCGCGTCCTACTTCCAATCGTGCTCGACTTTACCAGAAGGGGGACAACCAGAAGGGGGACAACACCAGAAGGGGGACAGCCAGAAGGGGGACAGCGAGCCTCCCGTCTTGCTACAGTTCTCCGCGCCATGTCCGCTCCCCAGGATCCCCGCGAGGCGCTGGCCGATGCCGCCCGGCTGTTCTACGACCGCGGCTGGATGCATGGTACGGCCGGTAACCTCTCGCTGCGGCTGCCGGACGGCAGCTTCTGGGTGACGGCCAGCGGCAAGGCCAAAGGCCGGCTGACGGTGGAGGACTTCCTGAGGATCGCTCCAGGCGGCGAGGTGCTGGAGCGGGGGCGGCCCGACGACCGCCCGTCAGCCGAGACCAGCCTGCACGCCGCCCTGTACCGGCTCTTCCCCGAGGCCGGGGCCTGCTTTCACGTCCACTCGATTGCGGGCAACGTGGCCGCCCGCCTGACTGAGGGCGGCGATCTCGCCCTGCCGCCTCTGGAGATGCTGAAGGGCCTGGGCGTCTGGGAGCAGGACCCGGAGATCGCCCTGCCCGTCTTCCCCAACCACCTCCACGTGCCGCGCATCGCCGAAGAGGTGCTCGCCCGCTTCGCCGCCGCGCCGCCGCGCGTGCCCGGCTTCCTGATCCGCGACCACGGCCTCACCACCTGGGGGCCCGACTCCGGAGCGGCCCTGAATCACACCGAGCTCTTCGAGTACATCTTCGGCTTCATGGCCGCCGCCCGCTCGGCCGGACTCCCCTGAGCCCGCGCCTCGCGGAGCGGCGGCGCGAAGCCGCCGGACCGTGGTGAGACTACGGATCGAACTTCACATCCACGAAGTAGTTGCTGACGCTGCTGGTGGTCGGGAAGACGCCGTTGCCCGCCAGCCAGAAGCCCTGGTGGGCGGTCAGGTACTGGTTCGTGATGCCCATGCCGATCCCACCGTTGGTCTTGGCCTGCTCGAAGTTGGTGTTCACTCCGACGCGGTAGCGAACGCCGGCCGTGATCGCCACGGGGGAGGAGAGAGTCGCCCAGACCCAACCCGAAGAAATGCCGTTGGTGAAGGTCACCTGAGCCAGTTGCACACCGCCGTCGGTCCAGAGCCGGCCGACGTTGCTGCCGGATTCACCGGGAGCGCGATAGAAGCCCAAGTGGGTGATGGTGCCGCTGACGGACGAGCTGAACTGGGTCGCCACGGTGTAGACGGTGCTCATCGTGCTCAGGCTGTTCAGCGGCGCCTGGTTGGTGAAGCAGGTGACGCCGCAGAGGAGGGTCCGGGGCGCCCAGGTCAGGTTCGTCGCCGTGTTGTTGAAGCGCACGCGGACCGAGTGGGAGACGCCATCCTTCCAACTCGTGTCGACCGGGTAGACGAAGGCGTGGAAGCCGTTCCCCTTGCCGGCGTTCACGAGGTCCTGCCGGAAGAGGTTCGCCGCAACGGTGGTGATGTGGATGTTGTCCCGGTCGATGGAGACGTTGATCGGGGAATTGGGACTGTTCTGATCCCAGGCCCAGCCGGAGATGGCGCTGCAACTGGCGACCTCGTGGAAGCCTTCATAGAGGGGAACGGGCTGGGGCTCGGCGATACCGGCCTTGACCGCCTTCTGGCCGCCGTTGGCCCCATTGTCGGTCACCACGAGGTGGACCGGGAACGAGATGCCGGCGCCATAGGTATGATTGATGGTCGAGCCCGTCATCGGCATGGTGCCGTCGCCGAAATCCCACAAATAGCTGACGATCCCCGAGTTGTCGGTGGAGCTGGTGCCGTTGAACGTGCAGATCCGGCCGGCGCACGAAACGGTGAAGTTGGCCGTCGGCGGCGTGTTCGCGCTCTGGGCGCGGAAGGCGGCGTAGGTGGACACCTGGGTACGGCCGACGTCGGCGTTGTTGCGGTCCGCCGCACCGGTGGGCACGCCCAGATAATTGATGTTGGGATCCGAGAAATACGGGATCCGGTTGCAGACGGCTCCGGAGCCGAGCGTGCAGATGTTGCTGCAGAAGCAGCCCGTGCAGAAGCAGCCCATCACCGTGGCCTGCAAACGACTATTGGCAGTGATGACGTTGCCGCGGCCGTTGGGGAACAGGGCGGTCGCCGAGTTGTCGGTGTCGTGGCGCATGCCGTAGTTGTGGCCGATCTCGTGACCCAGGGTGTAATCGGAGAGGCCGCAGCCGTCGCGGTTGGCGGTGAAGGCGCGGTCGCCCAGGGCCTCGTTGACGAGGCCGGAAGCGCCAAGGTAGCTGGTGGAGGTCCGGGGCAGGTTGGCGATGCCGCAGCGGTCCAGGGAGCTCCACGACCAGGGGATGTAGACCGTCACGACGTCGGCGCCGAAGGCGTTCCGGAGGTTCGCGACCTCGGTGGGCTGGCCGGTCAGCCAGTTGAGGGCATCCGTGATGCCGGTGCTCGGCGGCTGGGAGGCGCCGGTGACCGGCACGATGCCGACCAGGTTGTAGGCGGCATCGATCAGGCTGTTGGCGAAGGCGTCGTTGGCGAGCGAGATCGAGTCGCGGATGAAGTTGAAGAGCGCGGTCTCGGCGGCCGGACCCCGGCTGAAGAAGGCCAAGGGATAGACCGCGAGCACGTCGATGCGGTGCGTGGCGAGGATCTTTGAGGTCTCCATGTCCGTGTTCGTGTCAGTGGCCGGCGCCGCGGACGCCGGAGCGGCCGAATCCTTCTGCCCGTCTCCCAACAGCGGCGGTCCGGCGGCCGAGTCGTCGAGCCCGCAGGACGGCGGGCTCAGATCCTCCGAGATCCGCGCCAGGCGCTGGCTCTCCTTGCCGCCGGTGATCCGGAAGTGGTGGCCTTCGAACTCGATGACGGCGGTGAGCTGGTCGCCGTGGTAACCGAGATGGATGTACCCCGCCCCCTTCCCGAGAGAGCCCGCGTAGCGCAGTCTGCCGATCCAGCTCTTCCAATCCGGGCCGTAGACGACGAAGCGCGTGCGGACGGCCTCCAGGAGAGGCAGATCCGGAAGATCGATGGTGAACGCCTGCGGATTGGCGGCGACGGCCGCCGGATCGGTCTGGATCAGGAACTCCTCGGCGGCGTCGGGAAGGAACCGCTGGCTCGGTTCCGTTGCCGGCCGGGCGGTCTTGTCGATCGTGAAGAGCGAGGGTGGAACTCCCGAGGAGGCCGTCTGACCGGCGGCATGGGCGCTCGTGGCGGTCAAGGCCGTCAGGGCTGCCAGGGCGAGGGCGTGGAATAGACGTACGCTTCGCATCGAGTTCAAATCTCCTGAAGCTGGGACTGCGCTCCAGTGCGCTTTGCCCGGGCAACCGGCCGGATTGCTATACAGATAATGCTTAAATTTAGATAATAATGTCAAGCCCTGGGAAAGCCCGGAGAGAAAGCCTGGGGCCTTCGCGAATGGCGCTGGATGAGGAATAATCGCCCACCACCGGGAAGCGAGCCTGAAACGGTTCTCGCTCCGCAGGATCGCTTCATCAGACCGACACTGCTCACCGGACTGCCGCGTGCCCCATAGCGTTCCCCTCATCACGACCATCGCCGCCGCCTTGGGTCTTGCCCTGATTCTGGGGTTCGTCGCCGTCCGCCTGAGGCTGCCGGCTCTGGTCGGCTACCTGGTCGCGGGGATCCTCATCGGTCCGGCCACGCCGGGCTTCGTCGCCGACGTCGCGCTCTCCAGCCAACTCGCGGAGATCGGGGTCATGCTCCTCATGTTCGGCGTCGGGCTGCATTTCTCGCTCGACGACCTGCTGGCCGTCCGGCGGATCGCGCTGCCGGGCGCGCTGGTGCAGATCGCCGTGGCGACGGCGTTCGGCATGGGGGTGGCCGCGTTGTGGGGCTGGAGCCTGGCGGCCGGCATGGTCTTCGGATTGTCGCTCTCCGTGGCGAGCACCGTCGTGCTGCTGCGGGCGCTGGAGGACCGCGGCGTCCTGGAGTCCGTGAACGGCCGCATCGCGGTCGGCTGGCTGGTGGTCGAGGATCTGGCGATGGTCCTCGTCCTGGTGCTCCTGCCGCCGCTCGCCGGCCTGCTTGGCGGCGATGCCGGCTCCGTAGCCGGTGCCGGCGCGGAGCGCGGGCTTCTGCTGACTCTCGCGCTGACTCTGGCCCAGGTCTCGGCCTTCGTCGCGCTCATGATCGTCTTCGGCCGGCGCCTCTTCCCCTGGCTCCTCTGGCAGGTGGCCCGCGCCGGCTCGCGGGAGCTCTTCACCCTCTGCGTCATCGCGGCCGCGGTCGGGATCGCCTACGGCTCCGCCAAGCTGTTCGGCGTGTCGTTCGCGCTCGGGGCGTTCTTCGCCGGGATGGTGATGCGGGAGTCCCCCTTGAGCCACCGGGCCGCCTCCGAGTCGCTGCCGCTGCGCGACGCGTTCTCGGTGCTGTTCTTCGTCTCGGTCGGCATGCTGTTCGACCCCCAGGTTCTGCTCCGCGAGCCGTTCCGCGTCCTGGTCGTCGTGGCCATCATCATCCTCGGCAAATCGTTCGCCGCGTTCCTGCTCGTCCTCGCCTTCCGCTACCCGCTCAACACGGCGCTGACGGTGTCTGCCAGCCTGGCGCAGATCGGCGAGTTCTCCTTCATCCTGGCGGGCCTGGGAGTATCGCTGGGCCTCCTGCCGCAGGAAGCCCAGAGCCTCATCCTGGCGGGCGCGATCCTCTCGATCGCGCTCAATCCCCTGGTCTTCCATGGCATCGAGCCCCTGCAGCGGTGGATCCGGTCGCGCTCGAAGCTCGCCCAACTAGTCGAGCGGCCGCACGATCCGCTGGCGGAGCTGCCGGCGAGCGTCCCCTCGGAGGAGCTCACCGGCCACGTGGTCCTCGTCGGCTACGGCCGCGTCGGCCGGCGAATCGGCGAGAGGCTGGCCGAGCACGGCGTGCGCTTCGTCGTGGCCGAGCAGAACCGCGAGCTGGTCGAAGCGCTCCGGGACCGCGGCGTGCACGCCGTGTCCGGCGATGCCTCGGAACCGGCCGTCCTCATCCAGGCTCACATCGCGCGGGCACGGGTCCTGGTGATCGCCGTTCCGGATCCGTTCCACATCCGCCGCATGATCGAGGTCGCGCGCATGGTCAATCCCCGCGTGGAGACGGTCGTGCGCACCCACAGCGAGGAGGAAACCGCGCTCCTGATGAAAGAGAGCGCGGGGAAGATCTTCATGGGAGAGCACGAGCTCGCGCAGAGCATATCGAGCTACGTGCTGGAGCGAGTGGCCGGGGACCCGGACGCTGTGCACGCCTGAAGCGTTGCCGCCTACTTCAGGGCGGTGATCTTCATCTTCCGGGTGTCTCGCGCGCGCAGCACCGCCAGAGCAGCCCCGGAGTAGGTCTCGCGCGCTTCGAGGACGAAAAAGGCGGCCCGGCGGCAGCGACCGCCGGGCGACGAGCCCAATTGTCCTCATTCCGCCTCAGGAGATGACGAAGTTTTCCGACGTGCTGTCGGCCCCCGTCTCGTTCAGAACCCGGATGGGACCGGTGACGGCTCCCGGCGGCACCTGCGCCACGATCTCCGCTTTCTGATTGAGGACGCTGAAGGCCGTGGCCTCGACGCGCTTCGGGATGCCGGGCCCCTGACCTCCCTCTCCTTCAGGAGAGGGACCGAGGGTGAGGTTTTCGGAGGGCAGATAGCTCTGGCAGGGAAGGGACTTTCGAGACACCCTCTGAGACCACTACGGCGGGAGAACGAAAAGTGGATGAAGCGAAAAAAACTTTTTTCGGAAGCCCCGCTCCCGAACCTTACGACCGGCTCCGCGTCACCAACTGCTGCAACCCCGCAACATCAGATTGAGCAGGACCGTGAGGACGATCGAGAGGATGATGCTCCACCAGCAACCCACCATACGGAACCTTACAGGCATGGGCCCTCCCCCTTGAGACGGTGCCTGACCCGGCAGGCACCGATCTCATCCATGCCATAGGGATGCCAGCATCCCCGGCCCTGCCGGTCTACGTCTCGACCCGCCGGTATTCGGTGCCGGAGACGACCGCGCGGAGCGTCCTGCCGTTGACGAGCTCCTCGAAACGGATGCGGTCGGGAGCGTGCTCCACCTCGCCGAGGCGGAAGAGGCCGGCGTCCAGCGGCACCAGGGGGTCTCCGCCGAGCCACAGGCGGCCCTTACGTAAAACCACTCGGAAGCTTCCCTCCCAGGGGTTTTCGTTGCGGTAGTGGCCGGCGTAGGCCCGCCAATCGGGCGGGACCTCGAAGGTCCGCAGCCCGGTGTAGCGCTCCCCCGCGTACCAGTCACCGCCATGGCTCGCTTCGACGACGGCGCCGGCGCCGTCCGTGCGTCCGAAGCTCAGGGGAAACAGGGCGAAAGCGGGGTCGGACACCCAGAAGCTGTCCGGAGCGATCCGCTCGAGCACCACGGGCTCGCCCTTGTGGACCAGCTTCAGGAGCCCGCCTTCGGCCATGAGCACGACCTTGCGGCCCTCCGGGGAGGTGTACGTCCCCGCGTAATCCGCGGCTTTGGGGACCTGGAAGGGGTCGTCGGGCTCCGGCGCCGGCGGCAGCGGACGCCCTTCGCCCGCCGCGCGGAGCACCGCCAGTGCATAGGCGGCGACCGCGTTCGGCCGGTAGCCCGCGAGCGACGCATTGACCGAGGCGAACGCTCCGAAGCCGGCGTCGAGATCGACCTGCATCGCCGAGCTGAAGGAGACCATCCCTCCCGTGTGCCGCAGCAGCGTCCGCCCCTCGACGGGCTGCACGGCGATCCCGAAGCCATAGCCGGCCCCCTCGCCGAAGCCGGGAGACGGGATGGCGGGGCGCGTGAAGAGGGCGAAGCTCTCCTCCGAGATCAATCGGCCCTGGAGCGTGCGCCCGCGGTTGAGGAGCATCCGCATGTAGAGCGCCATGTCGGCGGGAGTCGAGGCGATGCACCCCGCGGCGTTGTCCATGACCAGGTTCGGAGCCTCGACGATCGGGCCATGACGCTGGAACGGCCGGTCGTCATAGAGCGGCCAGTAGCTCACCGGCAGGCGTGGACGGATCTCGTGGGAGATCACCGGCTCGCTCGCGCTCATGCCGAGCGGCTGCAGGATCCGGGTCCGCAGGCTCTCACGCAACGGCCGCCGGTCGAGCGTCTCGATCAACAGACCCAGGATCTGATAGCCCAGGTTGCAGTAGTGGAAATGCTCGCCGGGAGGGTGGGCCGTCCACAGCGGGATCGCGGGGAGGCTCAAAGGGTTGGGCAGCCCCGACGTGTGGCTCATCAGGTGGCGGACCCTGATCGGAGCGTACGTGCTCTCGATGCGCAGCCAGGGAAGAAGCTCGCGGATGGGACGGTCGAGGTCGAGCTTGCCCTCTTCCCGGAGCTGCAGCAGGGCGATGCCGACGAACGACTTGGTGATCGAGCCGATCTCGAACAGCTCCTCGGGTCGTAGCGGCAATCCGGTCTTGATGTCGGAATGGCCGTAGGTGCGCGCTGCGATCAGGCCGTTGCGATCGGCGAGCCCGAGCGTCATCCCGGGGATCCCCCACTCCCGCCGGTGACGCTCGGCGAAGGTATCGATGGCGCGGAGGGCCGGCGAAGTCGCCCCTCCTCCGGCCGCGGCCACGCTTGCCGGCTCCTGGGCGCCGAGGACCTTGGCGGCCCCCAGCCCCACGGCCGTCCATGCCGTCCATCCCAGAAAACCGCGCCGGCTGATGCCTTCCATCTGGCGTCTCCTCCTTCGTGTCCGCGTGACCGCCATTATAGGTGCGGTGGGGATCGATCCAGGACGAGCGTTGCGCGTCCAACCTCCTTTGAAGTACCGTAGTACCACTTGCTCTGTTGACGAGAGGTACCGTCGTGACGATGTGGATTCGCTGGTGTTTCTGCGTATCGGCGCTAGCTCTAGGCGGCTCTGCCCGCGCGCAGACCGTGACGCCTTGGCAGGAAGCGTGGTTGACCCATTTCAACCAGGATCGGGCGCACGCCGGTGTTCTGCCGTTCCGTCCCTCCCCAGTCCTGAACCAGGTGGCCCAGCAACAGGCGGACGAGATGGCCGAAGGTTGGCGCCTTCGGCCTCCTTCGGCCGCCCTGGTCGCAGAGCGTCTGCGGCGGGTAGGGTACTCGGCCCATACCTGGCGCGAGGACTACCTGACCTACTCGTCTCCAGGCGCCAGACCTGTCTACCGGTGGAGGAAATCCGGGGCTGCTTTGGACGGGCAATTCCGGGACCTGGGCGTCGGCGCCGCCCGTGCCGAGGGCGGCGTCTTCTACGTTTTCCTCTTTGGCTGGCATGAGGGAGATTTTTTCGCCCAAGCCACGGCGGGGCTCATGGACCGGGAGCTCGTTCTGGCCGAGATGCTCGCGCGGGTCAACGACTTCCGCCGGGGTTTCGGGCTGCCGCCGCTGGCGCACAATCCTCTCCTGGACCGGGTGTCCCAAGGGCACGCCGAAGACATGCTGCGGCGCTCCTACTTTGGGCACCGGACGCCCGAGGGCCTGGGCCCCTCCGACCGGGCGCGGGCGGACGGCTACCGCTCCGGGATCGGCGAGAACATCGCCGAGCAGCGCTTCTCCGTCCGGGAGGCCCTGGACGCCTGGATGGGCAGCCTGGGCCACCGGAGCAACATCCTCGATCCGGGCTGCCGTGAGCTCGGCCTGGGGCTCGCCGTCGGCGAGGGCTACGACGCGGCCCCCGGCGGCTACCGGGTGGTCTGGGTCCAGAGCTTCGGGCGCGGATCTGCCGCGCCTACCACCTCTCTCACAAGCTATCGATGATGAAATAGATCAGGAACAACAGAACGATCCCTGCTAGTCCAAAGACCAGCAGGTAATCGGCCAGTTCGAACTTCTCGCCGTACCATTCGCCGCCGGCTCTCTCCAAGACTGGGCGGAGGGCTCGCCCCAACCCCAACTCCAAGGGACCTGCTCGCTCACCATGAAGCAAAGGCTTCGAGGGGACAACGAAGGAGGGCGTCCATTCCTGGTCGAAAAAGATCACGAGACGAGCCCAATCGAACGCCGGAAGGAAAAGGCGAAAGCGTATCCACCACGACAACTCGTTCGCACGAGGCATTCGCCAGGGCCGCCCAAGCTTCCACGACACCAGTGGATTGAGCAATTGGCCGAGCGCCTCGAACCTGTCCGCCCCGTCCGCGAGGATGAAAACTACCCCTGTTCCAGGGAGATGCTCCACCGACTGCTCGATTTCCCACCGCAGAGATGGAGAGATCTCTTCGCCGATTCTCAGCACGGCGAGTTGGGTCTCGCGCAGATGTCCAGACACCCTTTCTCTCCATTCGCGGGTCGGATCATAGTCCCGGGCCGCTCCAAGGTCCGGCAATTCTTCCCCCGGGTCTCCCAGCGCGACGACCGGGCCCATGGTCTTGAGCACCGCGACCATCTGTTCTTCCCGTGATGGTTTTCTGCCCGCTCGGGCCAGGGCAAACCAGCCTGAAGGCTCATCTTCGGCGAAAGATCGGAGATAGAGGATCGGCGGACGGCGATCCTCCTGACGAATCTCCGCGGCCGTGGGCGCAAGCCTCTTCTTTCCCAAGATAATGAGGACGCCTCCAACGGCGGGCAGCAGGAGCCCGAGCGAAGCGAGAGCCACGGCCGTCCAATTAGGGCCGCCAGCGAAACGGGCGGACTGAAGGCAAAGGAAGCCCATCCCGCACAGGACGGACCCCACCTTCATTCGTCGGGCGTGGAACGTCTTGCTTCCGTCGGCCGACTCTCTGTCCATTCAGGGCACCCGGTTCAACTTGAGATCCACGCTTCGCGCAGCTCCATGAAACCCGTGATGCGGCCGTCGGACCCACGCAGGAAAACCTAAGTAGCGTCCAACGTACTCTTCTACCTGCGCCGGCGAGAGTTGGATGGCGGGCGGGTCCGTGCGGAGGGCCAGGACCAGGGCGGCGATCAAACGCCAGCCGGAGGATGCCATGTAATTCTCGTTCAGACAGCACTCACGCGCTACTTGGTGATCGTGCAATCGAAATAGAGCCGGTCACCGCTTGTGCGGGCTTGGAAGCGATCCCAGTCAGCTTTTGACGCTCCCTCCGGCATGCTCAGCTTTTCAAGATCCGTATCGGTCTGGAAGACACGGCCGGACGCCTTCTTCAAGAGGGCATTCTTGATGGCCTTCAGGGGGTGATCCCAGCCCTTTTGGGTGTCGGCCCAGGCGCGGACCGCCGTGATCATCGCGGTGAACTCGCGCCCGTGGTCCCCCTGAGCCATCCAGCCGAGGCTCGGGTGCTCGCTGTCAGCCAAGCCGTTCAGCGTTGCGTTATGGCTGCCGTGGTGGCCGACCTTGTAGAGGACGGTGCGGGCGAGGAGATCCCGGGCGGTGACCTTCTTCTCGCCGTCCTTCCAGTCTTTCTTGGCCCAAGATACCCAGTTGCCCCGCTGGGCATCGGCAGCGAACAAGAGCACCTTGCCGCCCGCGCCAATCTCAAAGGCGAGGACGAGGCTCGAGTTGTTCGTAGAGTTGCTCATGTCAAGCGCGAGTTGCCCGGCCGAGTAGAGCCATTCCTTGTTGATTCGCCGCCAATCCGCGTTGCAGGGAATGTCATCGTCGCCAGCCCCCGGCGCAAACCGCGGCGGCATCCCGTCCTGCCCATAATTTTCGAGAAAGAAATCGCGGATCAAAGGATCCGGATCGGTGAACACGTCATCCTGGCCCAGAGCGTACCGGCTGGCGAACGGAGACTGGCCATGCCCTGCCGGCTCCTTGGCCGCCGCGGAAAAGTAGTTTCCGGCCGAGGCGGTGGCGAGGGCCATTCCATGAAACTGCTCGTTCTCTTGCGGCATTAGATCCTTGAGCTGGTCGAGGTTCCGCGGCGGACCGAGCGCGAAAACACGAATGTCCTCCGTGCCGGGAAGCGTAAGAATTTCCTCGTGCGGGCGGATGTACTTCACTCCCCTTTTCGCACGATCCTTGAAGAGCTTCATGGATTTTTTGTTCATCGATTCGGACGGGGCGCCGCCCGTGGCCCCGAACAGGGCGGTCGCCGCTGGGGCATCAAAGCCCTCTTCGTCTCCACCGAGCTCGAAGGCGAGAAAGTTGTCAATCCACTCCGCCAGATCCGGCTCGCCGCCGATTGCCAGGTGATTGCGCGCGGCGAGCAGCCCAAGAAGCTTGTCGTTGAACACTGTGCGCAAATTGTTGGCGATCTCGTCCTTCGGATCCTCGGTCCAGGCCAGCCAGGTCTCATCGATCTCGATGCCTGCGAAGTTCGCGGCGGTGATGCCATTGACGTGGTCCTGGTGCTCGTGGGTGATGACGGCTACGTCGATGTGCCCGCCGGTCGCATCGCGGATGCTTTTGGCGATATCCGCGATCTTCGTTTCGATCTGCGGGTTGATGAACTTCGGGGAGCCAGGCTTATAACCGCAGTCGATCAGGACGTAGACGGGCTGGTTCGGGGAAGAGCCGGCAAAGGCGAGAAGGAAACAGTCGCCGTGGCCGGTCCGGTACATCCGCACCGTGACGCCCTTGTCCGGCGGGATCAGCCGCCCACCAGTCGCTTTGGGAGTAGCGGTTTTCTTTGCCATGGTCTAAGCCTCCCCGTCGCGGTGCAGAAGTGCGAAGGGCTCGCGCGCGCCAATCGCTTTGCGCGCGGGCTCGAACGCGTTGCCGGGTTCGAGGCCGCCTTCGGTCAGGAACTCCCGCATCCGCGCGAGTTGTGCGTCATCCGCGATGGTTCCAGGAGTGCGGATCACACGCCGCACCTCCATTGTCTTCTGGTTGATGATGAGCGTGCATCCGGCGCGATAGCGGAAGTCTCCGTCGTCCGAAAGGTGGCTGCCCGGCGCGTCCATCGCCTTCTGCTTTTCCGGGTCGAAGTATCCGCGGCGGCGTTGAGTGATCTCGACCACGAGATCCGTCAAGGGGGCGCCTCGCGGGCTCCGACGTACCGCCGTCCGCACTGAATGGACCTCAACCGCGATCCGCCCTGGGGAGCTCTTCGACCGGAACACCGTAGGCGGTGGGCCGTCCTCCTCGAGCACGAGGCCGATCGCCGGCGCGAGCTTGCGTCCTCTGCCCTTGATCAGCCAGGCCCAAAGCACCTCGGCGTTCGCGTCCACGTTTTGCCACGTTTCCTTCCGGTCGCTATCGAGGCCCCAGGGGAGCAGCCGGTCGGACAATGGCCGCGACCTCTTGCGGGTCTCCGCCTGCTCCGGGCCGCCGGTTGGCTGGACCTCGACGAACAGGGACCGCATCTCTTCGCGGTCGAGCCGCACCGCGGCCTCCTCCTCGGCCTGGTCTCCGGTCGGCCAGAGAAGGCCCTCGACAGACATGCTGCGCATGCTCTTCGGATGGATGCCCCACTGCCGGAAGCTTTCCACGAACGCCAAGCGGTATCCGCCGGTGTCGTCCGGGGTGAAATCGGTGTCCGCGGTCACGATGGCGCGCAGGTAGTCGCCGAACGTGATCCCGACCGGAGGGCAATAATCGATAGCACGTATGCACATCTGCAGGGTCTGCCGTGCGCAGTGAGCCGCCTCGGCGGCAAGCCGGTTGGCGAGGTCCGGGTGGATGTCCCCTTCGCGGAGAACCCCGGTACCTTCGCTGGCGATCCGGTAGAGGTCGAGAGTCCGCGACCGATACACCTTAAGGAAGGCCCCGAAGACTGCCGCGACGAGAATAGCTCCGCGGGCGTGCGGCTCGGGCGTGTGATCCAGCGAGCGAACGTCCGGCCGGTGCGGCTCCCATTTTCCCGTGGCCGGGTTGATGCCGCCCAGGGCGTCCCGCAGGGCTGTCCCGCGGCCGGATGCCCTGCCGAACTGCTGGGCAAGTTGTCCAAGGAGATTCTCCCCGGCCAGGTTGCCGCGGGTGCGGGCGATCTGGTCGCGCAGGACGCCCGGATAGGAGAAGTGCTGGAACAACGCCACGATGTCGGCAAAGGCCTCGTGGAAGGCCAGGACGTCTGGATTCACGGGCTCGTTGAACCGGGGGTGAACTCCGTCCAGCAGCGCGTGCGTCGTCTCATGGGCAATGATGTCGTGCGAGAGGCAGGAGAAGACGAGCGTGCCCGGGGTGTTGTTCGCGTCTTTGACGCTCGTCGGGAAATAACCAAACAGGAGCGCTTTCTTGTCCGGGCTGTAGTAGGCGTTTCGGTCACGTAGCGCGTGGGGATAGATCCGCAGCCGGGGAACGAACTGCTCGTCGACCCCGCCGGCTCGGTGGGACGACCACAGGGCAACCCGGCCGAGAGCCTGTTCGAAATGCCCGATCGTCGTCATCGCCACGGCGTAGACCATCTGCTGGTGGAACTGTGGGTTCGATTCCGAGGGCGCGAGACCGTCCTGTGCCAGGATGCGCGGGTCGTTCAAATAGACGGGCTTGTAGAAGACGCCGCTCGCCGGATCGGCGTCGATTACCTCGATGTACTCCCCCACGGGGCCGGGCTGCAGGTCCTTTTCCCACGGGATGCCAATGGTGATCTCGCTGATGCCGGCTGAGTCGAATTGAGCCGCAAGACCCGGATCGAAGGCGAAAATGCGAAGGCTTCGTGAGGCAGGTTCGGGAATGAGATCGCTGTTTGTCACGGTAAGCGCACCTTTCACTTGGACGGACGTGTTCGCTGCCGCTTTGCCAGGCCTATCAGCCCACCTGTCCTGGTATAAGACGGACACGAGGGCTGATTTCTCCATTTCTCTCGAAACTGACTCGCCTGACTGTACGCCTTTCGAGGAGTAACCCTGGCGGCCAACCTCCAGTACGAGAATCAGGAGGACCGGCATCCGCAGGTCTGAAATTCGTAGAGGACCGGCTGGATGAACACCTTGTAGGAAGTCTGGGCGAAAAATCCAGGCCATCCGGCGCCGGTCGGACCCGTGCAGCCAGCCGACCTGGATCTCGACGAGCGCCTCGTACGGCTCCATCTCCGGCGCAACGCCTCACCGATCCTCGAAGTCGATCCTCCGAACATCCCCCCAAGAGATGTACCGGGGGCTCTTCTCCTGCCCTCGTTCGAAGACCAGCACCCCGGCGTTGTCGCGGCCGACGTCGGCCGCGTCCTCCAGCTTCAGCTCCTGGCCGTTCTTGAGCACTACGCGGCTCGAGTTGGTCTTCTCGGGCAGGATGAAGGCGATGCGGGCGAACGGGATGCTGTACTCGACGTCGCGCCGCTGGCCGTCGAGGGTTTCCAGGTTCTCCGTCTCGTCGACGTCATAGACGAGGCGGCCGCGGTAGGTCTTGCCCTGGCCGGTGGTCACCTTGCCGAACAAGGGACGGCCGGGACGGAAATCGGTGTACGCCGGACCGCTGTCGCCGGCAGGATCGAAATCGACGCGGCGGAAAGCGTCCCAGGGGACCATCACCCGGCCGAAGCGCGGGTCGTTAACGTAGATCCCCCGGTTGGAGGAATCGACGTCGTTGGTGCCGTCGAGCACCAAGGTGCGGCCGTTCCGCAGAACGACTTCCGAGCTGTTGCGGCTCCGCCGTTTGATCGATCGGATGTCGCCCATCTGAAGCGACACCTTGCCATCGCGAGTCTCCCCGTCCAGCTCGTCGCTCGACAGGCACTCCTCCTTGTCCCATTGGATGTAGCCGCGGAAAATCCCGTCGTCGGTGTGGACCGTGCCGCGCAAACGGAAGACCGGCACGGCAAGGGCGGCGGGAGTCGGCAGGAAATCGACCGTGCGGACCTCTTTCCACTGCACCTGGATCTCGCTGGCGCCGCGGTCCCAGACGGCGATCTCCGTGTCGGCGTCGAGGTCGTTCGAGCCGCCTCTCACCTCGTAGCGGGCGCCGCTCTTGAAGACGACGGTGGCATCATCGCCCTTGCCGGCTTCGATGCGCCGGAGGTCTCCAAAGCGGGCGACGAACTGCCGACCTCCGCGGTCCTCCGCTCCCCAATGGATGCCGAGCGGGATGCCGAAGACCTCGACCGATTTCGGGCGCCGCCGTTCCTTCCGCGGGAGATATTTGAGGTCGGGGAGGTCACGTTTGTCGGCATTGAAAAAGTCCCCCCAGAACGCCTCTTCCTTGTCCCAGCGGAGGCGGCCCTCGTAGACCGAGCCGCTGCGGGTGGTGATCCGGCCGTAGAGGAAGCCTCGGGAGTCCCGCGCCGGAGCGGCGGTCGCGCTCGTGGCGGGGAGCGCCCCGAGGCCGAGGAGAAAGATCATGGGCAACGTCTTTCGCAACGCGGCATTCATGGAAAATCCTTTCGGAACGTAATGTCTCGGAATGTGATGTCCGGTGGTGTCAGGACAGCCGGCGCGCACCTTGCGCCGGCCGCCAGTCGTTGGATTCGCCGTCGTCCCCTTCCGGGAGCGGAGC
Organism: Thermoanaerobaculia bacterium; assembly: GCA_035266085.1. Classification (GTDB taxonomy): domain Bacteria; phylum Acidobacteriota; class Thermoanaerobaculia; order Multivoradales; family UBA5704; genus DATARR01. Next base: position 53,447 of record DATFNZ010000106.1, read on the forward strand.
GTCGTAGTCGACGGGAGCCTCCTGCCGCCGGCCCTGTTCGAAGACGGCGGTCAGGACCTGGAGCATCTCCAGGTGATAGCGGGAGTCGGCGCGGAGGAGCTCGACAGTGAGGGCGAGGAACCGCTGCTCGGTCATCCGGCCGCTGTCTTCCCCAAGAGTGATCTCGATCGGCTCCCCCGCGGGTCGCATCGTGGAGCGCACGGCGGCGAGGGCGCCCCAGAGACTGGCGACGAGAAGGAGGGCGGCGGCAAGGCGCATCGCCCAAGGCCGGGAACGCCCTGTCCGCGAGAGCGCGGGGGACGCTGCCGCCTCGATGCGGCGCCAGATCTCTTCGGGTGCCTGTGCAGGCGCGGACGCCGCGAGCCGCCGCGAGTTATCGGCGATATCGGCGATATCGGCGGCATTGGCGTTCGCGGGAATCGCCGCGGCGAGCGCGCGCACGTCGCGGTAGAAGGCCTGGCAGGAGGCGCACTCCGCGAGGTGATCGAGGGTCGGCAGCAGATCCTCGGTGGGAAGCTCGCCGTCGGCCAGGGCTGAAAGGGACGTCTCGTAGCTCTCACAATCGCTCATGGTCTGCTCCTGACCGCCTGTGGGAAGTGTTCGCGCAGCTCTTCGATGACCCGTTTCCGGGCGCGATAGAGATTCACCTTGACCTGCGGCAGGCTCCAGCCGGTGATCTGGGCGATCTCGCCGTAGCTGCGCTGCTCGAGAGCGCCCAGCTCGAAAGCCCGGCGGTGCGGCTCGCTCAAGCCCGCGAGGACTCGCCGCAACTCCTCGCGGAAGGCGCTCCAGGAGGCCTCCTGCTCGGGGGAGGCCGCCGCCGCCGGCACCTCGGCGAAGGAGGTATCGCCCTCCCCCGCCGCGGGGACGACCAACCGCGGACGCCGCCGTACGTTGACCCAGAGGTTGTGGGCGATGCGCAAGAGGTAGGCGCGGAGGTTGTCTCCGTCGAAGAGGCGGTCTCCGTCAAAAGAACCGCTGCGGATTGCCCGGACGAAAGTCTCCTGGAGGAGGTCTTCGGCATCTTCCCGCCGTCCCAGGCGGTGCTGCAGGAAAGCCAGCACCGCCGGCGCGTGGGATTGATACGCGGCCCGCCAGAAACCCCGGTCCTGCTCGATGGCCTCGGTCAAGGTTCGGATCCTCTTGGTCTACACCTTACCCATACACCTGACACGGCGGTTTGTTACAGGCAGGAGGAGAGAGGGTCCCCTACCGGCCGCCCAGGAACTCTTCCAGAGCAGTCCAATAGCGGTCGAAGGCTTCGACCTGGGGCAGGTGACCGGCGTTGTCGATCGCGACCAGCCGGGCCTTGGGGATGGCGGCCTGAGCCCGGCGGCTGAGCTCGGGGTAGTTGCCCAGCTTCGGCTTCACCTCCGGCGGGGCCCAGGCCTTGCCGATGGCCGTCCGGTCCCTCTGGCCGATGATCAGGAGGACCGGCATCCGCAGGTCCGGAAATTCGTAGAGGACCGGCTGGGTGAGCACCATGTCGGAGGTCAGGGCGGAGATCCAGGCCATCCGGCGCCGTTCGGGACCGCGCAGCCAGCCGGCCTGGACCTCGACGAGCGGCTCGTACTCGGGTTTCCAGTTCCCGGCGAAGTAGCTCTCCCGCATGTAGTCGCGCACGCTGCCGGGAGTGGCTTCCAGCTCCGTCCGGAAGCTCTCGTCGACCGTGCGGTAGGGAACGAGCCGCTTCCAGTCTTCCAGGCCGATCGGGTTGACCAGGACCAGCTTCTCGGTGAGATCGGGGTACATCAGGGCGAAGCGGGTCGCCAGCATGCCTCCCATGGAGTGGCCGACGACCGACACGCGAGACACGCCGAGCGCGTCGAGGAGCCCCCGGGTGTGGGTCGCGAGCTCCTGGAAGCTGAACTGGAAGTGCTCCGGTTTCGACGACTTGCCGAAGCCGATCTGGTCGGGAACGATCACCCGGTAGCCGCCGGCCGTCAGCGCCCGGACCGTCCGTTCCCAGTATGCGCCCGAGAAGTTCTTGCCGTGGAGCAGCAGCACGGTCCTGCCGTTCGCCTTCTCGGGACGGACGTCCATGAAGGCCATCTCCAACGTCTGCTGCTGCGACTTCACCGGATGGAGGCCGACCTTGAAGGGGTACTCGTAGCCGGACAGCCGGGCGTCGTAGGCCGGGCCCTGCGAGGCCGCCTGCCCCCGGACAGCTCCGGGCAGAAGGAGAAACAGAGCGAAGAGGGATGCGAGCGGTTTCATGGGTTTACCTCCTGGAAAGATCGCCGAAGATCCCTGCAAGATGGCTTCCCGGCAAGATCGCTCCGGCCGGGGATCTCTGCCGGGCGAGCCACCATCCGGTATCATCCCGAAGCGGACAACCGCCTGACCCGGAGGTGATGCATGCGTAAGCTCGCCTGGCTGTACCTCTTCGCGCTCTTCCTCGCCTTCAACGTTGCCGCCTCGGCGCAGAGCGAGGTGGGTGAGGTGTCGTTCGCCAACTCCGGCTCGCCGGTGGCCCAGGGGCCCTTCCTCCGCGGGCTCGCGCTGCTGCACAACTTCGAGTACTCCAGCGCGGCGGAGCAGTTCCGCAAGGCGCAGACGATCGATCCGGATTTCGCCCTGGCCTTCTGGGGCGAGGCGATGACCTACACCCACCCGGTGTGGATGCAGCAGGACCTCGCCGCGGCGCGCGCCGTGCTGGGCCGTCTCGGCGCCACCCCCGAGGCCCGGCTGGCCAGGGCGAAGACGGAGCGCGAGCGGGACTACCTGCGCACCCTGGAGGTCCTCTATGGGGACGGCACCAAGAACGAGCGCGACTTCCACTACGCCGACGCCATGGCCGCGCTCCACCAGCGGTATCCGGACGATGTCGACGCCACGGCCTTCTATGCCCTGTCGCTCCTCGGTACGGCGCACAACGGTCGCGACTTTGGCATCTACATGCGGTCCGCGGCGCTGCTCGAGGAGGTCTTCCCCACTCACCTGCATCACCCGGGAGTGCTGCACTACCTGATCCATTCGTACGACGACCCGGTCCACGCCCCGCTCGGCATGCGCGCGGCGCGGCTCTATGGCAGCGTGGCGCCGAACGCCGGCCACGCGCTGCACATGACCTCTCACATTTTCGTGGCGGTCGGCCAGTGGGACGACGTCATTGCCGCCAACGAGCAGGCCATGCGCGTGGTCGATCAGGACCGTGCCGGCAAGGGCAAGCTGCCGAAGACCTGCGGCCATTACCCGAGTTGGCTGCACTATGGCTATCTGCAGGAGCGGCGCCTCGACGACGCAAAACGGCAACTCGACGCCTGCCGGCAGATGGCGGTACGCGAGGCTGCGGGCGGCCCCGGGGTCGAGGGGGACGACTCGCTCGTCAGCTCCTTCGCCGAGATGCGCCTCTTCCAGGGGATCGAGACGGGGCGATGGGAGACGGATCCCGTGGCCCTGCCGGAAGGACGTTTCCTCGACACGAAGCTCATCCTGGCCTACGGGGAGGCGCTGGCGGCGAGCGGTGACCGGACCGCGTTGCGCGCCGCCGCCGCGCGACTGAGAGAGCGCCAGCGGGAGCTGCTCGCGGAGATCGCGAAAGAGAAACGGAACGTCACCGTCGATCGCTCCTACGCGGAGGTCGTCGTCCAGCAGATCGACTCGCTCGAGCGGCTCAAGGAAGGGAAGACGGACGACGGGCTCGCCGCATTGCGGAAAGTGGCGGAGCGGGAGAGCGCGATGCCCATGGAGTTCGGTCCCCCCGCCATCCAGAAGCCGTCCTCCGAGCTTCTCGGCGACGAGCTACTCGCCCTGGGCCGCAACGCCGAGGCGGAGCAAGCGTACCAGTCAGCCCTCGCCCGCGCCCCCGGCCGCACCCTGTCGCTCCAGGGCCTGCTCCGAGCCCAGCAGGCCCTCGGCAAGACCGAAGCCGCCGCGCGGACCCGCGCGCAACTGCAGCAGTACGTGCGAGAGACGCCGGTCGCGCGGTAGCAGCCAGCAGCGTCTCAACCTAGACTCCTTTGCGGGTACCCGCTCCGGCAAGGCCGCTTCCCAGATTAATCTTAACACCTTATACTTTGCGAGTCTTGAGGTTATTCCGACGATGCTCCAGAGCTGGGGGACCCAACATGTATGAAATCCTTCAGGAGGTTCGCTACGGCTTCCGTCGCACTCTGGGGAGTCCTTTTCACAACTTCCTGATCGTCCTCAGCTTGGCCTTGGGCATCGGAGCCAATACCGCGGTCTTCAGCCTCGCTAATGGCGTGCTGCTCAAGCCGTTGCCTTATCCGGCTCCCGATCGGCTCATTGCCGTGGTTCAGAGCTCAGACGGAGAAGAAGGGTCCCCCGCCTCGCCGATCGATTTCGTGGGTTTACGCGAGCAAGCTCATTCGTTCGCGCGCTTGGCGGCTTGGACGGACGCCCGGTCGAATGTGCTCACCCCCGGCTTGGAGCCGGAGCGTGTCAACGGTGCCGCCGTGTCCGCCGACTTCTTTCCCACCCTAAGGCTACGCTTCGTCCTGGGTCGCGGCTTTACTTCAGCGGAGGATCTTCCCGGCGGTTCCAAAGTCGTCGTGATCAGCACGAGCCTATGGCAACGCCGTTTCGGTAGCGACCCCAAGGTCCTCGGCGCGCGCCTGACTCTTGACGAGGAGCTCTACACCGTGCTGGGAGTCGTCAGCTCGAAGGAAGCCTACCCCAAGGGCGCAGAGTTCTGGAGCCCACTCGCCTTGGAAGCCACCGGCAGCTTGGGAGCTTCGCACTGGCTCTTCATCATCGGCCGCCTCGCTCCTGAAGTCTCCCTGGAGCGAGCTCAGGCCGAGGTCAGCACCATCGCTCACAGGCTGGACCAGAGCCGCCCTGCTGGAAGCAAGAGCACGGGCTTCAGGGTCTACCTCCTCCGCGATCTCATGGTTCGCGATGTCAGGCCTGCGCTTCTCCTCTTAACCGCGGCGGTCGGGATCGTCCTCTTGATTTCCTGCAACAACGTGGTGAGCATACTGCTGGCCCGCTTGATAGGCCAGGAGAAAGAGCTTGCCGTTCGATTCGCCCTGGGCTGCTCGATGGGCCGGCTGCTCCGGCTTTCACTCATCGAGACCTCCTTCCTCTCTCTTCTGGGCGGGGGATTGGGCCTCGCTCTCTCGATTCTGGTCACCTCGGTCCTTTTGAAGTTCGCCGGCGACGCTCTGCCTAGACAGGACGAGATCGGTATCGACCGGTCGGTGCTGCTGTTCACCCTCGGTGTTTCACTCCTGACCACGATTATCATCGGGTGTCTGCCGCTCTTGCGGCGGAACATCGCGCGCCAGCCTGCCAGGATCCTGACCGCCGCGAGCCGGTCCTCCGGAGGTCGCAGCCCGTTCGTGCTGATGGCCGGGAAGTTGGCGACAATCGTGGAGGTCGCCCTGGCAGTACCGGCTCTGCTCGTCGCAGGACTGCTCACTCACAGCCTGCTCAAACTGATGGCGGTCTCGCCGGGCTTTCAGGCCGACTCAACCCTGACGGTCGACCTGTCGCTACCCGAACGTTCCTACGGGACACCCGTACAGCAGTCCAATTTCTATGCTTCCCTGCTTTCCTCTGTGTGGGAGCTACCCGGAGTCAAGCACGCTGGAGTGATCTTTCCTCTTCCCTTGTCGGGCAACCAGTATCATGTGCGCGTCGCTGCCGAAGACCGGCTCTCGGAGGGCCTGGAGTCGGCACCAGGGGTGGACGTCGGCGTCATTTCCCCGGATCTGCCGGCGGCGATGCGTATCTCCTTCCTCCAGGGTCGTGGGTTCACCGATCACGATGTCTCTACGGCGCCTCCCGTCGCGCTGGTCAGTCAGAGCCTCGGCCGATTGTTCTGGCCAGGCGAGTCGCCGCTCGGCAAGCGCTTGGTCTTCAACGCCTTCACGAGCCGGGAGAAGATCGTAGCCACGGTCGTGGGAGTCGTCGGCGACATTCACCAGACGAGCATCCAGGAAGGGCGGCACCTGCAGGCCTACCGTCCCATCGGCCAAGGCCCGCGGCCGGAAGTCTCCTTGATCGTCCGCACCGCATCCGGGGGCGCCGGGACCTCCACCGACCTGCTGCGGAAGAAGCTCAAACAGATCGATCCAAACCTGAGCCTGGACAACTTCGGGACGCTCGCGACAGTAGTCGCCAGTTCGACGAGACGGGAGCGGTTCCAGAGTCTCTTGACCAGCGTCTTCGCGGTTCTCGCGCTCTTCCTCACCGCCGCCGGGATCTTCGGGGTGATCAGCTATGGGATCGCGCAACGGAGACACGAGATCGGTGTCAGGCTGGCCCTGGGCGCGACCCGGCTCGGCCTTCAACGCCTTCTGATCGGCCGTTACCTGAAGCTTGTCCTGGTGGGTTGCGCCATCGGTCTCACCCTGTATCTTTCGATCAGCAGTGCGCTGGCCGCGCTGCTCTTCGGAATCAGCCGGGTCGATCTTCCAACCCTGGGCTTCGTCTTGGCACTGGTGCTCTTCATCAGCGGGCTGGCGATAGCGCTGCCGGTCCAACGGGCGACGGCGGTCGACCCGCTCTCCGCCCTGAGAGCGGAGTAAGCCCCTGTAGACGGAGCTTCTCCGCTAGAGGCCGGCAGGCTTGAGGAGCCCTTCACGGACCAGCCGTCGCACCAGGGTGACCTTGCCGTCGAGGCTCATGGCTCCAGGCAGGTCGCTGGCGCAAAAGCTCTGTTGATCCCGGATGAACTCGAGGGCGGGAAGCAGGATTCGTGGGCCCTGGACGCCTTGGGCGCCGAATCGGATTGCGGCCTTCTCAGAAGATTCCTCAACCAAGCACGCGAGGCCACTCCTCTTTTCGACCCGGGAGCTCGCCCCGATCTCCTTCAGGCCGGCCAGCGCGGCGAAGTGCCCATCGGGCGGCAACACCCGGGCTACGACCTGATCTTCCACGACGGAATGGAGAGTCTCCTCGAAAGAAACCGTATCGGAGAAGCGCTCAAGAAGACGCGAGAAGGTCGCCTGCATGGATCGCCGTGCCCGGTTGTCTCCGACGAAGCCGGGGGGCAGGTTCTCCCGCAGCTCGGGGTTGTCCAGAGCCGTCAGCTCAAAAGCCCGCTTGAAGAAATCGGCCCAGCTAATGGGATGCAGGCTGATGGTCAAGTGGAGAGAGTGCTCGTCGATCGCGATGGCTTTGTGATAGAAGCCCCGCGGCATGTAGAGCACGTCGCCGGATTCGAGGACGAAATCCTCCAGCAGCGTCAGCTTCGTTTCGTCTTTTTCCATGCGGCTTGAAACGTGTCGTTCCGAGAGGCGCGAGTCGAGCGGACGCTCATAGGTCGGCTCCCAGATCTGCCATCGTTTCGAGCCCGCCAATTGGACGATAAACGCGTCCGTATTGTCGAAGTGCAGGGGGAAGGCCTGCGAATGGGCCGGGGTCAGGAAGAAGTTGACGCCGGCCGTCGCGTCGAGCGCCTGCTGAAGGGCGGTGGTCAGGAGATGAACCGGCGGCCAGAACTTCTCCACTCCGATCAGCCGCAGGGTGTCTCCCGAGAGAAAGGCGCTATAGAGCGCATCCTTCGAAACCTCCGAGACGGTCGTCAGGGTGGTGCTCCGGCTGCTTCCCTGCGCCGCGATCACATGCAGAATATTGCCCGAGCTATGGGCCGCCGCCATGAGGCAGACGTCGACGTCGGCCAGAGAGAACAGCTTGTAGTAATAATCCGGCGAATGCCGGCGCACGATGAGGAGCGACTTACCCCAGTGCTCCTCGAGGAATTTCCTGGTACTGACAGGATCGATGAGACTCTCGAGGGTCCCTGCGTACGTCGAGTCAAGTTCTTCCCGCAGCAAGATGCTCATGGAGATCTCCTCAGATAAAAATCGGACGAGACGGAAGGCGGCTAGCGGTCCCAGGTCCTTCCAGGATCATCACGGCCGGGACGCGGTCGGGCTCGGCGAGGCGCAGAAAACCATAGCCGATCCCCGCCAGGCCATCCATCAGGCCAGGAGTCTCGACGTCCAGCGGCACGCCGCAGCGCCATCCCTGCTGCTCGGCACTGGCGAGAGTCTGGGCGGTGCGCTCGGCGAGCCGCTCCTGCCATTTCACCTCCGGCAGGCATCGGCTGGCCTGCAGGAGCAGCTCAAGGGAGCCCATGTCACCATGGCAGAGCGAATGGTTGCTGCCGAATCCCGACAGATAGGTGGTGTCGAGCGCGGCCCTCGCTTCCTGTCGGATCTCGGCGTCGTCGAGGCACCCCTGGAGGCGTAGACGGCTCATGCCGATCCCGCACGCGCCATGGCACCAGGCGACCATGTAGCGGGCACCCCGCTCCTGTGAGGCCTGCCGGAGGTCTTCCCAGTTCCCCTGCTCTAAGGAGAAATAGCTGCGCTCATAGGCCGTGGCCTGGAGCGCTCCGCGCGAGTAGTCCTCCTCGCCGGTCACGGTGAAAAGCTCGCCCAAAGCCCAGGAGAATCCGGCCCCTCCATGGGCGAAACCGGTGAGCGGACGGGTGGGGACCAGGGCGCTGAGCCAGCCGATCCCTCCGTCCCAGGGCCGCGCCAGCTGGAGAAGGCGGTCGCCCAGGCTTCGCGCGGTCATGAGCGGCTGCGTCAAACCGGTCAGCTCGTGGAGGGAGAGGAGAGGGGCAATCGACCCCGCGGAGCCCTGGATGACGTCCAGGTGGCGGTCGTCGCCAGCGATCTCCGCCAGGCGGGAGGCGGTGCTCCGTGCCTCGGCGAGGAAGGCTTCGTCTTCCCAGAGATGAAAAAGGTGCAGCCAGAGGTAGAGCAGCCCACCCAAGCCATGGAACCCCCCCAGGAACTCCACGTCTCGCCGCCGCTTCAACTGGTGGCGGAGTGTTTCGAGCGCGGCCTCCGCCACGGACCGAAGGTCTCCGCGACCGGTCACATCCCCCAGGTAGGCCAGGAACAGGATGAGGCCGGGAAGGCCGCTGTAAAGATCGGTCTGCAAGGGCCGCAGATGCCAGCCATGGCTCTCGCCGTGCGACAACCCTACCCAGGAAGCATGGCCGTTCCGCCAGGAGGCCAGCTCGATGAGCCGCTCCGCGACCTTCACGGCCTGGACCAGAAGACGGTCGCGGGCGGCGGGCGGAGCTGCCGTGGGCGGCGTGTAGCGCTGGAAAGTGGACTCGTGATCGAGCGCGATGGCCCCGAGAGAGCCCCTAATGAATCGGGTCTGCCGGCGAAGATCCTCCTCGCCCAGCTGCTGGAACCGGTCGCGGATCACCTCGCTGCTCGAGCGGAGAAAGAAGCTCTCCAATTTCGCGCCCTGGCTCGTCCACAAATCTCGGGAGTCGACCAGGGTCGTGAAGTAAGGAATCTCCCCCCGACAGAGGTCCGGGATCTCGCTGGGCAAAAGACGGAGCGCGATGTGGGGGAATTCCGTGCGATCGATGCCAAACCAGAGACGAGCGAAGAGCCGGTCCCGCTCCAGGGCATCGCTCAGATGGTCCGGGTGGAAGCTCTGCTCGATGAGCATGCTGTAGAGCTGGCTTCCTCGCAGAACGACGCGAACCTCGTCATCCCCCATCGCGGCGATCGGCCCACCCTCCGACAACAGCTCGTCTCGAAGGCTTTCGAGGCGGTGGTACATGGAGGTGAAGCCCGCCTCGATCTCCGCGGCGAAGTCGAAGGCATTCAGGGCAGAGCCGTCCAACTGAGGCCGGTTGGGCACGGGCGGAATCTCGCGCCGTTCAAAGGCGAGCCTCAGCTCGTCGGTGCCGAGATTCTCCCATTCGCCTACGAGGTGAATCGAGAACTGGCCGCTCCGGCCGCCAAGGCCACTGGTGTCGAGCCTCTTTTGCCCCCCTCCCTCTTCTTGAAATACCGGCAGGAGCAAGGTCTTGACGACGGAGCTCGCGAGCTCGAATTCAGCGTAAGAGTCGTAGGCGGCTTCCTGCCCCTGACCGTAGTCGGGACCGCACAGAGTCTCGAGGTCGATGGGAACCGGGTGCTCGCCCGCGGCGATCAGGTTCTCGCGATGGAAGTCGTTGGCGTTGAGCGCGTAGAGGACGGCAAGGAGGGCGCCCTGGCGTTCATAGAAACGGCGAGCTTCCGCAAGGCTGAGACAGGGCGTGTGGTGGATGAACTCCGCCCAGCCGTGGGTGCCCCGATCTAGGATTCGAGGAGTCCGCAGCTCCGGCGCCCCGCGCTCGTGGAGCCAACGCAGGAGCAAAGCGAAGTGATGATCGATCCGCGGCGACCGCGGTTTGTATACGAGCCGCGCTCCTGAGTCGAAGACCAGCACGCACACCTCGCGTCCCGAGCGATGGACATCGCCGAGCCCCATTTCGAGGCTCGTCAGCATCCCGGGATCGCGGTCGGGCCAGAACAGCTCGCGCATTGACTGCCAGTCCGCGCCGATACGATCCAGGAGCTCGATCCCGGCCTCGGTCAAGGCCTCGGTCGACTCCACCAGGGAACGCGCCAGCACGGGATACTGGCGGAGGAAGGACAGGGATTCCGAAAGCTCGCGAAGGCGATCGACGAAGCTCCGGAAACGCTCGGCCTGATCCGCGCCCGTCAGGCGTCCCTGGAGGGAGGCCACGCGCATCTCCAGGACGACCGCGCGGCTGATCTGCCGGTCGACGCGGACGAGCAAGGCCGAGAGCAGTTGCTCGGCGATGGCCTCGGGATCGAGCGTCCCACCCGGCAGCCGACGAGCCAGGTCACGAGCCTCGCTTTCCAGGCGCTCGCGGGCGGATACGATCAGTGGCCCGACGATTGGCGGGAGTCTCCCGGAAGCGGCTCTCGGCGCCTCGAACACCTGCTCAAGACGGGAGAGCCAGTTGGGGACCTCCGGCAGCCGCTGCCGGAGAGAGGCGTCCTCTTCGCCCAGCAGAGCCGTGAACGCGCCTTCGTCGAGACGGTGGAGATCGAGAAGACGGGCAAACCACTCCTCCTTGGCGAAGGGAGTCTGGCTCCGCCATTGGGCCATACGGCGCCGCGCCGTGACCCCGCTGGCTCGCTCCCATGGGGCTGGAACAACCGAGCGGCACCGTTCCTCCAGCGTCAAGGCGCGCCACCAGGCCACATCTTCGGACAAGATCTCGGTCATCGCGCAACGCTCCAGGAGAAAGGAGGTCCGGGGATGCCTCAGCCCTCCCCAGACCTTGCGAGCAGTAGGAATCAGCAATTGCAGATGACAAGGGTGCTGGCACTGCCCCTGGCACCCGAGAACGTGGGATCCGTCCCGGTGGCGAGGAGCTGGCCGGCACCTCCGCCAAGACCGCCGCTGGCCGATTCGAGGCTGTCATCGGTGATGTTGGCATCACCGACTCCGCCCTCTCCGCGGACCATGTCCTGCTGCTCTGCCGTCAGAGAATGGAAGTAATCCTTGTCCTTCAAGGCACGGGCGACATCGACTTGGTTAGACATGAGAATCTCCTTGTAAGTACTGACGGTTGTTTGAGCGATACTGGTGACGACGAGGGAAGAAGCAGGGCGCGGCGGTGCTCGCGCTTGACACCAGAACAACATCCCCCAAAGATAGCATCTTCTTCAAGAAGAATACAATGGCTTTTTTGTGTGCGATCCTGTACATTGGAGCTGGCCGATGGACTCGTTCCCGTCAACCGGACGCTGCGACGACGGTCTCTTCCTCGATGCCGCGGAGGAGATTGCCGAGCAGTTGGTCGCGCACCGATCCCGAGCCCGCGATGGCAGTCTGTACTGGTCTGGCCCCGGTCTCAGGGACGGTAGAGTCGTCCCGATGCCACTGGGCCCTTACCTCTATCCCGGTACGACGGGTGTCGCCCTTTTTCTTGCCGCGATGGCACGGACGTCCGGTGGCGACAAGTACCGGGAGCTCTGCCTGCAAACCTTGGCGCCCCTGCGACGGGAATTACCGGAAGTCGTCGGAAATTCGAGACGAGCCGAGGAAGCCCCGCATCCCCTCGGCGGCATGTCAGGCCTCGGCTCGCTTGTGTACGCCCTACTCAAGATCGGAGCCCTGCTCGGAGAGCCCGCACTGATTCGGGACGCCCAGGAGCTGTCAGGACTGATCACACCCTGCCGCATTCTGGGGGATGAAAACCTGGACGTCATGTTCGGAGCCGCGGGCGCGCTTCTGGCTCTCCTGGCCCTGGATCGTGAGGTCTCGGGGCCCGACGCCCAGGAATCGACGCCGCTTGAATTGGCGGTAGCCTGCGCCGCTCGGCTCCTGAGCCAGAGGACGCGCCGAGTCGGCAGGCTTCAGGTCTGGCCCATGGGCTCGGAGAAAAGGCCCGTCGGCGGCTTCGCGCACGGTGCTTCTGGAATCGCTTGTGCGTTGATTCGGCTCTTCGGTAGGACAGGCGAACCGGAATTACTTGCGGCCGCGCGGGAAGGAATCGCTTACGAGCGGACCCTTTACGTAACCGATGGATGGAATTGGCGAATCTCCTGGCGGCCAGGAGCTCGTCTCGGCAGAAGCTGGTGCAACGGGGCCTCCGGCGTCGCGCTCAGCCGTCTTGAAATCCTCAACTTCGAGGCTACACCCGAGGCCGCGCGAGAGGTTCGTGAGGCGCTGGACGTGACGGGCTCCCCCGAGTTAGACGACGACGACCTTCTGTGCTGTGGAAATATGGGGAGAGTGGACATCCTGCTCCATGCCGCGTGCAAACTGGGCGACGAATCGCTCCACGTGGCGGCTCGCAGTCTCGCCTGCCACGTCCTGGAGAGAGCGAGAGAGCGGGAAGGCTTCGGGCTCATGGCAGCCTCCCGGTATTCGTTCGATCCTCGGTTCTTCCTCGGCTTGGCCGGCATCGGCTACACGCTCCTGCGGTTGGCCGACCCTCTCGGCCTGCCCTGTGTCCTCGCCCTCGCCTAAAAGCGAGCCCCGTCGCCTTGAAATTAAGATCTCATTCATATATGATTCTTAGCGAGAATTGACCACTTCTTCCGGAACCGGAGGAGGGAGGATGTCATGCAGCCACTTACCGCTGCCCTTTCCAGGACCGACCTAGAGACGCCGGCCGCTCCCCTCTCCCTGGAGTATCTCATCGCCCCGGTCACTCGCCGACAGTTCATCGACCGCTTCTGGGGTCAGGGCCATCTGTTCGTCCACCGCGAGCGCCCCACCCATTTCAGCTCGCTCTTCACGCTCTCGGACGTGGATCGCTGGATGATGCCGTCGCAGGTGGATGAAGGCAGACGTATCACCGTAGTCGCGGCGAAGGGCAGCGACCGCGCGTCGATGGAAACCACCACGGCGAGCACTCCTCAAGAGATTCTCTATCAACGTTTCGACGCTGGCGACACCCTTCGCCTTCTCGGCGTGGAAAAATCCTGGCCTTCCGTGGCCACGCTGGTCGCCAGCCTCGCCGAGGAGTTGAACGTCAAAGCCACGGTCAACGCCTATCTCACGCCGGCCCACTCGCAGGGTCTCGCCGCCCATTTCGATTACACCGACGTGTTCATCCTGCAGGTCGAGGGCGCCAAGGAATGGTTCGTCTATGAGCCCGGCTTCCGTTCACCGCTCGAAACCGACTACGGACGGACAATCGACGCGGCCGCCCACGACGAGAGCACCCTCGTCCTGCGTGAATGCGAGCGTCTTGAAACCGGCGACGTTCTCTATATCCCACGGGGTTTCTACCACAAGGCGATCACTTCCGACGCCTGCTCGCTCCACCTGACGGTCAGCCTCCATCCCATCTACTGGGTGGACTTCCTAAAGCGGTCCGTCGAGTTGCTTTGCGCTGAAAACGTGGAGTTGCGCGAGGCCTTGCCCCCCGACTTCGTGCAGGCGAACGGGATACGCGCGGAAATGGACGAAACCTTTGACGCGCTGTTGCAGCTCGTCCGCGAGAAGGCGTCCTTCGAGGCCACTCTGGGCTCCTTCATCGAGCAGCTGACGACCTCGCGCCGCTTTCCGCCCGACGGCCACTTCACGGCGCTGGCGCAGTTGTCCACGCTAGGCCTCGATGCCACCGTCGAACGCCGTCTCGGCCTCCCCTGCCTCGTCGAGAGCACCGACCGGGGAGCCGTGCTGCGCTTCGGCCCTCACCGGGTCCAAGGACCCGCAACCCTCCTGCCGGCTCTCGAGTTCATCCGCGATCATCGGCGCTTCCAGGTCGCCGAGCTTCCCGCGGCGTTGTCCGACAGCAGCAAGCTGGTGTTGGTGCGACGGCTCATCCGCGATGGGCTCCTGCGGCCAACTGGCTGATCGATCCAATGGCATGGCCCCTGCCGCCTTAAGGAGCACGTGAAATGGGCAAACCGATCTATGTGTTGGGAACGGGGCTCTCACACGACGGCTCCGCGTGCCTGCTCAAAGATGGCCGGATCCTGGTAGCCATCGAGAAAGAGCGTCTCACCCGGCTCAAGCATGACGGCGGGAACGACACCGCCGCGATCCGATACTGCCTGGAAGCCGCAGACATCACCATGAACGATCTGGCACTGATCGTCCAGAACGCGAACTTCGGAGATTTCGAGCGCGGCGACACTTGGTTCGACGGGCCGCGGGTCATCACCGAAGATTGTCCCATTCCCGTGGTGACCATCTCGCATCACCTGGCACACGCCTACAGCGCGCTCGGTATGTGTCCCTTCGAGGAGTGCAACATTCTGGTGGTCGACGGTTGCGGCAATGGCGCCGACGAATGCAAGGGTATCGACGAGGCCGCCGCTCGGAGGGTAGGAGACGACGAGACGAGGCACCTCTTCTTCGAGAAGGACAGCTACTACTCCTACCACCGAGAACGGCTGGAGGCCGTCTACAAGGACTTCTCACCTTGGGGCCTGGGCAGCAAGGGGTATCCACTCACTCCCAATACCACCAAGCACTCCATCGGAGGAGTCTATGCGGCGGTCAGCTCCTACTGCCTGCGCGGCAGGGATGACCTCGGGAAACTGATGGGACTTGCACCCTATGGGCGGCAGGGCGCGGTAACCGGTGAGATCTTCGACCTCCGTGACGGGCGGGTGTTCGTCCGTTATGACTGGATGAGAGAGTTTGATCGCCCGGCAAGAGACGACGAGCAGTTCCGCCGTGATTTTCAATACTATGCCGACATCGCCCGATGGGTTCAGCGGGAGTTGGAACGGACCCTCCTCTACCTGTTCGAAAGCCGCCTTCGGATTTCGCCCTGCGATTATCTCGCCTATGCCGGTGGAGTGGCCCTGAACGCCGTCGCCAACTCGCTGATCCGCCGGAGCCTTGCCGTCAAGGATCTGTTCATCGTTCCGGCCGCGGGTGACAATGGAATCGCCCTGGGCTGCGCCTTCTATGGCTGGCTGGAGATCCTCGGAAGGTCACGGGAGATCCATGACGGCTCGACCTGCTTCGGACGCATCTATCCGCCCGCGGCGATTCGGAGGTCTCTCGAGGCCGCCGCCGTCGCCGCAGATCAAGCCGCCGCAACCGCCACGGCGGAGGCGCCGATCAACGTCCTCTCGTTCCTGATCCGGCTCGTCCACCAGAGCTTCAAGACGGCCCGGGCCGGCGGCTGGACCGGTTCGCTCTGCTGGAAGGCCGGTGGCTCCGAGCCCGTCAGCACCTTGGTTGACTGGACCTCCTGTCATCTCCTGGAGAGGGAGGTCGACAACCCGAACGCCGTCATCTCAGGCCCGTCGCAGGCGATGGCGGCGTTCTTCCTCGGGAACCTGCACCCGGCGCGCGCGCTCGAAAGCGGTCGGCTCGAGTGCACAAATCCTGACGGGCTTCTGACGTTTTATCACGCGATTGATTGGGAAGAGGTCGCCGCGGCGATACGTCGCAACTCGGCGGCCTTGGGGCGGATCGTCGAGCGCCCCCTTCAGGTCTCCGAGGTTGGGGACTCCGCGACCGCCACGGCGCAGCTCCTCGCGGACGGCAAGATCGTGGCATGGTTCCAGGATGGCTCCGAGTTCGGCCCGCGGGCGCTGGGCCGGCGAAGCCTGCTGGCGGATCCCACCTTACCCGACGTGAGGAACGTGATCAATCGGGAAGTCAAACGCCGAGAGGACTTCCGGCCTTTCGCGCCGTCGGTTCTGCGCGCCGATGCGGCGACATTCTTTGACTGCGAGCTCGAGAGCCCCTACATGATCTTGGTTGCCCAGGTCCGCTCGGCCTGGGCGGAACGGCTGAGCAGCGTCGTTCATGAAGACGGTTCCGCCCGCCTCCAGACGGTCACCGAGGGCTGGAACCCGAACTATTTCCGGCTGCTGACGGAATTCCGCAAGATTTCCGGCATCTCGGTGCTACTCAATACCTCGTTCAACCGGCGTGGCATGCCGATCGTCGAAACACCGGAACAAGCGCTGAGCTTCTTTCGCGAGACGCCGAGGCTCGATGCCTTGATCATCGACCGCTTCGTCGTGACACGCGTTTAGAAGCTCCATGGAATCGCATGGCCCTGAACATCCTGGGAATCTCGGCGCATTACCATGACGCTGCCTGCTGTCTATTGCGCGACGGCGAGCTGATCTCGGCCGCGGAGGAGGAGAGATTCTCCCGCGTCAAGCACGATCCAAGCTTGCCATGGCAGTCCCTTCGTTTCTGCCTCGAACAAGGTGGCATCAGCCTGTCCGACGTCGACTGCGTCGCCTATTACGAAAATCCGAGGAAAAAGCTTTCCCGACAGATCTGGATGGCCCTGCATCCGGAGGCCTCCGACGCCATTCGCCGTAAAATCCTGAGCCGCCTGCCGAATCACGTCGACCGGGTGGAGCAGGAGATTCGTTGCAGGCTCGGCTATACAGGTCGGCTGGAAGTCTTCGATCACCATCAGTCTCATGCCGCGAGCAGCTTCTTCTTCTCTGGATTCGAAGAGGCCGCGGTGTTGACGGTGGATGGCGTGGGCGAGTGGGCGACGACCGCGTTCGGCAGCGCCGCCGGCTCCAGGATCGAGCTCTTCGAAGAGGTCCACTTCCCGCATTCATTGGGTCTGCTCTACAGCACCCTGACCTCCTACCTGGGCTTCGAGGTCAACGATGGGGAATACAAGGTCATGGGGCTCGCGCCTTATGGCGAGCCTCGCTATATCGAGCAGGTCCGAGCGCTGGTAACGGGGGAAGATGCCGGCCAGTACCACCTCAATCTCGAGTACTTCGACTTCCTCCGGCGGGACCGGATGTACTCGGATCGGCTGATCGAGCTCTTCGGAGCGCCACCCCGATCTCCAGAGTCGGAGCTCCTGACCTTTCATGAGGATGTCGCCCGGAGCATCCAATGGGTCCTTGAGGAGATCCTGCTCGACAAGGTGATGTACCTCTACAAGCGGGTCCCCAGCCGTCATCTCTGCATGGCGGGCGGAGTGGCGCTCAACTGTGTCGCCAATCGTCGAATTCTCTCTGACGGGCCGTTCGCCGAGTTGTTCGTCCAGCCGGCCGCGAGCGATGCCGGAGGATGCCTGGGAGCCGCCGCCCTGGCGCATGTGCACCTGACCGGGGAACGCCCCGCGCAGGGTCGGCTGACCCATATGTACTGGGGGCCTGCGGCTCCGGTCGACGAGATCGCCGCCATGCTTGCCGCGACGCCGCTCCGCGCCCTCGACTTTCGCGGCCGGCCTGAGGAGTTGCTGGAGGCAGCCGTCGATCGACTGGCGGCGGGAAAGGTCGTGGGCTGGTTCCAGGGTCGCATGGAGTTCGGTCCGCGCTCTCTCGGGGCAAGGTCGATCCTGGCCGATCCGCGAGACGAGCAGATGCGCGACCGGATCAATGCATTGGTCAAGATGCGCGAGGGTTTCCGCCCTTTCGCCCCCGCCGTTCTCGAAGGACGCGCAGGAGAACACTTCGCCATCGACCATCCCGCTCCGTTCATGCTGGAAACCTGCCGCGTGACGTCTCCCTTCCACTTGCCGGCGATCACCCACGTCGACCGCTCGGCTCGCCTGCAGACGGTCAACCCAGACGCGAGCCCCCGCTTCGCCGCCCTCCTAGCGTGTTTCGCCGACCGTACCGGCTGCCCGATACTGCTCAACACCTCCTTCAATATGAGGGGAGAGCCCATCGTGTGCACGCCGGAGGACGCGCTGCTTTGTTTCACCCGTTCTCGGATCGACGCTCTGGTGCTCGAAGACTTTATCATCGACCGCGAAACCCTGCCGCCGTTCTGGAACGAGCTCGACGCCCTGCGTCGCCAGCCCCAAGCATCCGGAGTGAGTCATAAGGTGTATACGCTTCTGTAGGTTCTCAGAGGCTCCACACCCAGGAGAGGCGATGCGCGCAGAGGACTTTTTCTTGAGATCGGCGGCGGACGAGATAGCTCTCCTGCTGAGCGGCGACAGCGGCGCGACCCTCGTGTCGCTCATGCAGCGCCTGGGATTGCTCGTCGCGCCGGCGGAGAATGGTCCCGGAGCCCCCGGCGTCCGTCCAGGCACGATCGGCCTCTGGGAGCCCGGCCCGCAAGGCTACGAGCGCTCGGAGGCAAGGCGCGCCGAATGGGTCCGCTGGGCGAACGTCCAATCCATCCCGCCCAAAGGAAAAAGGAAGCGCGTGGTGCTACTGGGAGAGTCGGTGGCTCGCGGTTACTTCTACGATCCCGAGCTCACTCCAGCCCAGGCCCTTGAATCCTCTCTCACGGCTCACTGGGGACAGCCGGTCGAGGTCGTCGATCTGGCCAAGGTCGATCTGCTTGCCCCGGAGCTCGTCATCTTGGCCGACGCGGCGCTCGCGCTCGGGCCCGACGCCCTGGTCATCTTCGCCGGCAACAACTGGTTCGTGCACCATGAGCGGGATCGCTGTATCGAGGCGGCCGTCCTTCGCGAGCGTGGGGTGCCTGGGTTCAAGGAGCTACGCGAGCAGCGCCTCACGAGCTTCGTGCAGAAGACTCTCCTACCCCGCTTCACCCGGCTCTCAACGCGCTGCCCGATCGTCTGGGTCATCCCGGAGTTCAACCTCGCCGACTGGCGTCTGGATGCCGAGGCGGATGCGCCATGGCTGCCGCCCGGAAGCAATCGCCGTTGGCTGGAGTGCCGAGCGGCCGCCCGAGCGGCGCTCGCTGGCGGAGAGATCGAGACCGCGCAGTCCCTGGCGCAAGAGATGGTGGAGCTAGACGGCGGCACCGCAGCCTCCGGCTTCACGATCCTGGCCGATTGCGCGCGTTCCACAGGAGACCTCGTGACGGCCCGCGCGTGCCTCGAGAAGGCACGGGATTCGAATATTTGGAACAACACCCCCCAAACGCCGAGAGTTCTTTCGGTCGTCCAGCACGCCTTGCGCGGACTTGCGCTGCCCGGTCGCATCGCCATCGTCGACCTTCCCCACCGCTTCGACGCGTGGCGGCGAGGCGAGCTCCCTGGCAGCCGCCTTTTTCTGGACTATTGTCATCTGACGGCGGAGGGGATCCGCGTCGCCATGGCAGCGGCGGCAATAGAGGTCGCCATCCTGCTAGACGCCGGCCGGCCGGCGGATCTGGAGAATCTCGTGGAAGCGGCCCCCGCGCCCTCGGCTCGCCTCGAGGCGGAAGCCCACTTCGCCGCCGCGATCCATTGCGCTCACTGGGGACAGCAGGCTCCCGTCGTCTCATTCCGATGCCACGAGGCGGCGCGGCGGTCTCCAGAAGTCGCTCTGGCAATGCGGGAGTACCTTGAGCTCCAAGTCCGGAAAGCCCCTACCTGGGCTTGCTCGGCGGTCGAGAGGCTCTCCAGGCTGGCAACACCCGCCCTGAGGCGCTATGTCCTCACTTACGGTCAGGCCAAGCTTTTTGATCCCGTGCTCCTGCCTGCCATCGCGGACGCCCTCGAGAGCAACGGCCTTCCCTCGCTGGCTTTCCTGGACGAGCTCCGCAAGGACGAGAGGAGCCTTTCGCACCGCCCGCTCGATCTCCTCGAACCCTACCATCGCCCTTCCTGGGCGGACCGCGACTGGCTGGGGTGGCCGACCTACTTCTGTCGCGCCTACAGCCTGACGTCACGCTATCCATGGGTTTCCCACGTGCCGCGCGAGGTCAGCTTCGAGCTCACCTGCCGGCAGCCGAACGCGACCGGGCTCGGCGAACTCCATCTAAAAATCAATGGCGCCTGCATGGCCCGTTTCTTTCTCACACCCGAGTGGAGCACCTTTCGGTTCATTGCCCCTGCCGACCTGGTACAGACGGGAGTCAATTGGCTGGAGATCCAATGGCCACTCGAGCTCTCCGACGGCGCGGAAGAGGTCGAGAGCATCGCCTCTAACCACGAACGCGGTCGCCCGATCCCGCTGCTTCCGGTCTTTGCCGAGATCTTCTCACTCAGCGTGTCTGCACAGGAACCTCGATAAAGCTGCCGCCAAGCCATTGGATGCTCAGCGGCTCCCTGGCGTCCGCGATCGTTTCGTCGCTGACGTCCTTGCCCGTGCCGTAATTGACCTGAGCCCCGGGCGACTTGATGATACTGAGCACCGCGACCAGGCGGCTGCCCGGCTGGAACCTGCGGCTGGTCAGGCGCCCGCTCTTGAAGTCAAGTTGCTGGCGCCGGCCCGGCATCAGTAGTTGACGGCGGCCGCTCGTGAGCCGGATGGACGGCTCCACTCCGCCGCCAAGTCCTCGAGTTCCCCACGACGCGCTGCCGCTGATCGCCGCCGCCCGCGCCAGTCCGTCACCGTCAGGCAGAGGGCTCGCTCCAGGCAGACGTTGAAATCCGAGAGGGCTTTGGCGAGATTCACGAACGTTCCACCAGTACTCACCTCGTCGTCGACGAGCACGACGGAACGGGCCTTTTCGAGCAGATCTCGGTCTGCCCACCTCCTGGGCATGTAGATGAGGTGTTGAGCGGCATGGCTATGCTCCTCCAGAAACTCAAAGGCGGCCGGATGATCGATCCGATGGCGCGTCGTATGGATGAAAAGAACATCCTCGCGTCCCGTGCGGCTCAGGTACCAGGAGTGAACACCCTGACCCAGGCAGATTGCGGTCTCCGCAAAACCGATAATGGCGATCGGGCCGGGAAGATCGGACGGGATTTTCCCGGCAAGGCGGCGATGAACCTCCCGCATGGCAGATGGACGGGCAGGCAGGTGGCGGCCCAGTACCTTGGAAACGAAGAGAAAGCCGCGCTTGGGATTCCGGCGAGCCGCGAAATCACAAAGGTCTTCCAGGAGAAAGTCAGACCGGATGACAGCGATCTCCAGATCGCCCGTCGCGAGCTGAATCTTCCGCTCGTGAAGGTTTGGACAGGGAACCTCTCGGCAGGATTCCTCAGCTTGGTCTTGAAGATATGGCATGGTCAGTTCCCGGTAGAAGGGACACCGACCAGGGAAGAAAAGTTGTATCTGTTTACCGCCTTTCCCGTGGCTTGAGGCGTGAATTCCACCTTGATGGCACGGCTGGACGCTTGTTCTTTCCTTGGAGGCATGTTCTAATATCCTTCAGACATGCCGACTTACGATGAGGTCGTTCAAGAGAATTCTGAGCTCCGGCGCCGGGTCGCCGAGCAGGAGAGCCGGATCGAGAAGCAAGAACGCCGGATTGCTCAGTTGGAGAAGCTCATCGAGGAATTGCGGCGCGGCGGCAAACGCCAAGCCGCTCCGTTCTCGAAAGGGGAGCCGAAGAGCGATCCCCAGAGGCCCGGCCGCAAGCCCGCCGAGAGGTACGGAAAGCACGCTTGTCGGCCGGTTCCTGAGTCCGTGGACGAAACGATTGGAGTCGACAGCCCTGT
>DATFNZ010000107.1:0-92059 GCA_035266085.1 Thermoanaerobaculia bacterium
CGGCTCTCCTCCGGCGCCCGGTCGGCGACGGCGCTCGACACGATGGGGAAGACGAGCATCTCTCCCACCGTCCACACCATCACCGTGAAGGCGACGAAGCCGAAGCCCCGCCCCAGGGGCAGCAGGCCGAGCCCGGCGCAGAACAGGAAGGCGCCGACGCCCGACACCTTGAGCGGGTCGCGCGACGTCAGCGAGTGGACCAGCACCATCTCGAAGAGCACGATGAGGATGGTGTTGACGGCCAGCGCCAGCCCGATCCGCGCCTCCGAGAAGCCGTAGAGGTCCCGCAGCGCCAGCGGGAAGGTGCCGTTGAGCTGGAAGGTCACCGTGTTGAGCAGAAACATCAGCCCGAAGATGCCCACCGCCACCAGGTCCCGCCAGGGTGAGGCGGCCGCGGCCTTCACCCGGGCCTCGGCGGTGCGGGGCACGGCGGGCAGCAGCTTGGTGCCGGGAAAGGTCAGATGGAGCATGCCGGCGGCCAGGAGGCAGGTCGTGCCGTCCGCCACGAACAGCCAGCCGTAATCGCGCAGTGCCAGGAAGCCGCCCACGGTCGGCCCCAGGGTCATGCCGATGTTCACCGCCAGGCGCATCAGGGCGAAACTCCGCCCCCGCTCCCCCGGATCGCTGGCCGCCGCCAGCGCCGCCAGGTTCGCCGGGCGGAAGATCTCGCCCACGAAGCTCAGGACGACCATCATGGCCGAGATCGCCAGCCGTCCCTCGAGATGGCCGAGCGCCAGGAAGCAGAGACCGGTGAGCGCCAGGCTCAATTTCATGACCTTCAGCGGATCGACGCGGTCGCAGAGCCAGCCGCCGAGGTACGAGGCGCCCATGGCGCCGAGGCCGTAGAGCGCCAGGGTCTGGCCGGCCTGGGCCGTGGTGAAGCCGCGCTTCTCGGTGAGGAACAGGGCCAGGAACGGCAGCACCATCGTGCCGCTGCGGTTGATCAGCGTCGCGAGCGAGAGCAGCCAGACGGGCCGGGTGAGGCCCGAGAAGGCTTCCCGGTAGGTGGTGGCGATCCTACGTAACATGACGATTTCCGCTTAGACTCCGCCTTCGGGGGTAAGGATGAATAGACGGACGATCCGCGGAATCTTATCTCTTATGGCGAAACCGCCCGCCGGATGAGGGAGCTCATCTCCCGGCCGGACCGGTTCCTCCTGGTGGCGGGGCTGCTGTTCGGCCTGGGGCTCGCCGCGGTCACGCCGCCGTTCCAGGCCCCCGACGAGCCCTCCCACTTCTACCGCGCCTACCGGGTGAGCGAGGGCCGTCTGGACGTCATCCCGAGCCCTGGGAGGACCGGGGCGGATCTGCCGGCCGGCGTGGCAAGGATCGGTGCCGAGCTCAAGGGGGACCTCCCCTTCCACGAAGAGAAGAGAATCGCACCGGAGAAGATCCTGGCGGCGTTCAGGGTGCCGCTCGACCCGGAGCGGCGGGTCCCCGTCTGGTTCCCCAACACCCTGCAGTACCCGTTCGTCCCCTACCTGCCTCAAGCCCTGGGGATCGCCCTCGGCCGCGTCTTCGGCGCTCCTCCGCTCTTGTTGCTCTACCTGGCCCGCCTGGCGAACCTCATTGCCGGCACGCTGATGGTCTCCTTCGCCGTCCGCCGGCTGCCGGCCTTCCAATGGCTGGCGGCGATGATCGCTCTGACTCCCATGGCCCTATTCCTGCGCGCCTCGGCGTCGGCGGACGTGACCTCGACCGGCGCGGCGTTCCTCCTCGCCGCCACGGTGGCGCAGCTCGCGTGGGGGACCGAGGGACCGGCTCGAAAGAGCGATCTCGCCCTGCTGACGGCGAGCTCGGCCGTGCTCTGCGCCTCGAAGGCCGCGTACTTTCCCCTGGCCTTCCTGGCCTTCCTGATCCCGGCGGTCCGCTTCCCCCAGGTGCGGCGCGGGGTTTTCCTCGGGTTGCACACCGCCGTCTCGCTCGCCGTCACGGCCTTCGCCGTCACGACTTCCCGGGCGGTGGGCATCATCCGTTTCGACGTGGCGGTCGATCCGGGCCGGCAGATCCACGACGCGCTGGCGCAGCCTCTCCGTTTTCTCCAGGTGGTGGCGGCCGATTATGTCCTCCACGGGCTTCGTTACCTCGCCCAACTCGTGGGCAAGCTGGGCTGGCTGGACACCAGGCTGCCGGCGCCGCTCATCCTGGCCTATCTGGGCATCCTCCTCGCGCTCGTCTTCCTGGACGCCAACCCGGGGATCGAGGTCCGTCCCTGGCAGAGAGGGTTCGTGGCCGCCGTGATCCTGGCCACGATGGTCCTCATCAGCGCCTCCCAGTACGCCCTCTGGACGCCCTACGGCGCCAAGCTCGTCGACGGTGTCCAGGGACGGTACTTCACACCCCTGGTCCCCGCCGCGGTCTGGGCCCTCCATGGCCGGCGGCTCGCGGAGCGGATTCCGCCCCTGCGTATGGGGGCGGGTCTGGCGCTGTTCAGCCTGCTGTCGTTCGGGATCTCGGTGTGGGCGCTGGTGGGGCGGTACTACGGTTTCTGAGGTGTGCGCTCTCTGCGGAGCCTGTCGATATTTTCCTGGGTGACCCGATCACGAGCCTGCTGTGCCTCCTCAAGGCTCCTGAACTTGAAGACGCCCCGGGGATAGATCCTGGCGCTGAAGGCGGAGGATCGCGACCAGAGCTTGGCAATCCTCCGGAAGCACTCCTCGTTCGGAGACTCGCACCAGGGGACCGGCGGCATGTCTTCCACACGGCGGAATTTCTGAACGGGCATGACTCCTCCTTCTACTTCTCCGGATCCACAAGACCGAACATTACGGGACTCTCCCTCCCTACTTCACCAATAGCACCGGGCAACGTACCACGATGGCGACCTTGTAGCTGATCGTCCCCCAGCCGAGGGCGGGATGGTCGCGGTCCACCTTGTGGGAAGAGAGGATCACCAGATCCGTGGCGTGGTCCTCGGCGTAGCGCACGATCGTCTCGGCCCGCTTGCCGTAGACGACGTCGTGGCGGACGCGGAGGCCGGCCTTCTGCAGCCTCTCCTCCATGACGAGGAGCCTGGCCTCGGCCCGGGTCTCCAGACCGCGGTAGAAGTCCGCCATCTCGTCGAAGCTGATGTGCTCGATAATCTCGATGACATGGAGAAGCATAACCTCGCCCTCCTTGCCCTCCTCACCGTCGCCACGGCCCGCGATCTCGATCGCGCTCGCCAGGGCCGCTTCGTTCTTGTCGGTAAAATCGATGGGCACCAAGATCTTTTGAAACATGCAACCCCCCTCTCCAGCCCATGATTTCTTTCATCGTCACAGGTGTCAACTGGTGCTACCCTCGAAGCAATGGAGACCGAATGGGCCAAGGAGTGGCCGAAGTGCGTGCTGCTGCTGAAGCTGTCGCTCAGCTATGCCGCGACGGGCCGGACGCACGGCTGCGAGAAGCTCACGGACCGCCTCGAAGAATGGCGCACGCGGATGGCAGGCGCCCCCTCGCTCGTCCAGATCCTGCTGAGAGAGCTTTGCCACGTCTCCTGGCTGCTCGGCCGCGGCGACCTTGTGGCGGCGCGGCACCATGCCGCCCAAGCCGAGCGGAAAGCCAGGGAGGTCGAGATCCTCTTGCAGAGGCAGAAGTTCGCCGATGCCCGGAGCCAGGCCTCGGGCCTGCGGCGGCGTTCAGAGCACCTCAGGTCCAGAGTCCGCGAGCTGCTGGCCCGCAGCAATGAGGTTCTCCTGCGTGCCCGCGATCTGCAGGAACGCAGAGCGATGCTGAAGTGACCCGAGAGAAGGGGGATCCCTACTCCCCTTCCACCCACTTGACCACGCCGTAGCGCTGCAGCCGGACCTCGGGCGACCAGAAGCCGCGCCGCAGGCCGGCCTTGGTCTTCAGGTGGTCCAGGAAGTCCTGGGGATCGGGGAGCTGCTCCCAGACCTGCGGCAGAAAGGTGCTGCGGTGGCCTTCGCACTCGAAGATGATGCCGTCAACGCCCGGGCGCATCCGCCGGAGCGCATCCGCCTCGGAGAGGCAGGAGAGGGGCTCGGGCGGCGAGAGCACGGAGACCTCGACCGAGATCTCGGGCAGCTCCCACGCCTCGACGGGGTGGAAGCGCGTGTCGCGAAAGGCGGAAGCGCGGGCGTTGCTCCAGACGTCCTCGAAGAGAGGCCGATAGGCCTGGACCGAGCCCACGCAGCCCCTCAGGTCGCCCAGCCGGCGGAGAGTCACGAAGCAGGCGCCCGGCTCGCGCAGCCAGGAATCTTCGTAGACCCCCGCCGCGCCCAGGCCGAGGGCCTCGGCGACGCTCTCACGGGCGATCCGCAGGAGCAGGCGGCCGCGCTCCGCGCCTTCAAGCCGGCTCATGGAATGCGAAGGCTCCATAGCCTACGACTCTCGCGGGGTCGCCTGCGGTATCCGCCGAGTTGCGGAGGTCCAGCAGCTCGGCCGTGAGGCCGAGCCGGCGGGCCACCTCCAGCAGGCCGTTGATCGGCACGGCGCCGCAGGCCTGCCGGGAGTGGAGGAGGCCGTTCAGGGCGAGGGTCCTGTCCGCGGTCTCCCGGTCCGCCCGCCGCGCGGCGTCGTAGGGGAGAAAGTGCGATAGGTCGGAGCTGATCACGATCAGGGTCTCCGGCCCTCCCCACAGCCGTTCCAGCACCTCGGCCACCTCCTCGCCGCCCGCCTGCCCCGCCGCCAGGGGCACGAGGTCGAATTCCCCGAGCAGGGCCTGAAGGAACGGCAGCTCCACCTCCAGCGAGTGCTCGCGGACGTGGGCCTCGGGGATCACCCGCACCTGCGGCAGGCGAAGGGCCGCCTGGGCGCCCTCCGGCTCGACCGCCACCTCCCCCAGCGGCGTGGCGAACCGGTGATCCCCCGGCAGGGCGAGGCCGTGAATCGGCACGAAGTGGGCCGGCCCCACCAGGATCACCCGCCGGATCGACCCGGCGGCAGCGGCCAGGGAGCGGAACGCGCTGCCCGCGATCGAGCCGGAGTAGAGGTACCCCGCGTGGGGCGCGATGACGGCCTTGGGCGCCGGTCCGCTCGGGATGGGACCCTCGCCCAGGAAGCCCTCCACCATGGATCTCAGCTCATCGGGGTTGCCGGGATAGAACTGGCCGGCGACGGCGGCGGGTCGGACGGAGGCCATAGAGGGCAATCTACCTCCTGGAAGGCGGGGAAGCAAAGGACTGCAAGGACTGCAAGGACATCAAGGACCACAAGTTTCTTGTCCTTGCAGTCCTTGGTGTCTTTGCAGTCCTTGGTTTGCTCCTGCCCGACTATCCCCCCTTCAGCACCTGCCGGCACCGCTTCTGCGCCCGCTCGCGGTCGGGCAGCGGCAGCCCCTCGTACATTGCCAAGGCGCGCTCGCGGCCGCCCGCGAGGAGGGTGAGGACCTCGCGGAACTGGTGCTCGGCGCGATCGCGGTGACCGAGGCGGAGGAGGCAGTCGGCCAGCAGAACACGTACCTGGAAGAGCGCGGGATCGAGATAGAGAGCGGCGCGGTAGGAAGAGACGGCGTCCTCCGTGCGCCCGCGCAGATCGTTGAGGAAGCCCTCCAGGGCATGGGCCGCCGGCTCGGACGGATCCGCCCCCAGAACCTGCCCGAGGATGCGGCCGGCTTCTTCGACCCGGTTGGCGGCGAGGTCGCGGGCGGCGGCGGCCAGCCGCTCGTGGACGCCGAGGGGCTGGATGGCGGGCGGCTCTCGGACGAGGGCGGGCGGAGCCGGCGGCGGGGCGGGCGTCGCCACCCTCGGCGCGCTCCGTTCGCGAACACGGGGAGCCTCCGGAGCCACGGCTTTCCTGGCCGGCGGCGCCGGCGCGGGCTTGGGCGTCGTCCGGTGCCGGTAGGCGAAACAGGGGCCCAGATCGACCGCCTCCAGCTCGTCCTGAATCTGCCAGAGGGTCTCCGAAGCGCCCAGGAACAGGTAGCCCTGGGGAGAGAGGAGGCGCGCGATGTGCGAGATGACCAGGCGCTGGAGCGGCCGGCGGAAGTAGATCAGGACGTTGCGCAGCAGCACGAGGTCGCATTCGCCGAACGGCAGCGCGAACGGCGTCTGGGCGAGGTTGAGCTCCTGATACTGGATGCGCGAGCGCAGGCCGGCGTCGAGCTCGTACAGCTTGCCGCGGCGGGTGAACCAGCGCTCCAGCAGCTCCGGCGGCACCTGGGAGACCGCCCGCTCGCCATAGAGCCCCAGGCGGGCGCCGGCGAGCGCCTCGCCGTCCAGATCGGTGGCCACGACGGTCCAGTCCCACCCCGCGAGCGTGGGTTCCTCGGCGAGCAGCATGGCGAGCGTCGCCGGCTCTTCCCCACGCGCGCAGGCCGCGGACCAGATCCGCAGGCTGCGGGCGCCGGAGCGGGCCCGCAGCAGCACCGGCAGAACCTGCTGGCGGAGGGCCTCGAACTGCTGCGGCGCGCGGAAGAAGTACGACTCCTTGATGGTGACCAGGGCGATCAGGTTGGCCCATTCGGCTTCGATCTCGCGCGCCGCCAGCGCCCGCACGTACTCGGTGATCCCCGGGTAGCCCCGGGTGTGGGCCCGGCGCAGGGCCACCTCCTCCAGGAAGCTGACGCGGGCGGGCGGGATGACGTTGCCCGTCGCCTCGCGGATCATCGAGACGAGCTGCTGGACGGGCGAGGCGGGCTGGTTCATGGGCGGACGAGGTTCCGGCCGGCGGCCTTGGCCTCGTAGAGCCGGCGGTCCGCCAGCGAGACCAGGACGTCGCCGCTCTCGGAGCTGGCCATCTCGTCGCGGGAGGCGACGCCGAAGGAGGCGGTGACTCGTATCTCGACGCCGTCAGGCAGCCGCACCGTCAGGTTCGCCAGCCCCTGGCGCAGCCGCTCGGCGTCCTTGCGCGCCCCCGCCAGGTCCACCTCCGGCAGCACGGCCAGAAACTCCTCACCGCCGTACCGCCCCAGGAGGTCGGTGCCGCGCAGGCACCGCCGCAGCACCCCCGCGCCCTCGCGCAGCACGGCGTCGCCGGCCAGGTGGCCGTAGGTGTCGTTGATCTCCTTGAAGTGGTCGAAGTCGCAGAGCACCACGCTCATGGGAGACCGGTAGCGGCGCGCCCGCTCCAGCTCGGCGGTGAGACGGTCGTAGATCACGCGATGGTTGAGCTGGCGGGTGAGGCCGTCGAGCGTCGAGAGCTCGCGCAGCCGCTGAGAGAGCCGGGCGTTGTCGAGCACCAGCGCGAGGTGGCCGGTGAGGCCGCCCACCAGGGCGCCGGAGGAGGCGGCGAGCTCGTGAGGATCGCGGGGCAGGAAGGCCAGGACCCCGGAGGCCTCGCGCACCGACAGGGGCAGCCAGACCGTCCGCTCCAGCTCGACGGGCAGGTCCCCGGGCTCGCCGCTGATCCGGGTCTCGACCTCGGAGCCCGGGGCCAGGCGGAGGCGCCCTGCCAGCCGCTCGCCCAGCGCCTCGACGTCGGCGCGCCCGACGGGGTCCTGGAGGAGGATCTGGACCATCCCCGAGTCGGCCTCCGCCACCGCCACGGCCAGGAACTGGGCGTCGACGACCTGGGCGAGGGTCTCGAGCGCGCCGCTGGCGGCTTCGTGGAAGTCCTCGGCGGCCATGCCGCGCTCGAGGAGCGTGTTGAGGATCGTGGCCTGGAGCAGGGAGGCGTCGAGGTGGCGCGCCACCCGGGCAAGCACCTCGACCGGACCCAGGGCCTGCAGGTCCATCGAATCCGCCAGGCCGGCCGGGCGCGGCACCGCCTCGGCCTCCTCCACCAGGCGGGCGACGATCTCGACCAGTTGGCCGGGGTGGGAGTCCTTGGTGAGGTAGGCGTCCGCCCCCGTGCGCAGGCTCCAGAAGCGGGAGGCCGCCTCGCCATGGCTGGTGAGGATGAGCACCGGGATATGGGTGCTCGCCGGGTCCGCCTTGAGCAGCCGCAGCAGGGGGAAGCCGTCCATGGTGGGCATCTCGAGGTCGGTCACCACCACAGCCGGCTGCTCGCGCAGCGCCGCCATGGCCCCCTCGGCGCCGTCGCGCGCCTCCAGCACCTCGAAGCCGGCGGTGCGCAGCGTGCGGGCGAGGATCGCCCGCGTCACCTCGCTGTCGTCCACCACCAGCACCCGCCGGTTCACCGCTCCTTCCCCTTCCACAGTCGCGCCAGCGCGCGGGCGAGGTCCCGCGGCGGCAGGGCCACGTCGGCCGCGCCCCGCTCCAGAGCGACCCGCGGCATGCCGAAGACGACCGAGCTGGCCTCGTCCTGCACCATGGTGACGCCGCCGGCCTGGCGCAGCGCCAGGAGGCCCTCGGCGCCGTCGGACCCCATGCCCGTCATCAGCACCCCGGCCACCTCGCGGGGGCAGTGAGCGGCGCAGGAGAGGAACATCTCGTCGACGCTCGGCCGGTGGCCGCGGCGCGCCGGGGTGTCGGGATCGAGCCGCAGCACTCCCCCGGCCTCCAGGCGCAGGTGGGAGCCGCCCGGGGCGAGGCGCACGGCGCCGCGGCGGAGCGCCTCGCCGTCCTGGGCCAGCCGCACGTCGAAGGTGAACTCCTTGTTGAGCCAGTCGGCGAAGCCCAGCTCGAAGCCGGAGGCGATGTGCTGCACGATCAGAAAGCCCACCGGCGCGTCGGCCGGCATCGCGTCCAGGAACTCGCGGATGGCGGCCGGCCCGCCCGTCGAGGCGCCGATCGCCACCCAGCGCAGCTCCGCCGCCGAGGCGGAGGGGGCGAGAGTCTCGGGACGCACGGCTGCCCGCGGCCGCGGCGCCTTGGGAGCGGCCTGGGCCTGGGCCACCGTGCGCACCGTCTCCGGCAGGCTCTCCGCGAGCTGCTGCCAGCTCGGCGTGTCCTCCGGCTTGGGCAGGACCTCCAGGGCGCCGCGCCGCATCGCCTCGAAGGCGATCTGCATCTGGTTGCGGTTGGCGCGCGAGGAGAGGACGACGATCGGCGTCGGGCGCACCGCCATGATCCGCTCCGTGGCCTCGTAGCCGTCCAGCACCGGCATCTGCAGGTCCATGACCACGACGTGCGGCTGCAGGTCGATCACGGCCTGCACGGCCTGGGCGCCGTCCGGAGCCTCCCCCGCCACCTGGATGTCGGGCGTGCGGGAGAAGATACGCCGCAGCACCGCCCTCACCGAGGGCGAGTCGTCCACCAGCAGGACGCGGATCAAGCCGACAGCCTCTTGTTCTTCATCGGAAACTTCATCATCGTCCGCTCCCGCTCAAACGGCGGACGAGGTCCACCAATTCCCCCGCGTCCAGGCTCTGCTTGGTCAGATAGGCGTCCGCGCCGACCTTCAGGCCGCGCAGGCGGTCCTCCGGGCGGTCGCGGGTGGAGACGACGATGATCGGGAGCTGCGCGAAGTGCTCCATGCCGCGGAGCTGGGCGGCCAGCTCGAAGCCGTCCATGCGCGGCATCTCGATGTCGGTGACGACGCAGTCGAAGCTCTCCTCGCCCAGAAGCGACAGGGCCTCCTCGGCGTCGCCGGCGGCGGTCACCACGAAGCCGGCGTCCTCCAGCAGGCGGCGCTCCATCTCGCGGGTGACCAGCGAGTCGTCCACCAGCAGCACCCGCACCCGCCGCACCGCCACCTGCGGCCGGGCCGCCGGCAGGGCCCGCAGGTACTCGCGCTGGGCGAGCACCGAGGGCGAGAGCACCCCCACCGGCTCGCCCGAGGCGAGCAGGGCGACACCTTCGAGCAGCCGGTCGGTGGGGGCCCGCCGGGTGATCGGCCGCACCAGCACCTCCTGCTCGCCGTCCACGTCGTCCACCGCCAGCGCCAGCGGCTGACCCGAGACGACGCCTTCGAGCAGGAGCTGGCTCTCGGCGGCGGGCTGGCCATAGATGCGGGCGAGCGGCACGAACGGCACCAGCCGGCCGGCGACCGTCGCCATGGTGCGGCCGTCGCGCTCGACGACCGTCGACGCGTCGAGGCGGGTCGCCCGCCGCACCACGGACGACGGCAGGGCGATCTTGAGCTGCCCCACCTTCAGCAGCATCACCGACTCGCCCCGGCGGGCCACCGGCACGTCGACCGTGAAGGTGGTGCCCTGGCGCGGCTCGGTGTCGACGAAGACCTCGCCGCCGACGCGGGCGACGGAGTTGGCCACCACGTCGAGGCCGACGCCCCGGCCGGAGATCTCGGAGACCTGCTTGCGGGTCGAGAACCCGGGCGCGAAGAGCAGCCGCAGGGCCTCCTTCTTGCCCATGCCGGCGGCGACGCCCGCGTCCACCAGGCCGACGTCCACCGCTTTCTGGAGGACCCGCGGGATGTCGATGCCGCCGCCGTCGTCGGCGATCACCAGGCGCACCTTCGGCCCGTCCGCCAGGGCCTTGATGCGGATGCGCCCCGCCCGCGGCTTGCCCAGGGCCTCGCGCACTCCGGGCTCCTCGATGCCATGATCGACGGCGTTGCGGATCAGGTGGACGAGGGCCTCCTCGAGCTCGCGGGCGATCCGCCGGTCGAGCCGCGTGTCCTCGCCCTCGAGCTCCACCTCGACCTCCCGGCCGAGCGAGCGCGCGAGCTCCCGGGCGTAGCGGGCGAAGGAGAGCATGAAGCCGCGCATGGGCTGGAGCTGCAGGGCGAGCATCTTCTCGAGCTGCTCCTCCGCCGAGCGGATGAGCCGGCGCTGCCCGCCCTCGAGCTCCACCGCCACCCGCCGCAGCATGGTGGCGAGCACGGCCAGCACCTGCGTCGGCTGCGGCTCGTGCAGCCCGTCCTCCGCCAGCCGGGCGAGGTCGTAGATGCGGTCGACGACCTGCCGCCCGGCGATCGCCATGATCCGCACCTGCGTCGCCCGCTCGGCCACGGCGTCGAGCGCCCCGGTGTCGACCCGCACGTCGCCGCTGGCGCCGGGAGCCACGGTCTTCGCGGCCGGGAGGGCCGGAGGCGGCGGCTCGGACGGCGGCGGCCCAGGCAGCGGCGGCGGGGAATCGGGGACAGTTTCGGGAACAGTTTCGGGGACAGTTTCGGGAACAGTCCGGAGAACAATCTCGGGTACCGGCTCGGGAACGGCCGCGGGCCCGCCGTCCGCCGAGAGCCGCAGCATCTCCACCAGGGCGGCGTCGATCGGCGGCTCGGTGCCCCGGGAGACCGACTCCACCAGGGACGTCAGCTCGTCCACCACCCGGGTCAGCAGGGGGATCATGCCGGGCCGGGCGGCGTGCAGCACCTCCTCGGCGGCGTGGCACAGCTCGGCGAGGGCGCCGATCCGCATCATGCGGCCGGCGCCCTTCAGCGTGTGGAGCTCGCGCTTGGCCTCGACGACCTGCTGCGGATCGCTCTCCAGATGGGGGATGCTGCTGGCGAGCCGCTCCAGGCGGTCGCGGGCTTCCTCGACGAAGAGGGGTACGAGATCGGCAAACTCCGCGTCCAAGGCCGCCCCGGGATCAGATCTTGGTCCAACTGTCCACGTTGACGTCGAGTCCGAGCACGCCTTCCAGCTCATCCTTCTCGTAGACCGGCGAGGCGGCCGTGAAGATGGGCTGGCCCGAGAGCAGCGAATTGAACAGCGGGGTCAGGACGGTGTGCCCTTCGCCGACCGCCGCCTTGTACCAGGGGCGCTCGGCGAAGCCCTCGCCGGTCCTGACGGCCGGCGGCACCTCGCGATGGCCGACGATCTGGCGGTTCACCACCAGGGCCGTCTGGTTGCGCCGGCCGTCGAAGAAGTACAGGCACTCGACGTAGGTCTGGCGCTGGACCAGGTCCTCCAGCAGCCGCTCGATCGACTCCCAGTTGCCGAGCCGGCGCCGCACCTCGCGCGACCAGGTCTCGGCCATGTGCTTGAGCGAGTGCGGCGAATCGAGGTGGAAGGACTGGGCCAGCATCTGGATCACCAGCCCCAGGCGGTTCAGCCGGTCGGCCGTCTCGGTGAAATGCTTCAGGCCGTCGGCCATCCGCTGCACCACCTGGCTGACCTCCTTGAGCGTCAGCACCACCTCGTCGGAAGCGGCGTTCTGCTGCTGGGTGGCGAGCGAGATCTCGCGCGCCACGCGGGCCGTGTCGGAGGAGGCGCCGCGCAGATCCTCGATGGCCGAGGCGGCGGAGCGGGCGCGCTCGAGGACCCGCCCGGCCTCGGCGCTCCCCTCCTCGGTGGCGACCACCGTGGCGCGGATCGAGCCGGCGAACTCGTCGAGCAGGTTGCGCACCGACTCGACCGACTCCTGGGAACGCTGGGCCAGGCGCCGCACCTCCTCGGCGACCACCGAGAAGCGCCGGCTGTGATCGCCGGCGGCGGCGGCCTCGATGGCGGCGTTCAGCGACAGGATGTGGGTCTCCTGGGCGATCTCGGTGATCAGGTCGAGCACGCGGTAGATCTCCTTCGAGCGCGTGCCCAGGATCTCGGCCCGGCTGGCGATGCCGCTGATCCGCTTCTTGACCTCCTCGACCCCGTCCACCGCTTCCTCCACGGCGCCCTGGCCGGAGGTGCCGCTCTCCTCGGCGGCCTGGGCGAGGTCGGCCTGCGCGGCCGCGTTGTCGGCGATCTGCGAGGCGGTGCGGGCCAGCTCCTCCATGGCGGCGGTGATCTCGACCACCGAGGCCGCCTGCTCCGAGGAGCCGGACGCCAGCTCCGAGGCGATCTCGTTGACCGCGTTGGCGGCCGAGGCCACCTCGATCGAGCTCGACTGGATCTGCTGCGCCAGCACGTCCAGCGAGTTGGTGGCGTTCGAGAGCGACACCGCCAGCCGGCCGGGCAGCGACTTCGACTGCTCCGAGCAGTTCACCAGGTCGCCGTCGCGCAGGCGGTCGAGGGCCGTCACCAGCGTCCGCTCGAACCCCTCCCGCCGCTGCTCCGTGGTCTCCACCCGCTCGCGCAGGCTCTGCTGGGAGCGGTAGACGACTTTGACGTAGATCCCGAAGGTGGCGGCCGACGCCAGGAGGAAGGCGTTGAACGGCCAGGTCTGGGCGCCTCCGGCCTGCGCCACCATCAGCAGCACCAGCCCCGAGAGGGCGACGCCGCCGAGGATGAGCAGCCCGGTCAGGGCGTGGTTGGTCGACTCAGCGGCGTGCTTCATCCGGTTCCTCTCCCAATCGTTCACCGTCCTGGAGCCTCAAGGCGGCGGGCAGGCGCCGCGGGTCCACCACCACCACCGGCAGCAGGCCGTGCACCGCCAGGCCGACCGGCGCCTCGGCCCCCCAGAACCGCAGCAGCGCCGGCGCCGGCGGACGCACGTTCAGGTTCTCAACCACGCCCAGGATCTCGTCGGCGGCGACCATCTCCCCGCCGGCCGAGATGCGGTAGCCGGCGCCCCGCGCGGCCAGCCCGTCGACGTCGCCATTGGCGATCCCCCAGACGCTGCCCGCGCGGCGCAGCAGCAGGAAGCCGCGGGCGTGCGGGACGCTCAATGCTCGCTCCCCAGGGCTTCGAGGTTGAGCACGCGGATGACTTCCGTGCCGACCGGCGCCTCGCCCTGAACGAAGCCGCCGTCGCCCGCGACGATCGAGCCGGCGGGCACGTGCACCACCTCCAGGGCCGCGTCCGCCGACAGGCCGACCATCTCCCGCGCCTCCGGGGGCCCCACCCACACCACCACCGTCACCGGATAAGAAGGGTTGGCGCCCGGCGGCGAGCTCACCAGGCGGGCCAGGTTGAGCACCGGCAGCGGCTCGCCGCCGAACTCCGCAAGCCCTTCGAGCTCCCCCGCCGCCCCCGGCAGCGGGTGGACGGTCAGCGCCCGCACCACCCGGCGCACCAGGGTCAGGGGGAGGGCGCACGAGTACTCGCCGGCCCGCACCAGCAGGTGGGTGCCCTCTTCGCGCCGGGTGCGGCTGTCGACCGCCTGGAGGCTCTCGTTCAAGGCCTCAGATCCTCGTCCAGCCGGTGACGTTGATGTCGATCCCCAGCACGGCGGCGACCGAGCCGTCGGGGTTGAGCAGGGGCGTGCAGACGGTGAAGCAGGCCTCCGAGTTCTGCATCGACTCGTAGGGCGGGATGAGCGTCGTCCGCCAGTGCCGCGCCACCGCCTTGAACCACGGGCGGCTGCGCACGTCCGTCTTGCGCACCTCGGCGGCCAGCGAGCGCTGGCGCTCGTTGAGCAGGTCCTGGTTGAAGCTCAGGACCAGCGTGCTGCCGTCGAGCCCCATCAGGTAGCCGAGCTCCACGAAGGGCGCGTTGCGCACCAGATCCTCCAGCATCTTGTCCTTCTCCTCGACGCCCTGCACCCCCTCCAGCCGCCGCGCCCAACCCTCCACCAGGTGCTTGAGGGAGCGCGGCGAGTCGAGGTGGAAGGACTGGGCGAGGAGCTGGATCTCGAGGCCCAGGGTGTTCAGCCGGTCCGCCGTGCTCGACAGGTTCTTGAGGCCGCCCGTCATCCGCTGCACCACCAGGCTCACCTCGCGCAGCGTCATCACCACCTCGTCCGAGGCGGAGTTCTGCTGCTGTGTGGCGAGCGAGATCTGCTGGGCCACCCGCGAGGTGTCGCCCGAAGCGCGGCGCAGGTCCTCGATGGCCACCGACGCGGCCCGCGAGCGCTCCAGCACCCGCGAGGCCTCCTTGCTGCCCTCCTCGGTGGCGACGATGGTGGCGCGGATCGAGCTCGAGAACTCGTCGAGCAGGTTGCGCACCGACTCCACCGACTCCTGGGAGCGCTGGGCGAGGTGGCGCACCTCCTCGGCCACCACCGAGAAACGCCGGCCGTCCGCACCCGCCGCCGCCGCCTCGATGGCGGCGTTGAGCGACAGGATGTGGGTCTCTTGGGCGATCTCGGTGATCAGGTCGAGCACCCGGTAGATCTCCTTCGAGCGGGTGCCCAGGGCGTCGGCCCGGCTGGCGATGGCGCTGATGCGCTTCTGCACCTCCTCGACGCCGGTGACCGCCTCGAACACGGACGCCGAGCCGGCGTCGCCGCTCGCCTCGGCCCGCGAAGCCAGCTCCGCCTGGCGGGAGGCGTTCTCGGCGATCATCGAGGCGGTGCGCGCCAGCTCCTCCATGGCGGCCGTGATCTCCACCACCGAGGCCGCCTGCTGCGAGGAGCCCGAGGCCAGCTCCGAGGCGATCTCGTTGACCGCGTCGGCGGCCGAGGCGACCTCGATCGAGCTGTCCTGGATCTGCTGCGCGAGATGGGACAGCGCCCCGCTCGCCGCCTCGGAGACCTTGGCCAGCCGCTCCGGCAGCTCCCGCGTGTGCTCGATCGAGCGCACCAGGTCGCCCGCCCCGAGCTGCTCGAAGGACGTGATCAGCTCGGCCTCGAGCTTCGCCCAGCGCTCCTGCCCCGTGGGCAGCCGCAGCTCCAGGCGGCGGAAATACGGAAACACCCACAGGCCGTAGGCGATCACCCCGGCGGCGCCGAGCCCCAGGAAGACGTGCCGCGGCCAGCCCGGCCCGCCGGCCGAGCTGCCGGCCGTCAGCAGGAGATACCCCGCCAGCGTGAGCCCGACGACCAAGATCCAGCCGACCAGGGCGTTCTCGGTGTGGCGCCCCGCGCGCACCGAAGCCATGGGCTCCCCGGGGCTGATGGCGGGAAAGGTCGACTCTGCGTCCATCCTGAGATCTCTCCTTTGCTGCTGCCCGCTAGGGGCCATCCCGATGAGGCGAGCCCCACCGCGGAGCCTCCGAGGCGGCGCATGGAGCTCCGGCGCATCAGTCGCTTTCAAACGAAGCAGTGGGCCGTAGAATAGGGAATTCCCCCCCCAGCCGCAAGCCGCGGCGCGGCCCCGAGGACCCCTTGACGGCGGTCCGGGTTGAAAGCCCGGCCAAATTCGGCTATACAATTGGCCTAATAATTTCGCTTTCTCTTCAGTCGCGCAAGGGCTGCAGCCCGGGTGGCCCCCGGCATATTCGAGCTGCGTCCCGCTTCACGTACGTTTTTCAGGGAGATCGTATGAATCGGAAAGGCTTCGCTCTGCTCCTAGCCCTCACCCTCGTCGCTCCGGCCGCCTGGGCGGGCAACGGCCACAACCTGCACGGCATCGGCGCCGTCAACAGCTCCATGGGCGGCGCCGGCGTCGCGCTGCCCATCGACACCATCGGCGGCCTGCTGCTCAACCCCGCGCTGGCCACCCAGTTGGACGGCAGCCGCTTCGCCTTCAGCGCCGAGTACAACACGGCCAAGAACTCCGTCGCGAGCTCGGTCGCCACCCCGGTGGGCACGTTCAGCGGCAAGACCGACGAGGGCGGCGACACCGCGCTGATCCCGGCCTTCGGCTGGACGTACCACAAGAAGGGCTCGCGCTTCGCCTCCGGCATGGGCTTCCTCGGCCTCGCCGGCTTCGGCGCCGACTACCCGCAGACCGCCGGCAACCCCATCCTCTCGCCGCAGCCCCAGGGCTTCGGCCGGGTGTACTCCAACTACCAGCTCCTGAAGGTGCCGACGGTGCTCGCCTGGCAGCTCTCCGACGCCTTCTCCTTCGGCCTGTCGCTGAACGTCGCCCGCGCCTCGCTGACCGCCAACCCCGCGGGTTTCGCCGCTCCCGACTGCTCGGGCCCCCAGGGCCCCTGCTTCTTCCCCAGCGTCAACACCGACAGCGCCTGGGGCTTCGGCGCCGGCATCGGCGTGCACTACAAGCTCTCCCCCTCCTTCGCCCTCGGCGCCTCCTACAGCTCGGAGATGGAGTTCGAGGACTTCGAGTGGAACTCCGCGCACGCCAACCCCAACCTCCCCAACTTCGGCACGGCGCGCACGGTCAAGCTCCAGCTCAACATGCCGGCCCAGGCGATCGTCGGCTTCGGCTGGACGCCCACCGACCGGCTGGCCGTGGCGGTCGACGGCAAGTGGATCAACTATGAGAAGACCGAGGGCTTCGGCGACGTCCTGGGCTTCGAGGACATCATGGTGGCCGAGGTCGGCGTGCAGTACCGGCTGACCGACCGCTTCGCCCTGCGCGGCGGCTACAACCACAGCGAGAACCCGATCCCGGACGACCGCGCCTTCTTCACCGTCGAGACGCCCGCCATCTTCGAGGACCACTACTCGGGCGGCCTGGGCTTCAAGGCGACGGACTACATGACGCTCGACCTGGCCTATTACCACGTCCCCGAGAACGAGATCACCGGTCCCTTCTTCGGCGCCACCGGCCCCGTCGCCGGCACCTCGGTGACCACCGGCATGTCCATGGACTCGCTGGTGGTGACGTTCAACTTCGCGCTGCCGCAGTAGCCGAAGGTCAAAGACTGCAAGGACGACAAGGACTGCAAGGAACCGAGAGTCTTCGTCCTTGCAGTCTTTGCAGTCCCTGCGGTCCTTCAACCCTCTCTCAGGGCAACGAGATCTCCGCCATGAGGGCCGCGTACACCTCGATCCCGTCCCACAGATTTTTCAACCGCAGGTTCTCGTTGATGCCGTGCTGGTTGTTGTCGTGGTTGACGATCGGCACGCCGATCACCGGCGCCTTCAGGGTCTCCGTGAACAGGTACATCGGCACGCTGCCGCCCAGCATGGGACGATGACGACAGGCCCGCCCACGGCCCTCTCCACGGCCGCGGCGACGGCCCGCGAGGCCGGCAGGCTCATGTCGGTGCGGGCCGCCGGGTAGTCGAGCGACCAGGAGACCCGCGCCAGCTTCGGATGGGCCCGCCTCGTCTCGCGGTCCGGCGCCGCCGTCACCAGGTGCCACCCCTTGGCGCGGAGGAAGCCCTCGACCCGCTCCTTGACCTTCTCGGGCGTCTGGTCCGGCACCAGCCGGAAGTCGATCGACACCTGGGCTTCGGTGGGGATGGCGTTCGCCGCTCCCTCCCCGACCTCGGCCGAGCGGAGCCCCCGCACGTTGAGCGCCGGCGCCATCAGCCGGTCCTGGAGGCGCCCGCCGCCGCCCTCCGTCCGCCCCAGGCCGAGCTCCGCCGCCAGCCCCTCCTCGACGGCGGGCATGGCGGCGACGGCCCGCTTCTCGGCCTCGTTCAGCGGCCGGACGTCGTCGTAGAAACCGGGGATCAGGATGCGCCCCTCCTCGTCGCGCAGGCTCGCCACCAGGTGGGCCAGGGCCACCGCCGGATTGGGCGCCCAGTTGCCGTAGTGGCCGCTGTGGAGCGGCCGCACCGGCCCGTAGGCCGTGAGCTCCAGCCCCGCCACCCCGCGGGCGCCGTAGTACACCTGCATGCGGCGCGTCGGGTGGACGGGCCCGTCGCAGAGGATCCAGGCGTCGGCGCCGAGCAGGGAGGCGTGGCGCCGCAGGATCTCCGTCAGGTGCGGCGAGCCCTGCTCCTCCTCCCCTTCCAGGAACAGCTTGAGGTTCACCGCCGGCTGCCGGCCCGCGGCGCGCAGGGCGTCGAGCGCCGTCAGGATGGCCACGATGGGCGCCTTGTCGTCGCTCGCCGAGCGGGCGAAGAGCCGCCACTCCGGATCGAGCGGCACCTTGGCGGCCGCGAGGTCCACCTCCTTCACGCCTTCGCCCAGCGGCCCCGAGCGCAGCACGGGCTTGAACGGATCGGAGACCCACCCCTTCTGGTCCACCGGCTGGCCGTCGTAGTGGGCGTAGAACATCAGCGTCCGCTTCGCCCCGGCCACGCGCAGCTCGCCGTAGACCGAAGGCGGCGTGCCCTCCCCCGCCGACAGCCGCCGCACCTCGAAGCCGCGGCGCTTCAGCATCGCCGTCAGGCGGTCGGCGTTGCGCTCGACGTCGGCCACCTTGGTGGCGACGTTGGGCAGGGAGAGCAGGTCCGACAGCTCGCCCACGATCTCCTTCTCATGCGCCGCGCGGTAGGCCCGCACCTGATCCCGCAACTCGTTGCCCGGCTGCGCCACGCCCACGGCTGCCGCGAGCCAAAGGGCAAGGCCGGCCAGGGCTGATCTCCGTCCGGTCATCTCGTTCTCCTCGAGGGATACACCCGTTCACGGGCGGCTGACGCCACCGGACAGGTATAGGTGAATCCGTGGATTTTGGAGTGGGAATGGTCGGGGCGAGAGGATTTGAACCTCCGGCCTCACGGTCCCGAACCGTGCGCTCTACCAAGCTGAGCTACGCCCCGATAAGTTTGCGGTCGAGCGAGTAACACCCGAGGATCAACCGCGAGGAGGGGGAGGATACCGCCTCACGGCACGGCGGTCAAGAGCGGTTCGAGAACGCCTGGGCGAAGGTCTTCAGGGCATAGGTCGAAAGCGCGATCCCGGCGGTCAGCCCCACGGACCGGAGGACGCCCTCGTTCATCTCCGGCGGCGCCGGCGGAGTCGGCAGGAGGAGCCCCAGAACGGCCACCATGGCCGTGAGCAGCGTCACCGTCGTCAGGGCGACGCGGAGAGAGTCGTCGACCGACGGCAGGGCCTTGTCGCGCACGACCTTGAGGGTAAAGAAGACCGCGAACATCCCCAGCGCGGCGAGAAAGCACATCTGGGGTGTCACATAGGGCAGACACGCCCGGCTCCAGAGATCCAGGCGTGCGGCGATAGGATTGAGCTGAGGTGCCCCGGCCGAGGCGATCATGCACCGTGCTTGAGGCGTGTCTGGGCGGCCCCGGCGCCGGCGAGAGCGCCGAAGAGGGCGCCGAGAATTCCGCCGGGGGCGGCGAAAAGGAACACTCCGACGAGACCCGCGAAGATCGCCCCGGACGTGGCGTACAGACTCCTGCGTTCATCGTGAGGCTCAGAACAAGCGGCAACGGCTCCGTACACGGCAGCCTCCTTTCTGACTCTTACAGCAGCGACTTGCGCTTCCAAAGCATAGGCCATCTGGCGCTCCCAAGGGACTTACAGCTAACCGAGGACATCTTCCAACGCGACCACCCTCCTTGTCAAGGGCCAAATCACATGGATGGCGGCGACATTTTACGCCAGCAGGGTGGTGCACCTCGGATCGCGGCCGCGGTCCGCCAGAAAAACCTCGGCCCCATTGGATCCGGTTGCTCGACCCCTTGGAAAAAGCGTCCGACCCCTGGATCTCGCGTTTTTCTGGTAGGAAAAACTCCGTACCCATTGGAAAAATCGTCCGACCCATTGGAAAAAGCGTTTTTCTGGTGGAAAAAACTCCGTACCTATTGGAAAAAGCGTCCAACCCATTGGATCTCGCGTTTTTCTGGTAGAAAAAACTCCGTACCCAGTAGAAAAAACCGCCGACCCATTGGATATCTGCCGCGACCCAGCAGAAAAATCCCGTATCCATTGGGTCGCGGTCGAGATCCAGCGAAAAATCCGCCGGCCTCATGGGTTGGGGCGCCGTTCCGCGGGAAAAAACCGGGCTCCTGAGAAGCGGGCACGAAAAGCCTTTTGCTAGCCGCCGTTCCCTCTTCTCTCCCTCCTGAGATACGTCGCGACCTCGCGGACGAGATCCACGGTCAGGCGTTCCTCTTCGCAGGCGCGCTGGAACAGCAGGAGGGCGACGATCGCTTCGCGATGCACGTCCTGCGACTCGAAGATGGGCATCAGCTCGGCCGCGAGCCGTTTCAGGTCGTCCACGCAGCCTTCCTGGGCGTAGAGCCGGGCGAGGTCGAGCGAGACCAGCGCCGCATCGTAGCCCATGTGGCGGTCCAGGAACTCCTTCTGGACCTCCCGGAAGATGGCCTCGGCGGGACCGAGCCTGCCGAAGCCGAGATCGATGTTCCCTTCCGCCCAGCGGAGACGAATGAGATCCAGTGGCCTCTCCGTCCCCTGAAGGAGCCCCTTGATCTCTGGCAGGAGCTGCGCCGCCTCCTGATGAAGGTCGGCCAGGATGAGACAGCAGAGGAGATTGAACCGCCCATATGAAAAGAGCTGAGACCCGCGGCCGGGATCTATCTCTCGGAGCAGCTCGATCGCAGCGGCCAGGTCGCCTTTCTCCTCGAGAATCTTGGCTTTCTGGAGCAGCGACTTGCCGACGCCATGGGCATCTCCGGCTTCGCCATACAAGGAAAGGGCTTCATCCACCAGAACGAGAGCCTCGTCGAGCCGCCGCTGGGCTCGCCGAAGGGAGCTCTTCAGGTCCGAGACCTCGGCTCGGATCTCGACGTTGCCCGTCATGCTCTGCGCGATGCAAGCCTCGGCCTTCAGAAAGGCGTCCTCCGAGCTCCGCAACTCTCCGAGCACCCGGCGTGCGTTGCCCAGATAGGCGAAGCACCGGGCGCGCAGGTCCCTGACCCAGTTCGGGTCGTAGCCTGCCCTGAGATGGCGGACGACCCGCAGAGCCAGGTTGGCCAGCTCTACCGCCTTCACGGGATCGTCGAAGATCGCTTCCCGGCTCTTTCTGAGGAGCAGTTGGCAGAGTCCCCAGGCGTGCAGCTCCTCGTCCTCTTCGACGGCCCGGAGTTGATCCGGGTAGCTGCGTTCCGCCAGCCGAGCCCAGAGCTCCGGGGCCTGCCGTCCTTCCATGACGGCGACCTGCTCGTCCCAGTAGCCGACCTCCTCCTGGAGCCGGAGGATCTCCTCGTGCCGTTGCCGGCAAACCGGACACCTCGCCAGAAAGTGCGGGATTACCAGACGGAGCATCTCGTCGTGCTCCAGCACCCCCGAAAGCCATTTCGCCAGCGTCTCCAGCGACAGGTGAGCGGCTTCCAATCCTTCCTCCTCCGTCCCAGCCCGATCCTTCATCTTGGTGTCTCCTCAAACAACCATAGTCTCCTGAAGGCACCATTTCGGGACACCTGAAAGAAAAACGGGACCGGGGAGATTCCCGGTCCCCGTGCACCGTTAGGTTCGGCCGTCGGGATCGATCGATGTCCCTTCCTCGCTGAGCGCCCCGTTCGGGTCGATCGACATCCCCTCTTTGGTCGTCCCTTGAGACCACAGGCCGGCGAAGAAGCTCCGGATCCAGGCGAAGGCCGCTTCGCCGACAACGGTAACCTTCGAGGCGCCCGAAACGGTGGGGCGGACGGGCCGAGCCTGGGCGGGCAGGCTGACGAAGACGAGGGCCAGCAGCAGGGCGAAGACGGCGAAAGCACGGTGCAGGCTGAGGTTACGAGACATGGATGACTCCTCGAGAG
This sequence comes from Thermoanaerobaculia bacterium, assembly GCA_035266085.1. Classification (GTDB taxonomy): domain Bacteria; phylum Acidobacteriota; class Thermoanaerobaculia; order Multivoradales; family UBA5704; genus DATARR01. Next base: position 21,707 of record DATFNZ010000107.1, read on the forward strand.
GCGGGTCTCGGGCACGGCGGCATGCCGGGCTGAGCCCATCCCTACAAGGAAAGGTTGCTCCGAACGGTAAAAACGCGCCAGTCCGGACCGCCAGCCCGTTGCCTTGACGTCCCGCGGAGCGTTCCGCTCCCTTGGGATAGAATGCGGGCCTAACCCAAGCGGGAGGGCCCTCATGCCGGTCACAACCCTGTCGGAGCTGTTCCTCAAAGCGGCGAGCTACAACAAGCCGGACTGCCTTCTCTCGAAGGTGGGCGGCACCTACCAGCCGATGTCGACGGCGGAGCTGGTGGACCGCGTCCGGAGGTTGTCGAAGGCGTTGCTGGGATTGGGTCTCCAGCCGGGAGACCGGGTGGCGCTGATGTCCGAGAACGGCCCGCACTGGCCGACCGTCGATTTCGCCACCCTCTGCTCCGGCGGGGTGGTGGTGCCGATCTACCCCACGCTGCTGCCGGACCAGTCCTCCTATATCGTCAATAATTGCGGCGCCAAGATCGTCTTCGCCGAGACGGCCACCCACCTGGAGGGGTTCCTCTCCCACTCCGACGAGCTGCCGGAGGTCCGGCAGTACGTCCTGATCAAGGGCGAGTCGAGCGATCCGCGGGTGACCACCCTCGCCGCCCTGCTCGAGAAGGGCGCCGGCTACGACGCCGCGGACTTCGAGCGGCGGGCCCGCGCCGTCCGCCCGGAGGAGCTCGCGACCTTCATCTACACCAGCGGCACGACCGGCACCCCCAAGGGGGTGATGCTGACCCATGGGAACCTCAGCTCGAACGTCGAGGCCGGCCTCTCGGTGCTGGGCCTGGAGAAGACGTTCACGGTGCTCTCCTTCCTCCCCCTCTCCCATGTCTTCGAGCGCATGGTGGATTACTGCTACTTCATCACCGGCTGCAGCATCGCCTACGCCGAGTCCGTGGCGGCCGTCGTGCAGAACATGCAGGAGGTCAAGCCGCACGTCTTCGTCTCCGTGCCGCGCGTCTACGAGAAGTTCTTCGCCCGCGTGCAGGAGGGGGTGGCCGGCGGCTCGCCGATCAAGCAGAAGATGTTCGGCTGGGCGGTGGCGCTCGGCCGCGCGGCCCTCCCCTACCGGCTGAAGCGGCAGAAGCCGCCCGGCCTGATGGGCTTCCAGCTCGGCATCGCCGACAAGCTGGTGTTCTCGAAGATCGTCGAGCGGTTCGGCGGACGTTTCCAGTTCGCCATCTCGGGCGGCGCGCCGCTGGCGCGCGACCTCGCCGAGTTCTTCTGGGGCGCCGGGGTGCCGATCTTCGAGGGCTACGGCCTGTCGGAGACCTCGCCGGTGATCTCCGTGAACACCAAGCAGGCCGTGAAGCTGGGCACCGTGGGCAAGCCGATCCCTGGCGTCCAGGTGATGATCGCCGCCGACGGCGAGATCCTGTCCAAGGGGCCCAACATCATGAAGGGCTACTGGAACATGGAGAAGGAGACGGCGGAGATGATCGACCCCGAAGGCTGGTTTCACACCGGCGACATCGGCGAGATCGACGCCGAGGGCTTCCTGCGGATCACCGACCGCAAGAAGGAGCTGATCATCAATGCCTACGGCAAGAACGTGGCCCCGGCGCCGATCGAGAACTCGCTCAAGAGCAGCCGCTACATCGGCCAGGCGGTGGTCATCGGCGACCGCCGGAAGTTCCTCTCGGCCCTGCTGGTGCCCGACTTCGAAGCCCTCAAGGGCTGGGCCGCCCGCGGCGGGGCCGCCGACGCGAGCCCCGAGGCGCTGGTCGCCAACCCCCAGGTGCGGGCGCTGATCGCCCAGGAAGTCGAGCAGGTCAACTCCGGCCTCGCCGGCTTCGAGAAGGTGGTCGCCTGGGAGCTCCTGCCGAACGAGTTCACGCTCGAGACGGGCGAGCTGACGCCGACGCAGAAGATCAAGCGCCGGGTGATCAACCAGAAGTACGGCGACGTCATCGAGCGGCTCTACACGCAGGCCGACAAGCAGGGAGGATAGGCGCATGCCCGCCATCTTCCGCCTCGAGGCCGGCGCCGACCGCCTGGCGACGCTGACCTTCGATTCGCCCGACCGCAAGGTCAACGTCTTCACCCGCGCCGCGTTCCAGGAGCTGGAGCAGGTGATCGAGGAGGCCGCGTCCCGCCAGGACATCGGCTGCCTGATCCTGCTGTCGGGCAAGCCGGGGAGCTTCATCGCCGGCGCCGACGTCGAGGAGATCGCCCGGGTCACCGACCCGGTCGAGGCCGAGGCCGGCTCGCGGATGGGCCACCGGCTGTTCTCGGCCTGGGCGGCGCTGCCGTTCCCCACGGTGGCCGCCATCCGCGGCGTCTGCCTGGGCGGCGGCCTCGAGATCTCGCTCGCCTCGACCTACCGGGCGGCGAGCGACAGGGCGGACACCAGGATGGGACTGCCCGAGGTGCGGCTGGGCATCCTCCCCGGCTGGGGCGGCTCGACGCGCCTGCCCCCTCTGATCGGCATCGCCGAGGCGCTGGACCTCATCCTCACGGGCAAGACCGTGGCCGGCCGGAAGGCCCTCAAGCTCGGGCTGATCGACGCCCTGCTGCCGGACGCCCGCTTCCTCGACAATCTGCGCGACTTCTCCCTCGCCAAGATCGGCCAGCGCCGGCGCGACGAAGGCGGCACCGACCTCAAGGAGCTCCTGCTGGAGAAGAACCCGGTGGGCCGCAAGATCCTCTTCGATCAGGCGCGCAAGAAGACCCTGGAGACGACGCGGGGGCACTATCCCGCTCCCCTGCGGGCCATCGAGGTCGTGCGAGTGGGGATCGAAGACGGCGCCAAGGCCGGCTTCGACGCCGAGGCCCGCGCCGTGGCCGAGCTCGCCACGTCGAAGACCGCGAAGAACCTCATCCACGTCTTCCGGCTGACCGAGGAGGCGAAGAAGGAGACCGGCCTGCCCGGCGCCGAGGGGCGGCCGGTGCGTGCGGCCGCCGTGCTGGGGGCGGGCGTCATGGGCGGCGGCATCGCCCATCTCGTCGCCGCCGAGGCCGACCTGCCCGTGCGCATGAAGGACGTGCGCGAGGAGGCGCTGGCGAGCGGCATGAAGCACGCGGCGGGGCTGTTCAACAAGCAGGTCGAGCGGCGCCGCCTGACGGCGCCCGAGGCGCGGCGGAAGGTGGGCCTGATCCACCCCACCCTCGACTACTCGGGCTTCCGGCCGGTGGACCTGGTGATCGAGGCGATCGTCGAGAACATGGGCGTCAAGCAGGAGGTCATGGCCGAGACGGCCCGGCACGTGGCGGCGGACGCCATCCTCGCCTCCAACACCTCGTCGCTGTCGGTCGCCGGCATCGGCTCGAAGACCCCGAACCCCGGCCGGGTGGTGGGGATGCACTTCTTCAACCCCGTCCACAAGATGCCGCTCGTCGAGGTGATCGCCGCCGAGGGGAGCGATCCGGCGGCCGTGAACACCGTCTTCGCCTTCACCCGCAAGCTCGGCAAGACGCCGGTCCTGGTCAAGGACGCCCCGGGCTTCCTGGTCAACCGGCTGCTGATGTTCTACTCGACGGAGGCCCTCTGGCTGCTCGATGAGGGCTACCGGATCGAGGACCTCGACCGCGCCATGCTCGACTGGGGCATGCCGGTGGGCCCCATCACGCTGCAGGACGAGGTGGGCATCGACGTGGCCACCAAGGTCGCCCACATCCTGCACGACGCCTTCGCCGAGCGGCTGCCGGTGCCCGAGTGGCTCGACCGCGTGCCGGAGAGCGGGCGGCTGGGCACCAAGAACGGCAAGGGCTTCTACCGCTACGAGGGGCGCGAGCGCAAGGAGCCGGACCCCGCCGTGTACACCCTGCTGGGGCTCCAGCCGCGGGTGGACGACCCGGACCCGGGCGTCATCGCCGACCGCATGGTGCTGCCCATGGTCAACGAGGCCGCCCGCTGCCTGGAGGAACGGGTGGTGCGCAGCGCCGGCGAGGTCGACCTGTCGCTGATCTTCGGCACCGGCTTCCCGCCCTTCCGCGGCGGCCTGTGCCGCTGGGCGGACCAGGAAGGGCTGCCCCGGGTCGTCGCCACCCTGGAGCGGCTGGAGAGCTCGGTCGGCGGCCGCTTCCGCCCCTCGGACGCCCTGCGGGCCACGGCGGAGGCGGGCGGGTTCTACGCGCGCTGGGGCGGGGCGGCATAGGAGTTGGAGCACCAAGGACCGCAAGGACTGCAAAGACAGCAAGGACATCAAAGGCACGTTGAATTCTTGCAGTCTTTGCTGTCCTTGCAGTCCTTGCGGTCTTTGGTTTCCTCGAGTGACAACCACCGTCCTTTCCGGGTGACGTTCCCTGGGCTCCGCCCTCCGGAATAATCCTGGCCCATCCCTTGCTGTTCCTAGAGGACGGACGATAAAAAGAACCTGAAGTCCGGACCCAAGCAAAGGAGAAACCAATGTCTCGAATCATGCGAATGACGGCTCTCGCCCTCATTGCGCTCTGTGGTCTCGGGCGCCCCGCTCTTTCCCAGAACGCCCAGGACAATCCCCCGGCCCAGGGCCAGTTCGAGGGCAAGGTGAACGTCAACGAGGTCCTCCTCGATGTCCTGGTTACCGACGCAAGGGGGAACGTCATCGTGGGCCTCGACAAGAACGACTTCGTGGTGACGGAGAACGGCAAGCCGGTGGACCTGAACGGCGTGACCTTCTACAGCAACCGCCGCCTCCTCGAGTCCTCGCCCACCCTCGACCAGGGAGTCGTCAAGACCGAGCAGGCGACCGAGGACCGCTACTTCATCCTCCTCTTCGAGGACCAGAAGGACGTGGCCCAGGAGGCCCCGCGCCTGCTGTCGCAGAGCCTGGAGGCCGCCAAGCGGGCCCGCGGCTGGGTGGAGAGCGAGATGCTGCCCAACGACTGGGTGGCCGTAGCGAGCTACGACACGAAGCTCAAGGTTCAGCAGGACTTCACGCGCGACCGCAAGGCCCTGGTGGCCGCGATCAACGACGCCATCAAGAGCAAGGACCGCGAGGGCAACTACCCCTCCCGCATCGACGCCAGCAAGGGTCCCTCGCTGCTGGCCGGCCTGCCCAAGGGCACGGCCCTGCGCGACAAGACGGCCACCCTCTACGAGGCCCTGCAGGCGATCGCCGAGGCCGGCGGGGAGATCCGGGGCCGCAAGAACCTGCTCCTCTTCACCTTCGGGCTTCCCGGGCGGCAGAACACCTTCGGCAGCTACGTCCCGGACAAGCGCTACTTCGAGCCGACGGTCCGGGCCCTGAACGCCAACAACGTGGCGGCCTACACGATCGACCTGACGCCGCCCGCCGTGGAGCACACCCTGAGCGACTCGCTCAACAAGCTGGCTCTCGACACCGGCGGCCGGTACTTCTTCAACGTCACCAACTTCTCGACGCCGCTCGACCAGGTGGCGCAGGAGAACAACGGCTATTACCTGCTCAGCTACGCCAGCGGGCAGCCGGCCGGCAAGTCGGGCTTCCAGGAGGTCCAGGTGAAGACCACCAACCCCGAGTTCCGGATCAAGGCCCGCCGGGGCTACGAGTACGGCAAGTAGCTACGGTTACTCCGAATAGCCGATTGCCGCGCCGATCAGCCGCCTCTTGAGCCCCGTGTAGGTCTGGCGGCAGGCCAGCAGGTCGGCCAGGACGCGGCGGATGCCCGGGTGGAACCGGGCAACGGGAACCATCCACTGGCCCATCGGGCTCTCGAAGAAGGCTTCGCGGGCGCGGCGGGCCTTTCCCATCTCCTCGCCGAGCTCCGATTCCAGCCGGTCCGCATAGGTCTCCGGCCGCCCTTCGATCAGGCTGCCGGCTGCCCAGAGGCCGGAGAGCATGCCGTAGCGGATGCCCTCGCGGGTGAGCGGGTCGGCGAGCGCCGCGGCGTCGCCCACCAGCAGCACGCGGCGCTCCAGGGCCCGGCGCACACCCTCCAGAGTCCAGGGACCGAAGACGGGGATGGGATAGCGGTAGCGCGGCCCGGGGAGGTCCCGCCAATCGGCCGGCAGATGGCGGTCGAGGAAGGCGTCGAGGACGGCCCGGGCGGCCTCGTCCGCCAGCTTGCCCGGTGTATAGGCGATGCCCACCGAAGCCCCGCCGGGGCGCGGGAAGATCCAGGCGTAGGAGTCCCCGAGACCGGGGAAGGCGAGGACCAGCCGGCTCGGCTCGATCCCGGACAGGGAACCCCCGAGCCCGACGCTGTCTCCCCGGGATGGGATCCCAAGGGAACGCCGCGAGAGCCCGCGGGCGCCGTCCGCGCCCACGATCCAGTCGTAGCTCCGCGTCTCCCCTCCAGCGGTGATCCGGACCTCGTCCAGGCGCTCGGCCTTGGCGGAGCGCCGCACGGCTCCCGCGGCCACGGCCGCCTCGGCCAGGGCGCCGTCGAGGTCCCGGCGCCGGAAGATGCGGATGCCTTGGAGGTCCAGCGCGATCCGGCCGCCCCGGGCGTTCTCGAGCACCGCGGCGGGGCTCGCGACGGCCGGCAGGGGCGAGGGATCGAATCCCGCGAGGCGGGGCAGCACGTGCCCGGGCACCGCGCCGCCGCACGGCTTCTCGCCCGGCCGGCCCGGCAGGTAGAGGTCGACCTCCACGCCGGCCCTCGCCAGGGCCAGGGCCGCCGAGCCGCCGGCGGGGCCGCCGCCCAGGACCGCGATCTTCAGGGGACAGCTCCCTACCGCGTCGCCTCGCCCTCGTCGTCCGCGGCGGCGCCGTTCTCCTCGACCGACAGCAGCACGACGGTGACGTTGTCGATGCCGCCGCGGGCGTTGGAGTCGTTGATCAGGGTGCGGCAGATCTCGTGGGGGCTGCGGCCGGAGGCGAGGCGGTCGCGGATGTCGGAGTCGGAGAGCATGCCGGTCAGGCCGTCCGAGCAGAGGAGGTAGGAGTCGCCGGGCAGCACCTCGAGCTCCCGCACGTCCACCAGCACCTCGCTCTCCCCTCCCAGCGCCCGGGTGACGACGTTCTTGAGCGGGTGGGAGCGGGCCTGCTCCTTGGAGAGGAAGCCGGCCACCACCTGCTCGTTGACCCAGGTGTGGTCCTGGGTGAGCTGCTCGAGGCGGCCGTCGCGCAGGCGGTAGGCGCGGCTGTCGCCCACGTGGGCGACGGCGGCGACGGAGCCGGAGAGCAGCATGCCGACGACGGTCGTCCCCATGCCGTAGAGCGAGCCGTCCTTGCTGATGGCGCGCAGGACGTGGTCGTGGGCCATGCGCATGGCCATCTTGAGGAGGTTCGAGTGGCGCTCGAGCCGCGAGTCCATGCCGAACGGCCAGGTGGTGTCGCGGTCGGACGTCTTGGCGATGAAGTCGCGGATGGAGTTGACGGCGATCTGGGCCGCCACCTCGCCGTGGCTGTGGCCGCCCATGCCGTCGGCCACCACGTAGAGCTTGTGCAGGGGATCGATCTCGAAATAGTCCTCGTTGTGGGCCCGGGTGAGCCCGACATCCGAGAGTCCGCAGGCCTTGACGCGCAGGATCATCCGGTCTTTCCGATCATCCGGTCTTTCCGAAGAGTCCCCAGCGGGATGGGGACGAAGAGTCGCGGTTGAGCTCGTCGAGGGCCTGGCGCACCGTGGCGTCGTCGCCGCCCCACTGAATCGCCTTCCGATAGTACTGGACGGCCTGTTCCGTCTGCCCCGCGAGGGCGCAGATGCGGCCGGCCTGCTTCAGGTACGTGACGTTCATCGGCTCGAGCTGGCAGGCGCGCTCGATGGCGGCCACGGCCCGGGTCAGCCAGGTCCGCTGCTGGCTGCACGCCTGGGCCAGGTGGTGCCAGGCCTGGCCGCTCTGGGGATCGGCCTGCGTCGCCTGGTCGAAGTTGCTGGCCGCCTCCAGCCAGCTCTTCTCCTTGTACGCCTTGACGCCCCGCTGCAGGTAGGCCCGGAAGGCCTGCCGCGGGTCGGACGCCGAGACCGACTCCTCGGGACGGATCAGATCCAGGTCGTGCTTGCGCCGCCGTTCGGAGTCGGCCAGCACGTTGAACGCCTGGGTGATCTCCTGGAACTCGGTCTCCGCGCGCGCCTTCTCCGCACCCTGAAAGCGATCGGGGTGGCGGGTCCGGGCGAGCTCCCGGAAGCGTTGGCGGATCTGGTCCTCGGTGGCGTTGCGCGCCACCGCGAGGACGGCGTAGAAGTCCCTGGCCATCTCTGTTGAGTCCTATTTCTGCTTGATTCTATACAAACGCAAGGCTGTCGAGCGCACTGCCTCGGGAACATTCCGGTCCCGGCCGATATCCCGCAGGTCCCGCGTGACCAGTCTGGGAATGAAACGCAGCGCCGTCGGCAGCGGCGTGCGGGGGTTCTGGACCAGGGATTTCATGATTTTGTACTTGCCCACCCACTCGCGCCGCTTGGCGATCGTCTCCAGGACCTCCTCGACGACGGACCGGTTGGCGGCCGTCAGCTCGACCTCCTGGTCGGAGAGGCTGTTGTTGACGATCACCGACACGGCGACCTGGGCGTTGGTGTCGCGCAGCAGGATGGACCGCAGGCTGCGCCCCGCGCCGCGCGTGAGCTTGAGGCGGGCCGGCACGGGCAACTGGCGGATCTGGCCCTCGGTCAGGCCCGTCTTCTCGTCGATCTCGCCGGCGGCGGGCAGCTCCTTGACGACGGCGATGGCCTCCACGAGCTCCTCGTCGTCCATCTCCTCCGGGAGACCGGGCGCGGGCGCCGCGCCGCGCTCTTTCCGCAGCAGGTGCTCGCGGTATTCGCCGATACGCCGCAGGGCGTAGCTGGAGACCTGGGGGTTCTCCTCCAGGGCCTCCAGGATGGCCGGCTCCTCGATGATGGCGTCCTGGCGCAGGAGCAGGAGCTCCTGGAGGTCGGGCGGCAGCCGCCGGGCGAGCCGGGCCAGGATGCGGCGCGGCACGTCGCGGCGGCGCAGGATCGTCTCGATCAGCGCCGGATGGCTGGTCTCCTCGGCGAACCAGTTGAGCACCGGCTCGCCGGCCCGGCGCTCCAGGAACGGCAGGGCGTGCCGGGGATCGACCTTCCGCAGGCTCTCCTGCGCACGCTCCGCCACCTGGAGATCGTCGCCTTGAGCGAGCTCGACCTGCAGGGGGATCAGCTCCTCGGGAGGCAGGGGGAGCATCCCCTCGGCGGCGAGAAGCTGGAGCTGACGGTTCCCCGAGCGGACCTGCTCGAGCAGAGAGGACTGGCTGTCGGCCAAGGTCAGCGCGCCTCTTTCTTTTCTTTCAGCGCCTGGACGGTATTGAGGTCGATCAGGAGATCGCGCACCACGTCCCCCTCCTGCTTGCCCAGATCGAGCGGATAGCCGTTCACCTGGACTTCCACGGCGCCGGCGTTGCCGAGCGTCAGGAGGATGCTCTGCTCGGCCTCGAGCTGGAGGGCCTCGCCCTGCACCCGCAGCTCGGAGAACCGGTTCTTGCCGTCGGTCACCGCCTCCACCCAGCAGTCCTTGGTGAAATCGAGGGAGACCTCGAGCGGCGCGGTGGGCTCCGGCGCGGCCGACTGGGCCGCCGCCGGCTGGATGGCCGGAGCGGGCGGCGGCGCGGTCATGGGCGGCGCCTCGTTGGAGCTCGAGGGCTCCTCGTGCCGCTTGTCGGCGAACCAGGCGGCGAGGGCCACCAGCACCAGGAGGATCAGCCCCGCCAGGGCCAGCACCAGGCCGTAGCTCCAGTTGCGCCGCACCGGCGGCTGGCCGGGATCGACCGGCTTCGGCTTGCTGCGCACCTTGGTGTCGTCCTTGAGATCGCCGGCCAGCTCCTCCGGGCGGTGCACCGAAAGGTAGTGATTGACCACGTCGTCCGGGGAGAGGCCCACGTAGCGGGCGTACTCGCGCAGGAAGCCCTTGGCGAAGATGGGCGCCGGCAGGAGGTCGAAGCGGTCCGCCTCCATGGCTTCGAGGTAACGGAAGCTGATCTTGGTGCGCTCGGCGATGTCGCGCAGGTTGATCTCGCGCATCTCCCGCTGGCGCCGGAGCCAATCGCCGAACGAGCCGGTGTCCGCCGGCCCCGCCTCCTTTTCCCAGGGAGGCTGGCGGTTCGCGCGCTTGACGCCAGAGCCAGCCCCGGTGGGATCGGCCGGGGCGGCGGCGTTCTTATGGGGTGGAACTCTTTCTCGTCTGGACACGTTTCTCGACAAGCGACTCCTAACTCTACGCGGCGCTCCGCCCCGGGGTCAAATCCTTGCCCGCGCGGCGCCGATCCTCACCGGTCTTCCCCCAGCAAGACGCGCGCCCGCCGCCGCACGGGCTCCGGCAGCCGAGGGTCGGCGGCCAGCGGCTTCAGGTCCGGCTTGCGTAAGGTTCCCAGGATACGCCACGCCGCTTCGATCGGCGTCGCCGGATTGCGGGCGAGCGCCAGACGCAGAGGATAACGGACGCCCCAGCGGCGGTCGGCGGCGATCAGATCCAGGATCGGCGGCGGCGTCCGCGCGCTCTGGGCCACCGGCGCCAGGATCCCCTCCGTCATGCGCGGATTGTCGAGCAGGGCCGCCACCACCCGCGGGCTGGGGTCGTGGCGGAGCTGCGCGAGGACGCCGGCGCCGGCGCGGCGGGCGACGGTGATCTTCTCGCCGACGGCCATCTGCTGCAGCCGGCCGCCCAGGAGCACCTCCGCCGAGCGCCGCAGGGCCGGGCGCAGGCGAGGGTCGAGCCCCAGCGCCATCAGGTCGCGCCAGTACAGCCCGGGCAGGAAGCGGGCGGCCAGCACCTCCGGCGTGCGCGGGTGCAGGGTCAGGTCGCGCCGCACCTCGTAGAAGGCCAGGAGCCGCTGCTCGCCGGCCAGCCGCTCGATCACCTCGGCCGAGCAGTGGGGATTGCGCAGCGCCTGGCGGACGGCCGGGGGCTCCAGCTCCCGCGCGTGCTCGTCCACCAGGACCGCCAGCTCCTCCGCTCCCGCCTCGCGCAGACGGTGGCTCAGGAGGGAGCCGGGCTCGGGTTCGAGGCCGGAATCGTCTTTCGCCGCCAGCGACATGGGTGCTAGCTTATAGAATCTGGTATCTTCCTTCCTTCCTATGACGATCTCGCGAACCACCCAGAGTCAGTTGTCCAAGGGCGATTTCGAGGCGATCGAGGGCGAGTGGCTGGCGCGCCTCGACAAAGATCCCTCGGACGTCGAGTACTTCATCGGCGTGGCGCGCGCCCTCATCGGCACCGGTGAGGAGTCGCGGGCCCGCTATCTGCTCGAGCTGTTCGACGACCATCTCCGGGAAGCCGGACATTGGGCGACCCGGCTGCAGCTCCTCAAACGCGCCGGCGGGATCTTCGTCCCGGCCGACAAGCTCCACCCCATCGTTTCCTCCACCCTCGGCAAGCTCTACAGCGACCGCTCGACCTACAAGGCCCTCTACGAGGCCGTGGGCCTGCACCGCGCGCCGGGCGACGTCCCCAAGATCTGGGAGAAGGTCGACCGGCTCGAGGGCCTGCTGGCCTTCGACGTCGGCACGGTGGTGGCGATGGAGGGCAAGGGGGTCGGCCGGGTGGTGGAGGCCAACCTCGGGCTCGAGAGCTTCAAGGTGGACTTCGAGAAGATCCGCGGCCTGACGGTGGGCTTCAAGGCCGCGCCCAAGCTGCTGCGCCCGCTCGCTCCCGAGCACGTGCTGCGGCGCAAGCTCGAGCAGCCGGCGGCGCTCAAGGCGCTCAGCCCGCCCGAGCTGCTGCACGTCACCCTCCAGAGCTACGACCGGCCGCTGACGGCCGGCGAGGTTCGCGACATCCTAGCCGGGATCGTCTCCGAATCGCAGTGGACCGCCTGGTGGGGCGCCGCCCGCAAGCACTCGCACGTCGTGGCGAGCGGCAGCGGCGCGCGCCAGACCTACCGCTGGGCCGAGAGCAGCGGCCATGCCCTGGACTCGGTGTGGAAGGCGTTCGAGAAGGCGGACCCGCGCAAGAAGATCGAGCGGCTCAAGCGCGAGGGCGCCCGCGACGAGGGCCTGCGCGACCGCATGGCGGAAAATCTCGCGGAGGTCGCCGAGAAGATGATGGACACCGATCCCGGCCTCGCGTTCGAGATCTGGTTCGCCATCGAGCGCAGCGGCGCCAAGATCGACGACTCCGTGGACTGGTCCCCGGACAACCTGCTCGCCAGCCATCCGCAGCAGGTGTTCAGTGGCATCGAGGAACGCCTCCTGCGTGAACGGGCCTACGTCATGGTGCGCGAGCGCCGCGAGGACTGGCCGGTCGTCTACCGCGACGCCATGTCCAAGGAGACCGACCCGCGCGCCCTCGACCTCCTCGCCGACGGCCTGATGCACGGAGCGCAGCGCGAGCTGGAGCGCTTCCTCGACGGCCTGATGGCGCAGCCGCACCGCAACGCGGCGGCGTTCACCTGGCTCGCCGAGCGGGCGACCGTGGACGAGGACCTGCGGGCCCGCAACCCCCTGCGGCTGCTGCAGCAGATCCTCTCCAGCATGTCGCGCGACGAGTTCGCCTCCTACCGTCTGCGGCTGCTGGCCCTCGCCGAGTCGGGCGGCACGGTGCCGCGGCTCCTCACCCATCTCACGGAAGACCAGGCCGCCCAGGCGGAGGACGCCGTCCACCGCGCCTCCAACCTCGAGCCCTTCCAGCGCGAGCAGCTCACCAACGCCATCCAGCTCCGCTTCCAGGGGCTGCGCAAGGAGAGCGGCGTGCAGCCGCTCTACGCCATCCCTGAGTCCGTGGACGCCAAGCGGGCCGAGCTGCACCAGATCATGACGGTCGACATCCCCGCCAACCGCAAGGCCATCGAGGAAGCCCGCGCCATGGGCGACCTGCGCGAGAACTTCGAGTACAAGTCGGCCCGCCAGCGCCACGAATACCTGAACGCCCGCGCCGCCAGCCTCAACGCCGAGCTCAACCGCGTCCGCATCATCGACACCGAGGGCATGGAGGTCTCCGAGGTGCGCATCGGCGCCCGCCTGACATTGACGGGTACCGGCGGCCAGCGGGTGATGACCATCCTCGGCCCCTGGGAGAGCAAGCCCGAGGAGGACGTCATCTCCTATGAGTCCGAGCTCGCCGTCACTCTGCTGGGCCGGAAGGTCGGGGATGCGGTGGAGATGGGCGGCGAGAGCTGGAAGATCGAGAAGATCGAGCCCTACAAATAGGTAGGGGCGGCCACGCAGGGCCGCCCCTACAGGAAATTCTAAGCCGCGAGGAGCCGGCCGTGGTGGCGCTGGCTCGGATGCGGCTGCGCCTCGAAGCCGAGAATGCGGTTCGGCGCGGGGTTCCGGATCTCCACCGTCTCGAGGTTGTAGCGCAGGACGACCGGCGAGCCGTCGGCGAGCAGGAACTTGAGGTCCGAGTACCTGGTCAGCAACTCCCGGCCCTGGGGGCTGCCGGCGTCGACGCTGGCCACCGGCGTCTCCCATTCGAGACCCCGCTGCACCCAGCCGGCCTCCGTCCAGATGAACTGGCGGCCGGCGACCTCGCTGGTCGTCAGCAGCATGCCGTAGGGCGCCCCGGCCTTGACCGTGACGACCTCCAGCCCCGGCCCGGGCTCGTGGTGCGGGAAGCCGTTGCCGACGAAGCCGTGGCTGACGGCGAAGAGGCTCACCACCAGGGCCAGGCCCATCGCCGAGGCGGTGCGCAGGCCGGGGCCCAGCGGGAAGAGGAAGAAGCGCAGCGACTGGAACGTCCGCCGCATCCCGTGAGCCGGGATCTCCTTCATCACCTGCCGCCGGATCTGCTGGCTCAGGGCCGGCGGCGGCACCGCGCGGTCGGCGCGGCCGAGGCCGGCGACCACGCGCCGCATCGAGGCGAGGCGAGCGCCGCAGTCCGGGCATCCCGCGCAATGAGCTTCGAGCTGCCGCATTTCGACAACCCCGAGCTCGGAGTCGAGAAACGCCGAAAGCTGCTCAATGGATAGATGGCGGTTCATAGTTCTTTCTCCAGAAGGAGCCGGAGTTGCTCCCGGCCGCGCGCGATCCGCGAGCGGACGGTACCCACCCGGACCCCCAGCACTTCAGCAATCTCCTCATAGGATAAACCCTCCAGGTCGCGTAACACCACGGCCTCGCGAAAAACCTGCGGAATACGGCCCAGGCCCGCCATGACCCGCCGCCCTTCGTCAGCGGCAACGGCCAGCTCCTCGGGGCCGCGGCCGGGGTCGGCGATCGGGACGCCACCCTCCTCGAAGCCGGCGTCGATCGACTGCATCGACGGGATGTGGCGCGACAGCCGGTCGCGGCAGTGGTTGATCGCGATGCGGAACACCCAGGTCTTCAGGGTCGAGCGCCCCCCGAAGCTCCCCAGGTGGCGATAGATGCGCAGAAAGATCTCCTGGGTCAGATCGGCGGCCTCCTCCCGGTTTCCCGAGAGGCGCAGGGCGAGGTTGTAGACCATCTCGCCGAAACGTGCGTAGACCTCGTCGAACGCCTGGATGTCGCCGCAGCGATGGCGTTCGACGAGCTCGACGTCAAGGGCTACATCGTGATGAACGGTAGGATAAACTGTGGCAACGCCCACCGACTCCTCCCAGGGCGAATCGAGTCGCGCCCTGCTCTGATAGACCCCGGAGGCGCCGGAAAAGTTCCCGAGCTTCTTCAAGACGTTCAAGGGTAGCACCCTTTGGCGGCAACATGTGGTCCCCTGAGGCGTATCACCTTCGGCAGCCGGCTCGCCGTTCCGGCCCGGACGCCATGCCGTTATTATCTAAATTTTTTCAAGGAGATCCCTGGATGAAGACTCCCTTTCGCCTCCTCTCGACCAGCCTGAGCCTCATGGCGGTCATCGCCGGCGTCGCCGGCGCCGCGGTCGCGGCCGAGCCGGTAAAGGCTCCCGCCGCCGCCAAGCCGGGCGCCCGCCAGGTGCGCCAGTACACCATCGACCAGTTCCTCGCCAACACGGCCTACGGCGGGGCATCCTTCTCGCCGGACAACAAGAAGATCCTGGTGGGCAGCAACCAGACGGGGGTGTTCAACGTCTTCGCCTTCCCCGTCGACGGCGGCCAGCCCGTTCAGCTCACCGACTCCAAGGTCAACGCCATCCAGGCGCTCGGCTACTTCCCGAAGGACGAGCGCTTCCTCTACACCAGCGACCAGGGAGGCAACGAGCAGAACCACATCTACGTCCAGTCGCCCGACGGCCAGGTCAAGGACCTGACCCCAGGCGACAAGCTGAAGGCCCAGTTCATGGACTGGTCGACGGACGGCAAGGGCTTCTTCTTCGCCACCAACGAGCGCGACCCGAGCCTCTTCGACGTTTACGAGATGACGTTCGACGGCTACGAGCGCAAGCTCCTCTACACCAACGAGGGCGGCTACCTGCCCGGCACCGTCTCGCCGGACCGCCGCTACATCACGCTGTTCAAGACCCAGACGAGCACCGATTCCGACATCTACCTCCACGACCGCACCGCCGGCAAGACGACCCTCCTGACCCCTGACGCCAAGCCGGACACCGAGGTGTCCAATAGTCCTCAGGACTTCAGCCCCGACGGCAAGAGCCTCTACTACACGACCGACGCCGGGTCCGAGTTCTCCTACATGATGCGCTACGACCTCGCGACGGGCCAGCGGACCGAGGTGCTGAAGACCAACTGGGACATCGGCGGCGGCGGCTACTCGCGGGACGGCCGCTGGTTCACGATCGCCATCAACAACGACGCCAAGACCGAGCTGCGCATCTTCCAGACGGAGGGGATGAAGCCCGTCGAGCTGCCCGCGCTGCCCGGGGCGGACATCACCGGCGTGGGCTTCTCCTATGACGGCAACCTGATGTCCTTCTACGCCGAGGCGGCGGGGCCGCGCGACCTCTACATCCGCGACATCAAGACCGGCAAGGTGCGGCAGATCACCAAGGCCCTCAATCCGGCCATCGACGCTAAGGACCTCGTCGAGGGCCAGGTGGTGCGGTTCAAGTCCTACGACGGCGTCGAGATCCCCGGCCTGCTCTACCAGCCCATCCAGGCTTCCCCCGAGAGCAAGGCGCCGGCCCTGGTATGGGTGCACGGCGGCCCAGGCGGCCAGTCGCGGGTCGGCTACAGCGGCTTCATCCAGTTCCTGGTCAACCACGGCTACGCCGTCTACGCCATCAACAACCGGGGCAGCAGCGGCTACGGCAAGACCTTCTTCAGCATGGACGACCGCAAGCACGGCGACGCCGACCTCGGCGACTGCATCGCCAGCAAGAAGATGCTGACCGACACCGGCTGGGTGGACGGCAAGCGGATCGGCATCGTGGGCGGCAGCTACGGCGGCTACATGGTGCTCGCCGCCCTGGCCTTCCGGCCGCAGGAGTTCGCCGTCGGCGTGGACCTCTTCGGCGTCTCCAACTGGCTGCGCACGCTCGAGAGCATCCCCGCCTGGTGGGGGCCGACCCGCGACTCGCTCTACAAGGAGCTGGGCGATCCGAAGGCCGACTCCGAATACCTGCGCAAGATCTCTCCCCTCTTCCACGCCGACAAGATCGAGCGCCCGCTCATCGTGCTCCAGGGCGAGAACGATCCCCGCGTGCTGAAGGCCGAGTCGGACGAGATCGTCGCCGCCGTCCGCAAGAAGGGGATTCCCGTCGAGTACATGCTCTTCCCCAACGAGGGCCACGGCTTCGCGCGCAAGGAGACCCAGGAGAAGGCCTACCAGGCCACCCTGGAATTCCTCGACAAGCACCTCAAGGGGGCGAACGCTCCCTAGCACCGGCCGCAAAAGGGGCGGCGATCGCATCTCATCGCAGGAGATAATCGCCGCCCCATGAGCTCTCCCCCGCTCCTGCCCCTGATCCTCTTCGTCCTCACCTACGTCGGGCTGGCCCTCGGGCGCATCCCCGGCCTGGCGGCGGCGGCCATGCTGCTCTGGTGAGGGCAGCTCAGTGAGATCGAATCGAACGGGCGATCAGGCCGAGGCCCCCGAAGAGCAGCACCAGCATCAGGAGCGTATTGAACAGGCTGGTGCTCCGGAAGTAGATCTCGAGGTTCATCAGGATGCCGGTGAGGACGATCACCGCTCCCGCGATCAACAGGAGCCAGCCGACCTTCGACCGGCCGTTGAAGAACAGCAGGAAGACGCCGAAGAGGAGCGGCACCAGGGACAGGCCGAAGGCATTGTGCCCCCAGAGATACCAGTAGCCGCTGGTGACCGTGACCTGCTGAGTCAGCAGGTAGCCGCCAGCGACGGCCATGGCGAAGCCGATCAGGAACTCCCCGAGGCCGCCCGGAGTCCCTCCCGCGCCCCGGAACCGAGTGTCATTTTCCATCTCGATATCCTACATGGCTATAGGGCCTACGAGCGGCGCAGGATCAGGTGGCGGTAGGAGCCGACGGACGGCTCGTCGCGCTCGACCACGAAGGGCGCTCCCGAGCGGGCCAGGATCTCCCCCATCCGCCGGTTCGTGCTGGTGAAGACGAAGTCGAGGAGAGCGAGACCGGCCCGCCGGAGGAGACCCGGACGGTCCTCGTCGGGCAGGAACTTGTCGAAGACCGCCAGCCGCCCGCCGGGGCGGAGCACCCGCGCCGCTTCCCTGAGGCAGCGGGCGGGGTCGGGGATCACCTCCAGGACCATGTGGAGGATGGCCGCGTCATGGGAGCCGTCCGGCAGGTCGAGGGCCATGCCGTCCAGCACCCGAAACTCGATCCCGGGGCGGGCATGGGCCATCGCCTGCCGCAGCATGGCGGGAGTCAGATCGGCCGCCAGCACCTGGATCCCCCCGGGGAGGAGCGGCAGGTCAGCCCCGGTGCCGCAGCCGATGATCACCAGCCGCTCGCCGGGCCGCAGCTCGAGCAGGGCGATCGAATGCCGGCGCTCGCGGTGGAACTTCGTCACCCGGTCGTAGTGGGGCGCCCAGAGGGTATAGCGGAAGCGGTGCCAGGCGTTCGAAGGCATGGAGGAGGGAAAAAGGGTGGGTCGAGGCGAACCGGAGGGGGACGCCTCGACCCGAGGGGAGATCTTACAAGGAGCCGGAGCCGCCGTGGGGAACGGGGCTCAAAACGGCATCCTCAGGTGTCCAAAGTCCTCGCGGGGCCCCGGCCCGGGGGCGGGCTCGCGCGAAGAGTCGTCGAAGAACTGGCGGACCTGCATCGGATCCGTGTGGGCCAGGCGGTGGTAGAAACGGAGGGCCACCTCGACCTCCGTCCGCCAGAGCGAGCAGCGCTCCTCCGAGATCTCGTGCGGCTCCTCGTCGGGCGCCGAGGTCACGAAGGTGCTGTGGCTGCAGACGTGCCGGGCCCAGCATCCCTGGCAGGGGAAATCTTCCTCGTCGCCTTCCAGCCCGGCCTGCCTCACCGGCGCCGCGGCGCTGGCGAGGTCCGGCAGCCGCAGGTCGAGGCTGTCGAGCACGGAGCGGGGATAGATGTCGGCCATCGGCATCAGTCCCGCGAAGCTGCCGCGCTCGGCGTAGGCCTGGTCCAGGGGCTCGCTGTGCATCAGGCGGTCGACGATCCGGGTCAGCGGCTTGAAGTCGACCGGCAGGCGCTGAGCGGCGAGCTCGTCGGCCATCTCGTCACAGACGGCCAGCAGGTCGTTCCGCACCTCCCGCTGGCGTCCCGGTTGCGCCACGTCGTCCTCGAGCAGGGTCGCGTCCAGGTGCCGGATGCCGAGCCTCTTCGCCCATTCCCAAAGGTCGAGGAGGCGGCCCCGTCCCAGCGTGCTGTGCACGGTCAGCCGGTCGCCCAGGCGATCCAGCAGGAGCCGCACGGCCGGCTCGGCACTCCAGCGGTCTCCCCCGGCAAAGCGATCGACCCGGGCGCTGCGGTCGGCGTAGAAGCCGTCGACGGGGGCCGGATAGCTGCCGCAGCGCAGGCGCACCTGGAACGAATAGCCGGCGAGGAAGTCAGCCCGGGCGGGCGTCACTTCACCGGCATCGAGCGTCAGCTCGAAGGAGATCTCCTGTTGCAGAAGCCCGCCCAGACGGGAGGACTCGACGACGATCCGCTCGAGCAGGCCGTTGCCCGGGAACGAGCCGCCCCAGTTCAGGTGGAGCTTGACGCGGCTGTTGCCGAAGCTCTGCTTGAACACGAACCCGACGACGTCGAGGGCGGCCTCCTCCCTCGCCTGGTCGATGCGGGCGTGGAGCTGGTCGTCGATCCGGTAGAGGGCGCCGGGATTCCACCAGCCGGCCGTCTCCTGACCACCGGCGGCAGTGCCGCTCCAGCCGATCCCGCCCTCGCTGGTGAGCAGGTCCTCGTTGACGAGCCAGCCGAGCAGAGCCTCGTCGAGGTCACCCGTCTCCAGCGCGGGGGCGACGTGGAACTGCAGCTCCTCCGGCACTTCCACCACCGCCGCGCGCTCCAGGTCGTAGATCAGGCTGCACGAGCCGTCCCCCTCGATCAAGGGGTGCAGGGCTCTCAGTCGCAGGGCGCCAGGCATGGGCATGGTGGTGACGTGAAGCATGGCTCGTCTTCCTCCTTCTGATGCCGGCGATGGGTCGACCCTCCTCCTACTCCGAGTGACCAGGATAGCTCAACCATTTCGCCTCTAATACCTTCGTTTCCGCTGAGGCCCTTTTCGGGACAAAAATCTCGAACTTTTTTTGAAAAGCCCGTTTTCAGGGGGTTTCAGAGAACCCTCGCCACAATGCTCAAGGAAGAAGCGTCCAAAACGGGCGGCCGCAAGGGGCCGCCCGCAGACCTTCAGGAAACAGTCTATTTAGAAGAGGAAGAGGTGCCGGGCTTCAGCCAGCGGTCCAGCCAGGCGAGCACGGTTTCGTGCCAGAGGAGGCTGTTCGCGGGCTTCAGAACCCAATGGTTCTCGTCGGGGAAATGGAGGAACTGGCTGGGGATTCCCCGGCGCTGGAGGACGTTGAAGGCGGCGATCCCCTGGTCCACCGGGATCCGGTAGTCGAGGCCGCCGTGGACCACCAGCATCGGCGTCTTCCAGCGGTCGACGAACTGTGCCGGATTGTGCTTCTCGTAGCCCGCGGGGTTCTGCCAGTAGGGTCCGCCGTGCTCCCATTCGGGGAACCAGAGCTCCTCGGTGCCGTAGTACATCATCCGCTGATCGAAGACGCCGTCGTGGGTGACCAGGCACTGGAAGCGGTCGGGCCAGTTGCCGGCGATCCAGTTGGTCATGTAGCCGCCATAGGAGGCGCCGAGGGCGCAGACGCGGCCGCCGTCGATCCAGGGATTGCGCTGGAGGGCCGCCTCCAGCCCTTTCTGGAGGTCGACCAGCGGCTTGCCGCCCCAGTCCATGCGGATGGCGTCCGTGAAGGCCTGCCCGTAGCCGGTCGAGCCGTGGAAGTCGATCTGCACCACGGCGTAGCCCGCTCCGGCGTAGACCTGCGGGTTCCAGCGGTAGTGGAACTCGTTGCTGGAGGAGCCCTGGGGCCCGCCGTGGATGATGAAGGCGAGCGGATATTTCTGGCCCGGCTGGAAGCCGGCGGGCCGGGTGAGCCAGCCGTAGACCGTGTCGCCGTTCGCTCCTTTGAAGGAAAACTGCTCGGTCTCCCCCATCAGCGCCGCCGCGAGCCGCTCCTGGTTCACGCGGGTGATCTGGGTCACGCCCGAGCCGTCGCGCCGCGCGGTGTGGAGCTCGACGGGCGAGCGCAGGGTGTCGCGGCCGAAGACGAAGCGGTCGCCCGCCAGCTGCGGCTCGCGGACGTGACCATCGCCCACCAGCTTCGTCACCCTGCCCGTCGCCACGTCGATGGCGAACAGGGGCGTCTGCCCCACGTCGGTGGCCGTGGTGTAGAGGGTGCGGCCGTCGGGCGAGAAGATCAGGCCCTCGGCCGAGCGGTCCCACTCCTCGGCCAGCACCCGCTCGCGGCCGGAAGCGAGGTCGCGCAGCCGGATACGGAAGCGGTCGGCCTCGAAGCCCGGACGGGACATGAAGAGGTAGGCGAGCGTCTTGCCGTCCGGCGAGAAAGCGGGTTGGGTGTCCCAGGCGGGATTGGCGTCGGTCAGGTTGCGGGGCGGCTGGGAGCCGTCCACCGGCACCTGGTAGAGATCGAAGTCCGTGGACCACGGCTCCTCGCGGCCAGCGTCGCGCGCCGAGAAGACCACCGTCCGGCCGTCGGGGGAGAAGGTGAATTCCTCGGTGCCGCCGAAAGGCCTGGACGGAACGTCAGCGTTCATGCCGCGCGTCAGGTCGACGGGCTCGCCGCCGGCGGCGGGCATCACGAACAGATGATTGCGGCGTCCCTCCGACCAGGTGTCCCAGTGGCGGAAGAAGCCGGCATCGCCCTGGTAGAGCTGCCCCGAGGTCTTCCCCTTCTCCTTCTGGTCCAGCCGCTCCCGGGTGCAGGCGACGGTCGGGCAATCGGCGAAGACCTCCAGGCTGAAGGCGAGCCGCGAGCCGTCCGGCGACAGGGTCAGGCTCGACACGTCGAGCGGCAGCTTGGTCACCTGAACGGCGTCGCCGCCCGCGGCGGGCAGCCGCCAGACTTGGCTGGACCCGGAGCGGGTCGACAGGAAGTAGACGCTCTGGCCGTCCGGTGCCCAGCGCGGGTTGTTGTCCGAGGCCGGATCGCTGGTCAGGCGGGTCAGGCCGGAGCCGTCCGGTTTGACCATCCAGAGGTCGGTCCGCCCCCTGTTGGCATCCATATCCGTGGCGCGGACGACGAAAACCACCCGGTCTCCCTGTGGCGAGGGCTGGGGCTCCGAGATCCGCTCCATGGTGACCATGTCCCGGGCCGTGAACGGATGGGGCTGCGCCACGGCGGCGGCGGCGAGGGCAAGGCCGAGCAAGGCGAGAACGTAGAGTCGTTTGGGCATCAGGATCTCCCGGATCAGGATCACTGGGTCATGAGTCGAGGCACGGGAGACTCTAGCAGAGGGGCCGAGGGCGTCGTGGACCGCAGTGCTATATACTACAAGCGTGGTAAATACTACTACGACCCCATCTATCCTGGAGCAGTTGCTGGGCTCACGGCTGCGGGCCAGGCTTCTGGGTTGGCTGCTCTTGCATCCCGGAGAGCGGTACTTCGTGCGCCAGTTGGCAGCAATCCTCCAAGAGGATCCCACGAATCTCAGCCGTGAGCTCTCGCGCTTGGAGAGCATGGGGATCGTCACCGGCTCCCGCGAGGGACAGCAGAAGTATTTCCGGGCTAACCCGGACTGCCCGATCTATCCGGACCTCCGAGGACTGGTGCTCAAGACCTCCGGGGTCTCGGAAGCGTTGCGAGAGGCGCTCCGACCGCTTGCGGACCGGATCTCCCTGGCCTTTCTCTTCGGCTCCGTGGCGGCAGGCAAGGAAAACGCCGCGAGCGACATCGATCTTTTCGTGATCGGGGTGGTCAGTCTCGCGGAGCTCGTCGAAGCGCTCAGCCCTGTCCAGAACCAGATCGGCCGGGAGGTGAACCCGGTTGTCTATCCTGTTGCCGAGTTACGTGACAAACTTGCGCAAGGCCATCATTTCCTGATCTCGGTCTTCGGAGGACCGACGGTGCTTCTGATGGGAGACCTGCGTGAGCTTGAAGGACTGGCACAAATTCGGGTGGCTGACGGAGCACCAGGCGACGCAAGGGGAGATCCAGGACCTCTTCGCCGTCATCGAGCGTGACCTCGCTGATTCGGAGCTCGAAGCCTTGAGCCCCGATTGGCGGCTGAGCATCGCCCACAACGCTGCCCTCCAGGCGGCTACGGCGGCTCTTGGGGCTTGCGGATACCGCGCCACGAGAGAGGCCCATCACTACCGGGTCATCCAGTCGCTCGCTCATACCCTGGGCTCACCCGGAAGCCTCATCAGCCGGCTGGACCTGTTTCGAAAGAAACGGAACCTTGGAGGTTACGAACGCGCGGGAGCCGTTTCCGAGCAGGAAGCCCGAGAGATGATCGCACTGGCCCGAGAAGTCGACGCGGAGGTACGCCGCTGGTTCTCGGTCAACCATCCCGAGCTTCTTTAACGGACGGCCGCTCCCCGGCTCTCTCCTCAGTGGCACTTCCCGTCCCGCTCCATCTCCACGACGTAGTCGCGGATGACCTCCGTGTCGTCAGCATTCGGGGCGAGCTTCGTGTACCGCTTGAACTGGACGCAGGCTTCGCCGAGCTTCTTGCTCTCGTAGAGCAGGAGCCCCAGCTCGCGGTGGGGAGTGGGACGGCCCGGGTCCAGCTCGGTCGCCTTCCGGAAGGAATCCTCGGCCTCGCCGCGGAGGCGGCGCTGGTCCTCCCGGCTCTTCTCGGGGTCGCCGGCCTGGGCGAGCTGGAGACGCCCTCTGAGGAAGTGGGTCTCGGGATCCTTGGGCATCCAACCCTGGACCTTCTCGAGCTGGCCCTCGGCCAGCGCCAACCTCCCCATCCGGATGTTCAGGCCGGCGTCGTCGCGCACGACCGGCCGGACGCGGCGGGTGAACGCCTCCTCCCGCTCCTGCCGGGCGACCTCGCCGGCCGGATTGGCGTCGCCGGCGTGCTTGGCAAGGTACGCCCTGGTGTTCTGGACCCGCTCGCTGAGCCGGGGATGGCTGCCGAAGAAAAAGGCTTCGACCTTCTTCTTCTCGCCGTGGTCGTTCAGAAGCGCCTCGTAGACCTTCGGCGCCTGCTGCAGGTCGTAGCCGGATGCGGCTATCTTCCTGAAGCCGCCCTCGTCTGCCTCGAGCTCGAGCCCGCGGCCGTAGCCGTTGACCGAGGCCAGGAAGGCGAGCTGCAGGCCGAGGCCCACGATCAGATCGCCCATCATGTCGATCACGGCCGCCTTGCCCCAGTCGCCGTGGTCCAGAGCGTCGATCTCGGCGGCCGCGAGGACCACCGAGGCGGCCACGGCGGCGACCGAGAGGCCGACCTGCTTGTTGTGGGCGGCGCGGTGGTAGCGCAGCATGTGCCGGTTCTCGACATGGGTCATCTCATGGCCGAGCACCGTCGCGAGCTCGTCCTCGTTCTCGATGCGGGCGAGCAGGCCCGTGTGGACGTAGATCGAGCCGTGCGGGTAGGCGAAGGCGTTCAAGGTCGGATCCTCGACGACCCGGACCTTGTAGCGGATGGCCGGGTTGGCCGCCATGCCGGCGGGATTGAGCCCCGCGACGACCTTCTCCAGGTAGGCGTCGAGGAGCGGGTCCTGGTACAGGTCGACCTTCTCCAGAAGCTTCTTTTCCTCGTCGCGGGACTGCTCCCAGAGAGCCTCCTCGTCCGGGAGCGGCTTGAAGGTGCTCCCCTGGCTCGAGATCGGCGGCAGTTGCGTCGTGACGCAGGACGCGCTGACCAGGAGCAGAGTCGCCAGAGCGACGGAACGAAACGCGGTGGAACGACGCATAGGGCCTCCCATCGGATACGCTGAGTCAGGAAAACAGCATTATTGTACCTCTCCTCCCGAGGTCTCCTGATGAACTGGCTGATCGCCATACTCCCCGGCCTCTGGGTCCTCGCTCTGGCGGCTCTGCTGGCCTGGACCCTCCGCCGCTGGTTCGATCCCGTCCCCGCCCGGTGCTGGGCGGCCTGGGGCATCGTGCTCGCCGTGATGCTCGGGGCGGAGCTCTTCGCCGGCCGGGTGATGCTGCCGCTCGGCTATCTGACCCGGATCCCTCCCTTTATCGGGCTGGTGAAGGGTGAGCCGCCGGGCAACCTGCTGCAGAGCGACCTCGTCCTCCAGATCGCCCCGTGGCTGGTGCGGGTGCGCGAGGCCTACGCCGCCGGGGAATGGCCGCTCTGGAACGCCCTGTCCGGCGCCGGCGAGCCGCTGCTCGCCAATCCGCAGTCGCAGGCGTTCCAGCCCCTGGTCTGGCTGGCCCTCCCCTTCCCCGTGGCCACGGGCTTCGGAGTGACCGCGGCGCTGCGGGTGCTGCTGCCCCTGGCCTTCACCTGGCTGCTGCTGCGGCGCCAGGGGATCTCGGAGATCCCCGCTCTGGCGGGCAGCTTCGCCTACGGGCTCGGCGGCTTCCTCCAGCTCTGGCTCGGCTGGCCCCTCTCCGGCTCCGCGACCTTCCTGCCGATCCTGCTCTATGGCTTGACCCTGGTGGACCAGCGCGGGGCGCGGCGCGACGGCGTGCTCCTCGCCCTCGCCACCGCGGGCGTGCTGCTCGTCGGCCACCCCGAGACCGGGCTGCACGTCTCCCTCCTGGCGGCAGCCTTCGCCCTCTCGCGCCTGCTCTCCCGGCCCACGGGACGGCGGCTGGCTCTGATCCGGTCCTGGGCCGTGGCCGCCGCCATCGGCGCCGCGCTCGCCGCGCCGGTGGCGCTGCCCGCGGTCGAGTACCTTCCCAAGAGCCTGCGCGTCTCTCTCCTCGAGGGACGGCGCGAGCGCCTCCAGGCCGGCGCGGAGATCGGCGCTACGGCTCCTGAAAAAAGCCCCCGGCAGCATGGCATCGTGGCCCGCCTGCTGCCGAACGCCGCGCCTAACGCCTTCGGCAACAACCGGTTCGGCGGCTTCTGGGGAGACCGCAACATCGTCGAGGACGCCGCCGGCTTCGCCGGCACGGCGGCCCTGCTCGCCGCTCTCGTGGGCGCCTGGCCGCTCGTGGCGGGGCGCCGGCTCCCCCAGGAGCGGCTGATGCAGGGCACGGCCCTGATCTGCCTGGTGATCCTGGCTCGCCCCGCGTGGCTCGTGCGGAGCTTCGAGCTCGTCCCGATCCTCCGCCACTCCCTGAACTTCCACAGCCGGGTCGCCCTGCTGCTCGGCTTCTGCGTGGTCTACGCAGCGGCCTGCGCATGGGAGCGCTGGTGGCAGGGGGAGGTGCGCTGGCGCGGCCTGGTGCCGGCCGCGGCGGTCCTGGCCGGCCTGATCACCTGGGCCTACCTCGCCCACCCCGGCCCGGAGCCCGGGGCCTTCGCCACGCTGCGGTTTGGATCGCTCGCCCTTCAGCTCGCGGCGCTGGCGGCCGCCGTTCTGCTCATGGCCAGGCGGCTTCCGGCAGTCGGGGGCTGGGTTCTGGCACTCGTGGTGGCCATCGAGCTGCTGGCGTTCCATGCTCCGGCCCACCCGCCCGTCACCGCCGACCTCTACTATCCCGTGACGCCGCCCATCGCCTTCCTGCAGAAGCGGCTCGATCCCTGGCACCGGGTCGCCGGGCTGGGGCCGGCGTTGCGCCCGAACTTCGCCTCCGTCTACGGGTTCGCGGACCCGCGCAGCTCGAACCCCGCCAAGCCCGCGGCCTACCAGGAAGCGATCCGCCGGATCAACGCTTTTCCAGGGCGGGCCACGGATGGCTTCTTCGCGCCCGAGGACCCCCTCTACAGCCTGCTCGCGGTACGCTTCCTGATGACGCCGCCGCGGGAATTCCTGCCGAAGCCCTACCGGCTGGTCTCCCGCCGGGGCGGGGTCTGGATCTATCAGAACCGCGAGGCCCGCACGATCCTCTTCCTGCCTGCCCCCCCGCCTGACGATGAGACTTCCCTGGATCTCGGGGCGATCCAGCCGGCTTGGCTGCGGGCACGGGTCCGCCTGGCCGAGCCCCGGCTGCTCGCCAGCAGCATCTACCAGGACGGCAATTGGAAGCTGCTGGTCGACGGGAAGCGGCAGCCGACGATCCTGGCCAACGGCCCCTTCTTCGCCGCCTGGCTGCCCAGGGGAGAAGCGCGGCTCGACCTGCTCTACCGGCCCGGGAGCTTCGCCGCGGGGCTCGCCGTCGCGGCGCTCGGGCTGGCCGCCGGGGCCGCGCTCTGGGTGCCGCCGCCACAGACCGCCGTCAGGTCCCAGACACGCAGCAACCGGTCGGAGTAGATCGGATCGCCCCACCGGCGCGCGAGGTCGCGGGCGAGCCTGGCTGCCCCTTCCCGGAGCATCCGCCGGAGCGGCTGGGAGACCTCGAAGTCGGAGATCCGCCCACCGGGCGCCAGCCGGTCCTCCTCCCGCGCCACGTTACGGTGGACGATCAGGTAGCGGGCCCCGCTGCGGCAGAACGCCTCGGGCTCAGGCGGCACGGCGTTGCGCAAGGCGAGAGGCGGCCGGAAGAGGATGCGCTGGGGCGTCGACACCAGGACCCGTCCACGGTGGGCCTCCTGGTAGAGGTAGAAGGTGCGGTTCGAATCCCAGACGAAGATCCAGGGATACTCGAGGACCGTCTCTCCCCGCAGTTGCCGGTAGAAACCCCGCAAGGCCTCGGCCGGCACCTGCCGGCGCGGCTTGTAGAAGCTCATGAAGTCGTTGTGGTGCAGGAACGAGGTCCGGCGGACGGCGGGGTCCGCGAACGGCCCCATCGCGGCGAGCGCGAAGACGAATACGGCGGCAGCCACTCTCCATGCCAGCCCCGGAAAGCCGAACGCCGCCGCAACCCAGAGCAGGACGAAGGGGAGGATGGGCAGGAGATAGCGGCCGAAAATGATCGGGCTCGCGAGCCCCACGGGCGAGAGGATCAGCAGGCCCGCGACGTGCCCGCCCGCTACGGTCAGCGTATAGAGCCCCAGCCGCCGGTCCCGCCGCAGCAGCAGGATGAGCCCGGCCACGGCGACCGCCCAGAAGAGCGCCGCCAGCCAACCCGCGGACGTGCCCGCCTCGAGCCGCAGGAGGCCCGGCAGGACCTCGCTCCAGGGGACCCCCTGCTCCGCCCTCTTGCTCGCGAGGAGCGCGAGGAGCGACTGGCGCGCCGGCACCAGGAAAAGCGCGAAGGCGGCGCAGAGCGCCAGCCCCAGCAGGAAAAGATCCCGCAGATCTCTCCCGAAATCTTTTCTCCGCACGAGGGTGTCGCCCGCGGCGAAGAGGAACGGCGCCGCGACGATCGGTCCCGCCCCGAGGTGGAACCACACCGCCAGGGCCCCCAGCACCACGTAGGCAGCCCCAGCCCCCTTGGAACGGGTGCGCCACCACGCCTCGAAAGCCATCACGGCCCCGAAGGCGAAAAGCACCATCGGCATATAGGAGCGGGCGATGCGGCTGTAGAGGATGAGCGCCGGCGAGATGGCCAGGAGCCACCCGTAGATCTGAACGGTGCCGCGGCTCACCCTTGCCGCGAAGGCGGTGGGCAGTGCGATCAGCGCGGCGAGGCCGCACAGCAGCACGGGCAGCCGCAGGACCATCTCCGTGGCCGGTACGCCCCACCCCATCAGCAGCTTGTAGACCGCCGTCAGAGGGATGCAGTTGTCGGTCTGCTGATAGGTGACCAGAATTTTGGACAGCGGGAAGTTGACCGCCGCCCGGATGGCATGGACCTCGTCGCCGCCGAGCACCTGAGCGGGCAGGCTCCAGAGGCGAAGCACCGCCCCGGTCAGAAAGGGGAGGAGCGCCGCGAGGACGATCCTCCTGCGATCTCGAAGGTCTGCCAAGAGGTGAGCAGGCTACTTCGGCGCCTGCCGCAAGGCAAGCGCCGCCCTCAGGCCCGTCGGCCGCTCAGCGCGGCATCCTCGAGGCCCGCGGTCCGGAGCTCCTCGCGCAGGACACGGCGGAGAGTGGTCTCGAGGGGCTCCTTCTGGTCCTGGATGTAATCCCGCAGAGCCCGGTTGATGAGGGTCTGATAGTTGCCGCCGCCGGCGCCATGAGCCTGCGCCCGGAACCACTCGAGGATGTCGTCATCCAGCCGGATGGTGATCCGGGTCTTCCCCTGGGACATCGGCTCGACGGGGCCGCGCACGCCGCCGCTGAAGTCGTACTCCTCTTTCATGTCTTTCATATTCGTAGGCCTCATAGGCTGTTCTCTCACGCGGAGTCGCTTTCCGCGCCGAGATGATCCGGACCTTCAACTCGCGCCAGGCATAGACCACCAACAGGATCTGTGCCGTGGCGCTGGAACCGATGGTGACGAACCGCCTCTCGCCCGCGCTCTCGTCCTCGACCGTGAGGGCGTGCTCATCCGAGAGAACGGTCGTCGCTTCGGCGAAATCGACGCCATGCTTCCAGAAATTCTCCTTGGCTTTGCTGCGGCTCCACTCATACCCCTCTATTGTATGCACGCTCGTACACTCCGTCAAGCAGGGCAGCCGTCAAGTTCCGTAGCGGCGCGACCGCCGCATCCCGGAATCCGGAAACGTTCGCTGAAAGACGGTACAGTCTACTTCGGAATGCGCGCGGCAGAAAGCGGCGGCTACATCGAGATCGAGCCTTTGCGGAACTCCGTCTTGTCCAGGTGAGCGTTGACCAGCACGGGCGATCCCGACCGGGCGATCCGCACGGCCTCGGCGAGCACGGCCCGGGCGTCCGCTCCCCGCTCCAGCAGGAGGCCGCGGCCGCCGTAGCCCTCGGCGACCTTGTGGTAGTCGGTCCTGGCCAGCACCGTGCCCACGTCGTCCTTGAGGACCTCGATCTGCTCGCGGGCGATCTGGGTCCAGCCGGCGTCGTTGCCCACCACCGCGATCACGGGGATGCCGTGGCGGGCGAAGGTGTCGAACTCGGCGAGGCTGTAGGCCACGGAGCCGTCGCCGTAGAGGATCCAGACGTCGGCTTCCGGCCGGCAGAGCTTGGCGCCGAGGGCGAAACCGCCGCCCACGCCGAGCGTGCCGAAGACGCCGGGATCGAGCCAGCCGAGCGGCCCCCGCGGGCTCAGCGTGTAGGCGGCGGTGGCCACGAAGTCGCCGCCGTCCACCACGATCACGCTGTCCGGCGCCAGCGCGAGGTCGATCTCGCGGCAGAGGTGGATGGGATTGACCCGCTCTCCTTCGGCCGCCGCCTGCGTCACGATCTCCCGGTCCCGCTCCTGATCGCGGGCACGCAGCGTTCCCAGCCAGTCCGTCCAGGCTTGGCCGCGGCCCGCGAGAGCCTCGGCCAGGCCGCGCAGCAGGAGACCCGGATCGCCGGGGACGGGGAGGTCCGGCTTGCGGTTCATCTTCAGATCGGCCTCGCTCCGGTTGACCGAGACGAGAAAAGCCTTGCGGCTGATATGGCGGCCGTAGTCCAGCCGGAAATCGTTGGGGATGCCCGCGAGCAGGACGAGGTCCGCCTCGCGCAGGGCCTCCTTCCGCTTGTGCCGGAGCTGCAGCCGGTGGCCGGGGCCGAGCAGCCCGCGGGCGCCGCCGGCCAGGTAGACCGGCGCGCCGATGGCGTCGATGGCCCGCGCCAGCTCCTCCGCCTTGTCCCGGGTGGACGACGAGAGCAGGACCTGCCCGCCCAGCACCAGCACCGGACGCTTGGCTCTGCGCAGCCGGGCCGCGGCCTTGCGCACATCACCCCGGTCGGGAGCGGGAGGTGGGATCGGCCGGGGCGGCGCCGGAACGTGCTTGTCCGCTCCCGCGAAGAGCTTCGAGGCGTGGCGCTGGAGGTAGAGGCGCATTCCCGCGCCCGCCAGGCCGCCCCCCTTCGAGCTCGCGCCGTACCACTGGCGCACGAGCTCCTGGTCATACAGAAGGTCGACCGGGCACTCCAGGAACACGGGGCCGGGCACTCCCGAACGCGCGACCTCGAAGGCCTTCTCCAGCATCGGCACCAGGTCGCGCACCGCCGACGCCGAAGCGGCCCACTTGACGTGCGGCTCGAAGAGGGCCATCTGATCGATGTCCTGGAGCGAGCCCCGCCCCTTGAGCAGGGTCGCCGCGGCGCCGCCCAGGAAAACGACGGCCGACTGGGCGAGTTGGGCGTTCTTGACGGCGGTGATGGTGTTGGTCACGCCGGGACCGGCCGTGACGGCCGCCACCCCGGGCACGCCGGTCAGCCGGAAGACCGCGTCGGCGGCGAAGACGGCGTCCACTTCGTGCCGGACGTCCACCACCCGGATGCCCCGCGCCTTGGAGCCTACCAGGATCGGCGAGATGTGCCCGCCGCACAGGGTGAAGAGGAACCTGACCCCCTGCTCCACCAGAACCGCCGCGATCCGGTCTCCGCCGTTCATCCCTGGTCTCCCATGTCCAGCACGTGACGGTCCAGCGTGAAGCAGGCGAACGCTCCGGACATCACCACATCCTCTCCCCGCCGCACCTCGACCCCCACCCGGCTCCGGCGGCCGTCCGCCTCCTCCACCGCCGCCCGGGCCACCAGCCGCTCCCCCACCGTCACCGGCTTCAGGAACCGGACCTCCGCGCCGCCCAGCACCACGTGGGGGTCGTTGACGGCCAGCATGGCGGCGTAGTCCGCCAGGCCGAATACGAACCCGCCGTGGACCAGGCCCCGGTCGTCCGCCGCCATCTCGGGCAGGGCGGTGAAGACCACGACGGCCGAGCCCGCCCCGATCTCCAGAGGTTCGCCGCAGAGGCGGCGGTCGATGGCGAGATGAGTGGCCGGGAGCAAGGGCGGATTTCCTCGCGAGGATTATATGCCGTGACCTGCGGTAACCTCCGGCGGATGACTGGGATTGCCCTCGAGGACGACCTCCGCCGCTCGGTGCGCGGCGAGGTGCGCTTCGACGCCGGCAGCCGGGCCCTGTACGCGACGGATGCCTCGAACTACCGGCAGGTCCCCATCGGCGTCGTGGTTCCTCTCGACGAGGAGGATCTGATCGCGGCGGTGGCCGCCTGCCGCCGGCATGGGGCCCCCCTCGTCCAGCGCGGCGCCGGCACCAGCCTCGCCGGCCAGTGCTGCAACGCGGCCGTGGTGGTGGACGGCTCCCGCCATCTGAAGGGTATCCTGGAGATCGACCCCGAGCGGCGGCGAGCCCGCGTCCGGCCGGGCACGGTGCTCGACGACCTGCGCCGGGAGGCCGGGCGGCACGGGCTCACTTTCGGCCCCGACCCCGCCACCCACGCCTGGTGCACCCTCGGCGGCATGATCGGCAACAACTCCTGCGGCGTCCATTCGATGACGGCCGGCCGGACCTCCGACAACGTCGAGGAGCTGGAGGTCCTCACCGACGACGGCCTGCGCCTGCGGGTCGGCCGGACCGCCGAGGCGGAGCTCGGCCGTCTTGTCCGCGCGGGAGGACGGCGGGGCGAGATCTACCGCCGGTTGCGCGACCTGCGGGACCGCTACGCCCCTCTCATCCGCGAGCGCTTTCCCCGCATCCCCCGCCGCGTCTCGGGGTTCAACCTCGACGAGCTCCTCCCCGAGCGGGGCTTCCACGTCGCCCGCGCCCTCGCCGGCAGCGAGGGGACCTGCGTCACCTTCCTCGAAGCCACGCTCCGCCTGGTGCCCGCGCCCGGGGCCCGCGTCCTGGTGGTCCTGGGATACGAGGACATCGTCAGCGCCGCCGAGCAGGTCCCGGAGGTGCTGGCCGCCGGGCCCGCCGGCCTCGAAGGGATGGACCGCTTCCTGGTGGACAACGAGTTCACCCGCCGCTCGTACCGCGAGGCCCTCTCCCGCCTGCCCGCGGGCGGCGCCTGGCTGCTGATCGAATTTGCAGCCGGCAGCCAGGACGAGGCGGCCGGGCAGGCGCGGCGCTTTGTAGCCTCAATCGGCCGGCCGGCGCTCGTCGTCGAGGATCCCAAAGAGCAGTCGAAGATCTGGCAGGTGCGCGAGGCCGCCGTGGGGACGACCTCCCGCGATCCCCGCCTCGGCGATGCCTGGCCCGGCTGGGAGGACTCGGCCGTGCCCCCGGACCGGCTCGCTCCCTACCTGCGAGACTTGCAGGCCCTCCTGGGCCGCTACGGCTATGGCGCCGCCCTCTACGGCCACTTCGGAGAGGGCTGCCTCCACGCCCGCATCAACTTCGACCTGGCCAGCCCGGAGGGAGTCCGCCGGTACCGCTCGTTCCTCGAGGAGGCGGCGGACCTCGTGACCGCTCACGGCGGCTCGCTCTCCGGCGAGCATGGCGACGGCCAGCAGAGAGGCGAGCTGCTCCCCCGCATGTTCGGCGAAGAGCTGGTGCAGGCCTTCCGCGAGTTCAAGGCCATCTGGGACCCCGGCAACCGGATGAACCCCGGCAAGAAGGTCGATCCCTATCCGCTCGACGCGGACCTCCGTCCCAGCTTGGCCCTTCAACGTCCGGAGACCGCCTTCAGCTATCCAGGAGATGCCGGCAGCTTCGTTCGTGCCGCCGGCCGCTGCGTCGGCGTCGGCAAGTGCCGCCGCGAGGGGGGCGGCACGATGTGCCCCAGCTTCATGGCGACCCGCGAGGAGCAGCACTCGACCCGGGGCCGGGCGCGCCTTCTCTTCGAGATGCTGGAGGGCGGCGTGATCCGGGACGGCTGGCGCAGCGAGGAGGTCCGCGAAGCCCTCGACCTCTGCCTGGCCTGCAAGGCGTGCCGCACGGAGTGCCCCGCCGGGGTGGACATGGCCACCTACAAGGCCGAGTTTCTCCACCACCACTACCAGGGCCGGCCGCGCCCCAGGGCGGCGTACACTCTGGGCCTGGTCTACTGGTGGGCCCGGCTCGCGGCCCACGCTCCCGGTTTTGCCAGCCGCCTGGGCAGGTCTCTGAAAGGGCTCGCCGGAGTCCATCCCGGCCGCCGCCTCCCGGCTTTCGCGAAGCAGACCTTTCGGGAGGGGTTCGCACGGCGCGGATCAGGAGGGAAGGGCCAGCCCGTCCTCCTCTGGCCCGACACCTTCACCAACTTCTTCCAGCCGGAGATCGCCCACGCCGCGGCCGACGTCCTGGAGGCCGCCGGCTGCCGCGTCTCGATCCCCCGCCGGATCCTCTGCTGCGGCCGGCCTCTCTATGACTTCGGCATGCTCGATCTCGCCCGCCGCCAACTCCAGCAGATCCTCGAAAGCCTGCGGCCGGAGATCGAAGCCGGCGTCCCGGTGGTGGGCATGGAGCCGAGCTGCGTCGCCGTCTTCCGCGACGAGCTGGTCAACCTCTTCCCCGAGGATGAAGCCGCCCGGCGCCTCTCCGTCCAGACCTTCACGCTGGCCGAATTCCTGGTCCGCGAGGGCTTCGAGCCGCCGCGCCGGAGCGATATCGCGGCCACCGCGATCGTGCAGGGCCACTGCCATCACCACGCGGTCATGGGGATGGAGGCGGACCGGGCTCTCCTCGGAAAGCTTGGATTGGACTTCGAGATCCTGGACTCCGGCTGCTGCGGTATGGCCGGGGCGTTCGGCTTCGAGCGCGACCACTACGACGTCTCGATCGCCTGCGGCGAGCGGGTCCTGTTCCCCGCCGTCCGCCAGGCCGGCGCGGAGACCCTGATCCTGGCCGACGGCTTCAGTTGCCGCGAGCAGATTTCTCAGGTCACCGGACGGCGGGCCCATCACCTGGCGGAGGTTCTGCGTGCGGCCTACCCCTTGCCCGCCGCCAGAACCAACGCAAGGCCATGACGACGGCGGCGATCACCAGCCCGATCGGCAGGAGGACGACGACGAAGAAGATGGCGGCCTCCAGCAGCCAGCGCAGAAAGCCCACCAGGGTCCGGGCGCTGGAGCGCAGCGTATCGCCGGGGCGCCAGGCGTCGCCGGCGACGGGTTTGGCGGCCTCGGTGGGCACCAGCTCGAGGTTGATCGTGGAGAGGGCCGCCAGCTTGTCGAAGGAGTTGAGCTGGGTGCGGATCTGCTCGATCTGCGAGCGGACCTCGATCAACTGCTGATAGACGGCCATGATCTCCTCGACCTTGCGCGCCCGCTGACGCGACTCGGCCAGGAGGGCCCGCAGCTCGGTCTCGGTGGCCTCGAGGGTGCGCATGCGAGCGTCGAGGTCGATGTACTGGTCGGTCACGTCGTCGACCTGCTGCTGCTCCTGGTCGACCCGGATCGCGAGGGCCCGGATGGCCGCCAGGGCCTCGTCCAAGCGCTCGGCGGGCACGCGGAGCGTCAGGCTGTAGTACATGAGCTCGCCCCGCCGCTGACCGTTGGAGCTCCCGACGAACCCTCCAAGGCGAGTCGCGAGGGCCTGCACCTGCGCCGCCGCGTCCTCCGTATCCTTCACCTCCAGTTGCAGGTTGACCGTCCGGATCAGCTTGCGGGCGAGCGCCGGCGCCCGAGTATCAGAGGGAGTGGCGGCAGGCGCGGCTTTCGACTGGGACGCGTCGGTGGCCTCGCGCGAGGGCTCGGGGGCGGCCGCCGAGGAAACATCGGGAGCCTCTTCTCTCATGGCTGCTTCTTTCTTGCATGATCCAAGCAACAGGAGAAGGATCGCCACGGGCAGGACCGGGAGAATCTTCATCGCCACCTCCACCGAAAGTGGAGCCAGTATGGCATGATGAATCCTTGCAGACCCACTCCTGAGCTGAGACGGAGGTGAGAATGGCTCCATCGAGATTGATCCTGGCTCTCGTGGTGGCAGCGATGGCGCTTCGACCCCTGGCGGGAGCCGCTCAAGACGACTCGGGGCTCCCGGCGGAAACCCTCGCGCAGTCGACACCGGTATACGCCTTCCAGAGCCAGCGCAACAAGCCCGCGCTGGTGCTCACCCAGAGCGGCAACGCCCAGGAGTACGACCCCAGGGTCTTCGTCGCTTCCGGGGACGGCTGGCGTCTGATCCAGCTCCCCGATGCGCTGCACAACTCGAAGTGGGTCTACGCCGGCCGGGAGGTTGCCGGCACCGGCGTCTGGGGCATCACCCGGGCGGCGGCCGGTGCGGGGCTCCAGTTCGTCTACAGCGCCAACGGCGGCCGGCAGTGGCGGACCCGCGGCTCCCTCCAGACGATCTCCCCCAGCGCCGTGATCGAGCTGTTCACCCTCAACGACGAGGACAAGGCCTCGCTGGTCCTCCGCCTCGATGAGGATTCCCGGCCCGACGCTCCCCGGCTCGGCTACTATCTCTACATCTCGAAGAACGGCGGCAGGAACTGGTCCGAGGCGATCTACTCCCAGGGCAAGCCGCTGCCTCCGCCCGACCTGCTCGCGCATCCGGACCGGGCGTTCGAAGGCAAGGAGCCTCTCGACCCGGCCGGCTGGCAACGGCTTCTGGCTGACCTGCAACCCGCTGGTTAGACAGCCTTTCTGGCATTTTTCTTGCTGCTTTACCGGGTGGCGGAACGGTGGCCCCGCCGCCACGCCGCCCATGTCAAGCAGCTCGACGACCAGGAGGCGCAACCATGGCCCACCACGACGAAAACCGGAGCGAGGACCGCGAGTCCCATACGCCCGGATCGCCCGAGGGACCGTCCCCCGCGGGGGCGACCGGCACCACCGGGAGCACCGGCTCTCTCGCCAGCCCCTCCCTGGGGCCCGGGTTGACGACCGGCAACTCGGGCATCACGACCGGCAACACGACGGGCGCGACCGGGTCGGCCGGCGCCACCGGCACCCCGGGCGAGTCCGGCGGCGGCGCGGACCGCTAGTCCTTTCCAGCCTTGACCGGCGCCGCGGTCCCACTCCAGCCGGGGCCGCGGCGCCGACGTTTTAAACCGGCTTACTTCTCTTCCATGTGCGGGTACCGGTACTCCACCGGCGGCACGAAGTTCTCCTTGATCGCCCGCAGGGAGGTCCAGCGCAGCAGGTTCACCATCGAGCCGGCCTTGTCGTTGGTGCCGGAGGCGCGGGCGCCGCCGAACGGCTGCTGCCCGACCACGGCGCCGGTCGGCTTGTCGTTGACGTAGAAGTTGCCGGCCGCGTTGCGCAGGGCCTTCGAGAGCTGCTCGACGGCCTTGCGGTCCTCGGCGAAGACGGCGCCGGTCAGGGCGTAGGGGCTCGCCGTGTCGACCAGCTCGAGCGTCTCCGCGAGCTCCAGGTCGTCGTAGACGTAGACGGTGAGCACCGGCCCGAAGATCTCCTCCCGCATCAGCTTGAACCGCGGATCGGTCGTGCGCACCACCGTCGGCTCGATGAAGTAGCCGTCGGACTTGTCACCCTTGCCGCCGGTGAGGATCTCGGCCTCGCTCGACTCCCGGGCATGCTCGACGTAGCCCATGATGCGGTCGAAGGAGTTTTCGTCGATCACCGCCGCCATGAAGTTGCGGAAGTCGAGCGGCGAGCCCATGTCGATCGACTTGATCTGATCGACCAGCATCTCCTGCACCCGCCCCCACAGGGACTTCGGGACGTAGGCCCGCGAGCCCGCCGAGCACTTTTGCCCTTGGTACTCGAAGGAGCCGCGCACCAGCGCCGCCACGTAGGCCTCGACGTTGGCCGACGGATGGGCGAAGACGAAGTTCTTGCCACCCGTCTCGCCCACGATCCGCGGATAGGAGCGGTAGCTCGCGACGTTGTCGCCGATCGTCTTCCACATCGACTGGAAGACCGGGGTCGAGCCCGTGAAGTGGATGCCCGCGAGGTCGGCGTGCGCCAGCGCCGGGTCGCCCACCTTGCTCGCCTTGCCCGGCAGGAAGTTGATGACGCCGTCCGGGAACCCCGCCGCCTGGAGCAGCTTCATGATGAAGTAGTTCGAGTAGACCGCCGTCGAGGCCGGCTTCCAGAGGACCGTGTTGCCCATCAGGGCCGGCGCGGTCGGCAGGTTGCCGCCGATCGACGTGAAGTTGAAGGGCGAGACGGCGAAGACGAACCCCTCGAGCGGCCGGTAGTCCACCCGGTTCCAGGTGCCGGGCGACGACCACGGCTGGTCCGTGTAGATCCCCCGCATGAAGTAAGGATTGACGCGCCAGAAGTCGATCATCTCGCAGGCGGAGTCGATCTCGGCCTGGAGCACCGTCTTCGACTGGTTGAGCATGGTGGCGCCGTTCAAGGTGTCGCGCCAGGGGCCGGCGAGCAGGTCGGCCGCCCGGATCAGGATCGACGCCCGCTCGTCCCAACTCGTGTCGCTCCACTCCTTCCAGGCCGTCTTCGCGGCGGCGGCGGCGGCGGCCACCTCGCCGGCGCCGGCCTGGTGATAGGTGGCCAGCACCTTCTTGTGGTCGTGCGGACAGACGGCCTTGGCGGTGTCGCCGGTGCGCACTTCCTTGCCGCCGATGATGAGGGGGATCTCGATCTCCTCGGCGAGCATGTCGTCGAGGCGCTTCTTGAGGGATTTCTTCTCGGGGGACCCCGGCCCGTACGAGCGGACCGGCTCATTGACTGGAACGGCCAGGGGATAGATCGCGTTCGCCATAGGCGGCGAATCGTATCATCCCCTTGTCAGCCGCGAAGGGCCGACCAGGCGAAGATCAGGAACCCCACGATCAGCAAGGTCCCGCCGATCGGCGTGACGGCTCCCAGCCATCGGGGGCCGCCCAGCGCCAAGCCAAAAACGGTGCCGCTGAAGATAGCGCTCCCCGCCAGCAGGCACCAGCCGGCGGCGTCCACCCCGCGGCGCGCTCCCTGCGCCCCGAACAGGCCGACCAGGACCATGGCGAGGCCGCCATACATGAGGTAGCGCGCCGCCGTCTCCCAGAGCTGCAGCTCCCGGGGCCCCAATCGCGCCGCCAGGGCGTGGGCGCCGAACGCTCCGGCGATGACGGACAGCGCGCCGCAGACGGCGCCGACGAAGATCCAGCTCATGGAAGCTAGACCTCGCCGAGGCGCCGGACGGACGCGATCCGCTCCCGCGGGATCATCAGGTGGTCGTACTTCTTCCAGACGCCGAGCTGGGAGGCGCGGCGGACGTAGTCGTCCTTGGAGCGGCCGTTCTCGCCGTCGCGGTGGACGTCCACGTCATGCAGGAAGATGCCGCGGTCGTCCATGTCGTCGCACCGGCCCACGAAGATTTCGGGGCCGGTGGTGTCGACGACCACGGTGATGCCGTGCAGCTCGCCTTTGCCCTGGTGGAAGGTACCCATCTAGCTGGCCGGCACCGCGCAATGCTCGGCGAAGACCTGCGCCAGGTCGTTCGCCACCGAGTGGGCGTCCCGCCCCTCGATCCGATGACGTGGCATGAAGTAGACCAGCTCGCCATCCTTAAGGAAGGCGATCGACGGGCTGCTCGGCGGGATGTCGGCCATGTGGGCACGGGCCCTGGCGGTGGCCTCCAGGTCCTGACCGGCGAACACGCTCGCGACGCGGTCGGGACGGCGGTCCCCCTGCAGGGCCAGCCGCACGCCGGGGCGCGCCATGCCGGCGGCGCAGCCGCAGACGGAGTTGACCACCAGCATCGCCGTGCCGTTTTTCTCGTTCATGAAGGCGTCCACCTCTTCAGGCGTCCGCAACTCTTTGACACCGGCGCTCATCAGCTCTTCGCGCATGGGCCGGACCAGAAGCTCGCTGTAGGGCACTTTCGCACCTCCTTGTCACGCGCCTCTCGGCGCATCGGGTTCTATTGTACGTCCGAAGAACAGCAACGCGGCATCGCGGCCCGAGGATTCCCAGATCCTCCTGGCCGGGTTCTTGCTGGGAGGTTTTCCATGCACCGTTCTCAACTCTACCTGGCGCTTTTCGCTCTGCTCGCCGTCCTCATGGGCTGCCGGCCCTCGGAGCCCGAGGGCGAGGCCCGGACTCCGGCGGCCCCCGCTCCGGCATCCCCCGCGGCCCCCGCACCTCAATCGACCCCCGTCCCGGCGCCGCCGGTCGGCAGCGACTTGACCACGTCAGACCTCGCCACGTCGGACCTCGCCACCCCGGACCTGCCGGCGGACCGGCCGCTGCGGGCGGCCTTCCTGGTGGTGAACGGCGTCTACAACACGGAGCTCGCGGCCCCGTACGACGTGTTTCAGCATACCCGCTTCCACGCCCAGCCGGGCATCGAGGTGTTCACCGTATCGCCCGACGGCCAGCCGGTCACCACCTTCGAGGGGATCCGGATCACCCCCGCCTACGGCTTCCAGAACGCCCCGGAGGCCGACATCCTGGTGGTGCCGAGCGCCAGCGGCAGCATGGACAAGGACCTCCAGAACCAGGCGCTGATCGATTGGGTGCGTCAGGTGGGCGGCGGCGCGCGGCACGTCGTCTCGCTCTGCGACGGCGCCTTCGTGCTCGCCCAGGCCGGGCTGCTCGACGGCGTGCCCGCCACGACCTTCCCGGACGACTACAAGCGCTTCGCGCAGATGTTCCCCAAGGTCGACCTGCGCATCAACGTCAGCTTCGTCGACGCCGGCAAGGCGCTCACCTCCCAGGGGGGGGCGCGGAGCTACGATGTGGCCATGCACCTGGTGGACCGACTCTACGGCACCAAGGTCGCCCAGGGCGTCGGCCATGGGCTGCTGATCCCCTGGCCCCCCAACCCGCGGGCGGTCAAGTCCGAGACGGCAAGCCCCTCGGACGCCGCGAACCCATGAGGCGAGCATAAAAAAACGCCGGGGTCGCCCCCGGCGTTTTCCATCTTCGGACCGCTTGCTCCCTACCGGAACCGGAGCGTGGCCCCCAGGCGGAAGACCCGCGGGCTCAAGGCCTCGAGGGTCTGGTAACGGGTGCTCCTCACCGCGGAGGCGTTGCGGTCCCTCTGGAGCACGTAGTGCTCATTGGTGAGGTTGAAGCCATCCAGGCCGACGTTCAGCGTGAAGTCGCCGAACTCGAAGTCCTTGTCGAGCCGGGCATCGAAAACGACCACGTTCGGAGTCCGGTACTCATCCAGGCTCCTCGTGAGCTGAACGTTCCGACCGCCAAGGCCGGTGTCCGAGCTCACCCGGACGAACGGCGGCGAGGCGAAGCCTTCACGGCCGGTGACGCTGGTGCCCACATTGAAGCCCCAGGGACGCTCGGGCGCGATCTGGTAAAGGCCCGCGACGTTGAAGTTCCAGCGGCTGTTGATGTACGAGTTGGTCTTGCCGGTGCCCCCGGACTCGAGGTACAGATCCTCGTTGTCTGAATAACCCAGGTCGTCCGAGATCACGTCGGTGGGATCGTCGAAGCGCTTGTACTCGTCGCCGATCTTCCAGTCCCAATCGGCAAAGGTGAAGTGCCCGCGCAGGCTCCAGCGATTGGCGAGCCGCCGCGATAAGGAGAGCGTGACGCCCATGTAATCCTGCTCGCGGTCGCCGTTGGTGTAGAAGCGGCCGGTGGGGCTCAGGCCCTCCCGCAGGTCGTACACGGTGAACGGGGTGACCGTCTGCCCGTTGGGGAGCGTACAGGCTCCGATGTCCGGGTTGGACGACGGGGTGCAGCCGAGGTCCGGCGAGACCACGTAGTCTTCCCGGGTCGCCTGACGGATCTGCCCGGTGGCGTCGTCGAGCACCAGGAGGCGGGTTTCCGGGATGTCATGGATATTGCGGACGGTCAGGGTGAGCCCGCCGGCGAAATTGGCGCCGAAGGCCCGCTCGTAGCCGAGGGTCACCTCGTCGGTGAGCGCCGGCCCGAGGTTCGGGTCGTTGACGTTGGGCGAGGAGAGGGACGAAGGATTTTCCTCGTTGATACCCACCGAGTAGCCGAAGTAGAGCGAGTTGCGCTCGGCGTCGTCGAGGCGCAGGTTGTTGTTGGCGTCGACGAAGTAGAAGTAGGCATAGCTGTAGCCGAGCGGGCTGACCCGGCTGGCCAGCGGGAGCTGGCCGAGCTGCTCGGCGTAGCGCGAGAAGGTGGCGCGCAGCAGGGACTTCCGGTCCTTGCCGAGCGAGTAGGTCACGCCGACGCGAGGCGACACCGTGGTCCACTCAAAGCCGCCGGCGTCGTTGCCCGGGAAGCTGATCGCGGGGATCAGGGGTGGCGCGCCAGTCTCGACGCCGGGAACCTCCGGGTTGCCCGCGTCGGAGCTGGCCAGGTTCTCGAGGGTCTGCCGGTCGTAACGCAGGCCGGCGTTGATCGTCCAGCGGTCGCGGGTGATGGTGTCCTGCAGCCAGGCTGACTCGTAGGTGGAATCGATGGCCACGCTCCGGTTGCGCTGGAAGCCGACGGCCGCCAGTCCATCGTCAAGGCCGAACAGGTTGCCCGCCCAGACGAGCTTGCCGCCCGGCCAGATCGTGGTCGAATGGTTCTCCTGGTCGCGGTAGCTGCCTCCGAACTTGAGCTGGTGGTCGATCGAGGAGGTGCTGAAGAAATAGTTGGCATCCAGCCGCACCTGGTCGATGATCGCGTCCTGCTTGAAGTCGAGCCAGGTGCCGCGCCGCACGTTCTCGGGGGTGACGAAAATGTCGGCGTCCAGCCCGCCCTGGGGAGTCAGGGTGAAGATGCCGTCGTCGCGCGACGCGAGAGCGGTGAAGACGAGGTCCTGGGTCGCGATCCAGGTATCTTCAATCTTGTAGATGTCCTGCGGCGTGGTCTGGTCGAGGGTCGTCTCCGGCGCCCGGTTCAGACTGGCGCCGCGGCCGAACTTGAGCTTGTCGTTGGTCCAATAGTGGAGCACGCCCGAGTTGCTCGCGCCCGTCTGGAAGTTCAGCTTGGTATTCAGGTCTTCCAGCTTGGTCCGGTCGAGCTGAACCCCGGCGGAGCTGGGGACGAGGTTGCCGATGTCGCTGCGGCCGTAGGCGCCCCAGATCCAAAGGCGGTCCTTCATGACGGGGCCGCCGATGTCGGCGCCGTACTCCTCCACGGCGTCGATCCGGTTGCCGTTCGGCAGGGAGGGGTCGGACTGGTAGTCGCCGTCGGTGCGCAGGTAGCGGCCCGAGCCGCGCCACTCGTTCGTGCCGCGCTTGGTGACCTGGTTGATGGTCACGCCCGCGGTGGCGATGGTGACGTCCGTGGTCGATACCGTGAACTGGACCTCCTCGAAGGCGCCGAAGTCGAAGTAGGTGGCCGAGCCGCCGACGGCGTTCATGTCAGTCAGGACGACGCCGTCGATCGAGAAGGTGTTGTCGCGCGCGCCCGACCCCATACCGAGGAAGCTCGACTGCTGGCCGCTCTCGTTGCCGCCGACGTTGATGCGGTCCACCAGCACGCCGGGCGCCTGGCTGAGCAGCGACCAGGGGTCGCGGGCCGTCGGCACCTTGTCGAGCTCCACCGTGGAGACGTTGGAGCCCTGGTTGAGCCGGCGCTCGTCCAGCAGCGGGCTCTCGCCGGTGACGGTGATCGTGTCCGTGACGGCGCTGCTCAAGGTGATCCGCAGGTCGGCCTTGCCGCCGACCCTGACGTTGATGTCCGGGTAGTCGATCGTCGAGAAGCCCTGGAGCTCCGCCTGCACCGCGTAGTTTCCGGGATACAGGTTGAGGAACCGGAAGTTCCCCTGCTCGTCGGTCTGCTGCACCTGCGGAGCGCCGACGCCCGTCAGGGTGATCGTCACCCCCGGGAGCGCCTGCCCCTGCTCGTCAGAGACCGTGCCGAACAGGTCGCCCGTCTGCAACTGCGCGAGAGCCGGAACGGCCATCGCCAGCAGCAACGCGGCCATGGCGATAGTGAGACGCAGATAGCTGCCTCTGCCCATGCTGGTTACCCCCTTTCACGGAGTCAATTCAAATCTTCTTGACCCGGATTATGCAACGACTTCCCGGCAGTTACCAGCGGTCAGTACGGATTCGCGCTGATTACGCCATTGGTGACGCTGCGCAGGTAGTAGCCGGTCGTGGGCCGATTCTTGAGGTCAAAGGTGCCGCCGGCGGCCACCTTCCAGATCTTGTAGTTGGAGTAGGTCAGCGGCACTCCCGCCTGGCAGACCTCCGGCGCGTGGTCGCCGAGCACGAAGTAGGCCGGGCCATTTCCCATCACCGTGGCCAGGCCGTTCTTGTCCACCACCACCGAGGTCGCCTCGTTGACGGCCACGGCGAGCGCGCTGGCCCCCTTGCCGTCCTTGATCTGGCGGGCCACGAAGGCCAGGGTCCGGCCCATGCGGTCGCGGGTCACGAAGTGGGAGTCGGTGAGGGTGCCCTGCAGGTTGGCCCAGTGGAAGAAGTCGTAGGTGAAGCTGATGCTGGCGTGGTAGGGGTTCGCCAGGGCGTCGGTCGACAGGGCGGAGCCGGTGCAACCGTCGTAGCTGAAGTCCCCCTGGATGGCGAGCCCGGCGCTGGTGCCGCCGACGCCGCCGCCCCGTGCATAGACGGACTCGACGGCCGTCTCGACCTTGGTGCCCTTGAAATACTTGACGTAGTCGCACTGGTCGCCGCCGGCGAAGAAGACCACCTCGGCGTTCTTGACCGTCGTCTCGACGGCCACGGTGTTCGAGTCGGTCGCCCTGGTGATCACCAGGGTCTCGACGGAGTCGACGCCGTTCATGGCAAAGATGTAGTCGTTGTAGCCGTTCGATCCGGAGGCGCGGAGGATCACGACGTCGACCTTCGTCGCGCAGCTCGTGCAGCCGCGGACCTTGTCGATGATCCACTGGAGGGCCGCGTCGACGTCGGTGCCGCCGCCCCCGAAGTCGTGAGCGGGCCCGGCGAGCGGGACGACCACGTCGGCGGCGTTGCCGGTGAGGTAGCGGGTGACCTTGGCCTGCGCCGGGAGCGCCAGCGCGGCCGCCAGGAGCAGCATCAGGAACGGCGTGGAAAGCGTCTTGCGGACCATGGATTCCTCCCTGTCAAGTCATGGCTCAATTGAAAGAGTGCGCGCGGCCCCCGGGAGCGAGTCCGGGGCCA
Source organism: Thermoanaerobaculia bacterium (assembly GCA_035266085.1). Taxonomy (GTDB): domain Bacteria; phylum Acidobacteriota; class Thermoanaerobaculia; order Multivoradales; family UBA5704; genus DATARR01. The sequence continues at coordinate 65,320 of DATFNZ010000107.1, forward strand.
AAAACAAAAACCCGGCCGGAGCGAACGCCGGCCGGGTCTGTCGGGCTTCCTGAGAGCGGCCTGGCCGCTACGGCGTCACGATGATCTCGGCCCGGGCTTCCGCCTTGAGCTCGAGGATCTTGTCGACGAGCTGCGCCCGCTTGTTGCCGCTGTGAGTGAAGGTGATGAGCTTCTCGAGCACGAAAGCCTCCTTCAGCTTGCGCACCGCGACGAGGTGCAGGCCCCGCTCCTCGAGAACCTGGAAAGCGTCCTCGGTGTCGAACGACGCGAGGTCGGCCAGCGTCCTCGCCGGCTGGAAATCCTTGTCGAGCACGGCCTGATCGAGCTCCGAGGACGACCGGATGTTCTCCAGGGCGTTGAGGACGCGCAGCAGCGAGGCCACGGCCTCGACCTGGGTGGCCTCGAGCTGGATGCCGATGCCGCCCGTGTCCTGCGCCTTGAACTGCACGCCCAGGGGCGAGTTGTTGAAGGCCTTGCTGTTGTAGAAGGCGACCGCTTCCTCGATCGAATCGACCGAGTTGTTGTGGAAGAACGGACCGGTGTCCGCCGACTCGATCACCACCGGCACGTTGAACCGGCCGTTGCCGAAGGCGCCGTTGACGAACGGGGTCTTGCCGAAGCCGCCGTCCCGCGGCCGCATGCCGGGTGCGATCAGGTCGGCCGGATGGTCGGCGAGGTTCTCGGTGCCGATGTCGAAGTTACGGTTGTCGCCTTCCTGGCCGTTGGAGCCGCCGTTGCCATGGCAGGCCTGGCACTTGCCGGCCGCCACGGTGCCGCCGACCGAGTCCTGCGCCATGTAGATGGCCTTGCCCCGGTTGACCACGGGCGAGGTGAACTGCATGGCCGCGAGATTGGGGTCCGCCTGCCGGCCGAGGGCGAGTTGGAACGCGGCCAGGGCGTCGAGCTCCTGATCGGTCGGCGCGCGGAAGTCGACGCCGGCGGAACGGGTCAGCGTCTTGGTGAAGTGCTGGTTGATGGCGCCCAGCGCGAAGTCGCGGATCGTGCCGGCGCCGGGCGAGCCGCCGCCGTCCCAGCCGAGACGCTCGGCGGGCGGGTTGGGCGAGCCGGGCTGACGCACCCGGGAGTTGAGCATGGCGAGGGTGTGCGGCACTCCCCGCAGCACGAACTTGGTCTGCAGGTTCTCGAAGCCGTCCACGTTCTCGAGCACCAGGCCCAGGGCGCGCATCAACTGCGGCTTCTCGAAGTTCTGCGCCAGGGCCGGGTTGGTCTCCGCCACGAACAGCGGGTTGTCCGGCGCCAGGGTGGCGATGAACTTGGGGTCGATGGTGAAATTGTTCTGCGACGGATGGCAGGTGCCGCAGGTCCGGCCGTTGCCGCTGAACTGCTCGTTGAAGAAGAGGTCGGCGCCCTGGGCGACCAGCGGATCGAGCGAATCGAACGGCGTCGCGAAAGCGGGCTGGGGTCCGAAGAGCGAGGCCAGGACCGGCCGGCGGCCGGCCGCGAACGACGGGTTCGTCCGGCCCTTGGTATAGAGCCTCTGGAACAGCTCGGGGGATCCGAAGAGCACGCCCGCCTGCTCCGGCCGCTTGCCGGCCCGCGAGACGACGACCATGTCAACCTGGAAATGCTGGAAGAAGCCGGGCTCGAGCCGGGCGGCCAGACGGGCGGTGCGCGGCTCGCCGGTCAAACGGCCCAGCCGGTGCATCCGGTCCTTCGATTCCGGCAGGGCCGAGCCGCCGGCCGCGTTCTCCACCAGCCAGACGTCCCACTGCTCGCCGGGCGTCAACCCCTCCAGCTCGACCTGGGCGGAGCCGCCCACGAAATCGAGCTTGGCCAGCCCATGGGCGCCGCTGTACTCCCGCGACAGGCCCTTCGACCAGCCGAGGCCGACGAAGACGTTGCGGTCCCCCCCTCGCACCGTATGGTCGGCGGCCCAGTCCAGATAGGCGGACTGGAGCGCGGAAGGGTTCGCCTGGCCGGTCTTCGCCGTCTTGCCGGCCGGCTCCATCTGCCACGGGGAGAACAGGGCAGCCAGCACCCCCAACGCCAATGAAGCTCCCAACAACCCAACCCAAACTTTCACTTTCATTCGCATGCATTTGCTCCTTGGTGTGACCGGCCCGGATGACCGTCTCGGCAAGTCCGGCTCTGCCAAGATTGGCGCGCCTCGGCCTGTCTGGTAACGGCGTATGACGCTAGAGTGCGGCCGATCGCGGAAAAGCGGACAGTTTCTGGACTTTCAGGAGCCTGGCCGAATGTGAGAGATTCATCCAGGAATTCGCCATGACGCGTCTCCTGACCCTCTGGCTCACGCTCCTCGCCGCCTTCTGGCTCACGCGGACGGCGGTCTCGGCGGTGCTGTTCCAGCGCGTGGATCAAGGGCTCGGAGCCTGGGCCGAGCTCCTGATCGTCCCCCTGCTCCAGGCGGCGGTCGTCGGCTGGCTCACCCGGTCGCCGCCAGCCCGTGTCCCTGCCAGTGCTCCTGACGATATCCCTGACGAAGAGAACGGCGAGGATTGAGGCGGGATGCCTGTGTTACGCTGACCGGTAAAATTCGAATCCCCCGAGGTCCGCCATGCGCGACACGAAGCTGATCCTGATCCTTCTCGGCATTCTGGTCTTCATCGCCGTCGGCTTCGTGCTCCGCATGCTGGAGCCCGTCCTGGTGCCGTTCGTGCTGGCGGTCTTCCTGTCGCGGATCTTCTCGCCTCTCGTCGCGGCCCTGCGCCGGCGGCGGGTGCCGGCGCCCCTGGCGATCCTGCTGGTGCTGATCCTGGTGTCGATCGCCATCGTGATCTTCTCGGTGGTCCTCTACTCGAGCGCCATGTCGTTCACCGAGGCCATGCCGCGGTACCAGGAGCGCTTGAAAGGGCTGCTCGCGGACGGCTCCGGATGGCTCGCCGCCTCCTTCCCCCAGCTCCAGGCGCAGATCCATTGGGACAAGATCGTGGAGGTCTCGTCCCTGACCGGCGTCCTGGCGGGCGTGGTCGGCTCGTTCCTGATCTTCTTCAACGACGGGTTCCTGGTGCTGCTCTTCCTCGTCTTCATGCTCTCGGGCAGCGAGGCGTTCCCGCGGAAGCTCCGGCGGGCCTTCGCGGCCGAGCACGCCGAGCGGCTCGACACGGTCATGCGCGACATCGAAGAGGAGACCCGCAGGTATCTGCTGATGAAGACCGTGATCAACCTGGCGACCGGCGTCGCGGTCGCCCTCCTGCTGGCGGCGTTCGGGGTGGACTTCCCCCTGTTCTGGGGCCTGGTGACCTTCCTCGCCCATTACATCCCGAGCCTCGGCGCGGTGCTCTCCGTGGGTTTGCCGGCGATCTTCCTCTTCCTTCAGTTCTCGCCGGGCATGGCCCTGCTGATCGCCCTGCTCAACGCGGCGCTCCAGTTCGCCGTGGGCAACGTCATCGAGCCGCGGGTGATGGGCGAGAGCATGGACCTGAGCACGCTCCTCGTCCTGCTCTCACTGATCTTCTGGGGCTGGCTCTGGGGGCCCTGGGGCATGATCCTCTCCGTGCCCATCACCTCGATGATCAAGATCGTCTGCGAGCACATCGAGCCCCTCCGCCCCCTCGCCGTGCTGATGAGCGGCTCGCACGGATCGCCGCCGCCTCAGGCCAGCCCGGCCAGGAGCGCCGAGGCCGGCGCCACGCGGATCCCCTCCGGGCTTACGTAGTCGTTGCGGCCGGTAGCCGAGATCTGCCAGGCCTCGCATGCGGGGAAGCGGGTCTTGAGATAACGCACGCTGCGGTCGATCTCCACATCCGCCCACTTGGCCTCCACCATCAGGATGGGCTTGCGCCGCTCGGTGACGACGAAGTCGACCTCCCGGCCGTCGACATCCCGGAAGTAGCGCAGCTCGAGGTCCCGTCCCTGGGTGTCCTGCTGGTACTGGACCCACTTGAGAAGGTGGGAAGCCACCAGGTTCTCGAAGCGCGGAGGCAGCTCCGGCACCAGGGTCCAATCAAAGTGATAGTGCTTCTGCTCTTTCTTGACGGCCCGGATGGCAGGGCTGCCGAAAGGCGGCAAACGGAAGATGGCGAAGAGGCGCTCCAGGATCTGCAGCCAGCTCGACACCGTCTTGTGGCTGACCTGAAGGTCCTCCCGCAGGGCGTTGACGGAGAGCGGCGATCCCACCAGCTCCGGGAGGCGGATCATCAGCAGCTCGAGACGGCCGAGGTCCTGGACCCGCTCCAGGCTCACCAGCTCCTCGCGGATGAGCAGGTTCCGGTACTCGCGAGACCAGCGTCGCGCCTCGACCTCGGAGCCGCCAAAGAAGGGCTCCGGGAACCCGCCGAGCGTCAGGAGCTGCCGGAGATCGTCTTCCGTGCTCCCTTCGATCTCCGCCAGGGAAAGCGGGTGGAGGTGCAGGAGATGGTACCGGCCCTGAAGGGAATCCCCCGAATAGCGGTAGTAGTCGAGCCGGGCGCTCCCCGTGACCAGGATGCGCTGGCTTGGCGGCTTGCCGTCGTAGAGCCCCTTGAGGTAGTTACGCCAGAGGCGGTATTTGTGGATCTCGTCGAAGACCCAGAGGGAAGAGACCGGAAGCTGCCGTTTGAGGATACGCTCCCGGTGCTCCGGGATGTCCCAGCTCAGGTAGCCCTTCTCCGCTCCCTCCAGGCTGCGGGCCAGCGTCGTCTTGCCGACCTGCCGCGGGCCGGCCACGAAGACCATCTTCTTCTGGAGATCCCGCTCGGTCTGCTCCGCCAGATAGCGATGGTACAGCCTCATGAAAGGAGGATGCCAGTAATTTCACCCCTAGTCAAAAATACTCGCGAGTGTTTTTGACTAGGGGTGAAAACGCCCACCCTACTCCACGCCCTCCGGAAACGGCTGGCGCGGGTCGAAGTCGACCGGCACGTCGGTCATCTTCGCCATGGCGGCTTTCAGATCGGCGGGCATCGCGCCGTACTTCTGGAACCAGCTCTCGGCCCGCGCGCGGTCGCCCGTCGCCTCGATGGTCAGCAGCTCCTTGGCGAGAGACGCGACCGCTCCCGGCATCTTGGCGAGATCGACCCGGTAGCGCCCCGATTCCTCGCGCTGGATAGCCCCCTGCTCGGTCAGGTAGTTGAGCTCCATCATCTGGGCCCGGCCGTGCGCCTCGCCCGTTCCGAAGCGGACCGTGCGGAAGATCCCGGCCACGTAGGAGGCGTAGAACTCCGGCAGGCGCTCCTTCGGCAGGGCGCCGTGCTCCACCAGCCAGGCGAGGCCGAACATGCCGGTGACGTCCGCCTTGGCCTCCTCCAGCCCTGAGTACGTGGCCCCGATCGCCTGGCGGATGTCGACCTGCTTGCCGTCCACCCGTGCGAATGCCGGCCCGAGGCCGTGGCTGATCTCGTGCATCATCACGTCCGAGAGATACCCCTCGGCCGTGGCCAGGGCCGCCTGGTCCTCGCGCAGCAGGCGCTGGGCGACCGGCAGGATGATGTACTTCACCCGGGCGTCCATGTAGTTCTTGAAGAAGATCCGCTTGCTCCCCTTCTGCTCATGGATGCGGGGGTCGTTCGGCAGGTTGTCCGCCACCGCCTGGTAGCCGTGCCGCAGGTCGCCGGAGCGGAAGGGGGTGTCCATTACCTCCATGGGCGCCACCCGGCCGCGCTTCGAGGGGCGGTCCTCGGGGGCCAGAGGCAGGGCGTCCTGAATGTCGGGGACGTACTTCTGGAACACCTCCAGCTTGCGGCTCTCGGACTCGTTGCGCACCAGCACGGCGGCGCCGTAGGAGGTCTTCACGCCGAGCAGGCCGTCGAGATAGGTCTCGTAGGGCGCGAAGATGATGTCGAACCTCGGGTTCTGGAGGTCGAGCCAGGCGAGGTCGCTGGCGTAGTAGTCGTCCGTGAGGAGAGCATCGGCCCGCAGGCGCAGGAAATTGGCGAACGCCGGCTCGTCCGAGAGGCCGGCCGCCTCGCGCAGGGCCCGGGCGGCGGCATCGAGATGCTCCTTGTAGACGGCATGGTACGCCTGGGCCGCGAGCCCCTTCGGCGTGCGGACGACGACGGTGTGCTCGTCGTAGAGAGCCGCCTTCTCCGCCGGGTGGGCCGCCACGTAGGTTTCGATCTCCTGCCGGGTGATCCCCTTGGGATAGAGGGCGCGGCCGGGCTGCATCGGCTCCTTGCCCACGAACGGCTGGTTCTCCTCCAGCAGGTCGTAGCGGCTGCCGTTGATCCAGAGCATGCGCCGCAGATCCTGGGAGCGCTGATCCTTGGCGCCCGCCAGGGACTTGTAGAGGGCGAGCCCCTCCGGATCGCTCTGGAGCCAGTAGATGTTCTCGAACTGGCGGGCGGCCTCGACGAGCTTGTCCAGCAACTGCTTCTCGCGGGCGGACAGCCCCGAGAAGTCGAAGTTCATCTCGACCGGCTTCCACTTGTAGAGCCGCTCCTCAAGGTTCGCAACGATTTTGGGCTTCGCGGCAGCCTTGGCGGACGGAGCCGCGGCGGTCAGAGGCAAGGGGATGAGGGCAAGGAGGGCGACCAGGACAGGCTTCAGGGTGTCTCTGCGCATGGGGAGGAGTCTACTCCGTCAGGCTAGCCCAGGGCAGCCGGCCCAAGGCGTTGCCGAGCGTAATCTCCCGCCCGCTCCCGCGTAGAGAACACCATGAGACCCTCAACCCTCCTCACCGCCATCCTTCTGCTCGCGGCCCCCCTGCCGCGGGCTCATGCTGAAGATCCGGCCGAGATCCTGGCCCGCGCGAAGGAAGCCGCGGGCGGCAAGGCCTGGGATGCCATACGGACCCTGCATACCCATGCCCGGGCCGCGACCAGCGGCCTCTCCGGCACCATCGACGCCTGGGACGACGTGCGGACCGGCCGGCATCTCGACACCTTCTCCCTCGGCCCCTACAACGGAGCCCAGGGATACGACGGCAAGGCAGCCTGGGAGCAGGACCCTTCCGGCCAGGCCCACGTCGACGACAGCGGCGACGCCCGCGAAGGGAAGGTCAACGAGGCCTACCGCCGGTCGTTCGCCTACTGGTACCCCGAGCGGCACAAGGCCGAGATCTCTTACGCGGGCAAGAAACAGGACGGGGGACGCGACTTCCACGTCCTGCGCATCCATCCCGAGGCCGGGCGCCCGTTCGAGATGTGGATCGATGCCGGCAGCCATCTGGTCGGCCGCGTGGTCGAGCGCGGCGCGAAAGAAGTCCGCACCACTTTCACATCCGACTACCGGCCGGTCGACGGGATCAGGCTGCCCTTCGCCGTGAAGTCCACCAACGGCGATGCCAAGTACGACGACAGCGTCGCCGTCGAGAGCGTAGAGGTCAACCCGGTCTTCGACGAGGCGAAGTTCAGAATGCCGGAAGGCAAGACGAGCGACTTCTCCATCGCCGGCGGCAAGACCTCGGCGCTCCTCCCCTTCCGTCTGCTCAACAATCACCTCTACGTGCAGGCCCGCATCAACGGCCAGCCCGTCCAGGTGCTCTTCGACACGGGGGGCGCCAACCTTCTGACGCCCGGCGCGGCCAAGCGGCTGGGCCTCGAGAGCGAAGGCGGCATCGAAGTGCGGGGCAGCGGCGAGAAGTCGGAGAGCTCCGGGCTCGCCAAGGTCGGCGAGCTCGTCCTGGGCGACGTCACCCTGCGCGACCAGATTTTCTACGTGGTGCCGCTCACCGGCCTCGCCGAGGTCGAGGGCGTGGACGTGGACGGCATCGTCGGCTACGAGGTGCTCAAGCGCTTCATCTCCCGCGTGGAGTACGCCAAGGGGCAGATCGCCTTCTTCCTCCCCGAGGCCTTCCAGGAGCCGGCGGGCGGAACGGTCGTGCCCTTCACCTTCGAGGGCCAGACCCCGCAGGTGGACGGCGAGATCGACGGCGTCCGCGGCAAGCTCACGATCGATACCGGCAGCCGCACCTCGCTCACGCTGAACCGCCCCTTCGTCCAGGAGCACGGCCTCGAGGCCAGGTACGCTTCGAAATTCGAGGCCCTGTCCGGATGGGGCGTGGGCGGCGGCGTGCGCTCTCAGCTCACGCGGGCGAAGATCCTCAAGCTGGGCAGCGTCGAGGTGCCGATGCCGGTCACCGACATGGCCCTCTCCACCAAGGGATCCTTCGCCAACCGCTACCTGGCGGGCAACGTCGGCGGCGGCGTGCTCCGGCGGTTCGACGTCACGTTCGACTACGGCAAGCAGCGGCTGATCTTCCAGCCCAACGAGAACGCCGCCAAGCCCGACAACTACGACCGCTCGGGGATGTGGCTCAACCGCGAAGGCGGCGGCTTCCAGGTGAAGGACGTGGTGGCCGGGGGCCCGGCCGCCGAGGCCGGCCTGAAGGCGGGCGACACGATCCTGGCCATCGACGGCCAGGGCGCCGGGGAGCTGCTCCTCTCCCACCTGAGAACCCGGCTCAAGGACTCCCCGGCCGGCACCAGGGTGCGGCTGACGGTGAAGTCGGGCGCCAAGGCCCGCGAGGTGACGGTGGTGCTGCGGGATCTGGTCTAGGAAGATGTTGGAGAACATCTCTTCGATGGGGCGCTGGCCGGACGAAAGGATCTTAACTCGGCCTCAGGGCAGCCGCAGCACCACGATCGTCTGGTCGTCCTCGCGGGGAGCGTTGGCCGTGAAGCGGGTGACGTCCGAGAGGACGCCGTCGCGCAGACCCTCGACGCTGCGGCCGGCGTGGGCCGCGAGGCTGGCCTCCAGGCGGTCGAAGCCGAAGAGGTCGTCGCTCCCCTCCCGCCGGGCTTCGATCAGGCCGTCGCTGAACAGGAACAGAGTGTCTCCCGGCGCCAGGCGGGCCGTGCGCGACTCGACGTTCAGCTCGCCGCGCACGCCCAGCGGGTAGGCCACGGACTCCATGGCGTCCACCCGGCCGGCGGCGTTGATGCGGTAGGGGAAGAGGTGGCCGGCGCTGGCGTAGACCAGCTCCAACTGGCGGGGATCGAGCAGCGCGTAGCAGAGGGTCGCGAGCAGCCGCTTGCGGGCTGTCTGATAAACGGTGCGGTTGAGGGTGTTGAAGACCGCCGCGACGTCGGGATTGAAGGTCACCTGCACCGCCAGGGCCGACTTGGCCATCGCCATGATCAGCCCCGAGGAGACGCCGTGGCCGGCCACGTCGCCCACGGCGATGGCGAGGCGGCCGTCCTCCAGGGCCAGCACGTCGTAGAAGTCGCCTCCCACCTCCGAGGCCGGCAGGTAGGCATGGGCGATGTCCACCCCCGCCAGCCGCGGCGGCAGGTCCGGCAGGATCGAGCTCTGGATGCGCCGGGCCGTTTCGAGCTCCACCCGCTGGCGCTCGCGCTCGGCGATGCGCCGCACGTGCGGCGGCACGTCCTCGTAGCGGTAGACGAACTCCTTGCCGCTGCCCAGGAAGCGGAGGCTCGCGACCAGCGGCACCGCCAGCAGGGCCAGGGCGAGCCAGCCCTGGATCTGCAGGCTCGAGTCGTCGGCCGTCAGCAGCGGATAGCCCATGAAGAGCGCCTGGGCCACGAAGCCGGCGAGCAGCGCCGTCAGCAGGTCCGTGCCCAGGAAAAGGGCGACGACGATGCCGGCCGCCACCAGGGAAACGGCGAAGGTCCAGCCCAGGGGCACGGCCAGGAGAAGGGGCGGCAGGACCACGCCCGCCACCAGCATGGCCACCGCCGCTCCCGCCCACTTTCCCAGGCGCTGGGCCACCGCCGGCAGCAGCGAGAGGATCACCGCCAGGAGGAACGGCAGGTAGATGCCCAGCGCCGTCAGCACCACCTCCACTCCCGGCCACCGGGTGTCGGTGCCCAGCAGGGCGGAAGAGAACGGCCAGCCGCCCAGGGCGCGCACCGCGACGATCAGGGACGCCAGGCCTCCCGCGGCGGCGAGCCCCGCCATCCAGCCCCGGAAGGCGGAGCGCGCCACGGTGCCGTTCGCCAGGTCCCCCTGGAACAGGGCGTCGAAGGCCGCCAGCTTGTGCCCCCAGCGCTCGCGGCAGATGGACTCGCCCACCGACCACGCGAAGAAGGCGAGCACCGCGGCCGGCAGAACCATGAAGACGATCTCGAACAGGACGACCAGCCAGGTGTTCTGCTGCCGGGAGGCGAAGCCGAAGCCGTTGCCCTGGGAGTTGACGCGGCTCGCCAGCAGCATCAGCAGCAGGCCGGCGAGCGCCACCACCAGGAAGATCTGGACGCCGCGGCGCACGCCGATCTCCCCCTCGTGGTAGCGCTTGAGGAAAGGGAAGGCGAGCAGGCCGGCCAGCAGGATGACCCAGACGACCCGGCTGATGACCAGGAAGTTGAATCCCCGGACAGTACGCGCCAGCTCCTTCTCCTGGGGATCGTCCAGCCACGTGCCGAAGCCCGCGAGGCGGTCGCCGGCGAAGAACACCTGGACGCCGTGGGAGCTGCCTTCCGGCAGGGGATTCCGGCGGTCGCGGTAGCGGACGGTCAGGTCCGTGCGCCGGGCGAGCTGCTGGCTCCGCAGCTCCGGCCCGTCATAGTGGGAGAGGTCGATCCCCTGGCGGGTGAGGAAGGCTTCGGCCTGCTGCCGCGCCTCCTGCTGGGAGATCGGGGCGCCCGCGGCCTCGGGATCGAGCCGCAGGCGCAGGGCCAGGAGCTTGCCGGAGAGGGAGACGTTGGCCCGGTAGGTCCAGTCGCTCTGCTGCACGCCGCGGGCAAAGACGAACACGTCCCAGGTGCTGATCTGGTCGGGGAGCCCGGACGCCCGCACGCCCTCGCCGCCCCGGCGGTCCAGAGCGAACTGAAGCCGGCGCTCGAGCAGGAAGTCGCGGTCGAGCACCGCCACCAGGTAGGGGTCCTCGACCGGCTCCCCGAGGTCGCGGGTGCGCTCGAGGGCGATCGCCACCGCTTCGGCCCGCGACACCGACCAGGGATGAGGCAGGAAGGGGAACGCCCGCGGGAAGGCCCACACCAGGAGCACCAGCCCGGCAGCCCCCGCGAGGAACCAGAGAAGGAGAGAGCGCGCGTTCCGCATGGAGGCTTGGTACGTGGCGGGAGGGCGCGGGGTTTCTTTGCCGCCGCGCCCTGCCGGGCCTAGCCCTTCGGCAGAGCTTCGACCAGACCCTTCACGGCCTGGGCGGAGCGGTCGAGCATGCCCTTCTCCTCGACCGTCAGCTTGAGCTCGATGACCCTCTCCATGCCGGCGCTGCCGAGCACGCACGGCACGCCGATGAAGAGGTCCTTGTAGCCGTACTCGCCCTGGAGGTACACGGCGCAGGGGAGGATCTTCTTCTTGTCGTGGAGGATGGCGGCCACCATCTCGTACGACGAGGCCCCCGGCGCGTAGTAGGCCGAGCCCGTCTTGTAGTAGTTGACGATCTCGGCGCCGCCGTTCCGGGTGCGGTCGTTGATCTTCTCGATCGCCTCGGCGTCCAGGAGCTGCGGCAGGGGCACGCCGTTCACCGTGGCGTAGCGGGGCAGCGGCACCATGGTGTCGCCGTGGCCGCCGAGCACGAAGGCGTCGACGTCCTCCACCGACACCTTCAGCTTCTCGGCGATGAACCAGCGCATGCGGGCGGCGTCGAGCACGCCGGCCATGCCGATCACCCGCTCGCGGGGGAAGCCGGAGACGCGGCGGGCCACCTCGCACATGGCGTCGAGCGGGTTAGTGACGATGATCAGGATGGTGTCCGGCGAGCGGGAGACGATCTGCCGCACCACCTCGGAGACGATCTCGGTGTTCTTGGCCAGCAGGTCGTCGCGGCTCATGCCCGGCTTGCGGGCGAGGCCGGCGGTGACCACCACGACGTGCGAGCCGGCGGTGGGATCGTAGTCGCCGCCGCCCGTGATGTGGGCGTTGAAGCCCAGCACCGGGGCCGACTCCATCATGTCCAGGGCCTTGCCGGCGGCGAGGTCGGCGGCCACGTCGACCATGACCACGTCGGCCAGATCGGCCTGGGCGACCAGTTGGGCGCAGGTGGCGCCCACGTTGCCGGCGCCCACCACTGTAACTTTGTAACGCATGAGGATTCTCCTCAGGATCTTGTGGTTAGATGTTTTCCAGGATCGCACCCGCGAACTGCGAGGTGCTGAGCAGGGTCGCGCCTTCCATCTGGCGCTCCAGGTCGTAGGTCACCTTCTTCTGCTCGATGGTACGGGCGAGGGCCGTCTCGATGGCGTCGCCAGCCTCGGGCCAGCCCAGCCAGCGCAGCATCATGACGCCGGAGAGGATCAGCGAGCCGGGGTTGACCTTGTCCTGGCCGGCGTACTTGGGCGCCGTGCCATGGGTCGCCTCGAACACGGCGAAGCCGTTGCCCTCGTTGCTGCCGGGCGCCATGCCGAGCCCCCCCACCTGCGCCGCCAGGGCGTCGGAGAGGTAGTCGCCGTTCAAGTTCGTGGTGGCCAGGACGTCGTACTCCTCGGGGCGCAGGAGCACCTGCTGGAAGGTCGAGTCGGCGATGCGGTCCTTGATCAGGATCTTGCCTTCGGGCGTCTTGCCGCCGTGCTGGTCCCAGACCTCCTGCTCGGAGATGGTGGCGGCGCCGAACTCGTCGCGCGCCACCTCGTAGCCCCAATCCTTGAAGGCCCCCTCGGTGAACTTCATGATGTTGCCCTTGTGGACCAGGGTGACGCTCTTGCGGCCGGTGGCGATGGCGTACTGGAGGGCTTTGCGGACCAGCCGCTTGCTGCCGGTCTCCGAGACGGGCTTGATGCCGATGCCGCTGTCGGGCCGCACCTTCTTGCCCATCGAGGCAAGGAACTCGATGACCTTCTTCGCCTCCTCCGTGCCGGCGCGCCACTCGATGCCGGCGTAGACGTCCTCCGTGTTCTCGCGGAAGATCGTCATGTCGACCTTCTGAGGCTCCTTCACGGGCGAGGGCACCCCGGGGTAGTAGCGCACGGGGCGCACGCAGGCGTAGAGGTCGAGCACCTGGCGCAGGGTGACGTTGAGGCTCCGGATGCCGCCGCCCACGGGCGTCGTCAGCGGTCCCTTGATGGCCACCCGGTAGCGCTGGATGGCGTCGAGAGTCTCCTGGGGCAGCCAGTCGTTCTTCAGGGAGTAGGCCTTCTCCCCCGCCAGCACCTCGAACCAGGCGATGGAGCGGGAGCCGCCGTAGATCTTCTCCACCGCGCCGTCGAGCACGCGGCGGGTGGCCCGCCAGATGTCCGGACCCGTGCCGTCGCCCTCGATGAAGGGGATGATCGGACGGTCCGGCACCGTCAAGCGGTCTTCCTCCGCCTGCCAGAGGATCTCCTGGCCGTCCGCGGGCGGAGTCGAGTCATTCAGTGTCGTGGCCAACGCCGTGCTCCTCCTGAAGGTGATGGGAAAAGGATGCGCCGAAAAGGCTCGGGCCGTAGAGCCCGGACGCGCGGGGTACGGTATCACAGAGGGAGGAGGCTTCGGGGACACCCGAGTCGGTTCTGGAACGGTTGTTGTGAAACCCCCGGGACGGTCGCCTTAGGAAGTGGATCTCAAGCGATCAAGGAGGATTTATGACCCGTTCCATGATTAGGAAACTCGTGCTCGCGTCCGCGGCTATGACTCTCGTCGTCGGCATCGGCATCGCCTACGCGCTCACGCAGCAGGTGGTGCCGGCGGATGCAGGAGGCAACTGCCTCAATTCGCTCACCCCCGCGGAGTTCAACACCTGGTTCGACGCCGGGGCCGTGTCTCTGAACGGAGCGGTGAAGCCCGCCGACAGCGTGAACTTCCCCGACGTCCCCAACTGCAGCTTCTACAAGTGGTCCGAGCAGATGTTCCTCTGGCTGACGTCCCCCGCTCCGCCCCGGTATGGCAGCCGCGGCGGGCTGATCATGAACACGCCGGCGTTCTATGACGTGACGCCGCCCGACGCCATGGGCCAAAGGAAGTTCGTGCCCCATACCTCCGGTTTCCTCCGGGTCTTCAACCTCCGCGCGTCCCAGAAGGGCCCCCTCGATCTGCCCGTCATCCTGGAGAAGCGCACGTTGCGGGTCCTCGAGATCCTTCCCACCCCCATGTCTCGGGAAGGCAGGCAGATGGTGGCGGATCAGAACGGCAATCAAGTGGAAATCGGCAGAGCCATCCGGACGGAAAGCGGCAAGGCGATCCTGTTCGATCTCGGCGGACGAGAGATCCAGGGGCCCCGGGCCATTCTGCAGCCGGAGCTCGCGAGGAAGATCGAGCTCCTGAGGTTCTTCGACAAGACCGAGCTGATCCAGCAGATCACCCTCGAAGACAAGTCGATCGTGTCGCTCAACCTGTTCGGGAGCTTCCCGGAGACCGAGCAGGGACAGGCGGACGGCAGAGTCCTGATGGCGCAGAACGGTTCGCTGGTCTACTACGCCCTCACCGTGAACAACGTCTTCGCCCTGTACCGCACGATGCAGGGTGCCGCCGTACCAGCCGGCACGCAGTTCCCCATCACCCAGGCCGATCTCGACGCGGTCACGAACTTTGCCGCCGCGAACGGCCAGCCGCCGGTGATCGATCCGGAGGCGCTGGCGATCGAGATCAAGTCGGCGTGGATCGAGGCGTCGAGCCTGGATGATCCGAGCCAGTTCATCCAGATGAAGGCGACCGTGCCGACCTACGACACGAGCAACCCCAACGACTGGGTTCAGAACGGCACGAAAACCACGACGCTGGCGATGGTTGGGATGCACGTCGTCGGCAGCACCGGGTCGACGAATCCACAAAACCCCAACGATGGTCATCCGGAGATGCTGTGGGCTACGTTCGAGCACCTGAGCAACGGCCCCACGGCGGCCTACAGCTACACCAAGACGCCGAGCGGCACCGGAAACATCGGGGCGAACGCCCCGGGTGACTGGCTGTTCGCCTCGAATGGGTCCACCGGTCCGTTCAACGTACCCCACATGAAGCCGCTGGACACGATTCCCGGCCATCTGGTGGCGGCTCCCCCCTTCACCATCAGCCCCAGCGACACCCGGAGAGAGATGCCCTGGGGCATGAGCGGCTCCTCGCCGACCTCGAACGCCCAGGTCATCAGCATCAACAACAAGGTGCGGTCGCTCCTCGACCCCGCCGACGTGAGGAGAAACTACATCCACATCGGCACCACCTGGACGAAAAACGGCGTAGACCCCTTCGATCCCACCGTTCTCAACCCGCAAGTGGGAACCAACAAGCTGGCCAACACGACCATGGAGACCTACAGCCAGGGCATCAACTGCTTCGATTGCCACTTCTCCAATACCACGACCGTGAGCCACATCTTCGATACCACCGAGCCCCTGTTCTAGCCTGCCCTTTCCGGAGATCGGAGCTCGGACGCCCGGCGCGATGCCGCGTGGGCGTCCGAGCTTCCTGTCGTTCTGCCCGCGGTGCTCCCAGGACCGGCACCCTGGCCAAACCTATGCCATCATTGCCGGCATGTTCCATTGGCGCACGCGGGTGTGCGCTCTGGGGCTCGCCGCCATCCTGGCGGGGTGCCGGCAGAGCGGAGTCCAGGGCTGTCTCGATTTGACGGCGGCGGCCCAATACGACAAGGCCGCGGCGCTGTGCGCGGGGGTCTATGCCGCGGAGGGCAATGACCGCGCCGGGGCCTCGACCGTCCTGGCCCATTACTCCCTCGGACATGGGGACGAGGTCCTTGCCTGGGTGGACAGGCTGGCAAAGGACGGCAAGTTGCGTCCCGGCGTATGGGGCCTCGCGGCGGCCGTCCACCTGCAGCGGGGTGAGGTCGAGGCGGCGGACCGGGAGTACCGTTCCGATCTCGTCCTGCACCAGGCCAAGGGAGACGACCAGCGTGCCGCGGACACTCTCATCCGGCTCGCCGATCTCGCTTGGCACAGGTCCAGGTACCGCGAATCGTTCCTCTTCTTCAGGAGTGCCCTGGAAAGTGCGGTCAAGTCCAAGGACCGGCACCTGGAGGAGCTCTCCGCCCGAGGGATCTACAACGTCCTGTACTCGGTGGGGGACCTCAAAGGAGCCTGGCAAGCCCTGGAAAGCGCTGGCGAGCTCGCGGGCAAGCAGGACCCTGGTAGCCAGGCCTGGATCTTCGCCAACCGCGGGAACGTTCTGACCGACGAGGGGCGGCTGGCCCTGGCCCGGCGCGATTTCGAACGAGCCTTGGCGCTGGCGACCGACGCGGCCGATCGCGAGCTCTTCCGCTCGACTCACCTGAACCTGACCAACATCCATCTTCGCCTCGGGGACATCGCCCGTGCGTCTCATCACCTGGAGGAGGCCTGGAAGTACGCCGAGCCCGGAGAGCCGATGCCGTCCCTGCTGTATTACCGTGCCCGCCTGGCTCTAGCCCAGGGGCGCCCCGCGGACGCCGTCCAGGCGGTCACGACCGCTCTGAGCCAGGATCCGGCCCCGGACTGGGTCTGGGACCTGGAGTATCAGCGTGGCCGGGCTGAAGAAGCCCGCGGCGACCTGAAAGCGGCGGAGGCGGCTTACAAGAAGTCGACCGAGGTCGTCGAAGGGATGCGCCGTTCGCTCGGGTTCGACGACCTCAAGACTTGGCTTCTCGACAGGAAACGGGAGCCCTTCGAGGCGTTGTTCCGCTTGCAAGCCCGGTCGGGCCGCGCGGAGGAGGCCCTGGCGACGGCGGAGAAAGCGCTGGCGCGGACCCTCCTCGACGCTTTGCTTTACGCCCATTCCGCCGAGGGATCATCTGATGGGGCGGATGGGGCGGATGAGGCGAGTGAGGCGGGTGAGGCGGATGACGCGCCCTGGTCGCCCGACGCCGCGGCCGCGCGGCTGGGTGACCTCGAGCTCCTGCTGCCGGTCATGAGCGAATCCCCCGTGGCGGCCTTACAGCCGATCCGCCAAGTCCTGAGCGCCTTCGGAAACCGCCATGGCCTGGTCTACTTCGAAGCGGGAGACGAGGTCTGGCTGGCCACCGTGGCCCGGCAGGAGGTCCGCCTGCGCCTACTGGCCCTTCCAGCGGCCGGGATCCGCCGGCTGGCGGACCGGTTCCTTGCTCATCCGGAGGATGCCGGAGTGGCCGGTCAGCTCGGCGAGACCCTGCTGCCCCTGGAAGCGCTCCCGAAACAGGGACAGACCGTCTACGTGATCGCCGACGGCATTCTGGGCAACCTTCCCTTCGCCGCCCTGAGACGAGAAGGGCGGTATCTGGTGGAGGACCACCCGGTCTCCCTCCTTCCCAGCCTGAACGCCCTGGCGGCTCTCGAAAGCCGTGGGGCCGAGGCGCCGGGACCTCCTCTCGTGCTGTCCGATCCGCGAGGAGACTTGCCAGGGGCGGCGATGGAAGGACAGGCCGTGGCCCGGCTTCTGGCCGGCTCCCTGCGGACCGCCGGTGCCGCCACGTCCCGCGAGCTCGCGACGGCTGCTCACGCTCGCATCCTCCACCTGGCCACCCACACCGGCCTGAGCGCTCGCGGCCCCTGGCTCCTGCTGGCCGACCGCCGGTTGGGGGCCTCCGAGATCGTCACCCGCCGGATTGGCCCGCGCCTGGTCGTGCTCGCGAGCTGCGCTTCGGGCGTGCGGCCGGGACGCCAGATGTGGGGGTCGATGGGAGCCGCCTTCCTGGCCGCGGGCAGCCGGGCCGTCCTGGCCTCTCTGTGGTCGGTCGAGGACCGGCAAACCCACGAATTCGTCCTCCGCTTCTATACCGAAGGTGGCGCTTCCGATCCCGCCGGAGCTCTGGCTCGCGCCCAGCGTGTTGCGATTGGCCAGGGTCAGTCGCCTACCTTGTGGGCCCCTTTCGTACTGTTCGGGTCCGAACGGTTTCCGGATGAAGCTCGTTAAGGAGAAAAGTATGTCCAAACGCTGGTTCTCATGCGTCCTGATTTTCGCTCTCGGTTGCGTCTCCCTGGCGACGAGCGCCATGGCTCAGGAGCCTCGCGAAGTCAGGGGAGTGTTGGAGGACGGTCTCGGTTACATCATGACTGGAACTGAGATCAGGCTGGTCAATACGGGAAAAGACGTCTATGTCGTGATGGTGCAGCGCGAACCCGGTACCTCGCCGACTGAGGCACCCATCTCGTATATGGAAGGCGTTGGCACATTTTCCGGGTTCTCTCTGAACAAGGCGATCCTCTTTCGTCTCGTGCCCATCGAGGTTCTGGAGCATGAATTCTGGCGGCCCTGCGCCATGGCGGACTGCTCGTTCATCGGACCGCTGCCGCCGCCGCCGCCGCCCACGGCGCCTCTCGATCCGACGGCTATATTCCTGCAGCCCCAGCCCCAGTAAGCCCCAGACTGCCGAGGCCGCGCCTGTTGTCACTGATCCATGAGCCGAGGGAGTCGCCGGGGACGCCCCCCGATCCGGAGCGAGCCGCGCTGGCCGCGCTGGACCGGGGGAGCTCCGACGACGCCCTCGCCCTCCTGATGCGGGAGTACGGCACCGCCATCTACCGCTATTGCCGGCAGATGATGGCGGACGACGACCTCGCCCAGGAGGTTCAACAGATGACGTTCGTCCAGGCCCACGAGGGCCTGGCGAGGTTCGCCCGCCGCTCGTCGCTGCGCTCCTGGCTCTTTGGCATCGCCCGCCACCGCTGCCTGGACCATCTGAAGATGCACCGCCGGAGATACAAGCGGTTCGGGCCCATCGAGGAGGCGTCGGACCTGCACGAGCCCGGCGGCAGCGCCGAAGACCGCCTGTCGGAACGCTCCGTGGCGCGGGTCCTCGAAAGCTGCCTGCGCGGGCTCGCGCCCCGCGTGCGGACCGCCGTGCTGCTGCGTTATCAGCAGGGGCTCTCGTATCCGGAGATCGCCCGCTTGTCGAACGAGAAGGCCCCGGCGCTGCAGGTACGGGTGGCCCGTGCCCTGCCCCTGCTGCGCCGTTGCCTGGAAGAGAAAGGAGTGGCGCCATGAGCCGTTGCGACCGCTTCGAGACGGAAGCCGTCCTCCTGTTGGAAAGGGGACTGCCTCTCGACGAGCACTTCTCGGCCTGCCCGGACTGCCTTGCCGCCCAGGCTTTCTACGACCGGCTGCGCGAGAGGCTTGCCGCCGTGGGAGAAGAAGACCAGCCGCCGGTCGGCTGGCAGGCCGGAGTCTGGGGGCGGATCGAGCAGCAGCGGGGGCGGCGACGATGGCGGCCCTGGTGGGGCCTCGTACCGGTGGCAATGGCGGCATCGCTAGCGGCCGTCCTCCTCGTGCGGATGCCTGAGCCGGCACCCGTCTTCCTCAAAGCCGAGATCGAAGCCGGGCCTTCCGTCCAGCGTGGAGACGAGGCCAAGCCGGGGGACTCCCTGCGGCTCACGTCCTCCACGGGCGGCGCCCGCCATGCCGAGCTGCGGGTCTACCGGAATGAGGCCGAGCTGGTCCTGAGCTGCTCCACGGAAAGCCCCTGTTCCCGGAAAGGCGAAGACCTGCAAGCCACCGTCGTCCTCGACGGCATCGGACGCTACCAGCCTCTCCTGCTGTTCTCGAAGAACCCTCTGCCCAAGGCCTCAACTCAGGGCCTCGACGCGGACACGGAGGCCGCACTCGCTGCTGGCGCTGAGATTGAGTTGGGGAAGGAGATCGTGGTCCGTTGAATCCGGCCCGATGGATGCGAATCTGGCTAAAAACCCCGAATCCACCGGGTCGCTCCAATTTCCCGGGGAAGACCTGCCGCCTCGTTTGGGTTGCTCGAATCACCTGGAGCCTCTTCCCCCCGCCCCAGAAAGCCGAAGAAGTCGCTAGCGCCATTATTCCACGCGGCGAGCAATGCAGCTCGCCAGGAGCTCTACACCACCTATAGGTGATTCGTAGCGGCCTCCGAGGGGCCGCCGAGAAGCTCCGGGCTGGGAACCTGACGGTGCCGTTCCCGATAAGGAGCTTCCCGCCAGCGCTGCCGTTCGTAGCCGGCAGCGATCTTTTTTCGCTTTAAGACGGCTCCCCGGTGTCAAAAGATGGGCTCGGGAGCATAGGTTCGTCCTGGCGCGCAAGTTCAGGAGAAGAATCTCTTCTCCTTTCTTCTATTCGTGTGGCACCTGATTCTGGATCACATGGCACCTCTACTAGCTGGCAGCCACTCTTGATGCTCTGGGGTGGGCATTATTTTATAACTTTTGTGAAGCTCTCCCATATTGTCTGGACCGACACCCAAGCCAACGCAATCCCTCCAATTACTACGAATACAGCATCTTCTGAGGAAAGGCTCCACAAACTGCCATTGTGGGGTGCCGATGTAACTTGAGCAAACTGGCCTGTGAAGACGAAGCCAATCAAACGGATGGCACCTAGCACGCTGACGGCGCCGACGAATACGACAATTCCATCAACTAGCTCTGGTCTCTTGTTCTTTTGTGCAGCTACGCTCACATACACGATCACGGCAAGAAGTGCGATAACCAAGCCAGCAAGAAGAAGGAGGTTCACTCCTCACCACCTTTGCCCGGTTCAACTGGTTCATCAGACTTTTCTGGGCGTTGCAGCGCCTTTCCGAAATGTGATTGCAGAAAGCCTCCAACTGCGCCTCCTATAAGTGATCCTGTAACCGTACCAACCGGGCCAAAAATCGCGCCGATAATGGCACCCGCAGACGCCCCAGAAATAGCGGAACCAACGGTCTGTGCTGCGGTAACAGGCACATCTCTGGGATCAGCCGCTTCGTCGGGCTTTTCTTGTAGTCCGGTTTCTTGCTCGGCCATGTACTTCTCCAGAATCAAATTACGGGTGGATTGTGACGCCTGACGTGATGCTGCTCAGCGGCCGGAAAGCGAAGCTTTTCGGTCCGTTGAAGCAGTCGGGTTAGGCGGCACCAATCGGCATCTCATGGCATGTCTCCAATAATCCGAGCGACAGTCACTTGAATACCGCCGCACGAAGTCAGTCGCTTGACGGCGTCTCGCACACCTGAACTCTCGTATTCTCGAAGCCTCGGCGACCGCTCCAGCATCTTCTGTCGAAAATCCAGAATCGTCGAGTAGTCAGACTCGTGGACGCCTGACTTCGACCCCGTCTTAGTCAGAATCGCGCCGAGAAGATCGAACGCCGCCAATCGAACCGACTGCGAGGGGTCTGCCCTCAAAAGGCCGCGTATCCGCCTCTTTGATAACCAACCAATGGAAATCTTACCATTCTTGTAGAGAAAGCGAAGCATATGAAGTCCGAAGGTTCTTCTCGCGGCGGTATCGCTCGTCAGGCAGGTTTCGGCTTGCTTATGGAGCCAGCTAACGTCGACGCGAGCGTCGCCAGCGGCTTCGAGAAGCTTCACTGCCAACACAGCCTGCTTGTATGACTGTTCAGAGATCTCCAGTTCGTGTGTGTATTTTTCGCTCATATGGCGTCGGTATCGTGCCGCCTAACGGTGATGGCAGTGAGCGAGCGGGAACCGCGCTGTTTGCGGTTTCCGTCCGCTCGACCGACCGTGTTCGTCGCCTCTTCGCAATTTTTCGATATTTGCATGGGCGGTCGGGCTTTTGCCGTTGGGTTAATGATACCGCCAAAGTCGTGCGAGGGGAATAGAGGCCCAGGACGGGCTCTCGGATTCTTGACAGCGGGGGAGGAGCACTCTGTCCACCACCAAGAGTTCCTCCAGCAGTGAGGGCGTCCCGGGAAACGGTGAAAGGGTTGGCGTCATCTCGCCCAAGGCCGCCGGTTATGGAAGAATTTGGCATCATGGCGCTCTCAGAAGGAAACCATGCACAGGTTCACGGACCTAGTAGACCGATCCACAGCATTCTCTCTTGCAGTCCTGAGGGAGGCAAGCGAGAGAACAAGCGATGCATTGCAAACAAGCGCCGCAACCTCACTAGTAAAGACTCTTCAGATGATACAACTACAGAAGGCGATCCTAGCTGTTGGAATGTTTTCTCTTTTTGAGGCGATGCTGCAGGATGGGCTGAATTGCAAAGACGGTTTTCGCGAGGCCAACAACATTTTGGCTCGCGAAGGACAGGCTGCTCTCCAGGAGCGCTTTAACGATCTACAGTCAGCTATTAACGTGCTTAAACACAGACACGGCCGCAGTTACGATATTCTCGTTGCGAAAGCTGGAGCCTTGCCCTTTAGAGTAAAGCTGCCCGGAGAATCACTCTTCTACGAAGGCGACGTATCAGAGATCTCAACACTAATCGAGGTTGACGACAGGTTTGTCCTTAGTTGTGCCGAAATGATCCAAGAGGTCTCCGAGACTATAAGGAAGGCGCGGCCTGAGTTCCTATTATAGGCAGTTCGATCTGCCGCCAGCGAAGCCAACGCGCAGCCTGCTCGGGTACGGGTCGTGGCGTGTCTGGTCTCGGGGCCTCACGCTCAAGGTTCTCGATGGCCGAGGGCGATATCCGGCGAACGCCCTTGGGCGATCACCGGCACATAGGCGCGAGCCCAGGTGTCCGGTGCATCGCCGGTGTTATGCGGCGGCTACGATTTTCTCCTCTCTGCATTTTCTCATTCTTAGTGAACACCGTCATTGGCATCACTTGGACTCCACAAGGGTCAATGCAGAGCGAATAGTCGGATGTTGATCCAAGGCACTGAGGATCGAGCTTGCGCGAATTCCTTCGCTCACAGTCTCCCCATCTTGAGTTTGTCTTTTTACTAAGGCGTGGTGCATCGCCAAGAGATTCCAATTGCGGTCGAAAACCGGGCTCCCTGATGATCCAGGGGCCGTGGGAGTACTATAATGGACGCAGTGATCATTGACCGCAACGATTGCGCTTTCGGACAGAGAAAAGGAGAGTGCCCCACCGTAGGGATAGCCCACGACAACAACCCTATCTCCTATTATTAAGCTGGTTCGTTTGCTCGCCTTCAGAGAAACCGCCGAAGCATCGCTTACCGGCGCATCGAGCTCAAGGATCGTTGCGTCCAGTTCTGCGCTACCGCTACTCCACACCACAGCCTTTACCCGGCGGATCTCGCCAGTTCCCGCCCCGGCGCTCTCGAAAACGACGGCGCAATCCTCCGCGTCTTTTGAGGAGGAGATGACGTGCCATGGCGTGAGCACATGTCGCGGTGACACAAGGAAACAGGTGCCAGCGGCCGTGCCAGCGATGGAGAGACGCCCCACAGCCCGAGCGATATCAAGGCCCCTCCGGTACCAGTTCAAGTCAACTAACGACTCCTCTTTTGAGAAGATTCGCTCAGGTGTCTCGTTGAGAACCGGGCGTCGCGCAGAAACACTTCCTGCTATAGTGACTTTGCGCTTTTCTTCAGCTACTCGAAGCAGATTCTGTAGCTCATCCAAGCTTTCGAACAGATTGGCTTGGTCCTCGATGTCAACGATACGTCGATGGTGGGTCGACTTGAGAATGCGGAGCGGTACACCCTTTCCCTTCGCGTAGCCCGCAATCACCGCATTGAGCGAGTTCCCTTGACCGTCCTTTCGATCCGCGCCCTCCGCGAACGGCGTGATGAGCCAGACTACCTCACCTACCTTATCGAGTTGCCGTGGGAGGTCTTGGAGCTTCCAGCCGGTTCGTTCCGGTAAGCGCCAGTCTGGATATAGGCGAGCGACGAGTGCGTGCCCGACCAGCCCCTCATCCGCTCGCGGGGAGAGAAAAAGAAGATCGGATCCACGTGAAGGAGAACCATCAACATTGACGTGCTCCCCTTGTTCAATGATCCTTTGGAGCTTAGGGAGCTGTACACCTTTGGCTACGAGATAGCCGGAGAGAGGGGCTGCATCTAGCCATTGGGGCAGTTCTGTCGCTGCGCAGACAAGGGCAACATGACGATCCGACCCTAGCGCAAACCCAAGTTCGAAACCCACATTAGCATTGGGCGTGTCCATGAACGAAATTACGTACTGAGACTTGGCGAGTGCCGGATCCACTACATCTTCGATCAACCGACCCTGCTCCGCTGCACCGGGGATCCCGGGAATGCTTAGCTTTGTACCGGCCGGCGGAAACTGCGCTAGGAACTGCAAGGCCAAGCCGACGGACCTGTCGACCTCAAAGTCACGAATGACAAACACTGTTCGATCAGCCATCGTTTAAGCCTGTTGTTCTGACCGCATAACGCCTTGAAAGCTCACCGAGCGGCAATCGCGCCACAGAGCGCGGTTGCCGTCCGGTGTAGCGCTAGGGTTGGCCGCCTATACGATACGCTTCGATTTTGTATGCGGGCTTCAACTCTACAGCGCTGCTCCAATTCGACCCAGAATGCCTCAACATGGTTGACCTCAGATCACGCCTTCTCGCTCGAGTACTTGTCGGACCTCTTCGAACGTCGCACTGATTTTGCCAGCCGGGAATCGTATCTGCCCGAATCCCTCGATGTTAGAAAACTGCGCACAGCTGTCTTCGAGGAGCACAATGGCCTTGGCAAAGCCAAGGCGGCCTTGGAACAGTCCGACCTCGTGAATGACATTCTCACGAGCGTGAAGAGATGCATTCGCGTGTTCGTCCTCAGCTGTCATGACTAAGAAAGCGAAGCAGGATCGGTCTAGCATCTCTTGGAGTCTAGCTTTAGTCGCGACCCCTGCGGTGGATTCGCTGTTAAACTCCTCGCAAGGTAGGCACAGTCTATCTTGGAGAAAGTCTTTCAGTTCTTTCCATATAAGTGATCTACCGTGCCCGATGAACACTCTCTCGGCTCTTTGTAGCGTTGAGTGATCCGCGAGATCGTGAATCTCCATGTACTTCAACAAGCTTCTACTAGACTTCGCGAGGGAGTCCAAGGCAGTGAACGGTCTCGAAAGCGAAACCTGCATTGCTGATATAGCGGAATGCGGCGGGCAACGGACCTCTTGCCCCGAAGCCGGGTCCCTTGAAAAGAAGCGTCCAGTCGGCATCATTGTATCGATCACCTGCCTGACCGGTATACGGCCCTTGATCTTCTTGATCTGGTCGCGTAAACGCGTCAGAGTAGAAGTACCTTCTTGGTCAAGCAGAATGTCCGAGATTGTGAGAATCGTATCGTGGGCCTCGACAAATGCTTCCTCGGCACGCTTGGAAATGGCCTCAAATTTCTCTTGAAATTGCGGAGCCACCCCTGTCATCGCTACCATCTCAACGGCTTCTGGCGGGTACTCTACCCAGTTCTGGGAAGGTCTCATAAGTCCCCACTCAATGCTAAAGTGATCTCCCCCGGCCGGAGAACAGAAGTCCCGGTAGTAGACGTAGGCTTGGTAACCCAGCCAAGACTTAGAGTGCGCTCCATCGATTTCACGTAGGTTGGTACGCAACGTCTCCGCGTTTTCCTCGATGAACGGATCCTCTTGTAGCTGAAGCGTGTTCTCGCACGTCCGGACTGCCTCGATGATCCGCTCAGTAATGACAGTCTTGTTCATAGAGCTTTCCGGCCAACGGGACTGCTGCTAACCGCGCGGCCAATGCACGTCAGTGCGTTGGCCGTCCGGTTGAGCAGCCGGGTTGGCCGCTTTACTCCTACGTCGCGAGCGCATCGATTTCTTTTACAAAGCTCAGAGTTAAAGTTTCAAATATCTTGAGATCAAAGCCCTCTGAACAGGAAGAAGCAGATAGATCCCTCCTCTGCTGACCAACCTTACCATCCAAGCAGGAGATATATGAATCGAGTTGCTGTTGAGCTTTTAGAGCAACGGAGGAAACCTGGCCACCGCCTTCGCTGTCGAGGCCTAAAGCTCGGATCTGCTCGATCTCTTCTCTATATCCGCCAAGCATCTGCCTTGGGCTCACCCCACCTCCGAATCTCTCCCATCCTGCCATTACATCCTTGACTGACCTTAGCCTGGCGACAAGCGCAACAGATCGTTGCTGCCCCTCTTTCAGCCTTTGAAACTTAGCATCGAAGAACTTCTGCTTTTGAAAGGCCCTGTCCTGGATAGAGGATGCAACCAAATTGCCCAGGAGGGCAGTTGCCAGCACTATAACAAGGGGAAGAATGACCAATTTTGCCAATCGCCAAGACATGGCTCTCTTGCGCTGTTCCTTTGTCTTCCAGCCCGCACGCTTCAGACATCTCCAGTACTCAACATCAGCCCTCGCCATCTTAACCGCATGCTGAGGATTACCATCAGCAGCAGACAGGTAGGGAGCAATTGCAGAATCCTGAGACATGCGCTCTCTGATCTTCAGCCGCTGGGTCTCTGCGCTTGGTACTCCATCCAGTATAGTTCCATAGAGCGCAACAGAGGCCTCGAGTATCTCAGCCTCACGATGGAATGCTTCAGGCAGTATATTCTCCTCTTGGCGAGTGATCTTCTGCTGGAAGCGCTCGACAATGCCGAGGCTCTGATTGGCATTCCGACTAGAGTTGTAGGCGGGCAGTTGGTTCATTGGCATACCCCTTCTACAGTGAATAATACCTCGACCTTCCTATATTTGCCGTGCTCATACTCAGGACTAGTAGGATAGTCTTCCTCTCTGAAATCCGCAGGTTCAATGTCTCTGGCCAAGAGATCTAAGGTGAGCTTTGAGGCCGACTGGAGATTGTGGTGCGTCATGCAGGCACGGACTCCCGCCAAATCCTTATCATAGAATGTATCCGTTGGCGTCCTTTTCCTGCAAACCTCCGGAACCTTATGCCATTGACCAGCACCGCTTCTGTCTGAAGTGCCATCGGCAAAGCCAATGATCTGCAGGAAGTGCACTCTTCCGACACCGAAAAATTGAATCTCATTCGCGATTTGTTTACAGAAGTCGGACATACCTGGATGAGTGAAGTAACTAACCTGGAAGTCAGTTAGAATGTACCGGCATGTATACAATCCCCTGACGCAAGCGCAGGGACCACCTGAGGGCTGACCACGGTCGCTACGCTTGTTCGGACAATCAGGCAAATCTCTCACGCCTTGAGAGCGAAGAAGCTCTCTATAGGCCTCACAGGGCATAGTAGTGTCGCTCGCCCAAGCAGAGCAAGTAAGTATAAGGACGACAGCTACTCTGAATATAGAACGTTTCAAGCCACTTTCTTTCCTACTGAGGCCTTATAGATCGGGACGGCCAACCTTTAAGGGTCTATCTGATGTCCTGCCACGCTATCGCCTCGGAGTCCACCCGCTTTTGGAGGACGTCAGATAGACCGAGGTTGAACGAAGCCGCGGGGAAGTCTGAGTTGCCGCCTATGGAGAATCAATCCGCAGGCG
>DATFNZ010000108.1:0-49293 GCA_035266085.1 Thermoanaerobaculia bacterium
GTTCGCGAGGTCGATCTCCGGATTGGGCCGCTCGAAATGCAGGCTTGGCGGGATCTGCCCGTGCTGAAGGGCCAGCACCGTCTTGATCAGGCCGGCGACGCCCGCCGCCGTGTCCAGGTGGCCGATGTTGGTCTTCACCGAGCCGAGCGAGCAGGAGCCGGCGGGCGCGCCGCGGAACGCTTCCGCCAGGGCCGCGATCTCGATCGGGTCGCCCATGGGAGTACCGGTGCCGTGGGTCTCGACGTAGCTCACCGTCTCCGGCCCGACCCCGGCGGCGGCCAGGGCGGCGGCGATCACCCGCGCCTGCCCCTCGACGCTCGGCGCCGTGTAGCCGACCTTCAGGGCGCCGTCGTTGTTGATCGCCGTCCCCTTGATCACGGCGTGCACGGTGTCGCCATCGGCCAGGGCACGGGCCAGGGGCTTGAGCACCACGATGCCGACGCCGTTGCCGAACACCGTGCCCTGGGCGCGGGCGTCGAAGGCCCGGCAGTGCCCGTCCGGCGAGGGGATCCCCCCTTCCTCGTAGACATAGCCCGTCTTCTGCGGCGCCCGCACGGCGACGCCGCCCGCCAGCGCCATGTCGCAGTCGCCGGAGCGCAGTGCCTGGCAGGCGAGGTGGAGGGCCACCAGCGAGGTCGAGCAGGCCGTCTGCACGTTGACGCTCGGTCCCTTGAGGTTGAGCTTGTAGCTCGCCCGCGTCGGCACGAAGTCCTTGTCGTTGCCGATGAAGGCCTGATAGCGGCCGGCCAGCTCAGCCACCTGGTCGACCCCGGCGTGGTGCAGGTAGGTGTTGATCCCCACTCCGGCGTAGAGGCCGATCCGCCCCGGATAGCGCTCGCCGTCGTAGCCGGCGTCCTCCAGGGCATGCCAGGCGCACTCGAGGAAGATCCGGTGCTGCGGGTCCATCAGCTCCGCCTCGCGGGGGCTGAAGCCGAAGAAGGCGGCGTCGAACGTCTCCGCCCCTTCGATGACGCCGCCGGCCCGCACGAAGGCGGGATCGGCCAGGAGCGCGGGATCGACCCCGGCGGCGGCCAGCTCCTCGTCCGAGAAGAAGGTGATGAGCTCGTCGCCCGCCCGCAGCCGGCGCCAGAAGTCCTCGACCGTGGGCGCGCCAGGGAAGCGGCCGGCCATGCCGACGATGGCGATTTCCCTCCCCTCGTGCCCTTCGGCCCGCGCCAACGGGGCCGGGCCGGGAGCGGCTTCGTCCTCCTCCGGCGCCAGGAAGCGGGCCAGCGCGGCGACCGTCGGATGGCGGAAGAGGTCGACCATCGACAGCTCGCGCCCCAGCGTCTCGCCCAGACGGGCATGGACCTGCGCCGCCAGCAGCGAATGGCCGCCGAGCTCGAAGAAGTTGTCGCGCAGGCCGACCACGTCGAGCTGGAGCACTTCGCGCCAGATCTCCGCGATGGTGCGCTCCAGGGCCGAGCGCGGCGCCTCGGCACGGACCGGGGCCGCGGCCTCGGGCGCCGGCAGCGCCTGGCGGTCCACCTTGCCGTTGGGCGTCAGCGGCAGGCGCTCGAGGGCCACGAAGACGGAAGGGATGAACGGATCGGGCAGCCGCCCGGCCAGGAACCGCCGCAGCGCGCCGACGTCCGGCACCTCGCCGGCGAAGACCGCGTAGGCCACCAGCCGGTGGCCGCCCCCGGACTCGGCGCGCGCCGCCACCACCGTCTGGCGCACCGCCGGGTGGGCCGCCAGGGCCGCCTCGACCTCGCCCAGCTCGACGCGGAAGCCGCGGATCTTGACCTGATGATCGAGGCGGCCGAGGAACTCGATCTCGCCGCCGGGCCGGAACCGCGCGAGGTCGCCCGTCCGGTAGAGCCGCGCCCCGGGCCTGCCGCTCACCGGGTCGGGGATGAATTTTTCCGCCGTGAGGTCGGGCCGTCCGCGGTACCCGCGCGCCAAGCCATCGCCGCCGATCAACAGCTCGCCCGCGACCCCCACGGGCACCGGACGCAGCCCGGCGTCCAGCACGTAGAGGCCGGTATTGGCGATCGGCTTGCCGACGGACACCACCGCCGGACCGCCACCGCCCCGCGCCACCTCGTGGACGGCCGACCAGATCGTGGTCTCGGTCGGGCCGTAGAGGTTCCACAGCGACGAGCCGCGCGCCAGCAGCCGTTCCGCCAGGTCGCGGGGCAGCGCCTCGCCGCCGCAGAGGACCCGCAGGGACGGCCCGTCCCAGCCGGCCGTCAGCAGCAGGCGCCAGGTCGCCGGGGTGGCCTGCATGACGGTCGCCCCGGACCTTGCCAGGAGACGGCGCAGCGCGGCGCCGTCGGTCGCCGTCTCGCGGCCGGCGAGCACCACCCGCGCGCCGCGGATCAGCGGCAGGTAGAGCTCCAGGCCGAAGATGTCGAACGAGGGGGTGGTGACCGACACCAGCGCGTCGCCGGCCTCGATCCCGGGCCGCCGCGCCATGGCGGTCAGGAAGTTGACCACCCCGCGGTGGGGGATCTGCACTCCCTTGGGCCGGCCCGTCGAGCCGGAGGTGTAGATGACGTAGGCGAGGTTGTCCGGACCGCTCCGGTTCGCCAGGGGACGGTCCGGCAGACGCCCGATCTCCGCCCGGTCGCCGTCGAGGGAGACCAGGCGGCCCGGGTATCCGGAAAGAGAAGCGCGCAGCCGCTCCTGCGTGAGCACCACGGGCGCCCGGGAGTCGTCCAGCATGTGGGCCACGCGGTCTGCCGGGTACGCCGGATCGATGGGCACATAGGCGCCGCCCGCCTTCAGCACGCCCAGGAGCCCCACCACCATGTCGGCCGAGCGGTCGGCGAGCACGCCCACCGGCACCTCGGGGCGGATGCCCATCCGCTCCAGGTGGCGGGCGAGCTGGTTGGCCCGGCTCATGAGCTCGCGGTAGGTGAGCGACTCCTCGTCGGAGACCAGCGCCACCCGCTCCGGCGTGCGCTCCGCCTGCCGGTCGATCAGCTCGTGGACCGTGCTCTCCGCCGGGTACTCGGCGGCCGTGGCGTTCCACTCCACCAGGATCTGCGACTCCTCGGCCGGCGCCAGGAGCGGCAGGTCAAGGAGCGTTCTCCCCGGATCTTCGGCCGCCCCGGCCAGGAGCGTCCGCCAGTGGGCCAGCAACCGTTCCGCCGTCAGGGCGTCGAACAGGTCGGCGTTGAATACCAGGGAGGCTGCGAGCCCCTCTGCCGTCTCCGCCACCTCGAGCGTGAGGTCGAGCTGCGCCGGCCGGCTCCCGAGGGGCAGGGACGACAGGGCAAGAGGTCCGAGCCGGATCTCCGCGCCAGCCCGCCCGAGGGCGAACGGCGCCAGGGCGCGCTGCGCCGGCAGATGGGACTTCTGCAGCGTGAACATCGCCTGGAACAGGGGCGAGCGGCTGGGATCGCGCACCGGCTGCAGGCGCTCGGTGAGGAGCGCGAACGGATAGTCCTGATGCTCCAGAGCGCCGAGCGCCGTCCGCCGCACCTGTCCGAGAAAGGCGCTGAACGGCAGATCGCCGGCGGCCTCGGCCTGGACCACCACCGGGTTGACGAAGTAGCCGACCATCCCGGAGAGCTCGCGGGCGCCGCGCCCGGCCGCCGGGCAGCCCACCGCGATCCGCTCCTGGCGGGTGTAGCGGTGGAGAAGGGCCTGGAAACCCGCCAGCAGGGTCGCGAAGAGGGTGGCGCCTGAAGACTGGGCCAGCGCCTGGAGGGCGTCCGTGAGGTCGCGCCCCAAGGCCAGCCCACGCGCTCCTCCGTTCTCCGTCTGCACCGCCGGCCGCGGCCGGTCCGTGGGCAGGTCGAGATCCGGCGGCGCCGCCGGCAGCGCCCCGCGCCACCAGGACCACAGCCGCTCTCCCTCCTCCCCCGCCAGCCGTGCCGCCTGCCACCTCACGTAGTCGCCGTAGGTGACGGGCAGGGCGGGCAGCAGCTCGCCCGCATACAGCCGGCCCAACTCGTCCGCCATCACCGCCAGAGACCAGAAGTCGGCCGCGATATGGTGCACCGCGAGGCCCAGGGCATATTCGTCCGGGGCATTGGCCGGCGCCGTGCGCAGCAGCGTCACCCGCATCAGGGGGCCGTTCTCGAGGTCGAACGGATCGTAGACCGCGCGGGCCAGCCGTGCCGCCAGCGCCTCGCCGTCGAGCCCCGGCGCCTCCTCCACCGTGAAGCCCACCGCCATCTCCGGCCGCACCCGCTGCACCGGCTGGCCTCGGTGATCGTGAAAGGTGGTGCGCAGCGCCGGGTGGCGGTCCACCAGCGCCTGGAAGGCGCGCTCCAACGCCTCGGCGTCGAGAGCGCCCAGGATGCGCGCCGCCGTCGCGATGTTGTAGGCGGCGCTCGCCGGCGCCAGCCGCTGCAGAAACCAGAGGGCCTTCTGGCCGTGGGAGAGGGGGAGGTCCGCGTCCTCGGCACCGGCCAGGATCCCGGCGGCGAGAGCGGCGCCAGCACCGGAGAGACCTTCCAGGACCAGACCCGCCAAGCCCCGCAACGTGGCCTCGTCGAGCAGCGCCGAGAGGTGGACCGCCGTGCCCAGACGCTCCTCGAGATCCTGCTTCAGCTCCACCGCAGACAGCGAGTCGAGGCCGAGCGCCACCAGCGGCAGATCGGGATCGATCTGCCCCGGGGTCACGTGCAGGGCCCGTGCCGCGCGTTCCCGCAACCAGGGCTCGAGCGCCGCCAGCCGCTCTTCCGCGTCGAGGGCGAGCAGGGCCTCGCGCGTCAGCTCGACGTCCCCCGCCAGGACCTCTTCTTTTTCTTTCGCCGCCCCGACGGCGCTGCGCGCCACCACCACGAGATCGCCGGCCTGCCAGGCGGCCCGGCAGGCATGGCGCTGAATCTTGCCGCTCGACGTCTTGGGGATCGTCCCCATGCGGACGAGGACGACCTCCTGGACTTGGGCCTCGTGCTCCCGGGCGACCGCCGCGCGCACCGCCGCCGCGATCTCTTCCGGCTCGCCGGCCCGCCGCTCGACCTCCTGGACGACGATCAGGCGCTCCTCGCCCCCCGCCTCCACGGAAAACGCGGCGCCGCAGCCGGGACGCAGGTCCGGGTGCGCCCGCTCGGCCGTCAGCTCGATATCCTGGGGATAGAGGTTGCGGCCGCGCAGGATGATCAGGTCCTTGAGCCGGCCCGTCACGTAGAGCTCGCCGTCGAGGAAAAAGCCGAGGTCGCCGGTGCGCAGGAACGGTCCCGCCTCGGGCTCGCCGGCCAGGCGGGCCTTGAAGTCTCGCGCCGTGGCCGCGGCGTTGTCCCAGTAGCCCTGGGCCACGCTCGGCCCGGCGAGCCAGATCTCCCCCACCCGCCCCGGCGCGCAGACGAGCGCGGACTCGGGATCGACCACCTCCAGGCGCTGCTCCATCCAGGCGCGGCCGCAAGCGACGAGCGTCCTGCCGGCCTCCCCCGCCGCCGGCTCCTCCGCCCGTCCCTCTTCCAGGGCCGCCGCGCGCATCTCGCGGACGCTCGGCACCTGGGTGTGCTCCCCGCCGCTGACGAACAGCGTGGCCTCGGCCAGGCCGTAGCAAGGGTAGAAAGCCTCGCGGCGGAACCCGCAGGAGGCGAACGCCGCGGCGAACCGCTCCATCGTCTCCGCCCGTACCGGCTCCGCGCCGTTGAACGCCAGCGTCCAGCTCGACAGGTCGAGCCCCGTCTTCTGCTCCGCCGTGACCTTGCGCGCGCACAGCTCGTAGGCGAAGCTCGGACCGCCGCTCGTCGTCGCCCGGTACCGGCTGATCGCCGCCAGCCAGCGCAACGGCTGCTGCAGGAACGCCACCGGCGACATCAGGACGCAGGTCGCGCCCAGGAAGAGCGGCTGGAGGACGTTCCCGATCAGCCCCATGTCGTGGTAGAGGGGGAGCCAGCCGGCGATCACCGAATCCTCCGACTGCCCGAAGGCGCGGCGGATCATCTCCTCGTTGTGCAGGAGGTTGCCGTGGCTGACCATCACCCCCTTTGGGGTCGAGGTCGAGCCCGACGTGTAC
The DNA here is from genome assembly GCA_035266085.1 of Thermoanaerobaculia bacterium. Lineage (GTDB taxonomy): Bacteria > Acidobacteriota > Thermoanaerobaculia > Multivoradales > UBA5704 > DATARR01. The sequence goes on from DATFNZ010000108.1 coordinate 5,927, forward strand.
TGCAGGAAAGCGAGGGTCTCGCCGTCGATCCGCGGCGCCCGCCACTCCTCCGCCCGGGGCTCCAGCCCGTCGGCCGCCAGCCAGGTCAGCGCCGTGAATTCGCCGAGAAGAGAGCGGGCACGGTCCAGCAGCTCGCCCGTGGTCAGCACCACCCGCGGCCGGGCGTCGTCGAGGATCGCCCGCAGCCGCGGCAGGCCGCGCGCCGAGCGCGGCGGGTAGGCCGGCACCGCGAGCGCCCCGGCATACAGGCAGCCGAAGAACGCGCTGATGAACTCGAGGCCGGGAGGGAACAGCAGGACCACCCGCTCACCCGCCGCACCTGCCGCGGCCAGCGCAGCCCCGATCCCCCGCGCCTGCCGGTCCAGCTCCGAATACGTCAGCCGCGCGGCTTCGACTTCGCCGTCGGCCAGGAACGTGTAGGCGGTCCTATCGGGATGTTCGGCGGCGCGCTCTCGTAGCAGGGAGATGAGCGTGGAGTGTTTATTAATATCCAAAACGATCTTTCGTTAAATAATATTATCTCTTGTAACCCGGCGGCTGCCGGTATATGAGGTTAGGTGTCCTACCCGGGTTGAAGAGTGACAAGCAGGCGGCGGCGGGACGGCGTCCATGTGGCGGTCAAACAGCTGCGGGCAGTGAGAATTCCTGCCCGACATTTTTAGGAATTTCTGTTACAGACTAGCTCGACCAGCTCCTGGAGGGAGCCCCATCTACTTCAGGAGAGCCTTCTCTGGACACTGAAGTTGACCGTCAGCACGTAGTACACCTTCACCGGCCGGCCATCGAGCGTGGCGGGCGAGAAGACCCACCTCCGGACCGAGTCCATTGCGGATTCGGTCAAGCCGTTCGGCAGCTCCTCGATCGCTCTCACGTTGCGCACGCAACCCTCGTCGTCGATGATGGCTTCCAGGACCACCCTGCCGGTAGTACCGGCCTCGCGCGCCTTCTCGGTGTAGGCCGGATTCACCTGGGAGAGGAGCCTGGGGCGCTGGACGTCGCCTTCGACCCGCTTCGGCTCTTCCTGCTGGCTCGGCTCCGGGGACTTGTCGTCCGGCAGGAAGACGCGAGCCCGGCAGAGCAGGACTCGCGCCTCGTCGCGCGCCGTGCCGTCCGGTCCGGCCTCCTTGAGGTAGCGGCGCGCCGTTTCGACCACCTCGGGCCAGTTCCGCAGCCTGAACAGGACCTCCGCGAGGTTGAAGCGCGCCATCGTTCCCCACGAGCCGCCGGCGTCCAAGGCGCGGCGCAGGGCGTCTTCCGCCTTGGTCAGATCGTCGGGGGAGCCCAGCGCCACGTAAGCGATCCCGAGCTGGTTGTAGGCGCGGGCCAGCAGGCCGGGGGACTTCAGGAGAGGGATGGCCCGCTGCAGGGTATCCACGGTCTTGTCCCACTTCTTCTCCGAAGCGTAGACATGCGACAGGCCCAGGAGGCATTCTCCGCAAGGGCCTCCCGCCAGCGCCGCCGCCCGGTCCAGCTCCGTCTTCGCCGGCTTGAACTTGCCTTCCCCGATGAGCTGGAACGCCCGCACCAGGACCTCGTCCTGTGGCCGCGAAGCCGCCGGTGGAGGCGGCGCCGGCGGCTCCTGCAGGCTGAAGCCGGGAGCGGTCCGGGAGGCGGCCAGAATGCAGAGAGAAAACGAGAGGACGAGCGAAAATCTCATCCCGATAGCCTACTGAATTCCCTTCCGCCTGGCGAGATTGGCGCTGGCCTGGACCACACTTAGGCGAATCTAAGCATCCCTTAATGTCAACAATCTTTTCCGCCTCGACGTCTCCAACGCAACTTTTTGCCCGTTCTCCGTACTACACACGATGCGCTTCTCGACACGCACCCTGGCCGGCACCTTCGGATTCCATTTCTTCCTGCTGTCAATCACCCTGCTCTCGACCGCCCCGCTGACCGCCCAGACGCCGCCCGTCGGCCCGCCGCTGGCGGTGCCGCGGGCGGCCGGCAAGATCGTCATGGACGGCAAGCTCGACGACGACGCCTGGAAGCAGGCGGCCGTCCTCGACACCTTCTTCGAAACCTATCCGGCCGACAACACCGAGCCGAAGGTGAAGACGGTGGTCTATCTGACCTATGACGATCACCACTTCTACATCGGCATCCACGCCTTCGACCCCGAGCCCGGGAAGATCCGCGCGCCCTTCGTCGAGCGCGACAATGTCATCGGCACGGACGACAACGTCGCCATCTTCCTCGACACCCGCAACGACCGCCGCTCGGCGGTCGAGCTGCGCGTCAACCCTCGCGGCAACCAGGCCGACGCGGTCTACAACGACGCCTCCGCCAACGAGGACTTCTCCCCCGACTTCTTCTACGACACCGCCGGCCAGCTCGCCGCCGACGGCTGGACCGCCGAGATGCGGATCCCCTTGTCTTCCCTGCGCTACCCCAAGCTGGCGGAGAACCGCTGGGGCATCCTGGTCTGGCGCAACTACCCTCGCGACCAGCGCTACGCCATCCACAGCAGCCCCCTCGCCCGCGGCAGCAACTGCTGGATCTGCCAGTCGCGCGAGCTCACCGGCCTGACCGGGCTGCCCGCCGGCGGCCACGTCGTGGTGGCGCCCTACGTCACCGGCCAGCGCCTCGGCGAGCCCAGCGCCGGGCTCGGCTCGCCGCTCGAAGACCAGGATCCCGAGCTCGACGGCGGGGTCGACGTCAAGTGGAATCCGAGCGCCAGCAACGCCCTCGACCTCACCATCAACCCCGACTTCTCGCAGGTCGAGTCCGACGTCGGCCAGATCGCGGTCAACAACCAGTTCGCCATCTTCTTCCCCGAGAAGCGCCCGTTCTTCCTCGAGGGCGCCGACCTCTTCGATACCCCGATTGCGGCGGTCTACACCCGCACCATCACGGATCCCCGGTGGGGCGTCCGCGACACCGGCAAGCTGGGCAGCACCACCTATACCGTGCTGCTCACCGAGGACGAAGGGGGCGGCAGCGTCATCATCCCGGGCCCTACCGGCAACGATTTCGCGCCGCAGGAGTTTTCCTCCCACGTGCTGGTCGGCAGCCTGCGGCGGGACTTCGGCGCCTCCTATCTCGGCATGCTCGTCACCGCCCGCGAGAACGACGACGACGGTGGTGGCTACAACCGGGTCGCCGGCCCCGACTTCCTCTGGCGGCGGAGCGAGACCGACCAGATGACGGGGCAGTTGCTGGTGAGCGACACCGAGACCCCGGACCGCCGCGACCTCTATCCCACCTGGGACGGCCGCAAGCTCACCTCCCACGCCGGCCATCTGGAGTGGCTCCACACCGGCCGCGACTGGACCTGGCGGGCCACCGTGCAGGACTTCGGCGAGGACTTCCGCGCCGACCAGGGTTTCGTGCCGCAGGTCGGCTTCCGTTCCGGCCGCTTCGCGCTGTTCCGCAACTTCTACCCGCAGAGCGGCCTGTTCCGGCGTGTCCAGCCGTATACCATCGTGCGCTACATCGGGAGCCCCGACGGCGAGCTGATCCGCCGCCAGACCAACCCGGGCGTCCAGGTCCAGGGGCAGCGCAACCTGTCGGCTGGCGCCGATGTCGCGGTGCGCGAGCAGGTGCGGGTCGGCACCCAGGTGCTCGAGCGCAGCAACGTCAACTACTACCTCCAGTTCGATCCCAGCCGCCGCGTCTCTCGCGTCGGCCTCAGCGGCTCCCTGGGCGACGCGATCGACTTCTCCAACGGCCGGGTCGGCCAGGGTGGCAACCTCACCCTCTTCGGCACCCTCAAGCCCACCGACCACCTGGCGTTCGAATTCAACGCCGACCGTCAATGGCTCGACGTCAACGCCGGCGGGGGATTGCAGGGGCGTCTCTTCACCGCCCAGATCGAGCGCCTGAAGGCTACCTACAACTTCACCGCCCGCACCTTCCTGCGGGTCATCGGCGAGTACCTCGACGTCAAACGCGACCCGCGGCTCTACACCTTCGATGTGAGCGCCAACAGCGGCTCCTTCGCGGGCTCGGCCCTGTTCGCCTACCAGATCAACTGGCAGACGGTGCTCTTCGTGGGCTACGCCGACGACCGCCTCCAGAACCCTCTCGGCGAGCTGAAGCCGGCCGACCGCCTGGTGTTCGTGAAGATCTCGTACGCCTTCCAGCGCTAACCGCTACCGATACCAGGAGAACCCAGCCGTGAGAAAGCCGTTCCGCCACCACCTCTTCATCTTCGCTCTCGCCGCCGTCCTCGCCGTCCCGGCCTTGGCCGCCGCACCGCCCGCACCGCCCGCAATCAACGCGCAGGACCGTGCCGCGATCATCGACGACATCGCGGCCGCGCTGAACGAGATCTACGTCTTCCCCGAGACGGCCAAGAAGATGGAAGAGCACGTGCGAAGCCAGTCGAAGAGCGGCGCCTACGACCGCCTCGGAACGCTGGACGCTTTCACGGAGAGGCTGACCGAGGATCTGCGGTCGGTCAGCCATGACCTGCACCTAGGCGTGGGGTGGGACCCCGAGCCTCCTGCCGCCGAGACGGGAGGACCGACCCCCGAGGAACGGCAGGCGCGTTTCGCCGCCCAGTTGCGGCGCGACAACTACTGCTTCCGCAAGGTCGAGCGGCTGGCCGGCAACGTCGGCTACCTCAAGCTCGACTGCTTCGCGCAGGCCGAGCTCGGCGGCGGCGCTGCGGTGGCCGCGATGGGTTTCCTGGCCGGCAGCGACGCCCTGATCTTCGACTTGCGCGACAACGGCGGCGGCAGCCCGAGCATGATCCAGCTCCTCATCAGCTACCTGATGGCCGGCGAGCCGACCCATCTCAACAGCTTCTACATCCGCAAGGGAGACAAGACGGAGCAGTTCTGGACGAACGCGTGGGTGCCCGGCACCCGCATGCCCGACGTGCCGGTATTCGTTCTCACCAGCGGCCGCACCTTCTCGGCCGCCGAGGAGTTCACCTACAACCTCAAGAACCTGAAGCGCGCCACCCTCGTGGGCGAGACCACCGGCGGCGGCGCCCACCCCGTCGACCTCCACCGGGTCAAGGGTTATCCCGTGGCCCTGAGGCTGCCCTTCGGCCGGGCCGTCAATCCGATCAGCGGCACCAACTGGGAGGGCACCGGCGTTGAGCCCGACGTCAAGGTGGCCGCGCCGGAGGCGCTCGAGGTGGCTCATGCGCGGGCCCTGGCCGCCGTGGCGGAGAAGGCCACCGACCCGGCGCACAAGACGACCGTGGAATTCATTCGTGGCGTGCTGGAGGACCGGCGCAAGCCCGCCACCCTCTCCACCGCAGAGATGCAGGCCTACGCCGGCACCTACGGTCCGCGCACGATCAGCGTGCAAGACGGCGCGCTCTGGTACCAGCGGGGGAAAGGCCGCCGGCTGCGGCTCCTGCCGGTGGGACAGGACCGCTTCCTGGTCGGCGATCTCGAAGACTTCCGGCTCCGCTTCGAGCGCGACGCCGGCAGCGTCGCGCGCCTGGTCGGGCTCTACCCCGACGGCAGCGAGGAGCCGCACGCCCGCGGCGGCGAGTAGGCCGGAGACCGTTTTCGCGAGAATCGTTGGCGTTCCCCCTTCACCGGGCCACGTTCCCCGTGGGGAATGAGCCAAGGGCTCCGTGGAAGGCCTCGCGCCGGCCATGAAGCGGCCCGTTCCCCGCCTTCCTGAGACATTCCCCACTCTCCACGCCGCGAAGACGGCGGGGAATGACAGCAGGGCACCCGAAGGCGGGCCGTTCCCCAGGGGGAACGGCGATCGCACGACGGGGAACGCTCCGTTTCGAGCTCCTCCATCGTGCGCAGGGCTCCCCACGTTTCATTCCCCGTAGGGAATGTCCCGCAACGGAAGGGGAACGTGCCTTTCCTCGCTTCTCCGCGATCCGCTTCGGGGGGAATGCGGCATGACGGCCGGGGAACGCCGCCGCTCTCAAGCCGTCGATTTCTTGGCGCACATCCGGCAATCGGTAGCGCGCTTTACCTGCCGAGCCGGTGGGCGAGGTCGGCGGCGCGCTGGCGGTTCAGCTCCTCCGGGGTCGGCTCGGAGATCTCATGGGGATCATGGGGACGGGTCGGGATGACCCTGCCCTGGCCGTCCAACTCGGCAAGCTTGGGCTTGTGAGGCTCTCCGGAAGCCTTGCGCTTGTGCAGCGCGTCCCAGGCCTGGCTCACCACGACGGCCTCCAGGTTCTCGATCCGCTCGGCATACTCCGCGTTGGTGATCTCCAACCGCTCCAGCTTTTCTTCCAGCTCCTGTTTGGACTTCTCCACGGTCTTGAGCTGCAGGCCGGCCCGATCCAGCAGCCGTTCGAGCTTCTGCTCCAGGTCCCTGACCTTCGCCGGCGTCGCCTGCTTGCCGCGCAAGCTGAGCCATTCCTTCACGAGCCCCGCGAGGATGCTGAGGATGGGGACGGACAGGACGAGAGTGATCAAATAGACATGGACCGGATCCAATGGATGGCCTCCTGAGTACGCCCCGCCCTCACTTGTCGAACCGGTGGGCGAGCTTGGCGGTCCGCCGGCGGTTCAGATTTTTCGTGGATCCCTTGGGCTTGGAGCTCTTCGTGGACGTCTCGGTGACCTCGTGCGGCCGGGTCGGCAGAGATGAGCCGCCCTCCTCGCCGAGCCCGGGCGGGTCGACCGCTTTCCCGACCTGCCCCACGACCACGGCTTCCAGGTTCTCGAGACGCCTGCCGTACTCCTCGCTGGCTCGATCCAGGTCTTCGGCCGCAGGCGCCAGGTTCCGCCTGGAATCCTCCAGGGTCTTCTCCTGAGCCTCGGCGCGATTCGTCAGCCACTCGACCTTCTGCTCCAGGCGGGTCTGCTCCAGGAACTGTTCCTTGGCGCGCACCTCACGCCACTGCTTGTTCAGAAGGTGGAAGATGACATGGATCACGTAGAAGATAGGAATGGAGAGGATAGCGGCGAAACCCAGCAGTCCGTAGTCCATGGCTTCCTCCTAGTCTAACCTTCCTGCACCAGGACCGCGATCCCGACGGCCCGGGATGACCAGGTCATTGCTTGTCCCGGCGGCTCTCGATCTCGGCCAGCAGGGTGTCCGCCGTCTTGGACGAGTTGTGGTCCGGTCCATACACGGCGAGGAACGTGGTGCGCGCCTCCCGCAACAGGACCGCCGCCGCGTCGTCGCGGCCCTGCCCGATCAGGCACCTGGCGAGCGAGACCTGGGCCTTGGCCAGGTCGGGATGCCGGGGTTCGAGCTTCTTCTGCCGGATCTCCAGGCAGCGGCGCAGGACGGGCTCGGCCTCCGCGAAGCGGCTCTGCTCCAGGTAGTTCCTGCCGATCTCCAGCAGCGCGTGGGCCGTATAGGGATGGTCCGGGCCCTCCCCGGCCGCGAAGACGTCGCGGGCCTGAATCGCCAGCCCGAGGCCCCTGGGGAGATCCTGTTCATTCCGGTAGATCTGGGCGAGAAGCAGGAGGACCTGCGCCACTTGCCAGTGCCTCTCGCCCAGGGCGCGGCGCCGGATCGCCAGTGCGTCTTCGTACAATGGGATCGCCTCGGCCTCCCGGCGCTGGCCCGCGAGGTCCGATGCCAGGTTGCACAGAATCTCGGCCACCCGCCAGTGCGTCGGACCATAGTGGGGACGAGCCAGCGCCAGCGCCTCGCGGTCCAGAGCCTCCGCCTCGGTGTACCGGATCTGGAGATGGACGGTCACGGCAAGGCGGACCAGCGTGTTCAACGCATCCGGGTGCTCCCGGCCGAGGAGCTTTCGCTGGACCTCCAGGCATTGGCGGAAAAGGGCCTCCGCCTCCTTGAATTTGCCCGCTTCGATCAAGGCGTCGGCGAATTGCGACCGGTCGCGCCAGAGCCGCGGGTCCCGTTCTCCCAGGGCGTTCCGTTCGACCGCCAGCCCCTCGCGGAAGAGGCTCTCCCCCCGGGCGTAGCTCCCTTGCGCGCGTTGCAGGTCCGCGAGCGCGAAAAGAGTTTCGGCCACGGTGAGGCCCTCGGGGCCTTCGGCGCGGCGGGCGATGGCGAGGGCCTCCTGGTGGAGCGCCTCGATCTCGGGTGCGACTTCAGGAGAGACGCCTTTGCCGGCGAGGGCCCTGCCGAGCTCGTTGAGGGCCTTCGCCACGGCGAGGTCCTCGTCGCCCTGCCGGCGCCGCCGGATGGCCAGGGCCTCCCGCAGATGCGACTCCGCGCCAGCCCAATCGGTTCGCTCGACTCGGAGCCCGGCCAGGTGCTCCAGGCTCTTCGCCACTTCCAGGGAGGCGGGACCGAAGACCTGGCGGCGCAGAGCGAGGGACCGCTTCAGGAGCGGCTCCGCCTGGTCGTGCCGTCCCAGGCCGAGGTTGACCTCGCCGATGGCATCCATCACGGCCGCCTCCACGTCCGGCTGGCCGCTCAGCTCTCGCGAGATGCGGGCCGCCCCCTGGTCGAGGATCTCGCGGGCCGTGAGTCTCTCCCCTCGGGTCCGATAGGGATCGGCCTGCTTGAAGGTCTCCACCAGGAACGACAGCGCGTAGCGGGCTTTGTCCCGCTCCTGGGCGAGCTGCCGTCCCTGGACGGCCAGGCTCGCCGCGGAGCTCGCCATGAGCAGGGCCGCGGCTGCCGTTGCCGCGACCGCGGTCCGATGGCGGCGCACGAATTTCCGCGCCCGGTACCGCAGCGTGTCGCGGCGTGCGGTGACGGGGAGGTCCCGGAGGTGCCTCTCCAGGTCCTCGGCGAGCTGAGCGGCCGAGCCGTACCGCCGCTGGGCCTCCTTGCGCAGCGCCATCAGGACGATGTTGTCGAGGTCTCCGCGCAGCCGGCGGGCGAGGGGCAGGGGCCGCGTCTTGCGGGCCAGCGCGCTCTCCTCCGCGCTCGGCGGTCCCGGCCGGAAAAGGGCCACGCTGGGGCGCTCCGGCTCCAGCTCGCAGATGGCGCGCTCGATCTCGTACGGCAGCTCCGCCGTGACCTGATAAGGGCTGCGGCCGGCCAGGAGCCCGTAGAGGATCACGCCGAGCGAGTAGACGTCGCTCGCGGTGGTGACCGCATCGCCCCGGACCTGCTCGGGACTGGCGTGGCTGGGGGTCATCATCCGCAATCCGGTCCACGTCTCCTGGGGAGCGTCGCCGGGCTCCGGCGCGAGCCGCTTGGCGATTCCGAAGTCCAGCAGCTTCGGCTCGCCCTCGGGCGTGACCAGGATGTTGGCCGGTTTCAGATCGCGATGGACCAGCAGGTTCTGGTGGGCGTACTGGACGGCGGCGCAGATCTTCTGGAAGAGGACGAGGCGCTGGTCGAGCGTCAACCGGTGCCGGTCGCAGTATTGGTCGACCGGCATCCCCTCGATCAGCTCCATCACCAGATAGGGACGGCCGTCGTCCGTGCTCCCGCCGTCGTACAGACGAGCGATGTTCGGATGTTCGAGCTGAGCCAGGATCTGCCGCTCGGCGATGAAGCGATGAAAGGCCTGCGTGGTCGCCAGGCTGGAACGGAGCACTTTGATGGCGACGTCGCGCTGGTAGTGCTCGTCTTCCCGGCGGGCGAGATAGACGGTCCCCATCCCGCCGCTGCCAATCGTCCGCAGCAGCCGGTACGGCCCGAGGCTGCCGCCTTCCTCCCGAGGGTCGAGCACCAGCCTGAGCTGCTCACCGGGCGAGTTGCTCAGGAATTGGGAGGCCGCCTGGTCCGCAGCAAGCAGGCGCTCCACCTCCCGCCGCAGGACAAGGTCGCCGGCGCAGGCCTCCTCCAGAAAGACTGGCCGCTCGGCCGGCGGTCTGTCCAGGGCTGCCGCGAAGAGGCGGTCCACCTCATGCCATCGTTCGGAGTCCATCGTTTCTCCTCCTTAGATGGACATGCGCCGTTCGCCGCGTCCGTCTGCAACGCGTACCTCGCACACGAACGTTCAGACCGAGGAGAGCCTCACCAACGACTTGCCGTCGACTTTTACCCGGGGTAGGGTTGCGGCATAGCCCCTGCGGGGGCTGGCAGGTAGAGTACCCATCCGTCATGGAACGCTTCGATGTCGCGGTGATCGGTGCAGGGGTCGCGGGGCTTGCGGCGGCCAGCAAGCTCCAGGGCGAGGGCTTCCGCGTCGCCGTCTTCGAGGCCCGCGACCGCATCGGCGGCAGGATCTTCACCCATCGCGACGAGAGGGTGCCGGAGCCCATCGAGCTGGGCGCCGAGTTCATCCATGGCGAGGCGCCGGAGACCCAGCGCATCCTCGATGCCGCGCGGCTCCTCGCCTGCGAGGTCTCGGGCGAGCACTGGCGCGCCGAGCGGGGCCGGCTGCGGCCGGCCGGCCGGACCTGGGAGGGAGTCGACCGCGTCCTCGGCAGGATCGATCGGGAGGGCCCCGATCAGTCCGTCGCGGATTTCCTCGCCCAGCGACCCGGCGGGCGCTCCCTCGCGCGGGACCGGACGGCGGCGCGCGAGTTCGTCCAAGGGTTTCACGCCGCCGACCTGAACGAGATCGGAATCCTGTCCATCGCACCCCAAGAGGGTGAAAGCCCCAGCGAATCGGCCACGCGGTCCGGCCGCGTCGTCCAGGGCTACGACGGCATCCCTCAATTCCTGGCGCGCGGCCTGGAAGGCGCCATCCACCTCGGAACGCGTGTCGCCGAGATCGCCTGGGAGGCCGGCCGGGCCGAGCTGACCCTGCGGGCTCCATCGGGCCGAACGTCACGAGTCGAGGCCGGCGCGGTCGTCGTCACGCTTCCGCTCGGCGTGCTGCAGGCCGCCGCGGACGAGCCGGGGGGCTGCCGGTTCGATCCGGAGCCGCCGGGCCTCCGGAAGGCCCTGAGCCAGCTCGCCATGGGCTGCGTGACGCGCCTCGTCGTCCGGTTCCGTGAGCTGCCCTGGCAGGCGCCGCTGGCCGGTCTGCCCGCGGGCCGCGGCCTCGACCGGCTGAGCTTCCTTCACCTGGGAGGCGGCCCGTTCAACGTCTGGTGGACCGCCTACCCTCTCCGCTCTCCCCTCGCCGTGGCCTGGAGCGGCGGCCCGCCGTCTACGGAGCTGACTGGAAGGTTGACTGGAAAAAGCCCCGAGGACGTCGCCGCCTCCGCCTTCCGGGCCCTGGCCGAGCAGATCGGGATCTCCCGGCGCCGCATCGAGTCGCGCGTCGAAGGTTTCTGGCTCCACGATTGGACCGGTGATCCGTTCTCCCGCGGCGCCTACAGCTACGCCAGGGTGGGCGGCTCCAGGGCGGCAAAAGACCTCTCGAAGCCTTTCAAAGGAACCCTTTTCTTCGCCGGCGAGGCGACCGACACCAAAGGACGGACGGGGACGGTGGAAGGGGCGATCGCGACGGGATTACGCGCGGCGAAGCAGATCTGCCGGCAGGGTTTCCGGCACCTGCAGGCAATCCCTTCCTATTGACATTCGATATGAGCGAGACTACGCTCCTGTCGACACTCGATAGGAGGAAGCGTGAGCGAAGAGAAGACCGAGCTGTTACAGGGGACTCTCGACTTGCTGATCCTGAAGGCGGTCACCCTCGGAACGAATCACGGCCTGGGCATCGCCCGGCGCATCGAGCAGATCACCCAGGGGACGTTCCAGGTGAAGCCCGGCTCGCTGTTTCCCGCGCTTCACCGCCTCGAGGAGCACGGCTTCCTGGTCGCGGAGTGGGGCGAATCGGAGAACAACCGCCGTGCCAAGTTCTACCGCCTGACGCCGGCTGGGCGGCGGCGGCTTGAAGTCGAAAAGCAGAGTTGGGAGCGCGTCGTCATCGCCATCACCAGCGCGCTCGCGGCCACATGATTGCGCCAAATAATCGCGCCACATAATCGCAAGGAGGACGCATGCCGCTGTTGGCCCGTGGATCGAGCCTGATACGCAATCTGTTCCGGCGAGCGCGGGTCGAGCGGAACCTCGACGAGGAGATCCGCTCCTACCTCGATGCGCTGATCGAGGAGAAGGTCGCCGCGGGCATGCCGCCGGCCGACGCCCGCCGGGCGGCAGCGATCGAGGTGGGCGGCGTCGAGCAGGTCAAGGAGCAGGTGCGCGAGACCCGCGCGGGAGCGCTGTTCGAAACGCTGCTGCAGGACCTGCGCTACGGCCTGCGAGCTCTGGCGAAGAATCCCGCCTTCACCGCCGCCGCGGTCCTCACCCTCGGCCTCGGCATCGGCGCGACCTCGGCGATCTTCTCCGTCGTCAACGGCGTTCTCCTGACCCCTCTCGCGGGCCGCGATCCGGACCGTCTCGTGTTGCTCTGGGAATCGACCCAGGACATGCCGCAGATCAGAGTGTCCTACCCCAACTATCTCGACTGGCGGCGGCGCACCCACAGCTTCGAGGACATCGCGATCTACAACGGCTCCGGCCAATTCAACTTGACGGGACAGGGCGAGCCCGAACGGGTGCGCGGCGGCCTGGCGTCGGGCAACCTCTTCACCGTCATCGGCGTCGAGCCGGCGCTCGGGCGCCTGATCTCTCCTGACGACGACCGGCTCGACGCGGAGCCGGTGGCGGTGATCGCCGATGCCTTCTGGCGCCGCCGTTTCGCCCAGGAGCGCGGCGTGGTCGGCCGGTCGATCCTGCTCGACGGCATCGCCTACACGATCGTCGGCGTGCTGCCGCCGAGCTTCCAGCTCACCGCCGTGGAGGTCTGGATCCCGATCGGGCATTTCACCCACACACCGCGTTTCGCCCGCGCCAATCACCCTGGGCTCCTCGCTGTCGGCCGGCTCAAGGCGAACGTGACGATGGACGGGATGCTCGCCGACCTGGCCGCGGCGGCCCGCCAGCTCCAGCGTGATTATCCAGCCGACAACGCCGGCATCGGCGCCTCCGGGGCCCTTCTCAAAGAGGTCGAGACCGGCAAGATCCGGCAGCCTCTCCGCGTGCTGGCGTTCGCGGCGGGCCTGGTGCTGCTCGTCGCCTGCGCGAACGTGGCGAATCTGCTGCTGAGCCGCGCCTCCGCGCGGCAGCATGAATTCGCGCTGCGCGTCGCCATCGGCGCGGGGAGGAGGCGAGTCGTCCGCCAGTTGCTCACCGAGAGCTGCCTCCTGGCCGCGGGCGGCGGCATGCTCGGGCTCGGCCTGGGGTGGGCCGGGGTGAAGCTCCTGATCGCCTCGCATCCTGCCAACGTTCCCCGCCTGACGGAGATCCAGGTGGATGGCACCGTGCTGGCGTTCGCGCTCGGCCTCTCGCTGTTGACGGGGCTCCTCTTCGGTCTCGCTCCGGCCCTGCACCTGGCCCGCAGCGAGCCGGCTCTCGCGCTCCAGGAGAACGGCCGGCGAGCCGGCGGCGGGCGCGCGCGCTTGCGCATGGTCACCGGGCTCAGCGTCGTCGTGCTGGCGCTGGCGCTGGTGCTCCTGGTCGGCGCAGGTCTCCTCTTGCGCAGCTTCGCCAAGCTGGTCGGCGTCGACCCCGGATTCGAGCCGCGCAACGTCACCGCCGCGCTGATCCAGCTTCCCGAGCGGGACTATCCCGACGACGCCCGGCGCCGGCTCGCCTTCGACGAGCTGACGCGCCGGGTCCGCTCCCTGCCGCGGGTCCAGCAAGCCGCGCTGTCGACGGAGCTCCCGCTGTCCACGGGCTGGCAGACGCCGTTCATTTTCGAGGAGCTGTCGCCGATGGCACCAGTCGCCACCCCGGGGAGCGAGCCCCTCCTCAACGCCGCTGTGGTGAGCCCCGAATATTTCCAGACAGCGCGCATCAGGAGGGTCGCGGGGCGTGGCTTCGAGCCGTCGGACCAGGAGGGCCGGCCGCTGGTGGTGGTGGTGAGCGAAACGGTCGCCCGGCGCTTTTTCGGCGGCCGCGACGCGGTCGGCAAGCGCATCAAGGAGGCAAGCGACGAGGAGGAGTACCCTTGGCTCACCATCGCGGGCGTTGTGGCCGACGTTAAGAATCAGGGGTTGCGCGAGGCCGAACGCGGCACCGTCTATTTTCCCCTTGCCCAGGCCAGCTCGTCGGCGGGACTCCCGGACCGGCTCAAGCGGACGCTCTGGCTCCTCATCCGCAGCGAGGCGCCGCTCGACCAGCTCCTGCCCCTGCTCCGCCGCGAAACCGCCGCCCTCGACCGCAACCTGCCGCTCGCCAACGTCACCACGCTCGACGACGCGCTGGATTCATCCCTAGCGCAGGAGAGGTTCTCGCTGCTGCTGTTTGGCCTCTTCGCGGCCCTCGCCCTGGTGCTCGCCGCGGTCGGGATCTACGGCGTCATCGCCTACAGCGTCGCGCAGCGTGCGCGCGAGATCGGCGTTCGAATCGCTCTCGGAGCGCGTCGCGCCGACGTGCTCGGCATGGTGGTGGGACAGGCGATGCGGCTCGCGCTGATCGGTATCGTGATCGGAGCGGCGGCGGCGTTGGCCGCCGGGCGGTTCATTGCTTCGCTGCTCTTCGAAGTCAGGTCCAGCGACCCGCTCGTATTCGCGGGCGCCGCTCTGATGGTGGCCCTGGTGGCGCTCGCCTCCGCGGCGATGCCGGCGCTACGCGCGGCGCGGACGGACCCGACGACCGCCATTCAAGAGGGATGAGCCGGCACTCTTTCCTGCTGTAGACTGCCCCGCCAGGAGCACCGCCGCCTCCGCCCACCGCGGCGCTCGGACCTGAAGACCGACCGTGAAGATCGTCCACACAAGCGACTGGCATATTGGCCGCCGATGGAAGGGAATTCAGCGCCTCGACGAGCTGGAGGCCGTGCTCGAGCATCTCGCTGCCTTCATCGAAGAGCAATCCATCGACCTCGTCCTCCACACCGGCGATGTCTTCGAAAGCCGAAACCCACCTGCCGAGGCGGAGCAGCTCGTGAACCGGTTCCTGGTCCGCGTGGGTCGGACCGGAGCGCAGATGCTCGTCATCGCCGGCAACCACGACGATCCGCTCCGGCTCGACGCTCGTTCGTTGCTCACGGAGTTCGTCAACGTGCAGATCCTCGGCCGTCCACGCCCCGCCTCCCGGGGAGGGACCCGGACCATCGAGACCCGTTGTGGAGAGAAGGCCGTCGTCGCGGCGCTGCCATTCGCATCCCCTGGAGCCTGGGTGTCGGCTCTGGACCTCGCCAGCGAGGAGGCGAGCGCCCGGAGCAAATATGCTCGAATGTTCGAGCGCGCCGTCCAGAATCTCTGCGGCGCCTTTCAGCCTGACGCCGTCAACCTCCTCATGGCGCATACCCACATCGAGGGGGCCCTCTTCGGCGAATCGGAGCGTCGCGTTCACATCGGAGAAGACTGGGCCGCCTCGCCGGAGGCCCTGCCATCCACGGCGAGCTACATCGCTCTCGGCCACATCCACAAGCCGCAGAAGATCGATGGGCCGGTGCCCTCGTACTATGCCGGATCGCTTCTCCAGATGGACTTCGGCGAGGCCGGGGAGGAAAAGACTTTCGTCATCGTCACGGCGTCGCCCGGCAAGCCCGCGACCGTCGAGCATGTACCTTACGAGGGGGGGCTGCCGCTCGTCGACCTTCGCGCCTCGCTCGCGGAGCTCGAGGAGGCCGCGGACCAGCATCGCACGGGTTGGTTGCGCGTGACGGTGCCTTTGACGGAGAAGGATCCCGATCTCAATCGAAAAGTCCGCGAGCTGCTCCCCAATGCGCTCGTCGTGCGCGCCGAGCTCCCCTACGCCGAGGAGCCGTCGGACAACCGGCTGGAGAGCGGAGCTCCGCCGGTGGGACACTACGCCGCCTACCATCTCCACGCGCACCAGCACGCAGCGGACGTGGCCGTCCTGGATACCTTTCAGGATCTCTACGACCAGGCATCCGGGGAGGATTGAGCGCTGCGTCCCGTCCATCTCACCGTCGAGGGTCTCGCGTGCTTCAGGGAGAAGCAGGAGATCGACTTTCGAACGCTCGAATTGTTTGCCATCTCGGGGCCGACGGGAGCCGGCAAGTCGACTCTGCTGGACGCGATCATCTTTGCGCTCTACGGAGAAATCCCCCGGGTCAACATTCACAATCGAACCGAGATGATCTCGGCGGCCCGGGACCGGGTCAGCGTGGTGCTGGATTTCGACGTCGGTGCGAGCCGCTACCGCATCGCACGGACTCTCCGGCGCAACGGTGTGCAAGCGGTTCGATTGGAGGAGCACGACGGCAGCGGCTCCTTCAAGAACCTGGCGGACCAGGTTCGTGCCGCGACCGATCAGGTGGCTCAGATCCTGGGGCTTGGGGCGCCCGCGTTCATGCAAGCGGTGATTCTGCCGCAAGGCGAGTTCACCCGGTTCCTCAAAGCGCAACCGAGAGACCGGCGCAGCATGCTCCGCACGCTTCTTCGACTCGACGTCTACGAGCGGATGCGGGAGCAGGCTCAGCGCCTGGCGGCTGCAAAGAAGGGCACTGTCGATTCGCTGCAGAAGCTCCTGTCGGACGAGTACGCGGGCGTCGACGAGGCCGCTGTCGCCAGGCTGGAGACGGAGCACGCCCAGATCGTCGAGACGCTCGAAGCCTGGAGGAAAAATCGGGACGAAATCCAGGCCGGGCTCGCCCGGTTGCGCGGCCAGCACGCGAAGACTCGGGAGCTTCGGCAAGTCGAAGAAAGGCGAGCCGCTCTGCAGAAGCAGGCCGAGCAAGTGAGCCGTGATCAAGCGAGGATCGAGGTGGCGGCTCGTGCGGTGCCCCTGTTGCCTTTGCTCGACGAAGCGGCCCGAGCCTCCAGCTCCGCGCAGACGGCGACCAAGGCGGCCGACGAAGCCAAGGCCCGCCATGACTCCGCGCAGAAGGATTGGAAGAACAAGGCTGGCGCGTTGAAGTCCGCGGAGAAAGCCGCCGAGGCGATCAAGACGATCCGTGAGCAGGTGGCTCGCCTCCACCAGGTGCTCGGACGCCTGCCGGAACGAGAGCAGCTCAAAGCGGCCATCGAGCGGCAGACGCAGGGCTTGAGGGCTCTGGAAGGTGAGCTGTCCTCGCTCGCCGCGACGGTCGAGTCGGCGAAGGCCGTGCAAGCGCAGCAACAGACCGCCTTCGATGCGGCTCGGCAAGCCGCGGAAGCCTCCGGCTATGACCCGGAGCTGGACGAGCTGCTGCAGAGCGTCCGCGACCGGGCCGTCGAGCTTGGCGCTGCTCGAAGGAGCGCGGCGGAGCGCGTGCTCGAGCTCGCTCGGAAGCGCAAGGCGGTGGAAGAGCAGGCCGGGGAGATTGCACGGCTGAAGGAGGACGCTTCCGTCGCCCGGAGGTCCGCGGAGGAGGCGCAGCGCGGCTTCGAGGCGGCCGAGGAGGCGCTGCATCGCGCGAACCGTCTGAACGAGGCCAATCACCTCCGCGAGGGGTTGGTTCCCGGCCAACCCTGCCCGGTGTGCGAGCAGCTCGTGGAGACACCGCCTCCCGCCGATCTGGATCCCGAGCTCGAGTCTGCCAAAGCCGCGCTCACAGCCGCCCGGGAGAGGCGGAAAGAGGCCGACTCGCTCGCCCGGCAGACCGAGGCTGCGCTCACGGGCGAACAGGCGAAGCTCCATGCCGACCGGCAAAGTCTCGCCGAGCTGGAGTCGCGCTGCGCCGAGCTGCAAAGCAATGTGGCTGCCGGCGAGGAAGGGATCTGTCGAACGCTCGGCGACCGCGCTCCCCAAAGTGATGCCCAGGGCGAGGGATGGATCGAGGTGTGGATCGAGGTATTGATCGAAAAGCGGATCGCATCGCTCGCCAGGAGCCGCAAAGCGAACGAAGAAGCGAAGGCGCGGCTGGCGACGGCTGAACGAACCCTCGAGAGGGCCAGGGCCGACGAGGCCGCGGCGCGGGACCGGCTCGGCGAGAGGGAGGCGTCGCGACAGCGGTTGGAAGCGGATCGCGGCGCGAGCCTGCTACGGCTCACGACGTTGCAGGACGAGATCCGTGCCGTCACCGAGTCCCTCGACCCGGCTGCCGAGGCCGCGGCCTTGGAGGAGCGGATCCGGCAGCTAGAAGCCAACCTCAAGGCGGCCGCAGAGGAGGAGGCAGCCGCCCAAAACCGGCTGATGACCGCCAAGGAGGCGCAACGGCTCAAAGCCGAAGCCGCCGAAGCGGCTCTTCAGGACGCCGCCCGGAGAGTGGAAAGCCGGGACGCGGAAATTGCTCGCGCCGGTTTTGACGACGAGGCCGCCGTCCGGGAGGCCCTCCTCGACGACGCCACCGCCACCCGGCTCAGGAGCCAAGTCCACAGGTATGTGCAAGACAGCCACGCCGCCGACGAGCGCGTCGCCGCACTCCGAGCCGAGCTGGGGGATGAGCGTGTGTCCGACGAACAGTTGGCGGCCGTCGAGAAGCTCGCGGCGGACATCACCACCGAAGTGGAGACCGCGTTCGGTCAGGAAAAGAAGCTCGAAGAGCAGATCGGGCGAATGAAGCAGCGGCTCGAACGTTCCAAAGAGCTCCGCGAGCAGTTGGACGCCGAGGAGGAGGCGCTGCGCGTGCACGACCTCCTGGCCGGCGACCTGCGAAGCGACAAGTTCCAGGCCTACGTCCTTCAGGAGGTGTTCACCGAGCTCGTGCAGGGCGCCTCGGCCCGGCTGCTGATGTTGACCGGCGAGCGTTACTCCTTGCAGTTCCACGACGACGAGATCAGGGTCGTCGATCACGACAACGCTGACGAGACGCGGATCAGCGACACGCTCAGCGGAGGAGAAACCTTCCTGACCTCGCTGGCCCTCGCCCTGGAGCTCAGCGACCAGGTTCAGCGTGCCGTCGGCGCGGTGAACCTTGACAGCCTGTTCATCGACGAGGGTTTCGGCACCCTCGATCCCGACACTCTCGCTCTGGTCTCCGAGACCCTCCAGGGGCTGCGGGTTGGTGGCCGGATGGTCGGCATCATCACCCATATCCCGGAGCTGCGAGACGAGTTCGCCCAGCAGGTGATCGTGACCAAGCACCAGGGCTTCTCAACCGTCGAGGTCCGCGGCGCTTCTGAGGGGTAGCGGGCCGAGACGGAGTGATTCGCTCCACGGCGAGAACGACACCATCAACTGCGGGCTAGGTCGCGATACTGTGACCGCCGATGCCTCCGACACGAAGAAGCGCTGTAATTGACGTGAAGCACCGGCTCGACACGTAAGCTCCGGAGCCCACATCCAAATCCCGGGCCACGAAAGCCCGGGATTTCCAGTCACCGGAACCTCTTGGGAAGGCTTTTCTCTTCGGCTGGCACCTAGTTGGCCGACGGTCGCTCGAGGCCGATGACTGGTCAGCTCTTCAGTGTTCCCAGAACAGGTACCCGGTGGAGCCGCCCGTCTGCACGACCTGCACATCGGTGGCCCTCCGCGTTGCCAACGGACAGAACTGGAAAGCCGGGGTGAGATCCCACTCTCACGCAAATGCTGTCTCGTTTGGGCGTGCTCGTGCACCTATAAGGGTAGGGAGCAGTCTCCGGCGACAGGCGTACCGCTGTGGGAGAGCATCAAAGTCAATATTTTTCTAGGAAAGGAGCAAATTGTGAAGAGCGTAAAGCTACGGAAAGCCATGATGGTACCCGCGATTCTCTTTGCCCTACTGGCCGCTGTTTCAAATGCACCGGCCGCGGAAGAACCGGGGGATGGCGAAGTCTGCCATGGCATAGGTTGGCCCGACTGTATCGGTGCCTTTGAGATGTTCGGCACTGATATTTCCTACGAGATGAAGGGACTCCCGACCCTTGCCGTCGTCGAAAAGTTCAAAGATCCATCCAAGACCAGGGTGGTCACTTGGCAAAGTCTCGAGATGGAAGGAAAGACCGAAGCAGGCGATGTAATGACCATGACGCTCGATACGAGTCGCGAATCTTCCGGCACAGTCTTGTCCGTAGGGAACAAAGAATTTCCGGCCACCGCAACGATGAGGTTCTTCCTCAGGATAGAGATCGGGGGCCTCAAGCTGGTATCCGATCGCCCGGCAGTGGTTCAAGGAATTATCCACTCTGTCCCGCCCGCCGATGGCGACGTGCTCACCTTGATCGGCGATCCTGTGGAATTTCATCAGGAAGGCGAACCCGATCTGAAAGTGGGCACGTTAAAAGAATCGAAGGTGTCTTTCAAACAACCCGCTAAATCCCGTTGACAGATGCGAAACTCGTCCACATCGCCCTCGGCTCGGCCTGGCAGGCCATCGCCGGGTTGGTGCTGCGGGGCGGCGCTGGTCGAGGTCGCCTGCCGAACCATTACTAGCCCGCTAGGTACGCCGCTTCCTTCTTCCGGCCGGACCTGCTTCCCTCCACGCTCCGCGGTTGACAGGGAATTTGCGAACTGCATGATCGAGCTCCTTGATCTCCTGAAAGGAGCTCGTAGGCCAGTACGAGGTGCCGGGTGTTCCGTCCGTCCGGTGCTGCCAAGGACACCTCAACGCCCGCGACGGCGAGAACGACACCATCAACTGCGGGCTGGGTCACGATGCCGTGACCGCCGATGCCTCTGACACGAAGAAGCGCTGTAGCTGAGATTGAAGCACCGGCTCGGCACGTAAGCTCCACGACCAAGGTGGTGCGGCGGGAGCTCTACGAAGCCTTCGGGTGGTTCGTAGCTGCCTATCGCGAGGCCGCCGAGAAACTCCGGAATGGAGACCGGACGGTCACGTTCCCGCTGGGGAGCTTCCCGCCCGCCCTGCCCTTCGCGGCCGGATAGGCGCGGCCGCGGAGGTCAGCCCGAAGCCTGATCCTCTTGGCGGATACAGACTCCGCACGGGAGAGGTGTGCCTGCACACTCAATTTGGCTTTGAATCGGAGAGGTAAGCCTGGATTCAGGTCCATGTCGCCTTGATTTTCCCGCCAACCGGAGGCCGAGCGACCTCCTCGAGGGCTGCTGGAGATAGGCGTGAGCCGCGCCAACTCACCGTTGCCCCATGGGCGGTCCGGGCTTTTCTCTACTCGACAGGCACGTCTTCCGCCCCGCACCTGTTGCGGTGCCACTCGAAATAGAGGGGAGGAGCCCGCGGGCTCCTCCCTTTCATACTCTATGCGACTGTCGTTCCGCCAGCCGGCGAAGGAGTGCGCAGGATTATTGGACTTAGCCCAAGTTGGGCGACACCGAAATCGAGCTCGTCGCGGAGGCTCCGGCCGCATCGGTCACGGTCACCTGAAGCTGGAAACCCGTGTCGTAGACGTCTTCGGTGTACGTGTTGGCGGTCCCGACCAAGACCCCGTTCCGGTACCAGATATACGAGAACGGGGCCGTGCCGTTGGAGACCGCGGCGGACCAGGTCTGGGTGGTGTATGCCAGCGGGTTGCTTTCACCCCAGATGCTCACCGAAAGCGGCTTGTAGGTGATCGCGGCGTAGGCGTTCACCACCCGGTTGGTCCCTTCGGCCGTGGTGACGAGGCGCTGCCAGATCTGGGCGGGCAACTCATTCGGGTAATAGGAGCGAAGCAGTGCCACGATCCCCGCGACGTTGGCCGTGGCGGCGGAGGTGCCGCCCGTTTCGCCATAAAGGCTCGGCGAGCCGGCATCGCAGAGGGCTTCCCGATAGCAGTACGCGCTCATCGTCGCTCCACCGGCGTACCCGGAAACGTCGCGCGCCGCGGTGCTGTACATGTTGTTGCCAGCCGCGTCCACCCCCGCGATGCCCATCACCACGTCGAAGGAGGCGGGTTCCTTTGCGCTGTCACCCACGGTGTTGCCCGTTGCCGCGACCAGGAACACGCCGTAGGTGTTGCGGGCGCCGGAAAGCGCCCGGTAGACGTCGCTGTTGAAGCCGCCCGTGAAGCTCATGGAAAGGACACTGAACCGCCGGGCGGCCGCGTAGTCCACCGTGCGGACGAAATCATCATTCTCGATGCAATAGGCCGACTCATTCCACGGGTAGTCTCCGCAGTAACCCTGACCCGAGACGCGCGTGTTCCAAGCGATCTTCATGCTGTACGTCGTGGCGAACGGGGCGATCCCCACATACCCGAGGCCGTTGTCGGTCGCGGCCACCAGCCCCACCATGGAGGTGCCGTGGAGGTTGTCATCGTACGGGGAGCAGGCCCCGGTGTTCGGGCTGCTGCAGAGGTCGTCGATGAAGCCCTGGGCGATGACGCCATAGCTGCCGAAGTACCGGCCGTCGTCATGCAAGAGGCCTGTGGCCGCGCTCCGCGCCAGGCCGCTGTCGATGATGCCGACGGTGGCTCCGCCGCCGCGCGTCAGATCCCACACCTGCGGGATCTTGTGCATGGTGTGCTTGGTGTCGGTCGGGTTGGCGCCGACGGGAGAAGCCTCCAACTCCACGGGGTTGCCGCGGACGGCGCTGACGTAGTCCACGTTGGGATGCCGCAGCAGCACTTCGAGAGCCGCGTGCCGCACCCGCTCCGGGAGCTTCACCACGAACACCGGCAACACCTCCATCCGCTGGGGCTCCGGAGCGCCGACTCCGGCGAGCGCCCGGAGGACGGCTTCGATAGAGGCGCCGCGCACCGAGGCGGGCCCGAGGGTGTTCCGCCGCTTAGCGCCGGGCGCTTCCGCCGGGAGCGCGATCGCCTCCCGGGCCGAGCCCGGGAGCTTGAGGAGGAAATCCGCCGAGGGACGGGGAGTGCCGGTCTCCTTGATCCAGACCATGACCTTGCCGTCGGGGCCAATCTCCTCGAGCGCCTGGGCAAAGGCGTCGACATCGCCGGTGACGAGGTCTCCCTTCGCGGTGCGGACGGTGGAAGCGGTGTCGCTGCCGTCGACCTGGGCCGCCGCCGAGCTCGGCAGAAGCGGAAGGAACGCCATCGAAAGGGCAAAGATCGTCACCAGTAGGAACCTGTGTCGTGCACTCATTGCTGTACTCCTAGGCTTGGATAATTCGAAGTTTTAGGCCACGGACCCCATGTAACGCCCCCTTTTATCTATTAATTCCGGAGATCGACCGAATCCTGTGAGCTCAGTGACAGCCTGATCAACACGCCCTTCTATTAAGAAGGCCGGGCGTGTAGAAAATACTGGCCAGTAAGGATTCCTACCTTCGCTCCTGAAGCAGCAAATTTTCCTTTAGTAGTTCCTAGAGATGTCATCTAGTACTCGATTAGTACTCCAGGACAGGTCCGGAGGGCCGGATATTCTTTTTCAAGTACTGGCACGATCTGCAAACTGGGATAGGCCGCGATTGGCCAAATCTAGGCTGTGCAGTACAGATGGGGAGTAGGCTATTGTGTAGTTGCCCTTATGCCTACAACTCTATTTATAAGAAATTCTTTAGACCTGGGAATCCTGACCGATCTTTGGTTGTTCCGCCTTCTGCCTGCGGGCTATTCGCCTGAATCTCCGCTCCTTTGCAGATCAACATTGAAGGAGGTTTCATGGATTGGAAGAAGTCATTGGTGTCCACTCTCCTCTGCCTCGCGATCATCAACGCCGGTGCTCGCGCCGGATCCGCCCAGCAGTTGCAACCGCTCGAGCCGGAATGGCTGACGCAGATGTATGCTGAGGGTTGGCAGAAGGTCCAGGAAGGTGTTCTACAGAGAGATACGGGAGGGGGAGAATTCGAGACGTTCAGTTATGGAGCGGAAGGCCTGCAGTGGGTGGTGCAAAGGTATGGGCAGCAGGTCGCCTACCTGAAGAGTCGGTACGATGCGTCTCCCTCCAAAGACCTCGCCGAGCTGATCGACCAGCTTGAAGGTCAGATCCTCCGCCTGGAGGGAGACAGCGACTCCGCGCCCCCCGTAGAGTCGTTCAATGGGGAGGTGCTTGAAGCGTGCACGACGTCCTATGGAGGTGATGCATCCGCCGGGCCACAGACTGGAACTCAAGGCGTCACGGCGAGCGCCAGCGCCTACTTCCACAACGATTGCGGCTATCTCGGCGACACGTTCACGACGGCCTACGCGCATGCGGTCGCTGCGACCGGCGAGACGACCTCCACGCACAGCGATCCGAAGAACGGTGGTGCCTGGCTCGACAGCTACTCCAGCGTGAGCGCGAACGGCTCGACCGGCTGCGACTCCTGGGCTCAGGGATCGGTGACGGTCTCCTACCCCGAGTTGACCATCAACTTTCTGACGCCCGAAAAGAGCAACTCCAGCTGCAATCCGATCGATAGCATCTCGACGTACACTCTCGATTTCCCATCGTGGGTGCAGACCGGCACCGGTAACATCGGCCCCCTGACGCTCAACAACGCATCGGGCGCCACTCTGATCGGCAGCAACTACGTTCCCACCGCAACCAGCGGCTTGCCGCAAGCCGGCATCTCATTCGCCAAGTCGACCGCCTCGAAGCTGGAAAGCCAGCCCGCCGACACCGTCTCGTCCTTCGCGAATGCTCCGGTCATCAAGGTCGAGTTCACAGGGCGTCTCCGGGAGGTGCCGGCGGCAACCACTGTCCTGATCGGGATGGGACACTGGATCAGTGGCATCGGTTCCTATGGCCTGCGCATCGCCACCGACCAGCTTCAGAGGCTCATCGTGTCCTCCCTGAACGGCACGACTTCTTTCACCGTCCACAACGGGTCGGTCACGCTGGGGCTCAATGAGACGACGAACGATTCCTACCGCTGGGTCTGGACCGAGAATAGCCCACGTTCCTCCACGGGCACTGCCCAATGGTGGCGGAAGATTTCCGGCGTCTGGCAGCCCTGGGGGACGAGCAAGACTGACATGCAGCGGCCGGTCGGCCATGCCAATACCAGATTTCGCCTCCACGCTCACGAGAACGGAGGCCCTCAAGCTGTCGGCTTCGACTTCCTCGAGACCAGCATCACCTTCGGAGCCCGATAGCTGAATGGGCTGCCAGGCGTTCGATTCAACTTTGGAGGACCGACGGATGCTCGGAATATTTTCCAAGAAGCGGTGTGCTCGAAGTTGCGTGCTACCCGCTCTGATTCTCGGCGCGATCGTGATTCTGCCAGAGGCCGTGCAGGCGCAAACCTGTGCCCGCACGCTCACGGCCGACGTGGTCGCTTTTGACCAGGTATTCTTCTGGAACCGTCTCGGCGCGTTTCAGCCTCAGGGCATGATGTACGCTCTGCGGCGCGACGTGGTGCCGATCAGCGGCTCCAGCCTCTCGCCCGGCAATGTTCAGTTGCGGCCGGACAAACGGCCGCGCCCCATCGTGCTGCGCATGAACGTGGGCGACTGCCTGCGGATCAGCTTTCAAAACCTACTGAGCCCGACCCGCCGCGACGACGATCAGTCCAACACCCGCCAGGCGTCGATCCACGCGGTCGGCATGCAACTGGCCGTCTCGAGCCTGGACGACGGCACCTATGTGGGGTCCAGGCCGAGCGGGCTGGTCGACGTCGGACAGTCGATCGTCTACACCCTGTCCGCCGACCGCGAGGGCGAGCACGTGATCAACAGCGCCGGCGCCGTGGCGGGCGGCGAAGGGGATGGCGGCCATACCAACTCCGGCCTGTTCGGCGCCATCCTCGTCGAGCCCGTGGGCGCACGCTGGTACCGAAGCCAGGTCGCCCGCCAGGACCTCGACTACGCCACCACGGGCACGACTCCCCACGGGCAGCCGACTCTCAACTACGAGGCGGTCTACCCGGCAGGCCATCCCCGCGCCGGGACGCCGGTCCTCAGCATGCTGAACGGCACCGAGATCGTCCACACCGACCTGAACGCGGTCATCACCGGATCGGTGCCGAACAACCCGGGCACGGCCCGCTCGGCCGGCTGGTTCCCGCCGGGGACCTTCCCTCTGAACCGGTACACCCTTCCGGAGCGCGAGCAGCCGTTCCGCGAGTTCACCGTCATGTACCACGATGAAACCGGCGCCGTGCAGGCGTTCCCCGAGTTCGAGCAGGATCAGCTCGCATTTACCCTGCACAGCGGCCGCGACGCCTTCGCCATCAACTATGGCTCCGCGGGCATCGGAGCCGAGGTCCTTGCCAACCGCTTCCGCGTCGGGCCGATGGCAAACTGCACGGAGTGCAAGTTCGAGGAGTTTTTCCTGAGCTCCTGGACGGTGGGCGATCCGGCCATGGTTGTGGACCGGCCGGCGAACGTGGGGTGCGGTCCCCAGACCGCGAGCCCGAACACGATCGGCCAGGATCCCAATCTTCCCGTCTACGCCGACCAGCTCCGTGCCGGCGCCTCCTGCGCGCCTCTGCCGGGTGCCAAGGCCACCAAGGCGTTCTTCCCGGACGACCCATCCAACGTCCACCACGGCTATCTGAACGACCATACGCGGTTCCGGGTGCTCCACGCCGGCAGCAAGGAGCACCACATCCATCACCTGCACGCCCACCAGTGGCTCTACACGGGCGACAGCGACAAGTCGAGTTATCTGGACAGCCAGGCCATCGGCCCCGGCGCTTCGTTTACCGCCGAGATCACCTACGCTGGTGGCGGCAACGTGAACCATACGGTGGGCGACTCGATTTTCCATTGCCACTTCTATCCCCATTTCGCGCAGGGGATGTGGGAGCTCTGGCGGGTCCACGACGTCTTCGAGCGCGGTACGCTGCTCGACGCGGGAGGCCGGCCCGCCGCGGGATCCAACCGCGCCCTGCCGGACGGCGAGATCGCCAACGGCACGCCAATCCCTGCCATCGTGCCGTTGCCCGGCAAGCCCATGCCCCCCGCGCCGGGGGCCGCGGTCCAGATCGCCCAGGGCCAGGCTCAGGTCACGGGCTCCGGCAACCCCGGATTTCCTTTCTTCGTTCCCGCCGTGGCCGGGCACCGTCCGCCCAAGCCTCCATTGGACACCCTCGACGACGGCGGCCTGCCGCGGCATCGGATCAACGGCGGCACCTTCGACGAAGCCCACACCCGGCTCGACTTCCACAAGGAGCTCCTGACCGCTGTGGCCGAGCCGATTCCGGAGGACGGCACTCCCGTCGAGAAGGCGGCCATGCTGTTCCACGAGCAGGCCTTCCAGAACAGTTGCGAGCCCAATGGCTTCTGCAGCCTTCAGACGCAATTTCCGACCAACGGCAAGCCGCGCGTGGCCGGCGCGCCCTACGCCGAGCCCTGCCTCGACGCCGCGGCCGCGGCCAACCCGCGGCTCATCAAGGCCGCCGACATCGAGGACGACGTCAAGCTCAACAAGGCCGGCTGGCACTTCCCCCAGCAGCGCTTCAGCGCCCTGTGGGAGGACGTGGACGACTACCTGGGCCTCGCCGGAGGCGCCAAGAGGCCGCCGGAGCCGCTCTTCTTCCGCGCCAACAGCGGCACCTGTATCAATTACTGGCTCACCAACCTGGCGCCCAAGGAATATCAGCTCGACGACTTCCAGGTGCGCACCCCGACCGACGTCCTGGGCCAGCACATCCACCTGGTGAAGTTCGACGTCACGGCCTCTGACGGCGCCGGCAACGGCTTCAATTACGAGGACGGCTCCTTCAGTCCAGGCGAGGTGCGGGAGCGTATCGCGGCCATTCGCGCCGCCAACGGCTGCTCCGCGGCCGACGCCCGGAACGGCACCTTCGCCTGCCCGATTGCCAAGCCCCATCCGTTCTTCGGTGCCGGACCGGACAAGGACGGCGACGGCCAGGGGGACTGGATGGGCGCTCAGACCACGATCCAGCGCTGGTGGGCCGACCCGGTGCGCGACAACAACGGCAACGACCGGACGTTGCGCACCGTCTTCACCCACGACCACTTCAGCCCTTCGACCCACCAGCAGGCGGGGCTCTACGCCGGTCTGGTGATCGAGCCCGCCGGCTCGAGCTGGTATCACAACGAGACCGGGGCCTCGCTCGGCGGCCGGCATGACGGCGGCCCTACGAGCTGGCAGGCGGTCATCAACGCTCCGAGCGAGCCCGCCTACCGCGAGTTCCTGCTGGAGTTCGCCGATTTCCAGCTCGCCTACGAGGCGGGCAACAACGGCTTCCCGGACCCGGCCAAAGCCGTCAACCCGCCGGGCCGCGAGCAGGTGGGGCTGCCCGACCTGCTGCAACGCCCCCAGGCCTGCCCAGGCCCGGATAGAGACCCGGACAACGGCCCGCCGCCGCCCTGCCCGGAGCTCGTCTCGGCCGACGACGCCGGCACCATGTCGGTCAACTACCGTAACGAGCCGCTCGCCCTGCGGGTGCGTGATCCGCAGACCAACTCCCAGGCCGCGGGTCAGGGGGGAGATCTCTCCTTTGCCTTCGCCTCAATCGCGCGCCAGACCCCGGCCCTCAACAGCCAGCCCGGTTTCTACCCGCCGCTGACCAGCGACGTAGGGAACTAC
Source organism: Thermoanaerobaculia bacterium (assembly GCA_035266085.1). Taxonomy (GTDB): domain Bacteria; phylum Acidobacteriota; class Thermoanaerobaculia; order Multivoradales; family UBA5704; genus DATARR01. The sequence continues at coordinate 33,734 of DATFNZ010000108.1, forward strand.
GATCCGTACACGCCTCTGCTGCGTGCCTATGAAAACGACCGGGTGCAGATCCGTGTCCTCGTGGGCGCCCACGAAGAAGGGCACAACTTCAGCATCCATGGCGTCAAGTGGCTGTTCGAGCCGTCGGAGCCCAACTCGGGTTATCGCAGCAGCCAGATGATGGGCATCTCGGAGCACTTCGAGTTCATCATCCCGCAGCTCGTCAAGAAGCCTTCTGGCGATGCCGTCGACCGTCTCTGGATGGCCGGCTCTTCGACCGACGATCTGTGGAACGGCCTCTGGGGGATCCTGAGGGCCTACACCGGCATCCGGCCCGACCTGATGGCGCTTCCGGACAACCCCAACGGCCGGTCGAACATCGATCCCGGAGCGGTGGGCGCCTATGACTTCTCCTGCCCCAAGTCCGCGGTGGTGCGCACCTTCGACGTGACCGCCGTAACGGCCGCGAATGCCCTGCCCAACGGCCGGCTCGTCTACAACAGCCGGACGGACGGAATCTTCGGGCCGCTTTGGGACCCGACTTCCATTCTTTATGTCCGCTCGGGCGACCTCGACACCGCGGGCAAGCTCAAGCCGGGATACAACCTGCGTCCCGAGCCGCTGATCCTGCGTGCCAAGGCGGGCGAATGCATCAAGCTCACGCTACGCAACAAGCTGCCCTCCACGCTGGCGGATCTCGACGGCTTCAACACCCTGCCGATGCTCGTCGAGGGGTTCAACGCCAACGATATCCGGCCGTCGAGCTATGTCGGCCTGCACCCGCAGCTCCTCTATTTCGACGTCAGCCGCTTCGATGGGGCCAACGTCGGCCGCAACGGCAATCAGCTCGTGGCGCCGGGCCAGTTCACCACCTATGAGTGGTATGCCGGCGACGTGACGATCAACCCCGACGGAACGGTCACCGCGACTCCGATCGAATTCGGCGCGACCAACCTGCAGTCCTCCGACCGGATCGAGCATGCGAGCAAGGGGGCGATGGGCGCGCTGATCATCGAGCCGCCGAACGCGATCATCTCGGAGTTCGACACCTACCGGCGAGCGGTCGCAACCATCAGCGGCGGCACGGAGGGGAGCTTCCGCGAGTTCGTGCTGCTGCTCCAGAACGACGTGAACATGAGGACCGACAGCTCACTCGGTCAGCTCTGCTTCCCCGGAGAGCCGGGACCGGCCGCCGCGGGACAAGGGTGGCCGGTGGAAAACCTCGGCTGCATGGAGGACCCGGAGGATACCGGCCAGAAGGCCATCAACTACCGGACCGAGCCGCTGTGGAAACGCATGCAGCACGCGCCCGGCACCCAATTCACGGACACTGATGACTTCACCGACTGGTGGGACGTCTTTGCCAATGCCAAGGTCGGCGCCGAGCCGCAGACGCCGATCTTCACCGTCGCACCGGCCCAGAAGGTCCGCTTCCGGCTGCTCATGCCCGGGGGACACTCCCGCAACATCGTCTTCTCCCTGGCCGGCCACGAGTGGGACAAGGAGCCCTACGTTCAGAATTCCACCCGGCTGGGCTACAACGGCTTCTCCTTCTGGGAGGGCGCGCACATGGGCTTCGGACCCTCCAACCACTTCGACCTCCTGCTCCGCAACGGAGCCGGGGGGAAGTTCTCCCTCAACGGCGACTACCTGTTCCGGGACCAGACGGGCTCGGGCGTCGATCACGGCCTCTGGGGCATCCTGCGCGTGCAATAGGGGAGCTTGTCGAGCTGTACAGTAGCCCGCAATCTCATGCACGGTTCCGACGGGAAACAGCTACGGCTCCCCTGAAAAGAGGGCCGTAGCATCCCACCCCGAGGTAGCACAGGCGGAGCCAGCCCCCCTGGCCCCGCCTGATCCCCGCACAGGTACCAGCCGTTTATTGATCGAACGCCTGGCCGGCCCGCACAGGTGCCAGCCGTTTATGATCCAGCGCCTGGCCCAGCCGGACCGACCCAACTCCGTCGACTCTGTCAAAAGATTTAGCACGCCGCCAAATCTTTTGACAGACTAAGGGGAAGCACCTAATCCACTGGCTGAGAGGGAGTTACGCTGGGCACGCCCGCGATTCCTTCTCCGAGCCGCCAAATCTTTTGCGCCGACCGACCCGGTGGGCTGACTGCCACAGGGTCATAAGATATTTCTTTGGAGCAAGTTACAGAAAGCACCCCTGTTGGCAGGATCCTTGACTGTCGATCGCGGCATGCCGCGTCCCCTGCGTTGGATCCCAGACAATGGCGCCCTGGTCGAGGTCACCTGCCGTACCGTTCACGGACGATACCTCCTGCGTCCGAGCCTGAACCTGAACGAGATTGCCGTGGGCATCCTGGCCCGGGCCAAGCGGATGTTCCAGATGAAGATCTGTGCCCTGATCTTTACCTCTAGCCACTATCACATGCTGCTCTGGGTCAAGGATGCCGAGCAGCTCGCGAAGTTCATGGGCTACGTGAATTCGAACCTCGCGCGAGAAGCAGGCCGGCTGGTCCAGTGGCGCGAGAAGTTCTGGTCCCGACGATACCGAGCCATCGTGATCAGCGAGGAGGAAGGAGCCCAGATCGGAAGGATGAAGTACGTGATTTCCAACGGCGCGAAGGAAGGCCTCGTGCGCACACCCGGAGAGTGGCCGGGCCTCCATGGGCTCCAGTATCTTCTCGACGGCAAGCCTTTGGAAGGATACTGGTTCGACCGCACCCAGGAGTACGCCGCCCGGCAACGGCGCGAGGACTTCGACCGTCTCCGCTACGCGACGGCCGAGACCTTGACGCTCGATCCTTTGCCCTGCTGGGAAGGCCTCTCCACGCAGCAGATCCGGGTTCGCGTCTCCGACTTGGTCAGCGAGATCGAGCTCGAGACGCAGGCCGCCTTGGGAGGCAGGGAGCCTCTCGGTCCGGAGGCGATCCTGGCCCAGGATCCTCACAGCCATCCCAAGCAGCCGAAGAAGTCGCCGGCGCCTCGTTTCCACGCTTTCAGCAAAGAGGCTCGCCGCGCGCTCTATGACGCCTACTCCGAATTCCTGGGAGCCTTCCGCGACGCCGCCAAGAAGCTACAATCCGGCGATCTCGGCACTCCTTTCCCAGAAGGCTGCTTCCCTCCTGGTCTACCATTCGTCCGCTCGGGTTAGGATCGCCGGTCTCCTCACCACTTCTCTGTTGTAAGTTGTTCCTCGGTCGGCCTGCGTCTGACGGTCGCAAAGGTGTATCGAGCCCCACGTGTAGGCTGCAAGAGCTCAGATCCGATCATGCTGAGCGCGGCCCTCAAGAGGCTCAGGACGGCCCGCCTGTACTTCCTCGGCAGTTAAGGCTTCGACCTTACCCCTCTGCGGGAGCAGACCAGAGAGACAGTGCAGCCAGGTTTCGCTGGCACCTGTTGCTGAGGGACCGTGATATCACAGGAGACCAGGTAAGTCCTCGTCCCGTCACAGATGAGTGTCGCTCTCTCCTGAATTCTTTCAACCTGTTTTCTCATGATTACTTAGCCCCCTACTCTTCGCCGTTCTCCTCTTCTCCTTCCTCGAAGATCTCCCACGCTTTGAAGATGTCAGTTCCTTCCACTTCTTCAAATGTAGGCATGCGTCGCTCTTCCCTGATGATTCGATGGGATCTCTCACGGGCCTGATCGCTAATAGGCCAGTAGGCAAACATGAAGGCGACCCTTGGAACTATGATGAAGTCAACTTTTGGCTTAGGATCACGGTTAAGAAAAGCGTCTAACTCCTCCTGTGTCTCAATGGCTTTAATAATGACTTGAGTTGAAGTTCTACCCTCTTTTGCCGCTCGCATCTCTTCAAGAGTTGTCTTGGCGGGTTTACGTCGAGCCTCTGAGAGAGGATCTTCCACAAGAAAGGCAACGACCTTAAAGGTGGCTATGACATCTGCTCCATGCTCGTACACCCTACCATCTTCGGTCCTGAAACCCGGCGCAACTCGGATAAAATATGGCTTTTCCCCGATCTCATAGATCAACCTACCATTCATCCAGAGCTGCCCTACAGGGTCTAAGAGCCGATGAAACGTTGCAGGCCCCATTGAGGTAAGATCAAAGACCCGGGCGAAGGGTACTCCCTCTTCGGGTAGTGTACGCGGCTCTTCCTCATCAAGAGGGAGGATATCGAATTGCGCGACACTAGCATGTAGAAATGCATGGTAGTGGATTGGCTCACGGAGCATGACTTCTACAAAGATCGTCTCCCGCTCTCCTGCGAACAACGCCAATATCCGATATAGCGCCAGTATCGCCGCCACTTTGTCAGTGATCAAGAAGAGGAATAGTGCGATGGATGATTCAGGCGGCATTATTCCGTGCATGGCATTGAGAATCTTTTCCTTCTCCCTCTCTTGGTGGAATCTTTCCCCATTCAGCCAAATTTGCAGCATCTCTTCAGAGTTGATGATCCTGGGGTCTTGCTCCTTTGAGTATGCGCCCGCCACAAACAGAGATTGCTGGCGTTCACCCGAATAGAGGTACTGAAGCGTATCCAAATGATCCCTGACTCTCTTATTGTCTGCCGCCTTTCGAACAATGGCGCGAACCCTATTAAAGTTTGTAGGTGTATCCTTGACAAGAAGAAATGGTCTCAGCTTCATGAGCAAGGCATCTATTTGTTCGTCCGATGGAAGCTTAGTATCTACCTTCAAGCCTTCGCCCTTGGTCCAACTTACATTCAGAGAGGATGGTATACCTTCTTGTACAAGAGAGTTCTTCTCCAGTTTAGCCGCATACTTGGCGTAGTCCTGCAAAGTTTCCCACTCATCATCTGTAAACTCTAGCTCTACGATCTCCTCATTATTTCCATCTTCGTCCTTAGTTAACATCTTAACGTTTTTAGGCATTATGCCCTCCTGGTAATTGCACGTTAGTCTGATAGTTGGGCCTCTACTAGGAGACGGATCTACGATGTAGCCTCCCCTGTAGCCCGCCCTCCGAAGGAGGGCAGATCACTAGCAGGGAATCGCCAATGAGCCTTGATATAGTTCCGTAGCACCTTAGTAGCCCCAAGGTCAATAGTACCTATCCTTACTTCTTCCTCTAGGCTACGCCACACCATGCGCATCTGTTCCCGTGCTGTCTCTTCGCTCCCTTCTTCGTCGTCCAGTAATGATAGCTCCTGACCGGCACGCCGGCAAACTGCGATAGCGTCGGAAGTCTGTCCCTTCCTGAGATGAAACCCGAACAGGTAGACGAGATCTAAGAAAAAGTCCTTCATTAGGCCATGTTCGAGATCTCCGGCAATAACCTCTTGAAACAGGGCCTCAGCTCTCTTTGTACTCCCAAGGTGTTCTAGAAGCTTTGCCGCGTTGAACCGTCGCCTAAGCTGAATGAACGGCTCGCGGAACTGGTCATTTAGAGCCTTCATGGCATTGAATCGGATCAATGCCTCTTGTGGAGCACCTATGCCTATGAGGCAGTCAACCTTAGCTGTCTCCGCGAACCAAAGAAGACGGGGCTTGTTGTCCGGAATTAGTGATAAAGCCTGCTCGACATATCGGAGGCTTTCGGCAGGATCTTCACCTACAAGGACGTAGGCTAGCTGAGTAAGCGTCCTGCTCAATAGGAATGTTTGCTTCGCGGACTCAAACAGTCCCGCCGCTCGCCGCAAGGTGTTAACAGATTCCTCAGTACTTCCCAAGTCATCTTCCAGGGCTCCCGCAACGGCAAGCACCTTTCCCTCTGCAACTCCGTTCCTTGACCCCTTCCCCGCGTACTCAAGTCCCTTTCTCAGTGCATCCCGAGCTGCTGCCCATTTGGCAGCTCGTCGCCTAGCGTTCGCCATCTCTGCGCAGCATTCGGCACACAGATCATTCTTTAACTCGACAGAGACTCTAGGAGCGGGTAGCTGTTGCGCTACAAGCAAGGCTAAATAGAAAAACTCCTCGCTCTCTGCGGGTGATGATGAGGCACCCTCTTCTAGAAGCACTTCCAGAAAGCTAAGGGTGTGAAGTGTGCGGGTGAGACGTACTTTGTCTCTCCGGGCTTTGAGAGTCATGGAGCGGATCTCAATCCAGATTGCTTGTGCTTCCAACCACTCCTCTAATCTGGCTTGCTCTATCTCGTGCAAGTCGATCAGGGGTCTAATAGGACCCTGAGCGGCGAGCACACCGCTTGCCTTTTGAGCGGCAATAGCGCGGGTGGCAAGCAGCCAACAATCCCGGCACCCCGTCAGGTGAGCTGCAACCCGTTCCGCCTCAACCGGGGAAGCCTCACCTGAGAACACCCTGCGCAACCCCTCCAGGTTTTCGTGAGCCTCTTCGAACATAATTTAGCAACCCCTTCACGGTATCCAAAAGGCACCAAAACTTAGCGAACTGTGAAATTCAGCTTTTCTAGTATAGCCAAGGAAAGGAGCGGAGCCGCGATTGCTGCGACTCCGTTCTAGAGAAGGGGTTACCCGAGGGGATCAGCGCTCCCGCCCTGGTCAGTGTCGGACGGTGGTGAGTTGAGCCCCAGAGGGTCTATCCCCCCGCCTCCCTCCGTGTGAGGCGGTGCGGAGTTGAGCCCCAAGGGGTCAGCGCTGCCGCCTTGTTTGGACTGCGGAGCCGGGGAGGAAGAGGACGCGATGAGGTAGAGCAAGACCAGAACCAAGCGAAGCATTGGCTTCTCCTTCTTGGGACGGTGACCGCACACACGAGCGCCATTGCCCGCTGAGGGTGTCCCGTGCCCGGAGTGTCTGCCGGTCCCGATCCAAAGGACAAGCTACTGCTTCGCCCAGACGACACCGGAAGGGAGAACCTATGGACTTGATCCGAGTTCCAACCCTGGAAACGGAGCGCCTACGGCTACGGTCATTCCGCGCAGGTGACATAGACGACTACGCCGCGCTGAACGCAGACCCCCGAGTCTTGCGTTACTTGGGATTCAGTAGGGAGCCATGGGACCGGGGCCGGTCCTGGCGGCATATGGCCTTCATGGTGGGACACTGGCAGCTCGCGGGCTCCGGTTCCTGGGTTGTGGAGCACAAGGAGACAGGCGCGTTTGTGGGGGTGGTCGGGTACTCTGAGCCGGAAGGCTGGCCGGATCTAGAGCTGGCCTGGAAGCTTGTACCGCGTTGGTGGGGGTGCGGCTACGCTACAGAGGGAGCACGGGGCGCTCTGGACTATGCCTTTACCGTCTGGAAGAGGGACCGCGTAATCAGCCTCATTTGCCCGGACAATCTAGCCTCTATCCGTGTTGCTGAGCGGATCGGGGAAAGGCTGCAAGGCCGCACTACGTTAGCAGGCACGGAATTTCTCTCGTACGGCATCGACCGGGAGTGCGAGCTGCAGGCGTCCTACCCCGCTCCAGAAATAGCACAGGCGGGGCCAGCCCCTCCGCCCCCTGGCCCCGCCTGATCAAGATTCAGTTGTCAAAGATCCAGTCGCACGGCGCCGGTGGACCGGCGCCGTGCATTTCCTGCGGTAAATGCGTGTCAGATGGACGTTCTAGGCCGGCTCGACTAGAGCCGGCGCGGGCTGGGCCGGCTGGCGGGCCTTGGCCTTCTTGGCGCGCCCTCTCGACCGCCGCGGCTGGAGTCCGAACTCGATGAGCCTCTCGCTCTTGAACCCGTAGGTGGTCTGGAGGGAGGCGCCCAGGCGAAGGCGGAGGTCGTCGCCGGACTTGGCGAGGGCCTCGCGGGTGCTGGTGAGCTCGCGGGTCTCGGCCTTCAAGGCCTCGTTGCGGGCGTCCTGCGCCTCGGACTCCTGGATGATCCTCTCCAACTCCGCGTGCAGCGGTGCCAAGTGCGGCATCTCGGCGAGCAGAGGGCGGAGACCGGCGGCGATGACCTTCCACCGCGCGATCCGTTCAGGGATGGTTCTTCCTTTCGTAGCCATTTGGTCTTTTCCTTTCTTCTGATGGGGAGGGATATCCCGATCCCTGGGGCCCCATCGGTTTATCGTCCTGTCCGGAGGATCCGGAGTCAGAGACGTCGGGTTTCAAATCAAGCGAGGCGGAAGATAAGCCCGAGGATTGAGGGCTGTCAAGAGTAAATCTCGCTAAAGACTGCCCGACTTTTCCAAAAGGTCTTTAGCGGCGGGAAAAGGTCTTTTGCTCCGGCTGGGAAGTCAATTGGGCGAAGATTTGATCAAATCTCTCCGGATTAGACTTGAGCTTCCACGGAAAAGAGGATTATGATCCCGGCTGAAGGCAATCGGAGCCGGAAAAGAGTGGCCGCTCGGAGGATTTGATGATCCCGAGCGGGGAAATACTCAGTTCCTCGGAGATTAGACTCTAATCTTCGAGATTAGACTCTAATCCAGGCGGGGATGACCTTTTTTCCCAAGCTGCGGAGCAAATCCAGAGTCTGAAGGTCTTTTTCTCGGACCGGATGGGCTTTTTGTTCGTTGAAAACTGAAGGAAACGGACAGGGCTCTCTCTTCTCCGGGGAGAGAGCCCTCATCACCCCGGCTCTCTTCTCCCGGCCTCCCCCACGCCCGCCGGGAGAAGAGGGAGAGGTTTGTCGGAGTGGCAAGGTAGCGGACGACTTGCCGGGCGGCCTGGGCGGGTGGGCTGGCTGCTGTAGACTGAGCCCATGACGGAAGACACGGCAAGGCTCGTAGCCGCCATGCGGGAGGTTCTCCGGGATCGCCAGGACGTGCACCTCGCTCTGCTTTTCGGTTCCCAGGCTCGCGGAAGGGCCCGGCCGGATTCGGATGTGGACGTGGCCGTCCAGGGTGAAAATCTGGATGTCTTCGACCTTTACGGGGATCTGAGCCTCGCCACCCGGCGGGAGGTGGACGTGGTCGACCTCTCACGCGCCGGCTTCGCTCTCCTCAATGCCATCGTCAGGGACCATGTCGTCATTCATCAAGGTCGGCCGGGGGCGGCGGGGCGCTGGCTCTCTCACGCGATCACCCGCTTGGAGACGGACCGGCCCGGGTATGAACGGATGCGGGACGCTTATCTGAGGAAGCTTGCCAATGGTTGACCGGAATGTCGTGACAGCCAAGCTTGGGGAGCTGAGTGAGCGCATGGATCGGGTGCGGCTCCATACTCCGTCCGAGGCGTCGGATCTCGAAGAGGATCGGGACGCCCTCGATCTGGTCTCTTTCAACCTGATGCTTTCGGTTCAGTCCTGTCTGGACCTGGCGACCCACGTCATCTCGGACGAGAGCCTGCGCCCAGCGGAGAATGCCGCCGAGGCGTTTCAGCGCCTGGCCGAGCACGGCGTCATCTCGAAAGCAACGGCAAAAGCGCTCGCGGGTGCGGCTGGAATGCGCAACGTCGTGGCGCATGGGTACGCGGGTGTCGTCCCTCAGAAGATCCATGACGCGGCTGTGAATGGCCTTGCGGATCTGGAGCGGTTCTCGCGTGAGGTGAGCGCGTGGATTGCGGGAGAGCCGGAGTAGGCCAGCACGGCGGGCGAGCAGGCGCGACGGCCGGAAGACAATCCCTACGAGGCGCCCTTGCCCGAGAGCACGGCGGGGATCGTCTTCAGGAGGATCTTGAGGTCGAGCATCGGCGTCCAGGAGTCGATGTACTCGAGGTCGAGCTGCATCCAGCGGTCGAAGTCGAGCTCGTTGCGGCCGCTCACCTGCCAGAGGCAGGTCAGGCCCGGCTTCATGGCCAGGCGGCGGCGCTGCCAGCGCTGGTACTGGGCCACTTCCTCGGGGATCGGCGGGCGCGGGCCGACGAGGCTCATGTCGCCGCGCAGGACGTTCCAGAACTGCGGCAGCTCGTCGAGGCTGAAGCGGCGCAGGAGCCGGCCGAGACGGGTCACCCGCGGATCGCTGCGCAGCTTGAAGACGGGGCCCTTCATCTCGTTCAAGTGCAGCAGCTCGCGGCGGCGGTCCTCGGCGTCCTCCACCATCGTGCGGAACTTGTAGAGGGTGAAGAAGCGGCCGTTCAGGCCGCAGCGGGTCTGCCGGAAGAGGACCTTGCCGCCGTAGGTCAGCTTGATCAGCAGGGCGATCAGGCCCGCGATGGGCAGGCCGATCAGGAGCAGGAGCGCGGCGATCGCCACGTCGAGCACCCGCTTCGACATGAGCTGGAGCTGGCTGGTCGGCGTGGTGGCGAAGGAGAGGAGGGGCATGCCGTCCATCTCCTCCAACTGCACGCGGGCCTGGGTGTGGGGGAAGAGGTCGAGGGCGAAACGGGTGCGGATCCCCTGCTCCTGCAGGCTCAGGAAGAGGTCCTCCAGACGGTCGAGCTCGCGGCGGTGGACGGCGAACATGACGTCGTCCACGACGTTGCTCTCGACGATCCGCGGGATGTCGGCGATGTCGCCGAGGATCGGATAGCGGCTGGGCCAGGGCTCCTCCGGCTTGTGGCCGTTGCGGATGAAGCCGAGGATGCGGTAGCCCCAGAAGCGGTGGCCGTGGATCGACTCGGCCATCCGCAGGGCCGTCGGGCTGGTGCCGACGATGAGCACGGTCCGGTAGTTGAAGCCGTGCAGCCGCACGTAGCGCGAGGTCAGCCGGATGCCCAGCTTCTCGGTGAGCAGGAAGAGGCAGGAGAAGGCGGCGAAGAGCAGCGCCCAGAAGCGGCTGATGCGGTCGTCGCCCAGCAGCCGCTCGTCCCAGCGGCTGACGTAGAGGGCCAGGGTGAAGAGGATGGCGCCGCTCACCGAGACGCGGATGATGGCCCAGGCCTCGTCGAGCAGCGGCACGGTGCGGTGCGAGCGGTAGCGCCCCGAGCTCAGCAGCAGCGCGCCCCAGATGACCAGCGCCAGCGGCAGCAGCGGCAGGTACTCGGCGAGCGCGTACAGCCGGCCCGGGAACGTTTCCGGCGCCAGCCTCGGCAGCAGGGCGTCGCGGAGGCCGTAGGCGCAGAGAAAGGCGGCAGAGACGAGCAGCAGATCGAGCGAGAAAATCGCGACCGAGAGGATGCGGGCTCGTTCTTTCAGCATGGATTCTACTTAGAGATCACCGGACAACCATTCCAGTTTCGTATTCTAACGTGTAAAGCGGCTCCGCCGTCTATGCCTGCCGGACATAAGCCGTGCCGGGCCGCCCGGCGAGCCTCTCCAGGAGGGCGGCGTAGAGGTCCGCCACCCGCTCCCAGGAGAACAGGAGGGCCGCCCGCCGGGCCGCCGCCCGTCCGCGGGCCCGGGCGCGCTCGGGTTGGTTCCGCACCTGGTCCAGCCGCTCCGCGAGGGTGGCGGGCTCGCCGGCGCGGAAGTAGAGGCCGACGCCGCCCGCCACTTCCCGGTTCTCGGGCGTGTCGTTGACCAGCACGCAGTTGCCGTAGCCCATGGCCTCGACGAGAGCGGGATGGGTGCCGCCCACCTCGGTTGAGTGGACATAGGCCAGGGCGTGCGACAGGAGCTCGCGGTAGCCCTCGCCGTAGATCGCGCCCGGAAAGAGGATGCGCGAGTCGGCTCCGCGGGTGAAGCTGGAGATGAACTCCCCCGCGTAGGGCGCGCCGCCCACCATGACCAGCGGCAGGTCGCCTCCCACCCGCCGGTAGGCCGCGGCCACCCGGTGGGGGTTGTTCTCCGGCTCGAAGCGGCTGACGTAGAGGAAGTAGCGGCGGGAGGCGAGGCCCAGGCGATCCAGGACTCCCGTCTCGGCCGGCGGCCTGGGATCGACGCCGTAGGCGATGGGCACGGAGTCGGCCCCGTAGCGCTCGGCGTAGTGGCGGCGGATGACCTCGGCGTCGGTCACCAGGGCGTCCGGCAGCACGCAGGCGAGCCGCTCGGAGAGGGCGTAGACGCCGCGCCCGAAGGCCCCCCACTTGGCGCGGCGCTTCTCGATGCCGTCGACGTTGAGCGCCACGGGGATGCCCGAAACCCGGAGAAGCGGCACGAACAGGGCGTTGGCCGAGTTCACCACCAGGGCCGCGTCGTATCCGGCCGAGGCGGCGTGCAGGCAGGAGAGGAAGGTGTGGACGGGGGTGTCGAGGTACTTGGTGCGGATCGTGGGCAGCACCACGAGATCGGCCCCCCGCCACTCCTTCAGGTCCGAGGGCGTGAAGTGCGACCGGCAGTAGACGGTGACCCGGAAGCCGCGGGCGACGAGGCGCACGGCGAGCTCCTCCATCAGCGTCTCGTAGCCGCCGTAGCGCCCGGGGATGCCGCGGCTGCCGATGAGGGCGACGGAGAGGGGCGGTTTCATCGGGACTCTTCCTGCAGGGATTCCCCCTGGACGAAGAACCAGCGGTCGACCTCGCGGGCGGGCACGGTCCGCCGCCCCTGGATCTGGCGGCGCCTGTTCAGCAGCTCGGACCGGTGTTGCCAGAGCCAGGCGTAGGCGCCGAGCGAGGAGCGTTCCCGCAGCAGGACGTAGCCGAGGGCCGCCAGATCGCGGATCAGCGTGGGGAAGAAGGTGCGGACGAGGTTCCCTGCCGTCTGGTGGTAGATCCGCAGCAGGTAGCGGTTCTTGAGCGAGTGGCGGTTGACCATGGGCGGCATGGCGCCGCGCCGCTCGGGGAGGTTGAACCGGCGGTGCTCGGCCACGGCGGCGGGCTCGTAGAGCACCTCCCAGCCGCGCTCGCGCAGGCGGAAGCAGAGCTCGGCGTCCTCGCGGAAGGAGTGGAACCGGGGATCGAAGATCTCGCCTTCGACGGCCACGTCGTCGAGCGCCTCGCGGCGGAAGAGGGAGGCGGCGCCGGTGGCGCCGAACACCTTCTCGGGCTCGCTCCACTGGCCATGGTCCACCTCGCCGGAACCGCGGTCGAGGTGGCGCCAGCTCGGGATCAGGAACATGCCGCAGGCGTCGAGCCGCCGGGGCTGACGGTCCAGCGAAGGTCGCACGAGTCTGCCCGTGACGGCCCCGGCGCGATGGCTCTGGGCGAGCTCGAGAAGGCGGGTCACGTAGTCGGGCGCGGGGCGGGCGTCGGCGTTCAGGGTCAGGATGAACGGTGCCTGGGTGCGGGCCAGGGCGGCGTTCATGCCGCCGGCGAATCCCAGGTTCTCGGCGAGCGCGACGGCCTGGAAGGGGATGCCCACCGGAGCGTGCCGCCGCGCCGCCTCCAGGCTGCCGTCCTGGCTGGCGCAGTCCACCACCACGATCTCGAGCGGCCGGTGCTGGAAGGCGGCGATGGCTTCCATGCAGCCCGGCACGTCGGACGCGGAGTTGTGGGTCACGATGCAGACGGCGACTACATTCTCCCTCCTCTCCCGGTGAGGGGGGGAGGGAGGGGTCGGGAGAGGAGGGCCGGGGAGGTGAGGGCCGCTCAAGGAAGCGTGCCCTCCGCCAGCCGCCGCGGCCGGGTCCAGCCGGAAATGGCGCCCGCGAGCACGGCGAGGAGGCCCGCGAACGCCTCTCGCCGGGAAGCGGCCCGCCGGGGCCGGCGCAGCGGCAGCAGAACCAGCCGAAGACCGGTGCCGAGGACCAGCGCCGCCCGCCCCGCCGCCGCCCAGCCCGCTCCATGGTGCTTGGCCAGATAGCGGGTGAGGTTCCGGTAATAGATATAGAGGAAGGGACCGTACCCCAGGCGCGGCACCGTGCTGCCCAGCCGGTGCCGGAACCGCGCCGCCGGCCAGTAGAGCAGGGCGAGCCCGGCGCGCTGGAAGCGTTTGGCGAGGTCCACGTCCTCGAACCAGGCGGGGTGAAAGCCGGCGTCGAACCCGCCCACCATCGCTAGAGCCTCCCGCCGCAGCGCCAGCGCCGCCGCCGCGGGCTGCTCGACGGCAGCCCCGGCGGCCGGCTCGGCGCTCCCGGACGCCTCGCCGAGAGGGAAGGCCTGGAGCAGCAGCCCCCACGGGGAGGGCAGGCGCCGGAGCTGCCAGGCGGACTGGGACTCGCCGTCCGGACCTACCAGCCGGGGCGCCAGGCCGGCGGCCTCGGGATGGGCTGAGAAGCCTTCCAGCAGCCGGTCGAGCGCTCCCGTTTCCGGCACCGCGTCCGGATTCAGGATCAGCAGGATCTCGCCCCGGGCCGCCGCGATGCCGGCGTTGGCGCCGCCGGCGAACCCGAGATTGCGTCCGGGGCGGAGCACGCGGATGCCGTCCGGCAGCGGCGCCGACGAGCCGTTGTCCACCACCAGCAGCTCGAAGCGCGGATCGCGCGGCCACGCCGCGGCCAGCTCGGCGAGGAGGTCCTCGTTGCGCCAGTGGACGACGACGCCTGTCAGGAGGGGCTCCGGCATCCGGCGAGGTTATCGGAATCGGCGGATTTCGCCCAAGGGGACCAGCGGCGGTCCGCCATGGGTGAAGCCGGGCAGGTGCCGCGCGGCCCGGGCCCACCCGGAAAGGATGCCGGCCGCCAGCGCGCCGTCGCCCCCGAGCGTCGCCTGCGCGAGATCGACCGCGTCGCGCGCCGCCATACGGGGCAGGCGCGGCCAGAACGACCGGCCGAGCAGGCGGGCGGCCGTGAGGTAGCGGTTGCCGTAGATCAGGCGCCAGCGCTCGCGGCTCAGGGTGCGCCCCGTGGCCGAGCCGGCGTGGCGGGCGCGGGCCGCGGGGACCAGGAGGGCCCGGAAGCCCTCGGCCCACAGCCGGCCGGCGAGGTCGACGTCTTCATAGTAGGAGCCCAGGCGCGGATCGAACACCTTGCCATCGGGAGCGGCGGCGCGCAGGGCGGACCGGCGGAACAGGGCGGCCGTGGCCGAGACGCCGAAGATCTCGCGGGCGCCGGAGGAGGTCGGCGGCGCCATCCGTCCATGGCCGATCTGGACCGCCTGCCACCAGCGGTTCCAGGCGATGCCGCAGCCGTCCGCGATCTCCGGCGCGTCGAGCTGGAGGTTGATCCCCTGGGCCGCCGCGGCACGCGGGTCCGCCTCCAGGGCCGCGGTGAGCCCCGCCAGCCAGCCCGGCTCCACGACCGCGTCGTCGTTGACGGTCGCGATCCACTCGCCCTTCGCCGCCTCGATCCCCAGGTTGGTCCCCGCCGCGAAGCCGAGGTTGCGTCCCGGCCGGAGGATGCGGTCGGCCAGTCCGGCGGGGATCTCGACGGGCGCTTCGCCCTGATCGACGAGGATGATCTCGGCGCCTTGAGCGCGCAAGGCTTCCAGGCAGGGGATGAGCAGGGGGGTGCGGCCGAGGGTGGGGACGACGGCGGAGGCGGTCACGGCGTTCTCGATTGTACGAGGCTGCGTAGTGCCGCGCCTTTGGCGCGGGCCCTCACTCCCCCGGCCCCTCTCTCCCCGCCTCCCACCCACTCGCCGGGAGAGAGGGGAGGCTTGCCGGGGACGTTTCCGTGCTCCCTCTTCTCCCGGTTGGTGGGAGGGAGGTTGGGAGAAGAGGGTTGGGGTGATGAGGGCCGCGCCAAAGGCGCGGTGCGGCGGTCCGGCAGAGGATGGGGCTCCTCACCGCCACTCCATCTCGATCCGGTCCAGGATCGCCCCGTTCAGCTCGCCGGGCGGGGCCTGGCCGTGGGCGGAGAGGACCAGCGGCTGGCCGGCGCGCCACTCGACGGGTCCCACCACCACCTTTTCCCAGACCCGCTCGCGCCGGGGGGTCCAGGAGGCGATCAGGCGGTCGCCCTGTTTGACGTCGAGGGTATAGGGGACCGGCTGGTTGCGGATGAACTCCGCGTCGAGCGTGAGCTTCACTCGCCGGCCCGCCGGCACCACGGGCGCCTCGAGCCGCTCGCCCACGCGCAGCACCCAGCCGCCGCGGTAGCGGGTCCGCTCGAGCACCCAGAGGTCCGGGTGCGGATGCCCGCCGCTCTTCCTGACCTGCGGGTCCTCCAGCTCGACGATCTTCGTGGGCAGGCGGGTGGCGGCCG
>DATFNZ010000109.1:0-62762 GCA_035266085.1 Thermoanaerobaculia bacterium
GTTGCCAGGGTCGTTGCCGGCCGCGACCCCCGCCTTCTCCGCCATGTCCACGAAGGTAAAATCTCCGCGGTTACGGTAGAGGTGGTTTTTCCCGCCGTCGGCGGAATCGGTGACGAACAGATCCTCGAAGCCGTCGCCGTCGTAGTCCGCCACGGCCACGGCGGCGCCCAGGGCGGTGTAGCCCGCCATGATCTCGGCGTAGGGATTCTTGAAGACGCGGTTGTGGTGCGCGGCCGCCACGCCGGCGGAGGCCGTGACGTCCGTGAGCTCCCGTTGCGGGCCGGCCGCAGCCAGCGCCACGACGGCCAGCACCCAGCCCCAGATCGTCACCGCGCCGCGGCTCCGTAGGTCTTCTCCACCATCTCGCCCCCTTCGGTAACCTGAACAATGCGGTTTGCGGGGACGTTCCGGAAGCTCTGGACGGTCCCCGAGGCCGGCCACTTGACGGTCAGCTCCTGCACCGTCGTGGCGGCGCCGAGGCCGAAGTGGAGGCGCAGCATACTCTGGGAGGCGTAGCCGTCGCCGGCCGTCACCTCGCGCGTCAGAGTCTTGCCTCCAGCCCGGACAGTGACGCGTGCGCCGACGCCGCCGCGGTTCGACTTCGTGCCGGCGAGCTCGACCTCCAGCCAGTGCCGGCCCTGCCCCACCTCGTTGCGCAGCAGGGCGTGGCGGTCCGCCGAGGCGGCGACGGCGATGTCGAGGACGCCGCGGTTCCAGAAGTCGGCGAGGGCGATGCCGCGGCTGTTGGTCAGCAGATCGGTGCCGGCCGGGCGGCCGATCTCCGCGAAGGTGCCGTCGCCCCGGTTGAGGAGGTGGCGGTTGCGCTCCCAGCCGTGCCAGGAGAGCTTGCCGAAGTGCTTGGGATCGAAGAAGGTCCCCTTCTTGTACTCCGCCTGGTCGCCCACGACGTTGTTCAGGAAATCCATCTCGATCTCCGTGCCCTTGTCGTTGTAGACCCAGCCGTTGGCGCTGTAGATGTCCTGGAAGCCGTCGTTGTCGAAGTCGCCGAACCCCGAGCCCCAGAACCAGCCGATGGGGTTGGTGCCGGTCTTCCAGGAGACGTCCTCGAAAGTGCCGTCGCCGCGGTTGCGCAGCAGGTGGTTGCCGGCGGCCATCTCCTGGAAGACCTCGACGAAGCGGGTGCCGGACTGGCGGAAGATCTGGAAGTAGAGCGGCATGTCCGTCCTCCAGACGCCCTGCTTCCAGGAGTTGGCCATGTAGCGCCAGACTGTGGGCGGCTCGGCGAACCAGCCGTGCTCGGAGCGGATGTCGGCCACGTAGAGGTCCAGCCTGCCGTCGTTGTCGTAGTCGCCGAACGAGGCGCTCATGCCGGCGCCGTAGGCCAGGGTGCCGGCGTCGACGGTGACGTCCGTGAAGGTGCCCCCGCCCTCGTTGCGGTAGAGGGTGCTGCGGCCGAAGTCGTTGACCACGTACAGATCGGCGTCGCCGTCGTCGTCGTAGTCGCCCCAGGCGGAGCCCAGGCAGAGGCCGGTGTCCCCCACTCCCGCCGCCTCGGTGACGTTGGTGAAGGTGCCGTCGCCGTCGTTGTGGTAGAGCTGGTTGGGCTCGCCGTTGCGGGCGTAGAAGGTGGTGGGGATCTTGGTCCGGGGATCGAGGTAGCGGCCGACGTAGAGGTCGAGGCGGCCGTCGTTGTCGTAGTCCCCCCAGGAGGCGACGGTGGTGCAGCAGTCCTCGCCGATGCCGGCGCGGGCCGTGACGTCCTCGAACGTGCCGTCCCCCCGGTTGTGGAAGAGCTGGTTGGGCTTGAAGGTGCGGCTTACGAAGAGGTCCTTGAAGCCGTCGTTGTCGTAATCGGCGAAGACGCCCACGGACACGCCGTCGAGCCCGGTAAGGCCGGCGGCGGCGGTGACGTCCTCGAAGGTGCCGTCGCGGCGGTTGCGGAACAGGCGCGACTCGGCCCCGTCGGGGACGAACAGGTCGTAGAAGCCGTCGTTGTCCAGGTCCGCCGCGCTGATGCCGCCAGGCCCGTGGCGGATCATGCCGAAGCGCAGGGGCTGGGTGAGCAGCGGCGGATAATAACGGTTCATGAAATCGATGCCCGCCGGGTGGGCCACGTTCTCGAACTGAGCCCGGTCGGCGAGCAGGCGCTCGCCCTCGACGAGCGAGGCCTCGGCGATACGCGGTCCTGCCGGACCGGGCACGAAGCGCATGCGGAACAGGGCGCGGTCGATGCCCGGGCGGACCCGGCCCCTGGGCGTCCCAATGGTTTCGAAGCGCACCTCGGCCGTCACGTCTCCCCCCGTCTCCCATTCCTTCACCCGGTGAAGATGCAGGCCGATCTCCTCGACCGACTGGAAGCCGTCGAGATAGGCGCGCCACTCGTCGAGCGCCGCCGCGCGGTCCGTCGTGGTCGTGGCCAGCGCGAAGCGGAGGGTCTCGATGCCGTCCTTCCGGCCCTTCGGCTGGAGCCCCGTGAGGCCCAGGGGGGAGCCGTGGAAATCGGCGGCGTAGAGGTCGCCCGCGGCGGCGAGGTCCCCTTTCGAAAGGGCGCCGGCCAGACGGTCGAGTGTGCCGACGGCGGCGCGGCCCGTCTCGAAGAAGGCTTTCCCCTCGCGGTCGAGGTGGTCCAGGGTCATCAAGCCCCCGACGAGGAGAGCCAGGGGACCCAGCGTCAGGCCGAAGAAGACGGGTTTACGGCGCAGCCAATGAAACTTAGGGAGATTCAATCGGACTCCTCGCTCTAACTTTAGAACGATTTAAGCAAGACTTGGGGTTCAGGAGTCTAGGCAGAGGGGACCAAAAAAGATCCAGGTTGGCCGCCTCCGAGAAGGGTGTTTTTACACCTGCGGAACCATTGACTGCAAAGTTGGGCCCCTCGTAAGCTCACCGCTACTTGGAACTGTGCCAAAGCACACAGAGGGGGCACGTCATGCCACAAGTTGAGCAGCCACCATTTATCGATGAGTTACGCTCCCACGTTTCACAAATGCTCGACAGCCTTGATCCGGACGCGCCGATCGCGGCGACCGTGGTATTCAAGGTGCACCGAGCGAAAGACCGAGAATTCATCGGTAATGCCAATGCGTTGACCGAGGCGACACGAAAGCTGCCCGGCTGCGGGCATTTTGACTATTACAAAGCCATTCAATCCGGAACGCCGACCGAGCCGGCCGAGTACGCCATCACCGAGGCCTGGAAAACGGTCCGCCAGTTCAAGGTACAGTGGGAATCCGAGCATCTGAAACAATTTCAGCACACGGTCGGCGATCTGGTCGCCGAGCAGCCGGACCTGAGGTTCTATCACAGCGCGGAATATGCGACCGAGGCGCGTCTCCCGCGGACCGGGCAGAAACAGTGCTGGGACACCAGCGGCGCCTTCATCAGTTGCGAGAGCACCGGACAGGACGGGGACATTCAAGCAGGTACGCATTGGCCGGAACCGCGCTTCGTCGACAACGAGGATGGCACGGTGACGGACAAGGTGTCCGGATTGATCTGGCTGAAAGACGCCGATTATTTCGGCGAGGTCACGTGGGAGCAAGCCCTGGAGAATGCCAAGAGCCTGGCCAGCGGCAGCGGCGGCCTGAAGGATGGCAGCGTGGCGGGCGACTGGCACCTGCCGAACATCCGGGAGATCCAGAGCCTGATCGATTATGGCAGCGAGGACCCGATCCTGCCTCACGGGCATCCCTTCACGGGCGTGAAGCCGTCCATCTATTGGACGTCGACCACGCTCGCCGCCGCCCCGACGCTCGCCTGGATGATGACTCTGGGCATCGGACCCACCGTCTTCGATCTCAAGCTCAACGACAACCGGATGTGGCCGGTCCGCGGGGGCGACAAGACGCGCGTCCCGCAGACCGGGCAGAAGCAAGGCTGGGACACCCAGGGCAACCCCGTGGACCTCGCGGGCACCGGGCAGGACGGCGAGACGCAGATCGGCGTGCCGTCTCCCACCCCGCGCTTCGTCGACAACATGGATGGCACGGTGACGGACCGGCTGACCGGCCTGGTCTGGCTGAAGAATGCCGACGCGTTCGGACTCAGGACGTGGGAGCAGGCCCTGGCGGTCTGCAACTCCCTGGGCATGCCCAGCCATGGTCTGTTCGACGGCAGCATGCCGGGCGAATGGCGCCTGCCGAACATCAAGGAAATCGAGAGCCTGGTCGATTATGGCAACGTCGGCCCCAGCATACCCGCCGAGCACCCCTTCATCAACGTGCGGCCCTCCAGCTACTGGACGTCGACCTCGGTCGCGGCCGCTCCGACGCAGGCGATGTTCATCATTCTGGGCGTCGGCCCCGTCATCTTCGAGAACAAGGAGCATCCCTTCTTTGTGTGGCCGGTCCGAAACTGGCGGCCCGCTCCCGCTCAATGACCCGGCAACTGCGCGCAGCGTCGAACGCACACAGGAGAAAAGATCATGGCGCAAATCCAGAAAGCTCCCTCTCCATCCATGGCGTCTCGCGTCCTCAAGACCGGGCAGACGCGATGCTGGTCCACGAGCGGCGCTCTCGTCAATTGCGTGGGCACCGGACAGGACGGGGAGTTCCAGGCCGGTCTGCCCTCGCCCACTCCACGCTTCGCCGACAATGGAAACGGCACGGTGACGGACAAGCTTACCGGGCTGACCTGGCTGCAGGACGCGAACCGCTTTGGTGTGGTGACGTGGCCGCAAGGCCTGACGATCTGCAATTCCCTGGCGGGGGGCAGCCATGGCCTGACGGACGGCAGCGCGGCGGGTGACTGGCGGCTGCCGAACGTCAACGAGCTGCAAAGCGTGTTGGACTTGAGCAACTCTTCCGGCGCCGCCATCACCGCCGGGCATCCGTTCACGAACCTGCAACCGGCCAACTACTGGTCGTCGACCTCGGTCGCGTCCTTCCCCGCCCTCGGCTGGTACGTCGCCCTGGCCGTCGGCTGCCCCGTCTTCGACCTCAAATTCAACGTCATGCGGATCTGGCCGGTCCGGGGAGAGAGCACATCCGTACCGCGGACTGGCCAGAAGGGGTGTTATGACTCGTTCGGCAGGCCGATCCCTGGCGCGGGAACCGGGCAGGATGGAGAGCTCCAGGCAGGTGTGCCGTGGCCGGCTCCGCGCTTCGTCGACAACAAGGATGGCACGGCGACGGACAAGCTGACCGGGCTGATCTGGCTGAAGAATGGCAACCCTTTTGGCACTCAGACCTGGGAGCAGGCCCTGAAGCACTGCAACTCACTGGCCAACGGCAGCCATGGCCTGACCGACGGCAGCGTGGCGGGCGATTGGCGATTGCCCAACATCAATGAGCTACGCAGCCTGGAGGATTACAACGAGCATACGCCGGCGCTGCCCAACGGGCACCCGTTCACCAATGTGCGGCAGTCCCTCTCCTGGTCTTCCACGACGGTCCCGACCGCCCCGGCTCTGGCGCGGTTCCTCTTCGTAGGTATCGGCTCGTGCGTCTGGGATCACAAGAACGTCATCATGGGCGTATGGCCCGTGCGCGGGGGACGGTCGTCGCAGCAGCCTTGTTGAGAAGGGCGACGACGATGCCGGCGAGACCAGAATCGCTTGTCCATGGCTGACCCTAAAGCGCCCGCATCCGATTGTTCCGTGGGTTGTGCTCGACCTCGGCCAGCCCGAGCGCCTCCAGCACCGGCGGCAAATACATGCCGAAGCGGCCGCGCAAGCCCTTCTTCAGCCCGTACCAGCCGCCGGCCGGGTTGCTCTCCGAGCGGCCCCAGGCCTCGACCGTCCCCTCCGCCGCGGGCTTCTGCTCGTCCGCGCTGCCCAACGGCATCCAGTCGCCGTGCGACTTGAGCATGGCGTGAAGATCGTTCAGGGCGCGCAGGTCATAACGGAGCTCGGTCTTCCCGACGTTGACCACCAGAGCCGGCGGTTTGGCCGTTTCGTCACGATAGGCCGTGAATTCCGACGTTCCGGGCGGCGTTTTCAGGACCCAAGGGTCTTCCTTCGTCCCCGCGCCCTGGGTTCCTTCCGGCTGCTTTTTCGTGCTCATCTGACCTCCAGTTCCAACCCCTTCATCTTCCATCCGATGCAAAATGCATGTCAACAGGTCAGGTCCGGCGGATCGCCGCACGGAACCTGCCGTGCGGGTCCTCGACCCTCAGCAGATAGATGCTGGCGCTGACGTGGGGGTTGAAGAGGACGAGGGAGTTGTCCGTCATCAGCCCGTTGATACCCTCGAACGGGCCCGTGCCGCTCAGGGCCTGGCCGACCCCGCCGAACCGTATTCCCGGCAAACCTGAGATCTGGGTGCCGAACACCCGGCCCTCGCTGCTGTCGCCGGTGAAACCGCCGACCTTCCTCCCCTCCTTGTCTAAGAAGACGAATTCGTCGTAAGTCGTGAAGGGGATCGGATCGAGGGCCGTGCCGCCGGGCGCCGCGGGATTGAAATTCACATGGGCGGTGATCCTCCCTATCAATGCTCCGACCCTGTCCGTGCTTTGCACTCCCCCGCGTCCCCGAGCCTTGCAATCGAGCTCGAGCAGCCGCAGGCCCTGCACCACGGTCAAGCCCGCGGGCTGGCCGTCGGGTCCTATCCGGGGCGTGACGGGATCGGACGGGATCGCCTGACCGCGGAACATCAGGTAGGTGACCCCCGGCTCCGGATCGCGCCTCGGCTCCAGAGCGGGAAAGGGGCCGTCGGCGCGGAACGTCTCCTGCCGGTCGACGACGCGCAGCAGCAGGTTGCCCTGAAATCCACGCTGCGGCGTGAGGGTCCCGCAGTAGAGGTAGGTCCCCTCTTCGTGGCCGCGGAACTTGCCGAATCCTTCGAGGATGGTGCCGACGGCGGTGGCGAGGAGCTGCGGCTGCCCGTTGACGGTGCCAGGCACGGTATGGCCGGCGCCGAAGCCGCGGAAGCCGTCCTCGCCCGAGCCGAACGTGCACGTCCCATCCAGCATGACGAAGCGTTGCGAGCGCGACGGATCGAGCGGCGTCGGAGGCGGCTCGCGGTCCGGCGCCGCCACGAAGTCGTCGGGCGTCAACATCCAGCGATGGGTGAACCGGCCGACGGCCTCCCCCACCCTGTTCCGCGCCCGCAGCGGCGCCTGCGCCGTCGGCGCCTGACTGGTGATGTCAAAACGGTGCAGCACCTCGTGGATTCGCCAGCCGATCACGCCGCGGGCATCGCCGGGGCCCGGGATGCCGGGGCTCGCGGCGTTGCGGTCCGGCAGCGAAAACACGTTGAAGTGGCCGGCCCGGTCCACCAGACGTTGCACGGCATCGGGAGAAGGAGCGCTGACGCCGGGCTCCTGTGCTGGTTGCGGAGGTACGGTCGCCGCTCCACCCGGAGCGCTGGAGCGCTGTTCGGTGCTCGGTTGGCTGTTCATGTCACCTCTCCTTTCGACCGTTCGAGCCTCGATATTCGCGCCAGCCGTAATAGAACCTCAAGTCCGGCGCAGCCACGACCAGATCGCCGACGGCATCCTGGAAGCGCTTGATGTGGTCGGAGGTCCATTGGGTATGGAACAGCTCGCGCGTCTGCCAGTCCTCGTAGATGAGGTATTCGATCGGCTCCCCGGCGGCTTCCGTCTGCGCCGTCTTGTGGAAGGCGAAGACGTTGCAGCCGGGCAGCCTTCGCGTCGCCCTCGTGAGCGCGTCGGCATCCTCCAGGAACCGCCGTTCCTTCTCCCGGTCGACCTTGAAGATCACGATGGCCGCGAGAGGAATCCCCGGCTCGAGCCCGTCGAGCATTTGCAGGACCTGGGCGCGCAGATCAGCCTGCTGATGGTTCGATCCACCGTTCTCCGTCCGCGCTCCCGGGAGAGTCCGGCACCAGGCGGCGACCTCCCGGCCGATCCGATGCGGGCTGCTCTCCTGCACGAAGTGCGATCCCGGCCCGATGAAAACCGATTGGAGGTTCCGGATGTTCTGCTGCGCCCATTGCGCGTGCTCCTGCGTGATCAGCGCGCCCGGCGTCACGTACAGCATGAGCTTGGGCAGCGGCGACCGTTGCAGCCACTGGCTGTAATCGCTCACGGCGTCCCAGACGTCTTTCGGCTCGCCTCCGATCGGCGTCTGCCGGGGGAAGAGCCAGACCGGCACCCGGCTCTCGCGGGTCCTGAAGGGCTCCCGGTAGAAATTCATCTCTCTTTCGCTGAGAGGCCGGCCCGCCGCCTGCGGCAAGAGCTGCTCGATGAACATGTTCTGCTCCACGATCATCTGCCAGCCTTCGCCGCCGACGCCGCCGCTCCGGAAAAGCCGGAAGATCTCCCGGAACTCCGGGCTCGAGAACTCGTCCCAGGGATACGGCCGGATGATCGCTTCGAAGAAGGCGATGGCCTTGACGTTGTCCTCGTGGCGCCTGGCGTAGTGGAAGCCAAGCCCGGATCCCTGATCGTGCAGCACCAGGGTGATGTTCTTGAGGCCCATGGTTTCGATGAACTGCTCCAGATACCTGGAGTGGTCGAACCAGGAGTACCCGATGTTCGGCTTGTCGGATCTGCCAAAACCGATCAGGTCCGGCGCGATGACCCGCCCCAGGGAGCTCAGGTGGGGAATGATGTTGCGCCACAGGTAGGACCAGGTCGGATTGCCGTGCAGCAGCAGGATCGGATCGCCCGAGCCGGCCTCGATGTAGTGCATTCGCGACCCGAGCACCTCGGCATAGTGCGGCTCGTAAGGGTATTCCGGCGAGATGTCCGGCTCGGCGAAGGACGGTGCGCCACTCGCAGGCCCCGTTGTGGTTGAGGTTGCGGTTCCGGCGCCTGAGCCGGCCATGGGGCCCCAGCCCGGTGTCCGGTGTGCGGCCGGGGAGACCCCGGGCATGCGCTGGCCGGCCGGCGACGATGAAGACGGCCGCGACGAGGGCGGCGGCGGCGACATGGGAGGCGAAGGCGGCGGCGAAGACCGCTCCCAGCCGCGGGCCGCCGGTCTGCCCTGGCGCTGGCCGTCGGCATTCCCGGTATTGCCGAGCGTCATGTCCACGAAGCCTCTCTGCAAGGCATCCCCTGCCCTGAAGGCCTGTCTCAGCGTGGCGCCCAACTCGGCTTCCGCTGCCTGGGTGACGTCCTCGAAAGCCTTCGCGGCCCTGGACGGCCTCATGAGATTGGCCATCTGTTGGACGCCGAAAAGTGACATGGCCCAAGAAAACCTGAGCATGGATTGGGTGAAGTCCGACATGATCCCTCTCCTTGGTTGCGGTTGATCCCTTTGCATGGCGCGGTGATCCGCTCAGGGAAGCGCATCCTTCTCGTTCACCGGTTTCGTGTTCACGTTCGAGATCTGCGCCGCGCCGAGCTGGATGCTGACGTACGACGGACCCGGCGGATGGGCGATCTGCGCGGTCACCGCGTGAGGCGTCCTGCCGCCGTCCAGGCTCCAGGTGCCATAGCCCGAGAAGGTCACCGTGTCGGGCCTCCCGGTTCCGGCGGGTGACTTCAGGGAGTGGAGGAAGCTCACCCAGGAAAGGGTGTGCAGGCGGAACGTCCCTTCCTGTGCGTGATCGGTGTACTCGAAGACGGCGCCGCCGGCGGCCGGGTCGGCGGGGATCGAGTACCGGTAAGAGAACTCGTCGCCGGTCGAAGAGCGCACGCGCTGGCCTTCGCCGCGCATGACCGATTTCGTGGTGGGGTTGTCCTGCACGGCCTGGATCCAGAGGAACGGATCGAGAGCCGACTCGGTCCCGATCTGGAAGCCGCTGGCGAGGTCGGGCGCCGGGAAGAGGAAGGTCGCCGGATACGGGATATGGACCTCCGCCTTGAGCCGGAAGACGGTCTGGCGGTGCGCGCCCCGCTCGAGCCGGGCGGGGCCGCGGAACAGGAACGAGGATTGCGGCGTCCGCGGCTCGACCCGCACCAGCGCCTCGAACAGGTTCTGGCCGATGAGGCCACGCCGCAGCACTTCGTTGAGGAAGTCGCCGCTGCGCAGGTCCACGGCGCCCACCGCGACGTCGAACGGATCGTCGAGGAAATTCACGCCGTCGAGGTAGTACGTACGGAGCGGGAAGCGCAGAAACTCGTTGTGCCCGATCGGTCCGTTGTAGAGGCGGCCGGGAAAGATGCCGGCGAGCGGCGGTGGGACGGTATTGGCGAGCAGGCCGCCGGGGCCGAGCGACGACAGGGCGACCGAGACGGAATCGCCGAACCGCTCCCCGAACTGCAGCTCCAGCCGGCCCATGATCTGCGACCGGCCCTTGCCATAGCCTCCGAGCTCCTCGGCGTTCAAGGTGAACTGGTCGCCGAAGCTGGTATTGCGCGTGAAGAGCGTCATCTCCTGGACGGTGTTGAACGGCACGTCGAGAAGGGTCTCCCCCGCCGCTCCGGCCGCGGGCTCCCGGGTGCTGAGCTGGAGGTGCGGGTGCATGGCCATGCCGCTCGCCGGAATGTGGGCGAACTCGCCCGTGGGGTTGGAGAACGGCAGCGCCCAGACCACCGGGTCCGGGATCACCGAGCTGAGGGGCAGGAAGGTGCTGCCGTAGAAAGTGAAGTCGAGCTGGCCGTCCGGACGAGGATCGAACCGCGCCCAGGACGATCCGTACTGACCCGGAAAGGCGATGGGCTGGGTCGGAAACCTCGGGTTGGCCCGCACCAGCCCGAACAGGGCCGAGTTGCGGAAGTTGACGAAGACCTGGAGGTTCGACACCTCGCCGGTCGCCAGGTTCAGGTCTCCCGAGGAGAGGAACCCGTCCGCGTCCGTGACCTGGGCCTGGAGCACCGGCCAGCGGAAAAACTGCGGCGCGGACAGCACTCCGTCGTCGCCGCGGAGCCCCTGTCCCAGGGTGACCTCGAAGTGCGTCACGTCGCCGGTGGGCGGTGTGAAGCGGAGATGGACGTCGCCGCTCAGGTGGCTGTCGTAGAGGACGAATCCGCCGAAGAAAAGGTCGCCGCAACTGCCGAACCGGCTGTCCTGCTCGTCCGGGCAGTTGACGATCCGGATGGCGTCGCCGTGATAGCTGGCCCGCTTGGCCAGGGGCAGCGTCTGCTCCAGGCTCGACGGAAGCCGCAGCCGTCCCGGCGGGTTCTGCGGAGGCGGCCAGCCGTTCCTCGAAGACGTCGGGGATGGGGCGGGACGCGCGGCCACCGGCTCGCGGGCGGCCGGCGGCGCCGGAGGCGGCAGCTCCTGCCAGGCCGGCCCACCCGGCGCGTGGTAGCGGACGACCGGGTCGGCCGCGGCGATCTGGCCGATGTCGAGCTGCGGGAACCGGGCGCCATAGGTCTGATTGAGGAGCTGGAGCACCTCGGAGGCGATCACCGCATGGCCGGTCCGGCCCGGGTAATAGCCGTTGAGGGTATAGAAGCCGCCCAGGAAGTCGGCGGTGAGCCACCCGGCATTCCCGACCTCCAGCCCCCACTCCCGCAGACGGCGGAAGAGCCCGTGCAGATCGTAGAGCAGGGCCCCGTGCTGGCCCGCCACCTCGGCGAGAGCCTGGTTGAGCTCGCCGATCCGGGCGCTGATCTCCCGCGCGGCCCGCTCGCCCACGACGCAGCCTGCGGGCAGGTTCCGGGTCGCCCCCGCCAGGATCTGGTTGCCGATCTCCACGAGCCCCGGAACGGCGATGCGGTCGCCGTCCCGCAAGCCGTAGCGGTTCGCCAGCGCGGCGGCAGCGACGTTCAGCACCCGCGCGGCCGCGTCGAGAGGCGAGCAGTAAGCCGTGTCCATGGGGTCCGGCACGGTCATCACCAGCACCTCGGCGCCGTTCCCCCGCAGGGCCGAGACGATCCGGGAGGCGCCCTGGCGGAACGCTTGCGGCGTCGGCAGCCGTCCCGGGTCGGCGTCGGCCGCGGCGTCCAGGGCCTCGGCATAGCCGAGCTCGATCAGGGCAAAGGTCGGGAGATGGCGCAGAGCGGCTTCCAGCGGGGTCGGCAGGTCGTCCTCGCCGCGGATCAGGCTGGCCAGCCCCAGGACCAGGTTCACCGCCGTCCGCTTCGCGTCGCCGCGGTGGACGATCGGCTGCGCGGGGCGCAACGCCACCGCGTCCTCCAGGCGCAGGCCCGGCACGGCAAGGTTCTGCGGCGGCCCCGCGGTAAGGAATCCCTCTCGGACGGTGGTCTGGTACATCGCCGGCACCCGCACCGGCAGCTTGGGAAAGCCCGGGAGGTCGCCGATCCCCGGCGCCTGGATCAGGGGCAGGGACAGCCCGGTCTGCATCTGGCGGGCCATCTGCGCGGGGAAGCTCTCGCGTTGGAGGTCCGCCTTGAGGCCGAAGTCGGACATGCCGGCCGCGAGCCCTTCGCCGAGGACGACGAAACCGGTCGTGCTCAGCCGGCCGCTGTCGACCGGCTCGGCCGGCTCTGGAAGGGGTGCCGCGGGGGGGGCCAGGAGGGATACAGGCCAGGGGCTCGCTGGAGCCGCGGCCTGCCACCCTTCGCCGCCCGCCGGGGCGGGAGCGAGGATGTTGAGCATCTGGCGCATCCCGAACAGGGACATGTCCCAGGGGAAGCGCAGGACCGATTGGATCAGGTCACGCATGTCTGCCTCCGGACCTGGACAGGGAGGGCGGCATCGAAGAGGCGATGAGAGTGGCGAGGTCGACGGTTTCGTCCGGCAGCACGCATTTCTCCTTCACGCAATCGTGCAGCCGCGCGTCCGTGAAGCCTTTGTCGATCAGGGCCTCGATATGGTCGCGCTCGAAATTCAGCATGCCGAGCGGACCGCTGCTCAGCTCTTCGCGGGGGTGGTAGCGGTGGACCGTGATGGGACGGTACGTGCTCAGGTGCGTGCCCCCCAGGACCATGATGGCTCCCTTGGCCAGGCTCTCCATCTCCGACCGCTCGAGCGGCTCCCCGCGTTGGACGCGCGCGAAGGCCGCCAAGCCGCGGTTGATGCGCGCGGCGCGGTCGATGTCGCGGTTGACGAGCGCCGCCCATGCGATGGCCTGCATGCGATAGGTGGTGGCGACGGTACTGTCGAGCGCGTCCAGGGGGATCGCCGAGATGTCAGGATCGAGATAGACGACGTGCAGGACGTCGGCGCCATCGTCCAGCGCCGGCGTCAAAGGGGTGTTCAGCAGGACCCCGCCGTCCACGTACGGCTCGGCACCGACATAGACTTGCGGGAAAACGCCGGGGATGGCGCTCGAGGCTCGGATGGACAGGGGCCCGATCTGCTCGGTCATGTCGTGGTTGTCGAAGCTTCTGAGAACGCCCGTGGCCCAATTCGTCGCGAAGACGGAGAGCCTCCTCGTCTCCTCCGCGCGGATGCTCGCGAAGTTGATCGTCCGCCGGATCGTCTGCTCCCAGGGCTCCGTCGCGACGAAGGCCGAGAAATCGAACAGGTTCGCGATCCTCTCCCGCAGGCTCTCATCTCTCCTCGACACGAGGTTGACCGCCCGTTGGATGCCTTCCCAGGTGAGGTAGGCGCCGTCTCCGAACAGATCCATCAGCGGACGCAGCGGGTTGGGCACATAGACGTTCGGGTCGAGGAAATGGGCCGGGTCGCCGCGGAACCGGAAGACGCCGTTGGTGCCGGCGCCGCCGCAGATCTCCGCATACCAGGCCCGCTCCAGGTTCGCGACCGAGGCGGTGCCGAACTCGCCCCATTGCGAGACCAGGAAGGCGACGTTGTAGGAGCCCGCGGACGTGCCGTAGAAGAGCTCCGGCTCCGGGGCCGTGACTCCCCTGCACTTACCGCTGAAGAGGGCCTTGAGGACGCCGACCTCGTAGGCGCCGTTGGCGCCGCCGCCGGACAGGATGATGGCCTGCCTCGGCTTGCGGGGTGCCCTGGCGCCGGCCAGACCGGGGTTGCCCAGGGGAGGAAAGGTCATGGCGGCCCTCCCGCGGACGGCGAGCCCTGGGCGAGCGGCCAGGCCCCTCTCCCCGAGAGCACGAGGGCGTGGCGGGCACCGTCCGGGGCCATCAACCGCTTCTCCCGGTAACGACCCAGGCCGGCAATCGATCTTCGCTCGCCAGCCAGTCGGGGATCTGGCGCCAGGTCTCGAGGGAGCCGACCAGGGCCGCGTTGTGCTGCTGGAAGTGAATGACCAGGAACTCCCTTTCCAACTGCTCGAGCGAAACGCAGAAGTCGCGCGCCGCGAGACCCGCGGTCATCAGGTTCGCCGTCGAGATCAGGAGCTGGACCGGGTCGAAGCTGGCGTTGGCGCCGGGCAGGAGCTCCCAGGTCCGCTTGAACGGCTCGAGAAGGTAGCGGGAGGTCCCGAGCGTCAGCAGGTTGGCCGCCTGGTAGCCCCAGTCCAGGGGATTGAGGGAGACGCTGGCGACGCGGCTCGGCCGGTTGGCGACGAAGATCGCTTCGGCCCGGATCCTGCCCGCCCGGTCGACGGTGAACCGGATGATCTCGATGGCGGCGTCGAACTCGCCGGGGCCGTAGGCCAGCAGTCCCGGCAGTGGGTTCTTGATGAAGGAGTAGCCGAAACCGTACCGCCCCAGCAGGTCGGGCGTGGGCTCTTCCTCGTCGAACACGAAGTCGCG
The DNA here is from genome assembly GCA_035266085.1 of Thermoanaerobaculia bacterium. Classification (GTDB taxonomy): domain Bacteria; phylum Acidobacteriota; class Thermoanaerobaculia; order Multivoradales; family UBA5704; genus DATARR01. The sequence goes on from DATFNZ010000109.1 coordinate 14,338, forward strand.
GTTCATCACGAGGTAGCTCCCCTCGTTGAGGGGCACGACCAGACTCGGGGTGCCAGGGCCGAAGGGCTGGAAGGAAAACTTGAAGTCGAAGATGCGGACCGAGGGCAGGATCCACTCGAGCTGCGTCCCGATACGGCGCAGATCGACGATCGCGTAACGATCGATTTCCGGAAACCCACGGACCTCGCCGCTGCCGCGCTCCTTGGCAAAGAACTGCGAAAAGCCGAAGCCGACCTGAGCCGGGTTTTCCTCGGGGCACCAGCTCAGGGGGCGCAGCAAGGCGGGCACCCGGACCCGGTCCTCGTTCGGGATGAACGCCTCCGGCAGGCGGAAGTGGCTGATGCGCATGAAGTAGCGCAGCACGAACTGGCGGAGCTGGTCGCGCGTCCACCGCGCCGCTTCCGCCCGGTCGGCGACCGGCGACTTGGGCTGGTCGTAGAAAAGAGACTGGTAGTTGCCCATGATCGGCATGTCGCGGCCGTCGACTCTGGCGACATCGAAGAAGCCGAAGCTCTCGTCCGGACGGTTGAAGCTGACGGTGAGCGGGAACTTCTGGGCAAAGCTGTTGGTGGCGCAGGCCCGGTCCCACCAGCGTTTGAGGTCCAGGCCCCGGCGCAGATACAGGTCGGCGCTGTCGAGCACGTCCCGCTCTTCCTGTGAGACGCTCCAGGGGGAAGCGCCCGGGCCGCAGCAGGCGGTGTCGAGCGTGGCGCTCCAGCTCATACGACGACCTCGATCCCCGGGCAGCTCGCCCAGGCGCTCGGGTCCGTCGCTTCGTTCGTCTGCCAGGCACAGCGCAGGGTGACCTCGCCGTTGTAGCGCATCTCCGGAAACCACAGCGTCGCCCGGCCCTCATAGCCCGGAAATTTGTCGTTGCGCACGTGGACGCCCCTGCCGCCATAGTTGCCCACTGCCGACAGGTCGCCCCAGATGGCGTGCTGCTGAATCGAGCAGGAGTAGGCCAGCGGATCGGCGCTGATCGGCAGGTATCCACGTGGCAAGCCGTGCCGGACGAAGCCGTAGCTCCTGCTGACGAAGGCGAGCTTGCCCTCCAGGACCACGTCATAGTTTTTGCCGTTCCACGTCTTGGTGAGGGTCACGCGGCCTCTGGCACCGACCTGCGACGGTGTGCCGGTGCCGTCCCAGGTGATGACCGAAGGCTCCGGCGGCGCGGCCGGCGCGGGACGGACCGGCCACCGCGGGAGGTCGTGGATCGCGTCGCGGATCCCCTCGAGGACCGCGAGCCTCCTGCCCCGGCCCGGGCGCCCGCGCGGCCAACGGGTGAGCACCCGGTAGTACACCCGCAGGTACCTCCGGTCTTCCGGTGGCACCTCGTGCAGATGCGGGTAGCACGCGACGATCCAGGCGGTGAAGCCCTCGCGGGTCATGCTGCCGGTGACCATGACCTCGCCGATGCCTTTGGGGAGAATCCGCTCGTGGCCGCGGCGCACGGAGACGATGGAGTACTCCACGAGCTTCACCTCATCGCTCCGCAGGTCCATGTCGTGCGCGGCCGTTTCGGACGCGGCCGTTTCGGACGGAGCGACGGAGGGACGGGGGGGAGGAGGCCCCCAGGCGCCTGAGGGCTGCGCCCCGCTCAAGGCATGGACCACCTGGCCCACCATGCCATCGAGGAACATGCCGAAGAAGCTCTGGAACGCCCACATCATGGGCCGGTCCCCTCGTTTCCGGGTGGCGGGCAGCGGAACAGAGCGGCCAGCCCGCCGCTCTGCCGGAGCTTCGGATAGGTCTGCCGCAGCGCCGTCTCGCAGGGGGCGAGCACGAGGTCGCGCCAGAGCGCCGGCAGGCGGGGACGGGATGTCTGCGGACGGTAAGCGAGGAAAGCAGCGAGGTGAGGGTCCTGTCCCACGGCGTCGTACCAGACGAGCACGGCCGACGAGACGCCGTTCGCGAAGGCCTCGGAGGAGCCGATCTCTCCTGCCTGGCGCGCCAGCACGTCGGCGAGGACCTCCGGATGGCGGATGTTGACCAGGGTGAGCGCCCAGGCCAGGCCGGCCGTGGCATTGCGCCGCCCGGACTCGTACGGCGGCTCGCGCCAGGCTTTTTCGAGGGCGCGGCCGGCCGCGCCGCTCCAGGGCAGCGCGTGGGTCGGCGCGAAGTAGAGGCCGCGGCCGACGCCGTGCCAGAACGAGTCGGCGAGCTCCGGGGCGATCGACCTCAGCAGCTCTCCGAGGCGCGTTGCACGGTAGGGATAGAGATTCCTCGTCACGAGCCCCAAGGCTTCGGCGACGAGGTCGCGGTACCCCGGACGGGCATTCTCTTCCCAAACGGCGATCCAATCTTCCAGGCCGGCGGCGCTTCGGGCCTGGTCGGTTTCCAGCAACCGGCTGGCGAAGAAGAGGGCCGCCCCGGTGTGGAGCGGGACGACGGCGCGGTCCGGCAGACCGTTCAGGAGCCGCCGCGGAGGCTTCGCCGCGGCCCACGCGCTCTGGGCGCGCGCATAGCCCAGCCCTTCGGCCGTCCAGACGGCCGGGTAGATGCCGAGCGCCCAGGCCCGCCGGAGCTGATCCTCCACGGAGGTGTCTCCCCACGGCTCGAGCTCGAGCAGGCCGGAGGCCTGCTGGAAGCGATCGAACGCTTCGAGCTTGTTGGCGAGCTCGAGCCATTCGAGCCCCGCCTCGTCCGGCAGCACCGTCCCTGCGACCGCAGCCGATTGCTGCAACAGCCGCAGGGCCGCTCCCATACCCTGGCGGGTGGCGGTCTCTCCCAGCACCACCGCGAATTGGCGAACGCCGAGCGTCATCACCGAAGAGGACAGATCCATCATCGATTCGACGAGCTCACCGAAGGTGCTCCCAAGCACTGTCAACCAGATCGCTCATCCTCCCTTGCAGCCAGACCGGCACGGACGGCAGTCAACCCTGCTGGAGCCTGATCCCCCGGATCGCGCTCTCGATCCCGCGCAGGACGTCGAGCTGCCGGTTGTCGCAGCAATCGTCCGGGCGTGCCCACGACTCCAGGACCCGGTGATAGACCCGGAGATACCTCTTCTCGTCACGGGGGAGCCACCGTCCCTTCTCCCGCCTCGACGTCTCCCGCTCCTCCCCTGACTCCTCGGTCCTGTCGTACCTCGAGGAGCTCGAGTCGCCGCGCACCTCGTCCTCGTCGTCGTCCCCCTGCAGGTAGCGGGCGATGACCCAGGTGGCAAAGGCGTTGTCGTCCATGTCATCCGCGTAGATGACCTGGCCTCTCTTGATGATTCTCTCGTCGCAAGGTTTGATCGAGACGATCGTGTACTCCACCAGCTTGACCGTCTCGTCATGGCAGCAGTTGTGGTTGTGGTCAGACATCGTTCTTTCCTCCTTGGTTTCTTGGGTGGCGCCGGCCGGCCGCGCCTCTGGTTGGTTGGCGTATGTTCCACTCTCCGGGAACGTCGTACCCGGAGCATTGTCAAAACCGTTCATGGCCTGGTATCCCTGATTTCCCTGGTGTCCCTGGTACCCCTGATATCCCTGGCAGCACGGCCTCGGCAGCGCCCACGTCGCCGCCGAGGCGAGCAGGTTCATCCCGTAGGCCATCATCGACACCGGCAGCGACACCGGCAGCCACATCATCTGAGCGAGCAGACCCGTCATCGCCGCAGACTCCAGACCAGGGCGCCACCAACGGCCAGGAAGAGCGCGGCGGCGACCGCCTCCCCCTGCCCGGCGAAAGCGCCCACCTGAACGAAGTGGCGCAGCAGCAGGCCCAGCCCCGCCAGCACCATCAGCCCTGCGGCGAGCACGAGGTGCGAGCGCTCTTCGCGCCGTGGCTGCCGGGACGCCTCCGCCTGGGCTGGCCGGACGCCGCCCTCGGCCGCCAGGGTGAGCAGCTCGTCCATCTTGCGCGGCAGCTCGGACATCAGCACCGCGTAGCGCGCCATCTGGCCACCCCACTCCGGGGACATCGCCTCGCGCACCTGCGACAGGCTGGCCAGCACGCGGACCTCCTGGAGGGCGTCGAGCAGCGCGTCGCCCTCGGGCGCGAGCGTGCGGACGGCGGCGGCCAGCGAGGCCAGGCCGCGGTAGAAGGCCACCAGGTGGAGCCGCGGCCGGAAGCCGCAGGCCCACGCCTGGCGGGCGCAGACGAAGACGTGCTCGGCCAGGCTCTGGCCGCTGGCGCTCCAGGCGCCGTCGCGGAACGGCACGATCTGGCGCACCTGGAGCCTCAGGGTCTCCTCGCTGGCCTCGGGCTCGCGGGTCATCTCCCGCAGCAGCAGGGAGCAGGCCTCGTCCGGGTCGTGCGAGGCGAGCGCGATCAGGAAGCCGCGCACGTTGTCCCGGTCGGACACGGGCGGCCGGGCGAAGGCGCCGCCCAGGAAGGTGACGCGGCCGTTCTCCAGCACGCGGACCTCCGCCTCGCGCAGCCCGATGGGAAAGACCCTGCCCAGCAGCGACTGCCGCAGCCAGGCGACCGAGACCAGCCGCGCCAGCTCGCGCCGCCGGGCCGGGTCCCAGGCCACCGCGCCGGCGGCGGTGGCGAGGTCCACGCCGCCGGGGTCTTCCACCGTCATCAGCCGCGAGGTGGTCAGGTCGCGGCGTACGGCCGGCGCTACCACCAGACCGAAGCTCTCCGCGTCCACCGCCAGCAGGGCGAGGGCCTCGGCGGTGGCCCCGAGGTCGCTCCCCTCGCGCAGCGAGCGCTGGAACTCGGCGACCGCGTCGCCGAACGCCGCGGCGCTCCAGCCCTGGATGGCGAAGGCCTCGGCGAGCAGCGGCAGGCGGGGCAGGTCCTGGCCGATCGTCGCCGCGGTGTCGGGCCGGACCAGCCGCAGCACCACCAGCCGGCCGTCCACCAGCCGGGCGCGGTGGGCCTGGACGAGCAGGCCGGACTCGCGGGGCTCCGGCTCCAAGTCGGCCAGGACCGCCTCGGCGGGCTGGCCGAGCTCGGCGGCGACGAGGCTCAGGACCCCGGCTGGCGGCATTGGCGGCACCTGGCCGGGAATGGCGGCGAGCTCGAGGCAGTCGGCGGCGGCCAGCAGGTCGATCCGCGACGACAGGTAGAGGCCGAAGGCCGAGAAGACGGGGCCCAGCTCCTCGAGCGCTCCCCGCAGGCGGCGGCCGAACGCCTCCTCCACCGGCGGGCCCGCCAGCGGGTGCGGTCGGCGCAGGAGCCCCCAGCGTGCGAGGCAGCCCTCCACCTCGCGGCGCTCCGCTCCGCTCGACGCCGGGCGCCGCGCCCGCAGGGGCTTCGCGGGATTCATGGCGCTCCCCTCCGCAGGCTGGCCACGAAGACCGGCAGGTCGCGGTACTCGAAGATGTCGCCCAGCCGGCCGTGCTGCTTGATCACCGGGTACCAGACGTTGAGAGCCGCCTCGGCGGGAATGCGCACCAGCCGGTCCCACAGGCCCGCCAGCCGCGGGTTCCCGGGGCGGTACTGGAGGAAGGCTTCGATGAAGGGCGCCTCGGGCGTGGTGTCGTAGCGCGTCATCATCGCGGAGGCGATGCCGTTGGCGAAGCCGCCGTTGCGCTCCAGGGCCTCGCCGTAGGGCGCGACGACCAGCGACGCCAGGATCTCCGGGTCGCGCTGGGCGACCAGCCCATAGGCCCACGCCGCGCCGGCCAGGGCGCTCAGGCGCGCCGGCTCGTCGGGCGCCTCGCGGGCCGCCATGTCGAAGATGTAGCCGTCCGAGCCGGGCAGGAAGTTGATGGGAGCGAAGAAGATCGCCCGGCCGACGCCGTGCCAGTAGTAGCCCAGGACCTCGGGAGCGACGGCGCGCAGGGCCCGGTCGACGCTCCGCACCAGGTCGGGATGGAAGGTGCGGGTCACCAGGCCCAGCGACTCCCAGGCGGCCCCCAGGTAGCCCGGGCGGGCGTTGTCCCGGCAGAGGCGCACGACATCCGCCACGATCCCCGCCAGCTCCCCCGGAGACGTGCGCGAGCCCGTGTTGCCGAGCCGGTACTGGGCGAAGGAGAGCCCGATGCCGGCGTTGAGCATGGTCAGGGCGCCGGCAGGCACCCCGCCCGTCCTCTCCTCGCTCAGGATGCGGTGCGGCACGAGGCCCTGATTCCAGAAGCTGTCGCCGTAGTCGTGTCCCAGCCCCTCCACGGCCCAGAGGGCGCGGAAGGGCCCCAGCCCGTAGGCGCGGGTGAGCAGCTCGCCGAGGGGGAACGGCGGCTCGGTCGGGATGCCCAGAAGCCGGGCGACGCCGAGCACCAGGCAGAAGACCTCGCCCTTGGAGCGCAGCTCATCCACCGCCAAGCCGGCGTTGCCCGCGGCCAGTTGCCCGGTGGCCGCCAGCGAGCGCTGGGCCACGTCGACCGAGAGCTCCGCCCAGGTCGACGGATAGAGCAGGTCCGGCGTGAGCAGGGTGGGCCCCATGTTGATCAGCCCCTCCTGCGCGCACTGGCCGAGTTGGTAGAGCCGGCCGAGCAGCCCCTCCTGACCGAGGCGGTCCGCCGCCGTCAGGGTCACCGCGTCGAAGCCGCCCGCGGCCCGCCGGCGCCGGTCTCCATCGGACGACAGCCACGCGGCGAGCTGCTGCGTGCCGAACAGCGGCATCGCCCACGTGAAGCTGAGGCCCGACTTGACCAGGTCGCGCATCGGATCCTTCGTCTAGATCCCCGTCGGGGTCGAAACCCGCCAGCCCGGAGGCGGCGCGATGTTGGAGGCCCCGTCGGAGGCCATGCCGGACGACCCGGACGACCCGGACGAGCCGCCGACCGTCGCGGCGGCGGCCTGGGTGGCGGACTGCATCGCCTGCACCCCCGCCTGCATGCCGGACTGCATGGCCTGCATCCCCGACTGCACGGCGGACTGCATGCCCGACTGCGTGCCGCCGTACGCACCGGACTGCGTGCCGTACTGCGCGCCGGTCCCGTAGCCGGCGTTCATCCCCGAACCGGCACCGACCCCGGCGCTGGTGCCGTAGCCGGCGTTCGTCCCGTAGCCCGCGTTCGTTCCAGAGCCAGCGTTCGTGCCGGAGCCGGGCCACCCACCTGCCATCTGCCCGGCCGCGCCCATGGAGCGCTGCATCATGTCGGAGGTCGACTGCATCATGCGGCTGGGGTTCCAGGCATTGGGGGACAAGAAGCTGAACATCAGGTCGACCATGCCCCGCTGGAGCTGGTCGCCGGCCCGGAAGAAGCTGTCCCAGCTCCCTCCCAACTGATCCTGGGTGGTCCGGGTGACGGCCTCGAAGCTGTCCGTCGCGTTTCCCCAAGGCCGGCTGGGGTCGCGCGGCAGGGCGATGTCCATCATCTGTTTCATGCCGAACAGGGGCATGACCCACGAGAAGCTCAGCATCGACTTCGTCAGCTCGCGCATGGAAAGACTCCTTTCCTCCTGCCGGGCGTCAGACGCACCTGCGCAGGGTGTGCAAAAACAGACTCAGGGCGGCACCCCCGACGAGGATCTCCGCCGTGAACAGGTTGGCTCCGAGCACGGCCCGCTCGCCCGTCACGGTGACGAGGAGCGCGATCGAGAACACGACGGTGCCGAGCCGGAAGGCCCGCACCTCTGGAGCGGCGGCGGCCGGCGGCCGCCCTCCGCCCAAGGGGCCGGGGCGCCGGTCCGTAGCCCGTTCGAGGAAGCTGGCCGCCCGCGCGCCGCCGTCCTGCGCCAGGTTGCCGGCCGCCGCCGACCACTCCACCATCCGCTCGTAGGAGAAGAGGAGGCGCCAGACCTCCTGGCGGAGGTGGCGGTCGCAGACGGTGGCTAGATAGCGGCCGACGTCGAAACCGGGGGCGAAGCGGGTGATCAGGCCGTCGATGGCGATGGCCGAGCGGATGTACTTGATGACGTCCCGCTCGGGCCAGATGCCGGTGGCGCGCGACAGGTGCAACATGTCGAGCATCACCAGGGTGAAATTCTTGCGCAGCTGGCGCTCCCGGCCCCGCAGGTCGTACCAGGAATCGGCCATGCGCTTCAGCCCGTCCCTGAAGCCCTCGGGATCGGAGCCGGCGTCGAGCACCGAGACCTTGAAGAAGGCCTCGCACATGGCGTCCAGGTCGCCTTGCGTGTAGGCGAGCGTCAGGCGGATCAGGTGCTCGCGCGAGTAGGGGCTGAGGATGCCGGTGATGCCGAAGTCCACGTAGCCCACCACGTTGCCGGGCAGGATCATCAGGTTGGCCGGATGCAGGTCGGCGTGGAACATGCCGTGGAGGAAGGCATCGCCCAGGAAGTTGTCGATGATGTTGCGGGCGAACTGCTGGGGCTCGAAGCCGCCGAGCGCCAGGCGGTGCACGGCCACGTCGTCGCCCTGCTCGCGGGCCCGCAGGTAGCCGAGCAGGGTCAACCCCTCGAAGAACTCGAGCACCAGGGTGCGGGGGGTGGTGAAGGTCCAGAAGATCTCGGGCACCCGCTCCGCCGGGTTGTCCCGGCAGTTGATCCGGAGCTGCTCCATGTAGCGGGCCTCGGTGCGGTAGTCGAGCTCCTCGGCCGTCCAGGCGATGAACTCCAGGAGGGGCTCGGTCATCCATTCGAGAGCCCGCAGGCGCAGGGCCCGGATGAGCCGCACCATCGAGGTCATGAGCAGGATGTCGCCCGCGAAATCGGTCTTGACGTTCGGCCGCTGCACCTTGACGGCGAGCTTGCGCCCGTCCAGCCAAGCGACGTGCACCTGCCCGACCGAGGCGGTGGCGAGCGGCAAGGGATCGAACGAGTCGAAGATCTCGCCGGTCGGGCGGCCGATCTCCTCGACGAACGTCCGCTCGACCGCGTCCATGCCGAAGGGGGGCACGCGGTCGAGCAGGTTCGACAGGGCGCGGCAGTACTCCAGCGGCACGATGTCCGGCTGCAGGGCGAGCATCTGGCCGAGCTTGATGAAGGTGCCGCCCACGTCCTCGATCACCCGGCGCGCCCGCTCCGGCCTGGGCAGCTCGCCCGGCGGCAGCCGCCGTGCCAGCCACGGCCAGCGCGCCAGCCGGGCGCCGATCAGCATCGCCAAGCCGTGCGCGGCCAGCACGCGCACGATCCAGGCGAGCCGCCGGAGGTTGGCGGCCAGGACCCAGGTCGGGCGGCGGGCGGTGGCGGTGGCGTTCATCTCGTTCAGATACACGCCCGGCGGCGAGTGGACGCCTTGAAGAGGGCATCCGCCGTGCCGGGCTGGTAACGACTCTAGGGGAACGGCCTGGAAATGGCAGGAGACAGGGGGGGCTAAAAGGGATCTAAGTCCGCTCCGTATCAGGCTCGAAGATCGATCCGAAGAAGATCGACTTGCGCCGCGCCAGCATCCCGTCGATCGCCGCCTGCATGCGCGACTTGACCTCGCGGCTGATCTCGCGCACCACGGCCGGATCGTCGGCCGCCTCGGGCCCGTAGGCCTCCGGCACCAGCATCGGCTCCAGAAAGCGCGTGTGCCACTTCGAGGGCAGGGGCAGGCCGGGAAACGGGAAGTTGGGCGCCAGCGGCAGGTACAGCCACTCGGTGGACCGCTTGACCCACTTCCAGTCGAGCCGGCCGAGGATGGGATAGATCTCGGCGCTGCCGACGGTGACGAAAGGCACGATGGGGGCGCGGTTGCGCAGCGCCATCTTGACGTACTCGTCGCGCCCGAACTTGCCCAGCTTGTAGGCGGCGCGGTAGGGCGTGAAGGCGCCGTGGATGCCCTCGGGGAACATGCCCAGAAGGCCCTCGCGCTCCAGCACCCAGTCGGCGTTGTCCTGGCAGGCCACGATGCCGCCCAGCTTGGTCATGTAGTTGGCCAGGAAGGGCTGCTTGATCAGGCAGGGGTGGATCAGGAAGCGCGGCACCCGCCCCGTGGCCCGGCGGACGCCCACCAGGGCCATCACGCCGTCCCAGGGCATGAAGCCCCGGTGCATGCCGGTGAGCACCGCCCTGCCCTGGCGCGGCACGTGCTCCAGCCCCTGGTACTCGATCCGCCAGTAGACGTCGTGGAGGAACCGGAAGAGGGTGCGCTCGTAGGCGGAGATGTAGCCGAGGTCGAGCCCGAAATCGTCGGGCTCCAGGGCCGCGTGGCCTTTGCCGAAGGCGGCGAGCACGGCCTCGGCGCTCGTCCGGCGGGGCACGAAGCCCAGCTCGCGCTCGATCTTGCGGCCGGAGACGGTCCAGTTGTGGCGCAGGTAGTCGAGCTCGCCGCCCGTCCCCGTCCAGCCGAGGGGGATGCGCCGCACGCCCGCCAGCCGCAGGGCGGCGCGGAGCGGCACGGCCCCGAGCGGCGCCACGTGATAGAGGCCCGGCTTGCCCGCCCCCCGCTCCACGGCGCAGCGGATGGCCCCCTCCAGCTCCTCGGGGGTGAGGAACTGGAGCGCCGGGTCGAACCCCGGCGGCACCACGGCGGAGGGGCCCCGCAGCAGCGCGTTGAAAGGATCCTTGCCCCCCCGGTCGGCCACCGGCGCGGGCCGCAGGACGATCCGCTCGGCGTCGGGCAGCTTCGCCGCCGCCAAGGCTTCGAGCTGCCGCCAGGCGCCGGCCACGCGGTTGATGCCCTCCGGCCGGTACGACTCCGGGACGAAGCCGAGGTTGTGATGACTGGGATCGAGGGCGGCGGCGGAGGACACCAGGATCAGCCGGGCGGGCGCCTGGCGGGCGAGCTCCGCGAGGGCGGCCTCGGCCGCTTCCAGGTCCGGCGCCGCGCCCGTGAGAACCGGCCGGTAGACGGCGACGTCAGAGGCCATTCAGGGGCTCTCCACCGTCGCGGCCAGAGCGTCCGGAACCCCCGCCGGAGAGCCGCGCAGGACCGTCTGCGCCACCCGCTGGGCGGAGACGATGACCGGCGTGATGCCGCCTCCAGGCTGGGTCCAGTGGCCGACGCAGTGGAGGCCGCGGATGGCCGTCTCGGGCGCCGGCCGGCCCGCGCCCAACTGCTCGGGCGACATCTCCCAGCCCAGCATCGCCCCCCGGGCGTTGAGGGTGAACCGCCAGGAGGTGCGGGCCGAGGCGCTGGTGTGCACGGCGATCCGCTCGCCGATGCCGGGGATCACCCGCTCGAGGTTGGAGAAGATGAACGCCTCGACGTCACGCTTGTGCCCGGGCCAGTCGCCGACAGCCTCGTAGTCCACGTCCATCACCTTCTGCACGATCAGGATCTGCTCGCCGTCCGGCGCCATGGCGGGCTCGTAGAGGGTGGGGGCGAAGAGCTTGAAGCGGAGGGCGTCGCGGCCCACCCGGTCCATCTCCCAGGAGTCCCAGTAATACCCCTGCGCTTCCTCCAGGACCGCCGCCGGCACGCCCTTGAGGCCGAGATGGCTCAGCCAGCAAGGGAACGTCGTGCGCAGACGGCGGACCGGCTCGACGGCCTCGGGCGGCAGGTGCTTCGGCCCCACCAGCTTCTCCAGGGTCAGCAGCAGATCGGCGTTGGAGATCACGGCGGCGGCCCGCACCGTCGCACGCTGCCCGGCGAAGGGGCCGCGCAGGGTCTCGATCTCCACGCCGCGGGCGGTGCCGTCCTCGATCACGATGCGCTGCGCGAGGGTGCTCATGAGGATGTGCCCGCCGCGCTCCTCGAAGCAGCGCGCCAGGTCGTCGGCGAACGCCTGCGAGCCCCCCACGGGGTAGTAGTTGCCCAGGAAGTACGAGAGCCGCAGCATGGAGTCGAAGACGAACGAGGTGCGCCCCGGCGGCGAGCCCCAGTGCGGGCAGTCGGCGGTCAGCAGGAGCTTGAGCTTGGGGTCCCGGAACCAGCGGTCGAGGGCGCCTCGGACGGTGAGATCCTGATAGAGGGCGAGGCGCGGCGTCTGGGCGGCGGAACGGCCGCGGAAGTAGTGCAGCAGGCCCAGCAGGTAGGCTTCGCGCACCGCCGCGAAGAAGCTGTCGAGGGCACCGGCCTCCTCGGGGAACCCGGCCTTGAGCTTGGCGATATAGGTGTCGAAGTCCGCGGGCACGGCGAACCGCGTGCCGTCCGGGAAGTGGAAGGTGTCCACCGGGTCCATCTTGACCCAGCCGGTGCGGACGCCCAGGTCGCCGAGCAGCCGGCCCGTCAGCGTCTCGGGGTTGCCGAGCAGCGGGTAGAAGTGGGTGGCGGCGTCGAAGGTGTAGCCGCCCCGGCGGAAGGTGCTGCAGTAGCCGCCCGCCATGTAGTGCTGCTCGACGAGCAGCACCCGGAGACCGTCCTTCGCCAGCAGGTTGGCGGTGATCAGGCCGCCGATGCCGGAGCCGATCACCACGGCGTCGTAGGACGCCTCGGGGGGCCGGCGCAGGCCGTGGAAGAGGCGCTTCATGGGTCCTGGGGACGGTTCCTTCCGTAGGTCTCGTGGGCGTTCACGAACTCGCCGCTGGCGATCGCCGCGCCCATCGAGAGCTCGCCCGCGAGCAGGGTGGCGGCGGTGATCTCGGCGAGCTTCGGAGCGCCTCCCGCCCCGGCGCAGCCGAGCATTTCGAGGCACTCGCGCGCCGTCGCCAGGCCCGTGCCGCCGCCGACGGTGGCGACGGTGAGCGCGGGCAGGGTGACGCTGGCGTAGAGGTCGCCGTCCGGCAGGACCTCGAACGAGGTGACGCCGACGGCGGAGTTGACGACGTTGGCGACGTCCTGCCCGCAGGCGATGAAGAGGGCCGTCAGGCCGTTGGCGAAATGGCCGTTGTAGCCCAGCGATCCGGACTGGAGATGGCCGAGCACCGTGCGCTGCCAGAGGTCGGCGAAGCCCGCCGGGGTGGTGTGCAGATAGGCGCGCACCAGCCGCGGCGCCAGGCGGACGCCGGCCACCACCTTCTTGCCCTTGCCGCCGGCGAGCAGCGAGCCGCTCGCCCGCTTCTCCGACTCGGCGCCGCTGAACACGTAGTAGCGCCGGGCGTGCCCCTGCTCCACCAGCCAGCGGCAGGCGCGGTCGGTGGCCTTGACGATCATGTTCATGCCGTGGGCGTCGGCCGTCCAGTAGACGAAGTGGACGGCCACCTCGCGGCCCGCGGGCAGAGGCTCCAGGCGCAGCAGCCGGCCGTGACGGGTGGTCGATTCGGCTTCGGCCTTGAGCGCCTCGAAGAGGCCGGGCAGGGCGCGGGCGAAGTCCGCCGCCTCGGCCACGCCGTCGAACATGAACACGGGCGAGACGCGGTTCTCGTCCGCGTGGAGGCGCACCGTGGCGCCCCCGGCGCGGGTGATCGCCACCATCCCCCGCTCATAGGAGCGCACCAGCGCGCCCTCGGTGGTGGCGAGCGGCACGTAGAAGAGGCCGCGGGCGTGCTCGCCCTCGACGTGCAGGGGACCGGCGACGCCGAGCGGCACCTGGACGGCGCCGACGGGGTTCTCGACGTTGCCGCGCATGGACTCGCCCGGGATGACGCCCGCCCCGACGTGGTCGAGCCGCGCTCCCGTCCGCTCCTCCACCCAGCGCCGCCGCGCCTCGAGGGCCTCTGCGGTGTAGCCCTGCTCGTCAAGGCGGGGCACCAGGTCGGCGGCCCCGCCGGGTCGGAAGGCAACGGGATCGCCGCTCATCCACCGACTCCCGAAGCGGCTCCCGGAGCGCCCAGGATCACGGCGGAGGCGTGCCCGTCGGCGCTCAGCGAGGTGGCGAGGGCCCACCGCGCCCGCACCCGCCGGTTCTCTGCCCCGGCGCCGCGCAGGGGGATGTCCGCCGCCGGCTCCGCGAGCCCCGCCACGCCCGGCAGCATGCCGTCGCGCAGAGTGCCCAGCAGAGCCACGGCCTGCAGCCCGCCGGAGGCGCCGAGGGCCTCGCCCAACTGGGCCTTGATGGCCGCCACCGGCAGGTCCGCGGCCCGGGGGCCCAGCGCCGTCGCGATGCCGACCGCCTCCCAGAGGTCGCTCTCGACGCTGCCGCTGGCCGAGACGCTCAGGCAGTCGACGTCCCCGGGCCCGAGGCCGGCGTCCTCCAGGGCGACCAGGATGGCCCGCGCCACGGCGCCGGCGCCATCCTCCCGCGTCCGCCGCGGCGCGAAGGCTCCACCGTGCCCCCGCACCTCGGCGAGCACCGGCACGCCCCGGGCGGCCGCCGCCTCGGCGTCCTCCAGCATGAGGAGGGCGGCGCCTTCCGCCAGCGCGAAGCCGTTGCGCCGCGGATGGAAGGGAACAGGAACCTCCTCAGACTCGCCGTGCGAGCCGCACAGCCGGCCCGCCCGGTAGTGGCCCACGAACGACTCGAAGCAGAGCTCCTCGACGCCGCCGGCGAGCACCGCGGCGGCCCGGCCGCCGCGGATCTGGCCGGTGGCGTAGCCGATCGCCGCCAGCCCCGAGGACTCGCCCGCCGAGATCGTGGTGTTGAGGCCGCGCAGGCCGAACCAGATGGCCGCCTGCCCGGCGGCGGCGTTGATGACGCTGTTCGCGAAGTCGAACGGGCTGGCGTAGGACGGCCCGAGCTGCAGGCCGCGGCGGTCGAACTCCGCGATCGTGCGCACGCTGCAGAAGGTGGTACCGAGGACCAGCCCCACCTCGTTCTCCCCCGCGGCGAGGGCCTCGGGCGTCCAGCCGGCCGCCGCCAGAGCCTGTCCGGCCGCCACCAGCAGCAGGCGCGAGGTGCGGTCGATGGGGCGCAGGTTGCGCTCGCCCAGGTAGTCGCGCGGCTCGAACGGCCGGATCTCGCCGGCCTGGTGGCAGCCCAGGCCCTCGGTCGAGAACAGCTCGATGGGCTTCAAGCCGCTCTTCCCCTGGCAGAGGGCCGCGTGCAGCCCCGCCGCCGAGTCCGCGATGGCGGACAGGACGCCGGCGCCGGTGATCACTACACGGCGGTCGTGGTCGCTGGCCATGGCGTCAGGCCTCGCACTTCCGCAGGATCACGGAGGCGTTGTTGCCGCCGAAGGCGTAGGCGTTGTTCATCGCCAGGTCGACCCGGTGCCCGCGCGCCGTGTTGGGCACGTAGTCGAGGTCGTCCTCAGGCTCCTCGAGGTTCATGGTCGGCGGGATGCGGTCCTCGGCCACCGCCAGGGCGCACACCGCCGCCTCGATGGCCGAGGCCGCGCCCATGGTATGGCCGATCATCGACTTGATCGAGCTCATCGGCGTGCGGCCCGCCGCCGCGCCGAAGACCCGCTTCACCGCCAGGGTCTCCAGGCGGTCGTTGGTGGGGGTGCCGGTGCCGTGGGCGCTGATGTAGCTGACGTCCCCCGGTGCGGCGCCGCTGTCGGCGAGGGCGCGCTCCATGGCCCGGGCCGCGCCGTCCCCTTCCGGGTGGGCGGCCGTCATGTGATGGGCGTCGCACGACAGGCCGTAGCCGGCCAATTCGGCGTAGACGCGGGCCCCCCGCGCCCGGGCCCGTTCCAGCGGCTCGAGCACCAGCACGGCCGCGCCCTCGCCGGGGATCATCCCCTTGCGGTTGCGGTCGAACGGCTGGCAGCGCTCCGGCGCGATGGCGCCGAGGCGGGCGAAGCCGGTGTAGGTGATGCGCGAGAAGGCGTCGGCGCCGCCGGCCAGCATGAGGTCCGCGCGGCCGGCGCGCAGCACGTCGACGGCGTGGGCGATGGCGTAGTTGCCGGCGGCGCAGGCCGTGGGGATCATGGTGTTGACGCCGGCGAAGCCCAGCTCCCGCGCCACGTGGGCGGCGATCATGTGGCAGGGGTAGAGCGAGAGGAACTCGGGCCCCACCTGGTCCAGCTCGCCGGCCAGGAAGCGGTCGTCGAAGCGCTCCACCTCGCGCGGCTCGCCGGAAGTGGTCCCCATCGCTACCCCGGCCCGCTCGGGCTCGACCGACTCGGAGTCGAGCCCGGCGTCCTCCAGGGCCTGCCGGGCGGCGGCGATGGCGAGCAGGGAGGCCCGGCCCATCGACGCGGGATCGTGGCGGCGCACCCAGGGAGCGGGGTCGAAGCCGCGGACCTCGGCCCCCAGGTGGACGCTGAAGGCCTTGGTGTCGAACGACTCGACCGGCGCGAACCCGCTCCGGCCCGCGAGCAGCCCCTCCCAGACCTCCTGGCGTCCCGCGCCGATCGGGGTGACCAGGCCGATGCCGGTCACCGCGATCCGCGTCTTCATCCCTGCACCGCCTGCGGCTGGGGCGCCAGCTCGCCGAGGCGCTGCTGGACCAGGTCCACCATCGCGGGCACGCTGTCGACTTCCTTGTAGCGTTCGTCCGGCAGCTCGAGCTTGAAGGCGAGATCGACGTCGACGCCGATTTCCAGCAGGGAGAGCGAATCGAGCTTCAGCTCGTCGCGCAAGGTGGCGTCGTCCGTGATACGGCTGGCGTTGAGACCCGCCACGTTGGCGATGATCTGCTTGATGCGGGTGCGAATCTCCTCAATATTGTTGCTCATGCCCTTCTCCTCCGTCCACGCGAGCGGATGCGTCTACCCTGAGCGGGCCGACAGCTCGCGTTGTCAAAGGGACCGGCAGCTCCAAGCTACCGGTCCGGTTTTCAGTGATCAATAACCGCTCGGATTCAAAACGGGTCCAGCTCACTGCCGTCTCCGCGGCGGGATCTCTCCCGGCTCCGCGAGGATCCCAAGGTCGTAGGCGAGCCTCACGGCCTCCCGCCGGCGGTGCACACGGAGCTTCTCCAGGATCCTGTGGACGTGGTTCTTGACCGTCTGCGCCGTGATGCGGAGGCGCCGCCCCACCTCCTTGTTGCTCAAGCCCGCCGCCATCAGCGCCAGGATCTCCCGCTCGCGGAGGGTCAGCGGCTCGATGTCCCGCGGCGGCGGCTCAGGTCCCACGCCGGCCAGAGCGGCGATCCGCTCCAGGACCGAGGCGACCAGGCACGGCGAGATGGGAGTGCGCCCTTCATGCACGGCGCGGATCACCTCCACGAGGTCGTCCGGCGACGAGCCCTTGAGGAGGTAGCCCTGGGCCCCGGCCTCGATGAAGTCGACGACCCTCTCGTCTTCCTGGTCCAGGCCCAGGACGATCAGCTTGGCCTCCGGCCAGCGCTCCCGCGCCTCCCACGTCTGGACCAGAGCCGCTTGGAAATCGGCAGCGGCATCGATGAGCACGACTCCGGCCTCGCCCGGCAGCGCCGTCACCGCCAAGCCTTCATAGCTCGAGAGAGAGGCCGTCAGGGCTTCGCGGAACATACGCTCCTCGCTCGTGACGGCCACCGTGATAGATGGCTGCATACACAGCCAGATAAGGCCGCCGCATTCGACCGGCAATGAACCGCCGAGTTCAAATTCGGTTCATGCTCACCGTCGTGGATCGCCTGGAGCATCATGACCGCCGCCGCCGATCCTTGATCCAGCCGCGCTCGACGGCATGTTGCACCGCCGCCCAGCGGCTGTGCACTCCGAGGGTTTCCAGAGTCTTGTGGACGTGGTTCTTCACCGTGTGCACCGACAGGAACAGCCGCTCGGCGATTTCCTGGTTGCTCAGGCCCTCGGAAATCAGACCGAGGATCTCGAGCTCGCGGGGCGTCAGCATGAGGTAGTCGAGCTTGGTGCGGCGCCGCCGTTCCCGGCCCAGCCGGGCCAGGCGTTCACAGAGGGAATGCGCGACGCTCGGCGAGCAGATGGTCTTGCCGTTCGACACGGCCTCGATCGCCGACCGCAGGTCCTCCAGCGACTGGTCGCGGACCAGATAGCCGCTGGCTCCCGCCTGAAAGCAGTCCAGCACACGCTCTTCGGATTCATCACGGCCGAGCAGCACCACCTTCGAGCCCGGGGACTTCTCCCCGACTTCCCGGATCAGCCCGCAGGCGCCTTCACTGGCGCTCTCCATAGCCATCAGCAGGACGTCGACGCGAGTCCGCGCCAGGATCTCGAGAGCTTCCTCGCCGCTCGAAACCTTCGCCACGACCTCGAACCGCTGGCCCTCGGCGAGGCCGGAGGCCAGGCAGTCCCGAAAAAGCTGGTGGTGATCCACGATGACCAAGCGCAATGCTCCCTTCTCCGAGCTCCGGTCCACTGACTTGAAAGAATCGTCGGGCTCGCGTTCTGCGGAATCGATCACCTGCTTCCTCCCTCATCCAAACAGGCGCTCGCCGGTTCCGCGCTCTCCCAGACTGATAGCTTAGGCGCTCTAAACCCGGCGCGCGTTACGTAGAGGAATCAATCTATCAGTTGCCCCCTGAGCTTTTGTAGTCGTGTTTTCTACCAATTAATAGAAGGTCCGTTGATGTCGAATACCAACAAACCATGAAAAATTATGCCGCTACGGCCGGGTGGCCGCCTGCCTCACCGGTTCTGGTCATGGGCCGGCATGGCGCGGCGCGAAAATCCTTGCAATCGACGACAGCAGGAGACCGCCCACCCAGAGCAGCCCCGCGGCCGCGGCGCCGCCGGCCTCGACCAGCAACCGGGCTATCCAGAGAATGGAGGCCGCGACGCCCCAGACCAGCAGCCAGAGAGCGACGGGCGGGAAACCGAGGAGCGCCAGCGGCCACAGCCGCCGCGCCTCAGGAGCGACGAACCTCTTCACCAGCGGCGTGCTGGCCGCCAGCTTGCGCCAGAAACGCAGATCGCTCGACGCCGCCGCGAGAGCCGCCGAGCCCTGCTCCATCGCCGCGCAGTCCGCGGCGGAGAAGGTCGATTCGAAGCGGCTCCGGCGGTACCCCGCCAGGCGGTAGGCGTCCTCTTCCATGGGGTGGCCGCGGTAGCGGAAGCCGTTCGCCGCGGAGCAGGCGAGGTAGAGCACCAGGAACGGCCGGAGAGGCCCCCACCCCCAGCCGGCCTCCTGCGCCTGGAGGGCGTGGTAGGCCTCATGGGCGAGGGTGCCCAGCCCATCGACGCTCTCCGGATCCCAGTACCGGGGCTTGACGTACACCCGGACGCGGCGGCGCGCCAGAAGAGCCGGCAGGGTGATGGCGACGCCGCCCATGTAGACCAGCAGGTGCGGCATGCCGAGATGGAAGGACACGGCGTCGAGGTCGAGGCCCGGATAGAGGGTGCGCAGCACCCGCCGCGCCCCCTCCGGCAGGGGCACCAAGGGCGGGAAGAACCACCGCCAGACCTGCCGTCCCCGCTCGCGGAGACGGCTCCCCAGCCCTTCCCGCCGCCGCTTACTTGCCCGGCGCGGCATGGGTGATGCGGTAGATCGCGCCGGCTTCGTCGTCCGAGACGAGCATCGAGCCGTCAGGCAGGACCTCGACGTCCACCGGCCGGCCCCAGGCTTTGCCACCCTGCAGCCAGCCCTCGGCGAATGGCTCGTAGGAGACCGCCTTGCCGCCCTGCAGGCGCACCAGCATCACCCGGTAGCCGAGCGGCGTGGAGCGGTTCCAGGAGCCGTGCTCGGCGATGAAAATCTGGCCTCGGTAGGCCGCGGGGAACATCGTGCCGGTGTAGAAGCGCATGCCGAGCGCCGCCACGTGGGGTCCCAGGTTGATGGCCGGCGGCACGAACTCCGAGCACGCGCGCCCCTTGCCGAGCTCGGGGTCGGGGGTTTTCCCGGCATGGCAGTACGGGAAGCCGAAGTGCATCCCGGCCCGCGGCGCGTGGTTGAGCTCGTCCGGCGGCGTGTCGTCGCCCATCCGGTCGCGGCCGTTCTCCGTGAACCACAGCTCGCGCGTCTGCGGATGCCAGTCGAAGCCCACCGTGTTGCGGATACCGCGGGCGAAGGTCTCCGGCTTGCCGCCCTGCGGCCCCTGGGGGGAAATGCGGGTGATCGACGCGTAGATTGGCTCCTGTCGGTCGCAGATGTTGCAAGGCGCTCCCACGGGTACGTAAAGCTTGCCGTCCGGGCCGAAGCGGATGAACTTCCAGCCGTGGGAGCCGTCGTTCGGGTAGGCGGCGGTGACCACCTTCGGCTTCGGCGGAGTCTTCAGGAGGTCGTCGATGCCGTCGAAGCGCAGAACGCGGGAGATCTCGGCCACGTACAGGGAGCCGTCCTTCCACGCCACGCCGTTCGGCGAGCTCAGGCCGGCGGCAATGGTGTGGACCTCGTCCGCCCGGCCATCCTTGTCGCGGTCCACCAGGGCGTAGACCTTGCCCTCGTTGCGGGTGCCCACGTACAGGATGCCCTTGGGCGACCGCGCCATCGAGCGGGCGTCGGGCACCCGGTCGGAGAACACGCTGATCGAGAACCCAGGCGGGAGCTTGATCCGGTCCAGCGGCAGGCCGCCCCTGGGGGCCGGGCAGGCCAGGCTGGGCACGAGCAGGAGCCCGGCGCAGAGGCACAGGGCGGATTTCACTCCTCGAGATCTTGGCTTACGAAACTCCATGGCGGTCATCGGTCATCTCCTCCCTCTCCCTGGCCGTTGCCACGCAAGAATCGTGCACCCTGAGTCCTCAAATCGATGGCCATCCACTGACGCCCGAAGGCGTTCTCGACGTCCACCGACACGGGCACCTCGTCTCCCGGACGGACCGGCACGCTGCGGGAGAACATCCTCACGTCCCACCCCCAACTGGTCAGCGGGGCGTTGGGGGAGGTCGTGAGCCGGAGGCGCTCGTCGAGGTGGGCCCGGAAGAAGAGGGCCACGCCGCTCAGTGTACCCTCGGCCGAGATGCGCAGGGAGGCCGAAGGAGCCGGACGCACGATCTCGAGATCGCCGCCCTCGAGGTCGAGGTCCAGCAGAAGGAGCTCCTCCGAGAGGATCTTGCGGTCGAAGGGGCCTTCATTGATCACGACCCTGCCCTTGGCAAGCCGGGAGCCCGGCGACTCGAGCACCCGCACGAGCGGGCCGAAGTCGAAGCCGTAGACTCCCGACAGCTCCCGGGCGTTGGCGACCATCTTCGCCACGCTGGGCCCGGGGGCCTTCCCGGCGTCGATCCCCAGGCAGCAGACCTCCAGCCGGTGCGGCAGCAGCCGGCCGCCGGGCCGGAGGAACCGGCGGCGGGCATCCAGCAGGACGGGGAGGATGTTCTCCTCGAAAGGATCGACGCCCAGGATCTCGTGAACGATCAGGTCGGCCGGCTCGCCGATCTCGACGTTCCGGCTGTTGCCGACCTTGAGCTCGACCGTCCCGGAGACGCCGTTCGCCTCGAACATGGCGGCGGCGACCTCCGCGATCTGGCTCTCCTCGATGGCGATCACCTTGCGGGCTCCCGCCCGGGCGGCGAACAGGGACAGGATCCCCGTGCCGCAGCCGATCTCCACCACCCGCTGTCCCGAGGCATGCCGCTCGATGGCCGAGCGATAGCTCATCATGCGCACCGTGTCCAGCAGCATGCTCATGTGATTGGCGGCGGAGCCGAACCTCTCGGACGCGAGGTCCGGGCCCGCATCGCCCTCCGTGGACACCAGGAAGCCCTGCCGGAGCATCGATTCGACGGTCTCCCCGAAGCCGGCCTCCTCGACCTCCCACTCCACGCTCAGCCGTTCGTACGCCTCCCGGGGCGTCGAGCCCGCGGCGAACTCCAGGAGGGCCGGCAGGGCCTCGGGGTCGAGCTCGGACGACGGCAGCGACATCGAAGTCCAGCCGACGAGCCTGCCCTGGCGCGAGACCTCCAGCATCAGCGATCGTGAGACGACGTACGGCGTATCCCAATCCACGGCCCTTCCTCCTTCTACCCTTCTACGTCAGGCTTCTACGTCAGGATCAGCCCGACACCCACCGCCATCAGGAGCATGGCGAGGACCTTGCGCACCGTCACCGCCTCGCCGAAGAAGAGCCAGCCGGAGAGCAGGGCCATGAAGTTGCCGATGCCGCGCTTGAGGGTCTCGATCGTGCCCACGTAAATGTGGGGTAGCGCCAGGAGCTGCAGGCCGAGGGCGAGCGAGCTGACGACCAGGGCGAGGATCAGGAAGCCCGGCACGGCGCGCACCCGGCGGACCTCCCCGAGCCCGCCCCGGGCCAGGAGCACCACGAGCACCCCCGCCGCCACGCCGGCGGTCAGCACGAAGCCGTGAAACTGCGCCGGTGCCCGCTCGACGGCCATCTTGTCGAGCGGGATCGTCATCGCCCAGAGCAGAGCGGTCAGCGCCACCATCACGCCGCCCTTCAAGGCCCCGGGGCGCGGCGAGTCCTCGCGCGGCTGCCAGTGTAGCCAGATCGCGCCGGCGATCACCAGTAGGATGCCGAAGACGTCCGAGGGAGCCGGGACCTCGCCGAGGATAGGAATCGCCAGCAGGGTCGCGAAGACGGGCGTCAGCGACAGCAGAGGCACGCTGACGGAGAGCGGCGCGACCCGCATCCCGCTCAGGAACAGAAGGTTGGCGACCAGGTTGAGGAGCACGGAGCCGAGGGCCGGCAGCCAGTAGCCGGGACCCGGACCGCCCGTGCCGGCGGCCAGCATCCAGACCGCGAACAGCGGCGCCGAGCCGATCGTGAGCAGGAACAGCAGCGCCTCTGGAGGCACCTCCCGCACCAGCAGCTTGCGCAGCAGGTCGAACCCCGCCCAGCCGAGGCTGCAGGCGACGACCAGGAGGAGAGGGAGGATCGGGATGGACACGCGTCGGCGAGTCTATCCCGATCCTCTGCCCCTCGTGCTGCTAGGGGACCCGCGGACGCCCCGAGGAGGGCTTCCCTCAGCAGGAGAAGCTGGTCGAAGGCCGGGTTCCGCAACGACTGAGGCAGACGGTCCGCCCGGCGTTGCAGTTGTCGACCAGCACCACTACCGCCAGCAGACCGGCCATCACGAGAAATTTCCGCATGCCTTCCTCCTTTGGCTGATTACAGCACTTGCAAGGAAGTATAAATGCGCCTCCGACGTTCGTAAACCTAATGGCAGGGAAGATTTGCCGGGTGGGCGAAGGAAGCTTCAGCCCCCGCGAGGGCGCAACGCGAATTCGCGGGGATGTAACGAGCCCTGGCGAGGGCAGGACCGAATTCCCGGGCTCCAGAGACGGAAACCCGGAACGACGCTTGCCATGGCCATAGCCATCCTACCATCGTCATTTAGACTCTCTCCCTTATCCCCCGACTTCCGCTAGACTGGGCCTCTTTCAGGCACTGAAGGAAGCTCCGATGAACCTCACTCCCGAGATCGTGTCCGACATCCTGGTGCGCCAGGGCTACATCACTCCCGAGCAGGGCGAGACCATCCGCCAGGAGGCCAAGGCCCTGCCGAGCCGGCTGCGCTCCGCGACGGCCTACGAGCAGAAGGCCGTGGCCTACGACCTGATCGGCCAGCTCCGGCTGCCCAACCAGCGCGACTCGGGCGCCCCGGTCACCGAGATCGACATCGCCCAGGCGATCGCCGCCGACGCCAAGCTCAGCCACGTCCGGATCGACGCGCTGAACCTGAACGCCGACCTGATCGAGTCGAAGATGTCGCGGCCCTTCGCCAAGCGCCACCGCATGATCCCCCTCGAGATGGTGAACGGCCGGCTGCAGGTGGCGCTCGCCAACCCTCTCGACATCGAGGGCATCGACTCCTTCCGGCGGATCGCCGGCCGCGACGTCCAGTTCGTCGTCGCCTCCGAGCCCGACATCCTCAAGGCTTTGACCGAGTTCTACGGCCTGCGCCACTCGGTCAAGCGGGCCGAGCGCGACCTCACCTCCGGCATCGACCTCGGCAACCTCGAGCAGCTCGTCCGCATGAAGAGCGAGACCGAGATCGAGTCCTCGGACCAGCACGTCGTCAACGCCGTCGAGTTCATGCTCCAGCACGCGTTCGAGAGCCGGGCGAGCGACATCCACGTCGAGCCCAAGCGCGAGGAGAGCCTGATCCGCTTCAGGATCGACGGCGTCCTGCACGACATCCAGAGGATGCCCAAGATCGTCCACGCCGCCGTGACCTCGCGCATCAAGACCATGTCGCGCCTGGACATCGCCGAGAAGCGCCGCCCCCAGGACGGCCGGGTCAAGATGAACCGCGGCGGCCGCGAGGTCGAGCTGCGCGTCTCCACCCTGGCCACCGCCTTCGGCGAGAAGCTCGTGATGCGCATCTTCGATCCGCAGGTGGTGATGCAGGACCTCTCGGGGCTCGGCTTCTACCCGGACGAGATGCAGACGTTCAACGACTTCATCACCCGCCCCCACGGCATCATCCTGGTGACCGGCCCCACCGGCTCGGGCAAGACGACGACCCTCTACTCGGCCCTCAAGACCATCTGCACCCGCGAGATCAACGTCACCACGATCGAGGACCCGATCGAGATGGTCTACCAGGACTTCAATCAGACGGAGGTGCAGCTCAAGGTGGGGATCACCTTCGCCGCCGCCCTGCGCCACATCCTGCGCCAGGACCCCGACGTGATCATGGTCGGCGAGATCCGCGACGTCGAGACGGCTCAGTACGCCACCCAGGCGGCGCTGACGGGCCACCTCGTCTTCTCCACCCTCCACACCAACGACGCCGCCGCGTCCATCTCCCGCCTGGGGGACCTGGGCGTCGAGCGGTTCCTCATCAGCTCCACCCTGGTGGGAGCCATGGCCCAGCGCCTGGTGCGCCGCATCTGCCCGCACTGTGTGACCGAGCGCCACCTGGAGGCCGCCGAGATCGCCATGCTCCGCCTCGCCGTGCCGCCCGGCAAGCGGGTCAAGGTGAAGGAAGGCGTAGGCTGCTTCGAGTGCCGCAACACCGGCTACCTCGGCCGCACCGGCATCTTCGAGATCATGCCGCTCGACGACGGCATCAAGAACCTCATCACCCAGGGCGCCGACGCCCCCGAGATCAAGCGCGAGGCCGTGAAGAACGGCATGAGGACGCTCCGGCAGTCGGCGCTGCGCAAGCTGGCCGAGGGGGTGACGACGTTCGAGGAAGTGGTGCGGGTGACGGGGCTGTAGCGAGGACGCCAGAGAACTTCGCGCTCTAAGGTTGAGCGCTCTTCTACTCGTTTCTGGTCTTGACCGCGATGGCCCCCTCTGGGGCTGGCACCAACTTTTCTGGATGCTCCTTCTGCAGATCCATCAGGTAGGCCACCACACGATAGGGGTCGTGCCCGAACTGTTCCGAAAGGCGGTGACGCACCTCTCGAATAGCGGCAATTTCCTCTTCACCCTGGTCAACCGATGTATCAAGTTCCTGGCTCATGGCTTTTCACCTAGAAGCTCCAAAGGAGTCGCCAGCACCGGTACATACAGACCGAGCAGGTTGTTGACGCGGCGAATGTGACCGTACTTGTTGGCATTCGCCAAGTGCTGACAGTTCCATGTTACCAGAAACTCGCACTTGTGATAGGAGGCCACCGCCAGGTGAAGGGCGTCTAAAGAGGGATCGGCGGGCATAAGCCTATGCTGTATATACGCATCGACGATTTCCGCCACCGCCGGGGTGATCTCGAGGAGTGGAAGCTCCTGGGCCAGTGCAAGAGCAGCATCCCGGCTCGGATACCGGCCATTCCGCAACTCCAGAAGCACCGCGTCGCTTGTCACCAGTGTATAGCCTTGGCGCGCTCCCGCCCACCAGCGTTGGGTCCAAGCGCGGCGAGCCAGCGCTTCTGCTCCCGATCGAGTCGTGTGGTAGAAGCTTGGTATCGTCGTCTCGACATAAACTTGGGCTCTCGACATTTTTTGACGATACCGCATTTCCCCCTGAGATGCGGCAAACTGAGGAGGATCTCCAGGCCCCCTACCCCACCAACACCTCGCCCGTGAAGTGCTGCCGTACCAGCTCGACCGCCTTCTTCACGTCTTCCCGCGGCTCGGCGATCCTGCCGAAGAGGGTCTTGTAGGTCAGGCCGAGGGTCTCCAGGTCCTGCTCCTCTAGGAGCTTGACGAGCTCGTCCAGCGCCCTCTGTGACGCGCCGGGGTGGATTCTGCGCTCGCTCTCCCGCTCCAGCAGGACGAGGGCGAAGAGGAGCGGCTCCGGCAGCTCGGCCGGCGAGGGCTCCGGGGGAGGCGGCGGGAACTGGGCGCCCTGGACGATCTTCTCTTCCGGCGCCGGGGCTTCCGGCAGGCCGGGGGCCGCCGCCTTCTTCTCGAACAGGAACGGCAGCGCGCGGAATTGATTGGCGAAGCGGGAGAAGAGGCCCACCAGCTCGCGCTCGGAGGAGAAGTTCCCCACCAGCCGCGCGTCGCGGCCGATCTCCAGATGCTCCGTCTCCTGCATCACGACGTGGGCGCGGGCCGACTCCTCGAGGTGCAGCGAGCGGGCGTTCACCTTCCAGGCGGTGAGGAACCCCTGCACGTAGCAGGTCTCGGGGCAGCGGACGGTGATCGCCTCCACCTCGACGCCGCGGTCGATGCGGATGGAGCCGCCCATCGACTCCAGGACGCCGTACTTCCCCGAGTTCTGGACGACCAGGTTGCCCGGCGCGTGGATCGAAAGCTGACCGTCGGGATCGATCTCGATCCGCAGGCCGCGGGGGATGATCATGGTGGGTGCCAGCTCTTCTGCGGTGCTGCGGCTCATGAAGCTTCCTTCCTCTCGAGCTACCGGCCGACCTTCGGCGGCAGCGGCTCGAAGTCGCGGACCGCCGGCGCGCTGCGGGCTTTCACCAGAAGCCGGTCCTCGTTGGGCCAGTGGCGGTCCAGGATGTAGATCAACGGCTCGACCGGGCGGTAGACCCCGTCGCCACCCTTGCGGTGGATCTCGTAATGGAGATGGGGGCTGGTGGCCCAGCCGGTCTTCCCCACCGTCCCCAGCAGATCGCCCCGCTCAATGCGCTGACCCGCCTTCACCACGACCTGGCTCTGGTGGCCATAGACCGTGACGAAGCCGTCGCCGTCTTCGCCGCCGAGGTGCTCAACCATCACCACATTGCCGTAGCGCCACCAGGCGCTGCTGCGGCCGAGCGGATACTGGCCGGCGAAGGCGACGACGCCGCCCGCCGTGGCGTAGACGGGAGTCTCGAGCGGCGCCGCGAGGTCGACCCCGGGATGGAATTCGAGCTCGCGGGTGAACGGGCTGCGGCGCCGGCCGAAGGAGCTGACGAGCACAAACTCGTTGCGCAGGGGGCAGACGGCGGGGGTGGTCCGCACCTGCTCCGGATGGGCGGTCTCGAACTCCTGCACCTGCCGCAGGGAGGCCTCGAGGGCCATCAGCCGGTTCCGGACCTCGCTGCGCAGACGGTCCCCATGCTCGATGGCGCCGGCGTAGACCGACGGCGTGCCGGGTGCCGCCGCGGAGGGGACGGCGGGGCGGCGCGGCACCTTCACCGGCGGCAGGCCGTAGGCCAGGAAGAGCTTGCCCATCCGCAGGTCGAGCTCGCCGACCCGCCCGTCGAGCTGGCCGGCGCGGTCCACCAGCCCCTGGAGCCGCTCCCCCTGCCGGGACCTCTCGGTGATCAGGGTCTGGTACTGCTCGCCGTGCGTCATGCCCTCGACGACCCCGGGCGTGACGGCGGCGCCCAGGGCCAGCCCGAGCAGGTAGAGCAGCGCCACCACCGACCAGAGGGTGAGCTGGCGCCGGGACAGGAACAGGTAGCGCACCCGCTTGCGGATGTCGCTGGGGTGGATCTGGACCTCGAGGCTCCAGCTCTCGCCGGGATGGGCGGCCGGCCTCACGGCCCTACCGGTACCGGGGGTGGCGTAACGATCGGATTCACCCGCTCGATCGCCTCTTCGCTGGCATGCCGCCGGACGACTTCCAGGAGCCCGCGATGGACGGCCGGGCCGCCCGCCACGACGTTGCCGCTGGCGAAGGAGCCGCCGCCGCCGTCGAGGTCGGTGACCACGCCTCCGGCCTCGCGCACCATCAGCACCCCGGCGCCGATGTCCCAGGGCGAGAGCCGGAACTCGAAGAAGCCGTCGTAGACCCCGGCGGCCGTGTAGGCGAGGTCGAGCGCCGCCGAGCCGCAGCGGCGGATGGCCTTGGCGTGGCGGAAGACGTCGCGGAAGATGCCGAGGTAGAGGTCGAGCGTCGGCAGGGCGCGGAACGGATAGCCGGTGGCGAGGAACGCGCCCGTCAGGCTGTCGCGCGGTGCGGTCTCCATGCGGCGGCCGTTCCAGAACGCGCCGCCGCCGAGGCTGGCGGTGAAGACGTTGTTCCCCTCGGGGTCGTGGATGACGGCCGCCAGCAGCTCGTCGCCCTTGCGGCAGGCGATGGAGACGCAGTAGACGGGGAGGCCCTGCATGAAGTTGGTGGTGCCGTCGAGAGGATCGATCAGCCACTCGTAGTCGCCGTGCCCCTGGCCGGCGCCTCCCCCCTCCTCCGCCAGGATGCGGTGGTCGGGGAAGCTCTTGCGGATCTCGGCGAGGATGGCGGCCTCGCTCTCCTTGTCCGCCTGGGTGACGAAGTCGTTCTCGCCTTTGCGGCGGACTTCGAGGCCGGCATCCCGGAAGTACGGGGAGATGATCTCCGCTCCGACCCGGGCGGCGGCGATGGCGGTTTCAAGGAGGTCTTCGTACATGGTGCGGGTATTATGACAGCGCGCCCTACGGACGCGACCGGTTCAAGCCGTAATACCCCCTGACCGCCCCCTCCGCCTTGCGCCCCATGAACCCGAAATCCGCCTCCTGGCCGGCGTCCGGGCCGGGGGCGCTGAACGCCTTCCAGACGAAGGTGCCGGCGAGCCACGGCTGCCGGCCGAGGGCCTTGAAGAGGGCCTCGTAGGCGAGGGCCTGGTCGTCCTCCGAGTACTCGCCCCCCTCGGTGTGGGGGGCGATCCAGGCGCCTTTGCTGGCGGCGAAGCCGACCTCGGTGAGGAGCACGGGCCGGCCCGCGCGGCGGGAGAGCGCGGCCAGCCGGGCGGCCACCTCCGCCGCTCCCTTCTCGAGATCGGCGCGGCTGGCCTGAGGCGAGGCGGCGAGGGGGAAGTAGGCGTCGATGCCGACCAGGTCCAGACGGTCCCAGAACCGCACGTCCTCGACGTCGCCGTACCAGTTGCCCGAGTAGGTCACGGCGCGGGGGAAGAACAGGCGCGTCGAGGCGATCAGGTCCCGCCACTCCGCCTCGCGGTCGACGGTCTTCGACAGCTCGACGCCGACGCTGAAGAGGTCCGCTCCCGCCCAGCTCGCCAGCACGGCATGATGGAGGATGTAGCGCCGGTAGCTCCGCCACCACGCCGCCCAGTCGCGCTCGCTCGTCATCCGCACGTCGCCCGGCCAGGAGCCGCCGGAGATCCAGAGGTGCGGCTTGTAGAGGACGTGGAACCCGCGGGCCCGGGAGAGCCGCGTGGCTTGGATCAGGCCGATGTCGGTCTCGCTCCCCGGATCGCGGTTCAAGTAGCGCAGCTCGGGCCGGGCGGGGCCGGGCTGGGAGGCGAACGGCATCAGCGAAACGGCGTTGGCCCCCATCGCCTCCAGGGCATCGAGCTGCCGGCTCACCGAGGGAGAGTGATAGCCGACCTCGAGGCCGTTGCGCATGGCGAGGGAAACGCCCTTGAGGAAAGGCAGGTTTCGTGCAGGGGCGGGGCTGGACGGCGGGCGGAGGCGCGACCCGCCCTGCAGCTCGCGCATCGCTCCGGCCACCCGCGCCTCTTCCACCGCCGCCAGCTTCTCCGCCACCGTCTTCCCTGGCAGGCGCTCGATCACGGCCGCGGCGGCGGGAGTCCAGAGGACGATCGAGGCGTCCGGCGGCTCTTCGCGGGCCAGGATCTCCCCCGCTTCCGGCAGGACGCGGGCCGCGGCGAGGAGCGGCACCCATCCGGGATAGGGCCGGCCGTACCAGTCGCGGGAGAGCCAGAGGGCGGCGCCCCGTTCGAGGGCGATGGGAACCTTTGCCGCCAGGCCCGCGCGGGCCATCAGCACCTTCGCCAGGGCGTAGCGGTAGGCCGGCAGATCGGCGGCGTCGTAGACGAGATGAAGGTCGGCGCGGCGGCCGGCAACGGCTTCGCCGATCTCTCCGGTGTGGCGGCCCTGGGCGACGTAGTCCGGCTCGACCAGCACCTTGACCGGCGGCCCGGCCGGCACGGGCACCCGGGGAGCCATCTCGGCCGCGGCCCGGTCCAGCTCGGCGCCGAGGCGGACCATCTCGGGGCGGCTCCGCTCGCCGGGCGGCACCAGCAGCGTCACCCGCTCGCCGCGGATCGGCGTCAGGCCGGCGAACTGGCGGTCCCAGTCCGCGAAGTCGTCCCGCTCGGCGGTACGGTCCAGGGTCCAGCCGTTGTCAGAGGCCCTAGCCCAGCGGCCGCTGCGCTCCATCCACGAGGTCTCGCGCAGGAGGTAGTCCACTTCGAGCGGTGCCCGCCGCCGGCCCCGGCCCTGGCCGGTCAGCGAGGCCGCGAGACGGAAGAGCACGTCGTCCGCCAGATCGACCCGGCCGTCCCGGGTGCCGCTGACGATATTTCCCACAATAATCCAGGTGGGCTTGGCCGCTTCGGGCAGCCGCACGGCCAGGGCGAGGCCAGGGTCCGGATAGCGGGTGCCGCCGAGGACGATCCCCTCCTTCCCCATCTCGACCGGCAATCCCTTGGTGACGGCTTGGACCGCGGGCGAGGCCGGCAATCCGTCGAGCCAGACCTCGGCATCGCCGGAAGCCTCGGGGCCCATCTCGATCCGCACCCCTTCGAGCCGGGGGACGGCCCAGCGGAAGAAGGAGCCCTCGCGCAGCTCCGCCGCCAAGGCATCGGAGGCCCGGATGGCGAGGACGGGCATGGGCTTCTCCGCCGCGCCCCGAGCGTCACCGCCACAGGCGATCAGGACCAGCGTAAGCGAGAGAAAAAGGCTCTGGGGGCGACTCATCTAGGATTGACCGGCTAGGACCCGCCGGGCTCCCTCGGCTTCTGCGGTCCCTGGGGCGACTTCGGCGGCCGGGGATCGAAGACGTCGAGCGCGATCTTCCAGGAGCCGTCCGCCTGCTTCTTCCAGATCCGGACGTAGTTGTCCGAATCCACCCATGGGCTGTCCGGCCCGTTGCCGCGCCGCTTGACGAGGCCGAAGGTGTAGCCGAGGTCGCCGGAGCGGGCGACCACCGAGCCGGCGGGAGCCCAGGTGATGGGCGCGGTGTCCTCGGCGAGAACGGCGCCGATGGCCTCGCGGCCCAGCACGGGCTGCTGGCCCACGCGGTGCAGGCGGGCGTCGTCGGCCAAAATCCCCTTGTAGGCCGCGGCTTGCCCTTTCGCCTCGGCAGCGCTCGCCAGAGCCCTGTCGGCGGCGAGGAGCGCGCTCCGTTCCGCCCCCACGTCGACCTTGGGCAGCGCGGCCGCCTCGACCTTGGCGGGCTTCGCCGGAGCGATCGCGGGAGTGATCGGCGACGCCGGCTTCTGGTTGGGCGTGCCGACGTCCATCATCGCCTTCCACGAGCCGTCGCGCTGCTTCCTCCAGACGGTGACGAAGTAGCCGTAGGCAACCTGCGGATCGTCCTTCCCCTTGGCCCGGAGCTCCCAGGGGCCGGTGTCATACCCGAGGTCCCCGGCCAGCGAGACCTCGGCGAGGATCGGGTACCAGGAGAGGAACGCCGGCGAGTCCGGCCGGTTCTTCCACAGCTCCTTGCCGGACGTGAGATCGGGGCCGAAGAGGACGGAATCGTCCGCGAGGTAGGCCAGGAACGCCTCGCGCGTCCCCTTCTCCGCCGCTATCTTGGCGAAGGCGTGCTCCGTAGCCACCATGGCATCCAGCGCCGCCTGACGGTCGATGGTTTCCGCGAAGGAGGCACCCGCGGCGAGCGTGGCCGCGAGGAAGAAAATCGAGATTCTGTTCATGCAGGCTCCCTTGCCCGTCCGGGCTACGGGAGGATCGTACTATGCGAGCCAGGGACCTACACCTCGATGCGGCGTCCCTCCAGGAACGTGGCGACGGGCCGGCCGTGGAGCTTCCAGCCATCGAAGGGGGTGTTGCGGGAGCGGCTGCGGAAGGCGGCGGCGCGGATGGTGACCTCTTCGTCGGGATGGAACACGGTGACGTCCGCGGGGCTGCCGGGCTTCAAGGTGCCGCCCGGCACGCCGAGCACCCGCGCCGGTCCCGTCGAGAGGAGCCCGACCAGGCGCGGCAGGCTCACGATCCCCGGCCTGACCAGGCGGTCCAGACAGAGGCTCAGGGTCGTCTCCAGGCCCAGGATGCCGAAGGGGGCGAGGTTGAACTGCACGTCCTTCTCGTCCTGATGATGGGGGGCGTGATCGCTCGCGATGCAGTCGACCGAGCCGTCGGCGAGGCCGTTGATCAGGGCCGCGCGGTCGCGCTCGGAGCGCAGGGGCGGCTTCATCTTCATGTTGGTCGAGAAGCCGCTCTTCGCCACTTCCTCGTCGGTGAGGATCAGGTGGTGGGGCGCGACCTCGCAGGTGACGCGCAGCCCCTGGGCCCGGCCCCGGCGCACCAGCTCGAGGCTGCGCGCCGTCGAGAGGTGGGCGACGTGGTAGCGGCCCTGGGTGTCCTCGGCGAGGATGATGTCGCGGGCCACCATCACGTCCTCGGCCGAGCCGGGGATGCCGGGCAGGCCGAGCCGGGTGGACCACTCCCCTTCGTGCATCACGCCGTCGCCGGTCAGGTTCAGGTCCTCGGCGTGCTGGATCACCGGCACGTCGAAATGCTGGGCGTAGAGGAGGGCGCGGCGCATCAGCTCGGCGTTCATCACCGGCTTGCCGTCGTCCGAGATCGCCCGCACGCCGGCGCGCACCATCTCGCCGATCTCCGCCAGCTCCTCGCCCTTCAAGCCCTTGCTGATGGCGCCGACCGGATAGACCCGGGCGAAACCGTGGCGGCGCGCCTCGAGGAGGATGTGCTCGGTGATCGACCGGCTGTCGTTGACCGGCTCCGTGTTGGCCATGCAGGCGACGGCGGTGAAGCCGCCGGCCGCGGCGGCCATGGTGCCCGTGCGCACCGTCTCCTTGTACTCCTGGCCGGGCTCGCGCAGGTGGACGTGGATGTCGATCAGCCCTGGAGCGACCACCAGGCCGGAGGCGTCGAACGCCTCGGCGCCCTTGGGCTTTGCAATGCGGCCGTCGATCTTCGCCACCTGGCCGTCCTCGACCAGGAGGTCGAAGGAGCCGTCGAGGTCCTGGCTCGGGTCGATTACCCGGCCGCCGTGGATCAGGAGCTTGGGCATGGGCTACTCGTCCCCCTCGTGGACGCCGGAGAGGAGGTAGAGGATGGCCATGCGCACCGAGACGCCATGGGCGACCTGCTCCAGGATCACGGAGTAGGGGCCGTCCGCCAGCTCGCTCGAGATCTCGACGCCGCGGTTCATCGGCCCGGGATGCATGATGATGACGTCCTCCTTCGCCAATCCGATCTTCTCGGTGTTGAGGCCGAAGAGCTGGAAGTACTCGCGGACCGAGGGGAAGGACATGCGCCCCTGCCGCTCGAGCTGGACGCGCAGCATCATGATCACGTCGGCGTCGCGGATGGCGTCTTCGAGCGTATAAGCGACCTCGACGCCCATCGCCGCCATCGCGGCCGGCATCAGGGTGCGCGGGCCGCCGACGGTCACCCGGGCGCCCATCTTGCTCAGCAGGTGGATGTTGGAGCGCACCACCCGGCTGTGCTCGATGTCGCCGATGATCGCCACCTTGAGCCCGGCCAGCCGCCCCTTGTGGCGGCGGATCGTGTAGGCGTCGAGGAGCGCCTGGGTGGGGTGCTCGTGGGCGCCGTCGCCGGCGTTGATGACCCCCGCCTTGAGCCGCCTGGCCAGCATGTGGGGCACGCCCGGATGGCCGTGGCGGATGACCACCAGGTCCGGCGCCATGGCCTGCAGGTTCATGGCCGTGTCGATGAGGCTCTCGCCCTTCTCCAGGGCGGAGCCGGAGGTCGAGAAGTTGATGTTGTCGGCCGACAGGCGCTTCTCGGCGATCTCGAAGCTCGAGCGGGTGCGCGTCGAGGCCTCGAAGAAGAGGTTGATCACCGTCTTGCCGCGCAGGGTGGGGACCTTCTTGATCGGGCGCTCGCCCACCTCGCGGAACGATTCGGCGGTGTCGAGGAGCAGCTCGATCTCGGCGGGAGAGAGCTCGGCGATGCCCAGCAGGTCCTTGCGGCGCCAGCGGATGGCGGTCTGCGGCGTCATCCGCTGGTTCCGCCGGTCGTCCCGCGCTCCAGGATGCGCACCTGCTCCGTGCCGTCGGTGGACTGGAAGGCGACCTCGATGATCTCGCTCTGCGAGGTGGGCACCTTCTTGCCCACGAAGTCGGCCTGGATCGGCAGCTCGCGGTGGCCGCGGTCGATCAACACGGCAAGCTGCACCGCCTTGGGGCGGCCGAAGTCGATCAGCTCGTCGAGCGCCGCCCGCACCGTGCGGCCCGTGTAGAGGACGTCGTCGCAGAGCACCACGACGCAGTCGTCGATCGAGCGCGGCAGGTGGGTGCCCTTGACCTGGGGCTGCGGGCCGACCGTCGAGAGGTCGTCGCGGTAGAGGGTGATGTCGAGGATGCCGAGGGGGACCTTGTGGCCTTCCATCCGCTCGATCTCGGCGGCGAGGGCCTCGGCGAGGGGGACGCCGCGGGTGCGGATGCCGACCAGCAGCATCTCGGGGAAGTCGCGGTCCCGCTCGACGATTTCCCCCGCCATTCGCCGAATGATCCGCGCCATCTGCTTGGCGTCGAGAATCGTCGTTTTCGGCGTCAGGTTTTTTGCCACGTCTGGGCAATCTCCAAGGTCGCGGCATGCTACGGCAGGGGCGGGGGGTTGTCAATGAAGAGTGACGCAAAGGCAAGGGCCACCAAACCCCGTTGCCTTTCTTCAGGACTTGAGATATGGGTTATTACAGTGCGCAACCTGCTCCTGAAAGGCGGAACCCACATGGCCCGGTCTGTCATGAACGAGCGTCGTAGCTACCGCCGAATCCTCTTGACGGCAGCGATTGCGGTGTTGCTGCTGGGTGTGACGGCAGCGCAAGGGGCCGAGGTCGAGAAGGCCGGTCCTCCGAAGCCTGCATGGAAGTGGACCCTCGACGAACGTCTTGGCGCGAGGTTCGACCCAGGGCCTCTGGCAGACCGGGAGGCTGAGCACGAGGCTGAGCAGGAGGCACTCCGCAAGCGCTGGAGTGGCACCGTAATCACTGAGGACTTTGACAAGATGACGGGACCGCCGGCGGCCACGGAAGCGCTCGACGGGAGCAAGACTCCCGAGCTCTTCCTGCCCGTGGAGCTCTTCGGCATGCTGCTCAGGCGCGGTCTCCCCCTGGATGGAGAGGGAAAGTTTCTCCAGGAGTCACGGAGCCGGATCGAGCAGCGGGCCGCCGCCCTCGGCTTTGGCCGCGATCTCTGGGACCGGCTCGAGAAGGCCGCGGCTCCGTATCTGAGGCCTCTCCAAGAGGCGAATCGGCGAGACCAACTCGCGGGAGCAAATACCACCAAGGAAGAAGAAACCATCCGCCTCTGTCGCCTGCGAGCGCAGGCTCTGGAGGCAGCCAAAACCGAATTTGGTGAGGAAGCCTTCCTCCGCCTGCTCTACGAAGTCGTGGCGCCGAATGCCCGGCCGGTTTACGTCCTGGAGGGGTGGCCGCCCGACTACCATGGGCATGCCGAGCGTCTGCGCTTTTATGAGGGAGGCTGCCGATGAGCCGAGCAGTCCAGAAAGCCTTGCGGCTCCTCGCCTGGGTCCTCTTGTGCACCCTGCCCCCTCAGCTTCTGCGGGCGCAAGTAGCTGCGCAGTTCGAGCCCGAAGAACTGAGCCTGAGCGCTCTCACCTCTGCGTTTGGGGGGACTACCCTCGGCTCCTCGGCCAAGGTGATTCTTATAAATGCTGCCAATGGCCGGCCACTGGTCGGAGAGATCATCCTCGGCCACAACGTGGTGGATACGACCGCGCAGAATACGATCATCTACACGAAGCGAGTCGTTTCCGCAACAGGTGACGCGAGCAACCAGGCCTTCATCCCTGGCATTGTTCCTCATTGCTATGAGGCCGGCATGGCGGCCCATGCGAACGGCTACAACCTTCACCAAACCTGGGGGTTGGGGCCGGTCTGCGCAGACCCTTACGTGCCGCCTCCCAGGCCTGACGTTCCGAAGGAGAACTGTCCCGTGCTCCTGGATCTGCAGCAGGACGGCTTTCACTTGTCGGGCCCGGACCCCGCCGTCCGCTTCGACATCGACGCCGATGGGACTCCCGACGAGATCGCCTGGACGCAGGCCGGCGAGGACGAAGCCTTCCTCTGCTGGGACAGGAACCGAAACGGAGTCATCGACGACGGACGCGAGCTGTTTGGTTATTCGACTCCCCTGCTGTCCGGCGGCCTGGCAAAAGTTGGCTACCGAGCGCTCGCCGAGCTCGACCAGGCCGAGCTCGGGGGCAACCGCGACGGGAAGGTCGATGCCGGCGACCGGACTTTTCGCGAGCTCCGCGCCTGGGTCGACAGGAACCGGGACGGCGTGAGCCAGCCCCATGAGATTCATACACTGGAGGAGGTCGGGGTGGTGGCTCTCGAGTACGGCTATCAAACGACACGGCTTCGAGATTCCTACGGAAACCTCTTCCGCTATGTCTCAAGAGCGGCAATGCGCGGCCCCTCGGGAGCAGTGCGCTACTGGCCCACCTTTGACGTGATCTTTGGCGAGCTACAAGGCTCTGATTAGCCGGCGCGGCAGGGACTCGCTCGATCCCTACGTGCGGGAGAAGTACCGCGAGATGTGGCAGGCCGCGCAGGCCGAAGACCGAGAGTAAGCCCCGGTCGTCTCCCAGGAGCCGCGTTCCCCCTTCGTCAGGCCGTGTTCCCCACGGGGAATGAGGCGCGGGCTCCGGGGAACGTCTCGCGCGTCTACGCATCGGCTCGTTCCCCCACGCTCCCGGGACGTTCCCCGCTCTCCACGCTGCGACAACGGCAGGGAATGGCTTCAGGACGGCCGACGACGTGCCGTTCCCCAAGGGGAATGACGGCCGCACGAGGGGGAACGTCTCGTTCCGAGCTCCTCCATCATGCGCATTGCTCTTCACATTCCATTCCCCGTGGGGAATGCGTCGCGACGGATGGGGAATGTCCCATTCCCCCGCTCCTTCAAGCCATGAACCAGGGGGAATGAGGCTCGAAGGATAGGGAATGACGCTCGAAAAGCTCTTCACGAGCTTGACAAGACCATCGCCTTCAGCCATTCTATGCACATCAGTTATACCTGAGGCTCCAACTGGGCGCAAGGCCCCGCACGGGGCGTTCTTTGACAACTGAATCGATGACGGGAGCGGCCTGGAGGCCGGGAGGAGGCCGCTCCCTGCGATTGCCATCGCCCACGAATGGCACTGGACACCCGTGCCGCTCCCGCCTAAGATCTCTCTTTCAGGTTCACCTCGGAATCGCTGGGACTCAAGCATGGCTCAAAAGAAAGACATGTCCGCCCGCACCCCGGCCCCCGCTCCGGAGGGCGCCTCGTTCTGGCAGCGCAACCGGCGGGAGCTGACGTTCCTGATCCTCTTCGTGGTGCTGCTCGGAGGCGGGTTCACCCTGATTTCGCTCAACGGGGTCAACGACCACGTCATCGAGCCGTTCACGGCCGGCATCGCCCGGGCGAGCGGCGCGACGCTCGGCCTTCTCGGCCAGAACGTGACGATGGAAGGCACGATGATCCGCAGCTCCCGCTTCGCCGTCAACATCCGCAACGGCTGCAACGGCGTCGAGGCGATGCTGATCTTCCTGGCCGCCGTGCTCGCCTTCCCGGCGTCCTGGAAGTCGCGCCTGACCGGGCTCGCGCTCGGCATCCTGGCCATCCAACTGGTCAACCTGGTGCGCGTCGTGGCCCTGTTCCTCACCGGGGTCTACTTCCCACGGATCTTCGACACCTCGCACACGGTGATCTGGCAGACGGTCGTCATCCTGTTCGGCGTGCTGCTCTGGATCTTCTGGGCGAACCGCTTCGCCGCGCCGGCCGAGCCCGCCACCTAGATGGCCGCCGGGAAATAGATGGCCGGCAAAGGCCCGCGGCGGCGGAGCTGGGGCTTCCTCTTCATCCGCAACACCCTCCTCTGGCTGCTGCCGGTGGTGGTGCTATGGACGCTCCTGACGCCGTTCTACAACCGGTTCCTGCTGACCAGCGCCGAGAACCTCGTGCAGCTCACCGAGAGCCCGAACGTGACGAAGCTGCTGCGCAAGGACAAGCACTTCGCCTACGTCTCGCGGCTCGACTTCCCGCCGGCGAAAAGCCTCGTCCACTCCTTCCGGGTGACGGACGTCCACTTCCATCTCCTGATGCTCGGCACCCTGTTCCTGGCCATCCCCCGGATCTCCTGGCAGCGGCGCCTGGAGAGCCTCGGCTGGGCCTTGCTGATCACCATCTTCTTCGACATCTTCCTGGTCTTCTTCTACGTCAAGGCCGCCTATGCCACCAAACTCGGCGCCTGGAGCCTGGCCCATTACGGCCCCTTCGCGCGGAACTTCTGGGGCCTCGGCAAGCACCTGCTCGACCTGCCGTTCAAGTTCTCGCTGCCGCTCGTGCTCTGGGCCGGGTTCTACCTGGATGAGCTGAGGGCGGAGATCCGTCCGAAGGCCCGCTAGTAGTTCAGCCGGCGCGCGATCCAGTCACGGAAGGGGTTCGGCTTCTTGCCGGGCTCGTCGTAGGTGTAGGCGATGAGGATTCTCTCCCCTTCATCCGACAGGGTGATGCCGCGATGGAGCACGCGGGCCCCGCGCATGACGAGAAGGTCGCCGGGCGCCATGGTGACGGTGCTGCGGGGAAAGATAGAGAACACCTGGGGGAAGGCGTAGAGCGGGTACAGGAGGAACCGTAGGAACCTCGTGAGCTCCGGGGAGATGAACTGGGTCTGGCCGCCGTTGGCGTTCTCGAGCGCCACCAGGGCCACGTAGGAGTGGCCGTCGAGATGCCAGCGGAAGCCGTGGTCCCGCCGCTCGTAGGCCTGGACGCGCATCGAGCGCCGGGAGCTCCCCAGGGGACGCAGAGGACCGTCGGCAAAGCTCTCGGCGAGCGGCCGGACCCTGCGGTCCCCGAAATCCTCGACCTCGGGCAAGTCGGCATGGATCTGGTCGCCGTCGATCACCTGGTACCGGGGGCCCAACCCGCCGCGGCCGTGAACCTCCCTGAAGAGGCTCCGGCGATTCTCCACGAGCCGGCGAAGCCGCAGCAGCTCCTCGCCGGTGGCGAAGCCTGGAACGTGACGGTAAGCTTCCATTCAATCCTCCTCGCCTCTCAACCGGTAGACCCGCGCGCGGGAGTCCTCGTAGACCTTCCGGAACCAGCGCTCGAAATCGGCGCCTTCTGAAAACTCCAGCTCCTGCTGCCCCTTCACCACCAGGAAGTGGTCGGCCCCATGCCGGCGCAACCGGCGGTAGAGGTCTTCCGAGCCGGCCAGGTCTTTGAGCACGAGGCGGAAGCTCGCCGGCCCGATCCAGTCGCCCAGGAAACGCCCCCGGGCGTAGTAGAGCATGTGCTCGGCGTGGAGGGCCCAGACCGTGTAGCCGCTCCCCCGCGTCCGGTTGAGGTAGGCGACCGCCGGATAGAGCGGCACCCGCCGGACGAGATAGGCCTCGCGCTGCCCCGGCGTGAGCGGAATCGGGCCCTCGCGATGGGCCCGGTAGAACCCGTAGAGCCAGCCGGGCAGGAGGAACCCGGCACAGAGCCCCGCGGCCAAAAGACGCCTTTGCCCGCCCAGGAACCGGCCCGGGGACCGCCCCAAAAGCTGGACGGCCGCGCCCGCCACCGCCAGGCTGACCAGCGGCAGCGCCGGCACCATGTACCGGCTGTCGGCGGGAAGCGCGAAGCAGGCCAGGACGTAGGCGGCCGCGACGGCGAGCAGCCGCAGCAGCCTGCTATCCCGCAGGGCGGCCAGCAGGGCGATCGGGAGCATGGCCAGGTAGACCGGCGAGAACGGCGGCTGTGCGCCGTACCTCGAGCGTTCGAACACCAGGTCCCAGGGCAGTCTTGCGAGCTTGCCCAGGTAGGAGAGGAGGCTGCCCGCAGGCTCCACGGGATCCGCGCCGGAGTGGCTCCGGAACCGCAGGGGTTCCCAGGGGCCGCTGTGGCCGAAGATCCAGGAGAAGAACGGGAAGAGCGGATTGCCGGTGTAGGCGAAGATGCGGCCGTACCAGGGCGCCAGCAACGCGGCGGCGACTCCCGTGAAGAGCAGGACGTCGCGCGTCCGGGCACGGGCCTGCCGCTCCGGGACCCGGCCGAAGAGGACGGCCAGCCCGATCACCCCGACGGGGAACAGCCCGAGGTACTTCGTATCCGCCGCGGTGGCCGCGAAAACGGCGGAGACTACCAGCCAGCTCCGCTCC
The DNA here is from genome assembly GCA_035266085.1 of Thermoanaerobaculia bacterium. Taxonomy (GTDB): domain Bacteria; phylum Acidobacteriota; class Thermoanaerobaculia; order Multivoradales; family UBA5704; genus DATARR01. Next base: position 53,896 of record DATFNZ010000109.1, read on the forward strand.
CCTGTCCCCCGCCAGCGCCACGCGGCGTACAACGCGGCGGTGGTGAACAGCGTGAGCCCCGCCTCCACGTAGGCGCTGCCGGCGAGGTGAACGACGATGGGATTGCCCAGGAAAGCCGCGGCGGCCAGCCAACCGGCCGCCGCGCTCGAGAAGACTTCCCGCCCCCAGGCCCAGACCAGGGCGGCGGTGAGCATCGTCATCAGCCATTGCACGCCATGGGCCGCCATGTCGGGAGCAAAGAGCATCAGCAGGGCGAACAGGACCTCGTTGAGCTGCGGAAAGACGGGGAAGCGCATGTCGGGCAGGAACGGCACGCCTCCCGAAGTTGCGAAAGCGCGGGCGAAGGGAAGGTGGTACAGGGTCGCGTCGAAGGCCGTGGGCGGGTACAGGGGCAGGAGGGTGAGCGGCAGGAGCGCCGCGGCTCCGGCCAGCCACCAGAGCGGCCGGCTCCGCCGGACGAGCGCTGCCAGCTCCCGCGGCAGCTCGCGCCAGACGCGGAACCCCAGGAGGTGGATGCCTGCCAGGGCCAGGAGCACGGGCACGGGCTTCAGCAGCCCCGCGAAGCCGAGGAGCAGCCCCAGATGGGCGGCCGCCGCGACGCCGAGGGCCGCCGGGACCGCCCAGCGCTCGACGGCGCCGCCGGGGCGGGACGCCAGGAGGCGCCCGAGGACGTAAGCGGTCACCGCCAGCGTCAGGACGGCAAGCCCGGCTCCCGGGAGGAGAGCGAAGTCTTGGACGAACGCGGGCACGGGCTACGCGGGCCGGCCGGGCTTGTCGGCGACCACCGTCAGGAGGTAGCCGAACCGGCCCGGCCAGCGCCAACGGGTCTCGAGGTACTGGAAGGGAGCCAGTAGCAGCGGCGTGAGCCGGTAGAGGGGGATGCCGCGGGTGTAGAGGAAGAGGTCCGCCATCCGCAGGAGGCCCGGCAGAGTCAGGATGCCAGTGCGCTCGACGAACCGCAGGCCGGTGCCCTCGACGTCCCGCCGCAGCTCGCCGGCGCTGAAGGATTTCTCGGGAGCGTAGAGGTACTGGCCAAAGGCGTCGAGCACCCACACCATCAACGGCCGCAGGAAGAGGTTCCACTTGTGCGGCACGCCGACGATCGCCCGGCCGCCGGGCCGGAGCACGCGGTGGACCTCCTGAATCGCCTGCCGGTACTCGTCGATGTGCTCGATGGTCCCCATCGTATAGACCACGTCGAACGAGTCCGGAGCGAACGGCAGCTCGCGGATGTCCGCCCGCAGCAGAGCCGGGGTGTGGCCATTGCTTCGCGCGTTGCGGCGCGCCCGGAAGGCCACCACCCGGGAGAGGTCGAGGCCGACGACCTCCGCGCCCTGGCTCCGCATCCAGTCGAGGATCCGGGTGTTGAACGCCTCGTTCCAGAGGTCGAGCTTGAGGACCCGCTTGCCCCGGAGGTCCCCCGCCGCCCGCTCGATCAGGGCCATCTCGCACCGCCGGTAGTACTGGGTGCTGGGCGCCGCGTGGAAGTCGCGCACCGAAGCGGCGATCCGGTCCCAAGCCTGGCGCTGCTCCTCGCGTATTTTTGCCTCGCTCTGAATCATCGAAACTCCCCCTCCCTAATCCATTCGATCGTCCGGGCCAGCGCCTCCGCCAATCCCCTTGGGCGGAACCCCAGGTCCCTGCACGCCTTCCCGGAGTGAAAGCGCCAGCCGCTCAGCAGCACCTGGACGGCGGTAGTGTAGCCGCACCCCGGATCGCAGCCGTACAGCCGGTCCGCCGCCCGGGCAGCGGCGAGCGCCAGCCGGGCGGGAATCCGGACACCGGGGCCGCCGCGGATCGCGGCCGCAGCGAGCACCCGCTGGTTGAATTCCCGCTGCGAAACCTCCTCTCCTCCGAGCAGATACTCCTCCCCCACCCTTCCGCACCTCTCGGCCGCCAGCAGGCCGTGGACCACGTCGTCGACGAAGACCAGGTTCCGGGGGTTCAGGCCACCGGCCACGAGCACCCTGGGCCCGCCGCGCAGCAGGCGCCGGATCTCGGAGGTGATGCGGTTGGGGCGCGACGGGTGGTCCGGCCCGAAGACCAGGGCCGGACAGACGGTGACGGCCGGCAATCCCGCCCGGGCCAGCTCGCGGATCTCGCGGACCGCCTTCGCCTTCGAGCGCGCGTAGACGCCGAAAGCTCCCTCCAGGGAGTCCGCCTCCGTCCTCATGCCGTCCTGGGAAGGGCCGTAGATCAAGGCCGTGGCGACGTTGACGAAGCGCGCGACGCCCGCCTCGCCGGCCCGGCGCGCCAGGGCGACCGTGGCTCCGGCGTTGATCTCCTCCATCTCCCGGGCGCGGGCCCTGGGATGATTACGGAGGGCCGCCAGGTGGAACACCGACGCGGTCTCCGCCAGCAGGGGGGCGTAAGACTGCGGATTTCGGAGGTCTCCGGCGGCGATCCGCAGGTCCGGATGGCGCAGATCCGCCAGGGCGGCCGGTTCCCGGCAGAAGGCGACGACCGGCCGTCCCTGAGCCAGCAGCGCGGCGACCAGGGATCTACCCAGGAAGCCGGAGGCGCCTGTGACCAGGGCTACACCGTTCATGCCCGCAATGCCATCGGACCCGCCAGGTCCTCGAGCCCACCCGCCCGCCGCGCCAGGCGCACGGTGCCATCCTCCTGGAGCATGTAGACCGCCGGGGGAAGACCCGCGTAGGAGCTGGCCCGCGAGATCGAGTAGGCGCCGGCGTCGCAGAAGGCCAGGGCGTCCCCGGGCCGGAGCGGCGGCAGCCGGCGGTGGAGATCGAGCACGTCGAGGGTGTTCAGGGTGCTGCCGGAGAGGTCGTAGAAGCGGCTCTCCCCATTCGCGGGCTCGCGCAGCGGCAGGATGCCTCGCGCGAACATCAGGGGCGATTCGGGCAGGAAGTTGCGGCTGGCGTCCAGGAACGCCCACCGCCCCTCGACGGCCAGCACCCGCGCGACCAGCACCGCCGCGTCGCCCACGATGGCCCGCCCCGGCTCGGCGGCGAGCACGGGGGAAGTCGGCAGCCGCGCCTCCTCCACCAACTCGTGGAAGCGCTCCCCCAACCGGGCCGCGAACTCCTCCCGCCGCGAGGAGCCCGGCGGAGTGCCCGGCAGGGTGTCCGGCCGGTCCCGCCACCGCGCGAGGAGCCGGCGCGGGCCCATTCTCTGCAGCGACGGCGAGGGGATGCCGCCGCCGAGGTTGACCTCCCGGATGGCGACGCCCGTCTCGGCGGCGATCCGCGCGACGAGCGCCAGCACACCGCGAAAGACCCGTGTGAAGCCGTCCAGGGAGGACTGCTGCGTACCCAGGTAGAAGTTGATCGCGGCCGGCTCCAGCCAGGGCGAGCGGGCGAGCCGCCGGACGCTCTCCAGGATCTCGCCGGCGTCGAGCCCCAGCCGCCGGTTGAGCCTGCCGAGGGGAGACAGGGAGAGCTCCTGGCCGCGCAGGCGCAGCGACACCCGGACACGCCGTCCGGCCCGCGCCGCGGCCGACTCCAGAAGCGGCAGGTCGCCGGGGCGGTGGGCATGGATCAGGGACACGCCCGCCGCGAGCACGGCGTCCAGCTCCTCCGCGGTGAGCACCGGGCGCGCGAAGGCGATCCGCTCGGGAGGAAAGCCGCAACGCACGGCGAGCGCCGCTTCGGCGGCGTGGCTGGCCAGCAGGTGGCTGCCGCACCCCGCCAGCAGCTCCAGCACCGCCGCCTCGTGGTTGGTCTTGGCGCAGTAGCGCAGGACCGTTCCGGAGCCCGCCCTGGCGAGCCCCCGCTCCAGGGCCTGGTAATTGGTGCGCAGGCGCCCCTCGCTGATCAGGAAGAACGGAGCGCCCAGCCGCTCCGCCAGATCCGGCAGCGACGCTCCCTCCATGCGCAGGAAGCCCCCGGCATAGCCGAGGAACGGCCCGGCCGGAGCGGCGGCACTCTCTTCCATGGCCGCGAAGATATCGCGGTTTTCTTGTGCCAGCCCTGGGTGTCAGTCCTGGTAGACGGGGTGGGTCACCGTGTCGTCCATCAGAGCGCCGACCGTGTCCACGATCTCTTCGCTATCGAGGCGGTCCAGGAGGTCCGGCAGCTCCAGCACCCGGTCGATCAGGGTGCGCTGCTCGCGTCCCCGCCGCAAGGCCTCGACGTAGGGCACGTTGGTGAACGAGACCAGGTTGTAGAGAGGGATGTAGCGGTCCGGGAACAGCTCGTTGATCCGCCGCTCGATCCGTTTGCGCAGCAGGAAGTGGGGGTCTCCCACCAGGTACCGCAGCTCGTGGAAGTGGTCGAGAGCCATGTCGCCGATGGCGTCGGCGTTCGGCTTGCGGAGCGCCTGGAAGCTTCTGAGCGCCTTGCCCCAGTCGCCTTCGCTGGCGACCAGGATGTCGGCGAAGATCGAGCAGTCCTCGAACCCGGAGTTGGCGCCCTGGCCGTAGGAGGGCACGATGGCGTGGGCGGCGTCGCCGATCAGCGTCACCTTGTCCTGATAGGTCCAGGGGAAGCAGCGGATGGTGACCATCGACGCTTCCGGCCGGCCGACGAAGTCTTCGATCAGGTTCGGCACCAGGGGCAGCGCGTCGGGGAAGGAGGTCTCGAACAGGCGCAGCACCTCCTCCGGCTTCTGGATGGTGGCGAACGAGGGGTTGCCCTCGAAGGGCATGTGCAGCGACAGGGTGAAGCTGCGGTCGAGGTTGGGAAAGCCGATCAGCATGTAGTCGCCGCGCGGCCAGATGTGGATCACGTTGCCGTCCAGCGCCCAGTTCCCCTCGGGGGTGGGCGGCACGTTGAGCTCCTTGTAGCCCTGGTCCAGATACTCCTGGACGAAGTCGAAACGCTGGGCCCGCTGCATGCGCAGGCGCACGGCGGAGTGGGCGCCGTCGGCGCCGATGAGGCGGTCCCCCCGCCACTCCGAGATCTCGCCGGTGCGCAGGTGCTTGAAGCTGACCGCCGGCCCGTCGAGGTCCACCTCGATGCACTTGTGCTCGAAATGGCAGGCCAGGGTGGGCTGCTCGATGGCGAGCGTCAGCAGGGCGCGGTTCAGGTTGTTCCGCGACACCGAGTAGATCGCCTCCCGCTGGTTGCCGTAGGGTTGGAACTCCACGGTGCCGTCGGCGTTGTGGACCATGCGGCCGTAGCAGGGCACGGAGATGGCCCGCACCACGTCGCCGGCCCCCACCCGGTCGAGGGAGGTGAAGCCCCGTTCGCAGATTGTCAGGTTGATGGATTTCCCCGACGGCGCCTTGGCTCGCCGGAAATCGGGATAGCGGTCGAACAGCTCGACTCGATAGCCCTGCCGGGCCAGATAGATGGACAGCAGCGATCCCACCAGGCCACCGCCGACAACGAGGATCGTCTCCATTGAGCTTCTCAAGCCTCCAATCCGGCGGGTATCAGCAGCACCCCGGAAATTTCCGACAGGCGCCGCTCGGGATGAGCCGCGACCTCCGCGAGCAGCGCCGCGAACCCCTCGAGCAGGCGCTCGGACTCTCCAGGCGCCAGCAGATTCGCGTTGAACCCGAGATCCAGACGGATGCCCGCCGCCGTCTCCCGGGCGTAGAACGTCAGGTCGAGCTCGGCCCCCATCTCCCCGGTGAGCAGGGGTTGCACCTCGATGCCACCGGCCTTCAGGGGATCGGAATGGCCGGCCTCCCCCGATGGCATGTTGAAGAGTACCCGGATCCACGGGGTCGCGCCCGCGCCGCTCTCCGGGAGCAGCCTCTCCGCCAGCCACTCCAGGGGCGCCTCGCGATGGGCGAACGCTCCCAGGCAGGTGTCGCGCACCCGATGGAGCAGCTCCAGGAAAGACGGATCGCCGGCGAGGCCGGTGCGCAGGGCCAGCAGGTTCAGGAGCATCCCGGCGATGCCCGCCGCTTCAGGCCGGTCGCGCAGCGCCACCGGCGTCGCCACGATCAGGTCTTCCTGGCCCGTGTGCAGGTGGAGCACGGCCTTGAGGCCCGCGAGCAGCGTGATGAACGGCGTCACCCGCTCGCGCTGGGCGAGCGCCCGCAGGGCGTCCGAGACGCCGCCCCCGATCATCAGCGTGCTCCTGCCCGCGGGTCCTTGAGGACGCGGCGGCCAGGCGAGGCCCTCGCGGGGAGCGCCGGCCAGGTGCCGCTTCCACCAGACGAGGGCGCTCGCCAGGGCCCCCTCTTCGACCCGCCGCCGCTGCCAGGCGGCGAAGTCGGCGTACTGGAGGGGGGCCGAGGCGGGAGACGGTACGCGGCCGGCCGCCAGCTCTCCATAGGCCGCCGCCAGCTCGCGCACGAACAGGGCGAGCGTCCAGCCGTCGATGACGATGTGATGGACGGCCACGATCAGCACGTGCTCCGCCCCGCCGAGGCGCAGCAGCGCCGTGCGCAGGGGCGGCCCGTTGAGGAGGTCGAAGCAGGGCGCCGCCAGCTCCAGGACGGTGCGCAGCCCCTCGGCCTCGCGGACCGCGGGCAGACCACCGAGATCGATCAAGGCCAGCGCTGCCGGCACCAGATCCGGCTCGGCTACGGCCATGATCCCTTCAGGCGAGCGGACGAACCGCGTGCGGAAGGCCTCATGGCGCTCCACCACGGCCCGCACGCCGGCCGCCAGCACCGCCACGTCCAGGGGACCCCGCAGGCCGACGCCGTGATAGACGTTGTACGCCGGGCTCTCGGGATGGCGCTCGGCGAAGCGCCAGAGCCTGGCTTGAGCGAACGACAGCGGCGCCGGGCCGCCGCCGGGGCGCGGCGCGATGGCCGCCGCCGCGTCCTCCTCGGGCTGCGCCTGGCCGGCGCTGCGCAGCCGCTTCTCGAGCAGCGCCTTCTGGGCCGGCGTGAGCCGGCTGCGGCGCTCCGAAAAATCCCGCGTGTCCATCATCGGGCTAGACGCCTCCCGCCGCCCGGGCGAGCATCACGTCGACGCCCAGCACCTCGGCGGCCGAGCCGGGCTCGGTGAAGGTGGCGAAGTCCACGAATCCGGCCGCCAGCAGCTCCCGCCGCCACTGGGCGGACGAGAGCAGAGGATGGAGCGGCCTCAGCTCGTGGTCCTCGAAGTGGTCGAAGCCCGGCAGGAAGCCCATCGAAAAGTTGTACTTGCGCTGGAAGCGGGTCTCCTCGAGGAGCAGCAGGACGCCGCCGGGAGCGAGCAGCCGGAGCGTGTGCTCCAGGGTCTCCTTGATGTTGCGGGTGGCGTGGAGCACGTGGGCCGCCACGATCCAGTCGAAGCTGGCGGCGGGATACCCCTGGGCCAGCGGGTCCGACTCGACGTCGAGCTCCCGGTAGCGCAGGAAGGGGAAGGCGCCGAACTTCTTGCGTCCCATGTCGGTGAAGAACTTCGAGACGTCCGTGAAGTGGAAGACCGTGCGCTCCGCCGGCAGCAGCGGCAGCAGGGAGGCCGTGGTGCCGCCGGTGCCGGCGCCGATCTCGAGCACTCGCATGCGCGCCCCCGCCGGCAGGGTGCGCCCCTGGGCTTCCAGCACCGCGGCCGAGATGCCGTTGCAGTAGCGGAAGATCGGCGTCTCGCGGTAGCTCGACTCGATGGAGGCCGAGGAGCCGCCGGGCAGGTAGAACTCCAGGGGATGGGTCTCGCCGGTGAGCACCGCCGAGAGGTTCTTGCCGTAGTAGTCCCTCTGCTCGTCGGTGATCAGGGCGTCGAGCGCGGGCGTGGGCACCGGCTCGCGGGCCACCCAGGAGTCGCCGCGGCGCTCCAGGAGACCCTCCTCGGCGAGCGCCGCCATCCAGCGGCGCAGCACCTTGCGGTATTTGGGCAGCACTCCGCAGTCGGCGATCACGCCGTCGATCGTCCGCTCCTCGCCGGCCCGCTGGAACACTCCCAGGTTGCGGAAGGCGGTGCTGAGGAAGGCGGCGGCCTGCTCGTCCAGCCGCTTCTCCCAGGCCGCGTCGGCCACCAGGTCGGCGGCCACGGCCCGCTGCCGCGCCTCCCGCTCGCCGGCCTCGACCATCGCGCGCCAGGCTTCGCCGTCGACCGGCGGCACGGCCCCGGGCGCCAGCTCGGCGAGGTTCAGGACTTCGGGCTCCCGCTCGGGCTCGGCGGGCGGCTTCGCCTCGGCCGTGGCGGCGGCGATCGCGGAGAGGCCCTTCAGGCGCTTCTCCAGCAGGGCCCGCTTCTCCGGGGAAAGCCTGGCGCGCCGGTCATCGATCTCGTTCAAGGTCTGGTCTCCTCACATCGGGTCTCCTCACAGCAGCTCGTGCACTTCTTCGTCGGTCAGGTCTTCGATCTGGGCCAGGATCAGCTCTTCGATCACCTCGGCGAGGCTGGCGACGGTCGGGGCGTCGAAGAAGCTCCTCACCTGGAGCTCGACTCCCACGGCCTTGCGGATGCGGAAGATAGCGCGGATGGCCATCAGCGAGTCGCCTCCCAGCTCGAAGAAGTCGTCGTGGATGCCGAGCTTCTCGACACCCAGGGCCTCGCCGCAGATGTTGGCGAGAGCCTCCTCGATCTCCGTGCGGGGCGCCACGTACTCCCCCCGGCCGGCGGGTTTCTCGTGATCGATCGACGGCAGGGCCCGCCGGTCGACCTTGCCGTTGGGGGTCAGAGGCAGCGCCTCGAGGAAGAGGAAGCCGGCCGGCACCATGTACTCCGGCAGGCGGTCCTTCAGGAAGGCGCGCATCGCGCCGACGTCGAGGCCCGCCGCGGAGTCGGCCACCACGTAGGCGTTGAGCCGCTTCTCGCCGGGCGCGGTGCCGCCCTGCGCCAGCACCACCGCGTCGTGGACGGCCGGATGGCTGGCGAGAACGGCCTCGATCTCCCCCAGCTCGACGCGGTAGCCGCGGATCTTGACCTGGGAGTCCTCGCGGCCGAGGAACTCGATGTCGCCGCTCGGCAGGTAGCGGCCGAGGTCGCCCGTGCGGTAGAGGCGCTCGCCCGTGCGCGGATGGGTGATGAAGCTGCCGGCCGTCTTCTGGTCGTCGCGCCAGTAGCCCTTGGCGA
>DATFNZ010000110.1:0-47525 GCA_035266085.1 Thermoanaerobaculia bacterium
CATCATGGCCCACCTGGAGCAGCGCAAGGCGGCGCCGGCGGCGGCTCCGGCCGCGGCGGCCCCGGCCCCCGCGCCGCAGCCCGCTCCGGCGGCTCCCGCTCCAGCCCCGGCGGCGGCCGCCCCCGCGGCTCCGCCTCCCGCCCCCGCGGCTCCGCCTCCCGCCGCCGCGGCTCCGGCCAGCCGGCCCACGGGCGGGTTCCACGTGCCGGCCTACACTCCCGGCGAGAACGTCGAGATCGAGCCGATGTCGAAGGTGCGGCAGATCACGGCGGCTCACATGGTGTATTCGAAGGCCACCTCGGCCCACGTGACGACCGCCTTCCACATCGACTTCTCGCGGGTGAACAAGGCGCGGCTGCGGGCCAAGGACGGCTTCTTCAAGAAGGAGGGCACCAAGCTCACCTTCATGCCCTTCATCTTCAAGGCCGTCGCGACGGCGCTCAAGGCCCACCGGTCGGTCAACGCCTCGGTCGACGGCACGAACATCGTCTACAAGAAGGACATCAACATCGGCATGGCCGTCGACATGGGGGCGCGCGGCCTGATCGTGCCGGTGATCAAGCACGCCGACCAGTTGAGCCTGGTGGGCCTCGCCAAGACGGCCAACGACCTGGCCGACCGGGCGCGGAGCAAGAAGCTCAAGCCGGAGGACGTGCAGGGCGGCACCTTCACCGTCACCAACCCGGGCGTCTTCGGCAGCCTCTGGGGCACCCCGGTCATCAACCAGCCGCAGGTGGCGATCCTGGGCATCGGCGCCATCGAGAAGCGGCCGATCGTGGTCGAGGATGAGAACGGCAACGACGCGCTCGCCATCAAGATGATGGCCTACTTCGCCATCACCTACGACCACCGTCTGGTGGATGGCGCGGACGCCGACCGCTTCATGATCGACGTCAAGAAGGTGATCGAGCAGGAAACCTGGTCCGAGCTCGACGCCTACGTGTAGAGGTCCGGCTTTCCCTTGAAGTCCGAAAGAGCCCGGGGCGACCCGGGCTCTTTCTTTAGGCGCTGACCGTGAGGACTTCGAGCCCCTCGATGTGCAGGAAATGGCGAGGATTGTGCGTGACGAGCGGAGCCTCGTGAAGAAGGGCGGTCGCTGCGATCCAAGCGTCGGAATCTGAGATAGGACGGCCTCGTCGGCACTTGATTCTCGCCCACTCCCAGCTCATCTCATCCGAGTATGGGAGAACCGTATAACCCCGGAGGTGCTGCCGGAGACCGACGATTCTCTGTTCACCCCAATCGCGCTGCAGAGGCCAGCAGTACAGCTCTGCGACGGTCATGAAGGAGATCCCGAGGAGATGTCCTTTCAGGATTTCCCAATAAGAGGGGGCCAGGGAGTGTTTCTTGAGGATGTAGGAGATAACGGAGGTATCGACGACGACTTGGCTCACTCTTCATCCCAGGATGAGGTCCGGCGCCAGCGCTCCAAGGCCTCTTCGAAGCCGTCATCGAGCTTGTCCTCGGGCCAGCCTCCGGCAAAATCTTCATAACGCTTTGCCGGACGAACACCCTGCTGCCGTGCGAGCTCTTCAAACGGGGTGTGCTGCCAGAACTCGTGAGCCCGCAACTCGATATCAGAATGCAGGTCGCTGTCTTTTGGTTTCGGGATGGGCACGGAGCACCTCCTGTCCGCTTCAGTGTAACCCGTGCTCCTCTCCCAGGCAAGATTCCCGTCGCTTCCTTACGGTACAAGTCGCCCCATTCCGTCAAGCAACGCCGCAGTGGCTCCTCCTGTGTGCTCCCTGCGCCTACCGGTCTCCGATCTCTTCGACCTGTAGCTCCGTCTCACCGCTCCGACCCGCCCGGTAGAGCAGCGCCGAAACCCCCAGGACGAGCGCGATTCCCAGCACGACTCCGGCGGGGCCGGTGATCCAGGTGAAGTCCCTCTCCGCGAAATGCCAGGTGCCGAGCCATTGGCTTAAGGCGGATTCCGGCCAGGTCGTCTTGGCCGCGACGATGCCGGCGATCGCCACTCCGGCGAGCCCCTCTCCCGCGATCATTCCCGAGGCGGCGAGGATTCCGGGATCCCCCTCCCGGGCGCCCTCGGGCCGCCGGGCGTCGACGAGGCGCCTGACCACTCCGCCGAGGAAGATCGGCGTCAGGCTGCCGAGCGGCAGATAGAGGCCGACCGCGAAGGCCAGGCCCGGCAGCCCCGCGAGCAGCGCGCTGAGCGAGAAGGCGGCGCCCGTGCCCACCAGACCCCAGGGGAGCGAGCCGGAGAGCACGCCGTCGATCACCGTTTTCATCAGGGTGGCCTGGGGCGCCGGCAGATCGGGGGAGCCGAAGGTGAACGCCTTGCCGAGGAGCAGCACGGTTCCCGCCACCGCCCAGCAGGCGAAAGCCGCGCCGAGGAACTGGCTGGCTTGCTGCTTCGCGGGAGTGGCGCCGACCAGGTAGCCGGTCTTCAGGTCCTGCGAGATGTCTCCCGCCTTCGAGGCGGCGATGCAGACCACGGTGCCCACGGTCAGGATGGCGGCACGAGCCGAGGGGTCCGTCCAGCCGCAGAGGACGAAGATGACGGCGACGCCCAGCAGGGTGACCAGCGTCATGCCGGAGGTCGGGTTCGAGGAGACGCCGATCAACCCCACGATCCGCGAGGAGACGACGACGAAGGCCACGCCGAAGATCCCCACGCCCAGCGCGGCGGCGACCCGCGGCAGGAAACCCATGTTGCCGCCGATCAGCCCCGGCACGAAGATCAGCGCCAGGATCACGACGGCGGGGCCGGCGAGGACCACCCAGCCGGGCAGGTCGCGGTCCGTGCGAGGCACGGCGCCGCCGCTATCCAGGCCGGTCCCCTGGCGGCGGAGGCCGAGCAGGACGGCGGTGAGCGACTGGGACATCACCGGCAGGGCTCGCAGCACGGTCACGATGCCGGCCGCGGCCACGGCCCCGGCGCCGATGTAGCGCACGTACCGCGACCAGATCTGTCCGGCCGAGAGCGCGCTGATCGGCGTCGTGAGCTCGGGGAACAGGGGCGCGGTCAGCCCGGCGCCGACCAGGGCGATCAGCGGCGTGAGCACCAGGGCCGAGATCAGGCTGCCCGAAACCATGATCGATGACTGCCGGTAGCCCAGGATGTAGCCCACGGCGAGGAGCGCGGGCGCGATCTCGAGCGCCATCTCGGCCTTGGGGAGCACGGGGATGTGGGCGGCCAGGTCCGGCTGGATGAGGACGGCGGCGCCGAGGGCGAGCTTGATGAGGACGCCGACGCCCAGCCCCAGGAAGATCCAGCGGCCGCCGCCCGACTCCGCGGCCGTCGCCCGCAGCACCTCGGCGCAGGCGGTGCCCTCGGGGTAGGGAAGCTCGTCGGCGCTCTGCACGATGAGCAGCCGGCGAAGGGGGATCATGGCGGTGATCCCGAGGATCGCGCCGAGGAGCGCCAGGCCCGCGACCTGCCAGAAGGGCGGGATGATTCCCCACAGGAACAGGGCCGGGATGGTGAAGATGGTGCCGCTGACGAGGGACGAGCTGGCGGAGCCGATGGTCTGCGAGAGGTTGGCCTCGAGGATCATCCCGCCGGGCCGTCGGCTCATCAGGCGGAACAGGGCCACCGTCAGCACGGCGATGGGGATCGACGTCGAGACCGTGAGCCCCACCCGCAGCCCGAGGTAGGCGTTGGCGGCGCCGAACAGGATGCCGAAGACGATCCCGGCCGCGGCGGCGCGGAAGGTGAACTCGACGACCGATTCGTCATCCCGTGACGACAGCGGATTCATGCGATCCTCCCGTAAAGCTCCACGTAATCCCTGCCCTGGACATCCCAGGAGAAGTCCTTCGCCATGCCGTTGCGCATCAGCCGCTCCCAGGTGTCGCGGTGCGGGAAGGTGTCGAGGGCGTAGTCGAGGGCCCAGCGGAGCCCCTGCGGCGCGAAGTGGTCGAAGACGAAGCCGGTACCCGAAGCCGTCGAGGAGTCGAAGATCTCGACGGTGTCGGCGAGGCCACCGGTCCTATGGACCACGGGGGGGGTGCCGTACTTCAGGCTGTACATCTGGTTCAGACCGCAGGGCTCGAACTTCGAGGGCATCAGGAAGAGGTCGGCCCCGGCTTCGATCCAGTGCGCCAGCTCGTTGTTGAAGCCCTGGTAGAACCAGGCTTTGCCGGGGAACCTCGCCTGCAGCCACTGGAAGAACTCCTCGTAGTGAGGCTCGCCACTGCCCAGCGCCACCAGCCGCAGGTCCCGCCGGGAGAGCAGCTCGGGCAGCACCTCGAAGGCGAGGTCGAAGCCTTTCTGCGCGGTCAGCCGCGACACCACGCCGAGCACGGGCGCGCCGGTGCTCTCGTCCATCCCGACCTCGCGCAGGAGAGCGCGCTTCATCGCCGCCTTGCCGGCGAGGTCCGCGGCCGAGTAGTGATGGGGGATGCGCGGATCGGTCTCGGGGTTCCACTCGCCGTAATCGACGCCGTTGACGAGGCCGAAAAAGCGATCGTTCCGGGCCCGCAGCAGGCCGTCGAGGCCGAAGCCCTTCTCGGGCGTCTGGATTTCCCGCGCGTAGGTACGGCTGACGGCGGTCAGGGCGTAGGCGTGGAGGATGCCGTTGCGGAAGAAGTTGAGGTATCCCGGCGAGAGGTCCAGCAGGTGAGCGTGGCGCTCCAGCCCGAGGTCCGCGATGCGCGAGGACTCGACGATCCCCTGAAACCCGAGGTTGTGGATGGTCAACACCGTCCGGGTCCGCCGGAAGAGACCGTCCCAGCCGAAGAAGGCCTTCAGATAGACCGGCGCCAGCGCGGTGTGCCAGTCGTGGCAGTGGACGACGTCGGGGGACCAGCCCATCCGCTGCGCGCATTCCAGGGCGGCGACGGCCAGCAGGGCGAAGCGCAGCGAGTCGTCCCGGTCCCCATGGTAGATGCCGCCGCTGCCGAAGAGAGCCGGACAGTCGATGAAGTAGACGTCAACGGCGCTGCCCGGCAGCTTGGCCGTCCGGGCGGAGTAGTGGAACCGGTGGGGGCCGAGCTGGACGGGCACGTCCTGGATGAAATCGACCGGCGCGTACTTCTCCCGCTCGCGGGCGAGCTGGGCGTAGAAGGGGAGGAAGATCCGGACGTCGTGCCCCGCCCGCTCGAGGAAGCCCGACAGGCCGGCCACCACGTCGCCTAGGCCGCCGGTCTTGGCGAAGGGCGTGACCTCGGCGGCTACCTGGAGGATGTTCAAAGGCATGGTTCAGATCACCGTGCCCGGCGGAAGGACGGCGCCCTTGGGTATGACGATGATCTTGTCGCGGATGCTGTAGTTGTCGGCGTCGGCGTTCTCGATGCCGGCGGCGTTGATCAGCTTGCTGCCGTCGCCGATCCGGGAGTCGAAGTCGATGATGGCGTTGCGGATGTGGCAGTCCTGGCCGATGCCGATGGGGAGCTGGTCGCTGTCCGGAAAATGGTTTTCCCAGGTGCTGGCGCCCATCACCACCGAGCGCTCGATGACCGAGCCGGCGCGCACCACGGCGCGGACGCCGACGATCGAGTCTGTGACCCGGCTGCCCGAGAGGATGCTGCCCTCGCTGAGGATGGAGCACTGGACGAAGCACTCCGTGACCTTGGTGCCCGGCAGGAACCGCGGATGGGTGAAGATCCGCAGCTCGGGGTCGTACATGTTGAGCGGCGGCAGCGGCAGCGTCAGGTCGAGGTTCGCCTGGTGGAAGCTCGGGATGGTGCCGATATCGGTCCAATAGCCGTTGTACGGGAAGGCCAGGACGCGATAGTTGGACAGCGCCTGCGGGATCACCTCACGGCCGAAATCCAGGGTATTGGTACCCACCAGCAGCTCGCGCAGCACCTCGGGCTTGAAGATATAGATGCCCATGCTCGCCAGGAACGAGCCTGGCGGCGCGGGGAACCCGAGGGCGGATTGGGTCTGCTCGTCCAGGGCGATGGCGTCGAGCTGGGCGGCCTCCTTCGGCTTCTCGACGAACTCGACGATGCGGCCGGAGGGGTCGAGCCGCAGGATGCCGAAGGCCGAGGATTCCTCGCGGGTGACCGGCTTGACGGCGATGGTGATGTCGGCGTCGCGCTCGCGGTGGGTCCTCACGAACTCGCCGATGTTCATCAGGTAGAGCTGGTCGCCGGAGAGGATCAGCACTTCGGGCGGATTCTGCTCGAGGAGCCGGGGGAGGGTCTGGCGCACGGCGTCGGCCGTTCCCTGGTACCACTCCTTGCGCTCCGCCGTGAGCTCCGCCGCCAGGATGTTGACGAAGCCGTTGCTGAAGGCGGAGAAACGGTAGGTCTGCGCGATATGGCGGTGCAGGCTCGCGCTGTTGAACTGGGTGATGACGAAGATCCGGTCGATGCCGGCGTGCAGGCTGTTGCTGATGGGGATGTCGATGAGGCGGAACTTGCCGCCTATCGGCACGGCCGGTTTCGCCCGGTCCCGAGTCAGGGGCCAGAGCCGGCTCCCCTGGCCGCCGCCCAGAATGGCTGTCACGACCTTTTCCATTGCCATGCCGTACCCTCCCCGTCGAAGCAGTGGGATCTTACAGCAGAGCCCGCCAAGCGCACCCATGCCGCCTCCGCTACAATTCCACGCATGCCCGTGAACCCCGTTCCCCTCCGCCGCCCTCTCCACTGGGACTACCTCGGGCGGATCCCCTACGCCGAGGCCCTCGAGCTCCAGCTCGCGGCGCGGACGGCGTTGAAGAGCGGCGAGGGTCCGGAGCGCTTCTTCCTTCTCGAGCACCCGCACGTCTACACGCTGGGCCGCAACGCCAGCCAGGGGGACGTGCTGGCGGATCCGGAGTGGCTGGCCGCCCGCGGCGTCGAGATCGCCGAGTGCGACCGGGGCGGGCAGGTCACCTATCATGGGCCGGGGCAGCTCGTGGGCTATCCCATCGTCAACCTGAGCCCCGACCGGCGGGACATCCGCCGCTACGTGCGCGATCTCCAGGAGGTGCTCATCCGTATCCTCGCCGGCTACGGCGTTTCGGCCCGGCCGGGAGAGGATCAGGCGTTCATCGGCGTCTGGGCGGGGGAGGAGAAGATCGCCTCGATCGGCGTCCACCTGTCGCGGTGGATCACCACTCACGGCTTTGCCTTGAACGTCTCGACCGACCTCTCCTACTTCTCGGGAATCATCCCCTGCGGGCTCCACCAGGTCCGCATGACCTCGATCGAGCGGCTCACGGGCAGGGCTCCCGCCCTGGCCGAGATCGCCGAGGCCTGCGCCGGGCACTTCGCGGCGGTCTTCGGCCGCGAGCTGACCGCGTCCTCCCTGCAGCTTCAGGCGGCCAGCCCTTAGGTAAGGCCATGTCGACCCAGGTCGCCATCGGCCTCAACGCCGTGATCGTGGCGGTCACGGAGGAGATGCCGCGCATCCTCACCGTGTGGCGAGAGGGTGCCGCCGGCGAGCCGGCCGAGGAGGCCTTGCCGTTCGGTCCCCTGGAGCCGGAAACGGACCGCACGCTCGACCGCGGCCTGCGCCGCTGGGTGCGCGAGCAGACCGGCCTCGACCTGGGCTACGTGGAGCAGCTCTACACCTTCGGCGACCGCAACCGCTACCCTGGCGAGAGCCGCGGCGGCCCCCGCGAGGTCTCGGTGGCCTACCTGGCCCTGGTGCGCGAGGTCTCGGTGGGACGCGGCGCGAGCTGGCGCGATGGCTACGAGTTCTTCCCCTGGGAGGACTGGCGCTCCGGCCGCCCGGCCATCATCGAGGGCATGATCGCCCCGGCGCTCCGCGCCTGGATCGCCGCGGCCCCCGACACGGCCGGCCGGCTGGAGCGGCGCGAGCGGGTGGAGATCGTCTTCGGCCTGAGCGGCGCGCCGTGGGACGGCGAGCGCGTGCTCGAGCGCTACGAGCTCCTCTACGAGGCCTACCTGGTGCCCGAGGCCTGGCGGGACCGCGAGGCAACGGGCGGCGCCGCCGACGAGCGCCGTCCCGTTCCTCCGCGGCGTCCCGAGCTCCTGCCCGGCCGGGTCATGGCGCTGGACCACCGCCGCATCCTGGCGACCGCCCTCGGCCGTCTGCGCGGCAAGCTCAAGTACCGGCCCGTGGTCTTCGAGCTCCTCCCCCCGAGCTTCACCCTGCTCCAGATCCAGCGGGTGGTGGAGGCCCTGGCCGGCGTGCGCCTCCACAAGCAGAACTTTCGCCGCCTGGTCGAAAACGCCGGTCTGGTCGAGGGCACCGGCCTTCAGGACGCCCAGACCGGCGGCCGCCCCGCCGAGCTGTTCGTCTTCCGCCGCGAGGTGCTCCGCGAACGCCCGGCGCCGGGGGTGGGGCTGCCGGGGGTTCGGCGGGGTTGAGCCTGGGATCAGTTGCCTCCTGCCCGGAGTTTCCTATACAAATGCCGCCGTTCTCTTTTGACGGGTCTCGTAAGGGAGAGAGATGGCGGACCATGACCATACCTACAAGCTCCTCTTCTCACACGCCGAATTGGTGACGGATCTGATCCGCGGCTTCGTCCACGAGGACTGGGTCGGCGAGATCGATTTCTCCACCCTGGAGAGGGTCGAGGCCAGCTTCATCACCCAGGAGCTGCGCGAGCGGGAGAGCGACATCATCTGGCGAGCCCGTTGGGGTAGGGAACGCTGGCTTTACGTCTACCTGCTCCTGGAATTCCAATCCACGGTCGATCCCTTCATGGCCTTGAGGGTGCTGGTCTACACGGGCCTGCTCTGGCAGAGCCTCGCGCGGGACGGAGAGTTGTCCGCTTCAGGCCGGCTGCCACCGGTTCTGCCGTTGGTTCTCTATAATGGAGATCGGCCCTGGGGCGCGGCTCTGGATCTCGCCGAGCTGATCGAGGAGGTTCCGGGCGGTTTGGAGCTCTACCGGCCGCGGTTCCGTTACTGTCTATTGGACGAGGCGCGGATCGCCGACGAGGAGCTCACGCCGCTGCGCAATCTGGCGGCGGCGCTCTTCCGGCTGGAGAAGAGCCGGGACGCGGTCGATGTCGACAGGGTACTGACGGCCCTGCTCCAGTGGCTGCATACGCCAGAGCAGAGCTCTCTGAGAAAGGCGTTCGCCGTCTGGGTCGTAAAGGTGCTGTCCAACCGGCTACCCGGGGTCGAGATCCCCCAACTGGCCGATCTGCAGGAGGTCAAGTCGATGCTCGCCGAACGCGTCACGGAATGGACCCGTCAGTGGAAGCAGGAGGGTTTCGAGGAAGGTCTGGAGAAGGGGCTGGAGAAGGGGCTGGAAAAGGGGCTGGAAAAGGGCCAGGAGAATTCTTTGGAGCGGCTGCGCGGGGTTCTGCTGCGGGAGATGGCGGATCGCTTCGGCGCGATTCCCGAGAGCGTGCGGGGGAAAGTCGCAGGCATCGGCTCCATCGAGGAGATTGCCAGGCTCATTGCCCGCACGGCCACCGCCCCGTCGCTCGACGCCTTGGAGCTCTAGTCCTTCTTTCAGCGAAGAGAGATCGCCCGCCCCCCAGGCAGATTTCCCCTTCCTCTCTTGTTATACCTCCTGAGCGACGGAAATGACGGCCGGCAGACATCCCGGCGCCACCTCCGTCCCGGTCTTGACAACTCGATATACTCATTCGTAGTATAAGCCCAGGCCGGCATCGCCGGCCCTTCTTTATGATCTTGATATGCTCATGATGAGCATAGGGGATAAGGATGAACCTCGAAGCTCCCCGGCCGTACGCTTCACTCGACTACACGCCGGAAGTGGCGCGGGCCACCGCTGCCATTCACGACAAGGTGCGCTCGGTGATCCCGGACCTGGAGTGGCCGGTCCACGCTCCCTACATCGCCGCCATCAACGACCTCAAGCGGCAGCGGAACGCCGTGGTCCTGGCGCACAACTACCAGACGCCGGAGATCTTCCACGGCGTCGCGGACTTCGTCGGCGACTCGCTGGCCCTGGCGCAGCAGGGGGCGAAGACGGAGGCGGAGGTCATCGTGCTGGCCGGCGTCCACTTCATGGCCGAGACGGCGAAGATCCTGTCGCCGGAGAAGACCGTGCTGATCCCGGACCTCGAGGCGGGGTGCTCGCTCGCGGCGTCGATCACGGCCGAGGACATCCGCCTGATGCGGCAGCGCTATCCCGGCGTGCCGGTGGTCACCTACGTCAACACCTCGGCGGCGGTGAAAGCCGAGTCGGACATCTGCTGCACCTCGGCGAACGCCGTGGGCGTGGTGGAGTCGCTGGGCGTCGACCGGGTGATCTTCCTGCCCGACGAGTTCCTGGGCAAGTACGTGGCCTCGAAGACGGACGTCCAGATCATCCTCTGGAAGGGGCACTGCGAGGTGCACGAGCGCTTCACCGGCCAGGAGCTGCGCGCCTACCGCGAGGCCCAGGGCGGCGACATCCAGATCCTGGCTCATCCGGAGTGCCCGCCGGAGGTCCTGGCGGAGGCCGACTTCGTGGGCTCCACGGCGGCGATGATCCGCCACGTGGGCGAGGCGCGCCCGCGGCGGGTCGTGCTGATCACCGAGTGCTCGATGAGCGACAACGTCGCCGTCGAGTATCCCGACGTCGAGTTCATCCGGCCGTGTAATCTTTGCCCGCACATGAAGCGGATCACCCTGCCGAAGATCCTGCGCTCGCTCCAGACCATGGAGCACAGGGTCGAGGTGGACCCTGAAGTGGCCGGCCGCGCCAAGCTGGCCGTGGAGCGGATGCTCGCCGTCGGGCGGAAGGAAGGGCGATGAACGGATTCCGTGGGGTAGCGCAGCAAGGAGTGGACGGCGTCTCGCGCTCCGAGGTCCTGGTGGTGGGCACCGGCGCCGCCGGCCTCACCGCCGCGCTCGGCTGCGCCCCTCTGCGCGCGACCGTGCTGACCAAGGCCCGCCTGGGATTGGGCGGCGCGAGCCCCTGGGCCCAGGGCGGCATCGCCGCCGCGGTGGGTAAGGACGACGCGCCCGCCCTCCACGCGGCGGACACGCTCGCCGCCGGCGCGGGCCTCAACGATCCTCACGTGGTGGACATCCTGACCGCCGAGGGCCCGGAGCGGGTCAAGGTCCTGCTCGCCCTGGGCGCCCACTTCGACCTCGACGAGGCCGGCGCCCTGGCTCTCGGCCGCGAGGCCGCTCACAGCCGCCGCCGCATCCTGCACGCCCGCGACGCCACCGGCGCCGAGGTCGTGCGCACCCTGGTCGAGGCGGTGCGCCGGGCCCCCGAGGTGCGGGTGGTGGACGAGGCTTTCGCCGTCGATCTCGTCCTGGAGGACGACGAGGCGGTGGGCGCCCTGGCGATCCACGCCGACGGCCGCCGCGTGCTGCACCTCGCTCCGGCCGTGGTGCTGGCGACCGGCGGTCTGGGGCAGCTCTACCTCCACACCACGAATCCGCGGGAAGCCACGGGCGACGGCCTCGCCATGGCGGCTCGGGCGGGCGCCCGGCTGGTGGACCTGGAGTTCGTCCAGTTCCACCCCACGGCCCTGGCGACCGGCGCCGATCCCATGCCCCTGCTCACCGAGGCGCTTCGCGGCGAGGGCGCCGTCCTGCTCGACGACCAGGGCCGCCGTTTCATGGCGGACGAGCATCCCGACCGCGAGCTCGCGCCCCGCGACGTGGTGGCGCGGGCGATCTGGCGCCGGCTGATGGCGGGGCACCAGGTCTTCCTGGATTCCCGCGCGGCCGTGGGGGAGGAGTTCCCCGAACACTTCCCGACCGTCTTCAAGCTCTGCCAGGAGCACGGCCTGGACCCGCGGACCGAGCCGATCCCGGTCGCCCCGGCCGCCCACTACCACATGGGCGGCATCGCGGTGGACGAGCAGGGCCGCACCTCGCTCGCCGGGCTCTGGGCCTGCGGCGAGGTGGCCGCGACCGGCGCCCATGGCGCCAACCGGCTGGCCAGCAACTCGCTCCTGGAGGCGCTGGTCTTCGGCGCCCGGGTGGCCGAGGACCTGCGGGCGGGCGTCCCCGTGGGGAGGGTCCCGCGCGGGCGCCGTACGGCCGGCGCCGCCGTTCCGAGCGTCGAGGGACCGGGCGACGCGGAGCTGACGGCTGCCGTGCGGCGGATCCTGTGGGAGAAGGTCGGCGTCGAGCGGGACGAGGCCGGCCTGACCTCGGCCGTCGAGGAGCTGGAGCGGCTCGCCGTCCGCCATCGCCGGCCGGCGGGGGAGGCCCGCAACCTTCTGGGCATCGGCCGGCTGGTGGCGGCGGCGGCCCTGGAGCGCCGGGAGAGCCGGGGCGGCCACTACCGGTCCGACTATCCGGTTCCCGATCCCGCCTGGCAGCGGCGCCTGTTCCTGACCGCCGCGCCGGACGGCTCGGCCCGCTTCGAAGCTCCGGAAGCCGCGCCGGCCCTGGCGGCCGCCGGGAGCCGCGCCTCGTGAGCGGCGGCTCCTCCGCCTACCCCGCGCCGCTCTATCCTCTTCTCTACGAGCCGCTGGTCCGGCGGGCTCTGGAGGAAGATCTGGGGCGGGCCGGCGACCTGACGAGCGACGCCATCCTCCCCGCGAACCTGCCGGGTGAGGCGAAGGTCGTCGCCCGCGCCGCCGGCCGTGTGGCCGGCCTGCCGGTGGCGCTTTCCGCGTTTTCCCTGCTCGATCCCGCCATCGCGGTCGAGACCCTGGCCGTCGACGGCGAGGACGTGGAGGCGGGATCGGTCCTCTCCATCGTCCGCGGCTCCGCGCGGTCGATCCTCTCCGCCGAGCGCACGGCCCTCAACCTGCTGGGCCGGCTCTGCGGGATCGCCACCGTCACCCGCGACATGGCGGCGCTGGTCGCCCCCTACGGCGCCCACATCGTCTGCACCCGCAAGACCACGCCCGGGATGCGCTTCCTCGAGAAGTTCGCCGTCCGCTGCGGCGGTGGCCACAACCATCGCTTCGGCCTGGACGACGCCGTCCTCATCAAGGACAACCACATCGCCTTGGCCGGGAGCCTCGAGACGGCCGTGGAGCGCGCCCGGCGCTCGGTGGGCCACCTGGTGAAGATCGAGGTCGAGGTGGACTCGCTGGATCAGCTCCGCGAGGCGCTCGATCTGGGAGTGGACGTGGTGCTGCTCGACAACATGCCTCTGGAGACGCTCCGCCAGGCCGTCGCAATGGCCAAGGGCCGGGCCATCACGGAGGCCTCGGGGGGGATCACTCCCAGGACGGCCGCGGATATCGCGGCCACGGGGGTCGATCTGCTTTCCGTGGGCTGGCTCACCCACAGCGCGCCGTCGCTCGACGTGGCGCTGGACGTGGCGTAGGAATTACTCCCCAAACTCCCTGGCCAGAATCTCAGCCACCTGCATCCCCAAAGCCGGGGCCTCCTCCGTGGCGGCCACCCAGACGATCGGCCACTCGACGGCGAAATAGGCGTGTATGGCGATGTTGCGGAAGCCGACGATGTCGCGCCAGGGGATCCCGGGATGGCCCTCGCAGAACTCCGCCGAGAGGCGAGCCGCGGCCTCGCCGATCACGGTCAGCTTCTGCAGCGCGGCGCTGCGGAGCAGATCGTTCTCAAGGAACTCCTGTTCCTGCACGCCGTCGAGAAACTTCGCGATCGCCGCCGCGGCCTCCACGATGTCGCTGAGGTAGAGGCGCTCAGGCCGCATAGAGCACCCGCGCGGTCGCCAGAACGGAATCCCGGATCACCGGCTTCAGCCCGCCCTTGGGCACGAGGTCGACCTGGCGCCCCAGCAGCTCTTCGAGCTCGCGCTGCATCCTCGCCAGCGTCAGGAACCCGACTCGGGCGCCGGGCTCGAACGTGACCAGGAAATCGACGTCGCTCTCCTCGCCGAGCTCGCCCCGCACGGCCGAGCCGAAGAGCGCCAGCTCCTGTACACGGTTGCGTTTGCAAAAATCCGCAAGTTTTTCTCTAACTATGTCGAGCGGAAAGGGCTCGGTCATGGCATCCCGTATTTTTTCACGTTCTGCCGGGAAGCGCGACGTGCGCCTCGCGGGGAGCCTTGCGGCTCCCGTTCTTAGTGCAGACGTTTCTGAAAAGCGGGACAACAGGAGGGGGGCGGGACCGTCTTTACGGGCCGAAGTTGCACAGATCGTCCGCCCGCATCGCCTCGTGGCCCGTGCTGAAGCGCCCCTCGGCGGTCATGAGCACGCTGACCCAGCCCTGCGCGTGGGTGGAGTCCCGATGCCAGAGGTCGACCATGATCCAGCCGAAGGGCTGGGGCACGGGCAGGCTGCCGCCGCCCATGTGCACTTTCTGGGTGGTCAGCGGGAAGGCGTTGCCCTGCAGGATCTCGGTGGGATTCTCTTCCTCGTCGAAGAAGACGAGCTGCATCTCGCCCAGAGGCGCCCAACTTGGCTGAGTGCCGCAGCCGAGGGTGGCCGCTCTCGACGTGCGGTTGTCCCGCCAGACGACCAAGTCCGTGCCGCCGGAGAACGTGCCGCCGTCGACGTAGCGCGCGTAGTAGAGGCTGGAGAGGGGGGCCCGGTCGTCCCGGCCGTCGAAGCCGTTGTAGCGGCCGTAGAAGGTGTACGCCCCGCCGCCGAAGAAGTCCGGGTCCGCCACGATCGCGACGGCCGTCTGGCTGTCCGCCGTGTTGCGCGTCGAATTGACGTAGTAATAGTCGCCCCAGAGCGTGTTGGCGTCGCTGGCGAGCCCCGTTCCGCCCTTGGCGAAGTAGCTGGCCTGCGCGGGAGTGTTGTCCGTCGTCCCCACGGTGCGCGGGCTGCAGCGGTTCACCGTGTCGATGGTGATGTAGCCCGTGGCGGCGTTCGGCCGCGGCGAGGGGCCGCCGGCGCACTGGGCCGTGGGCGCCGCCGCCACCGGCTGGCCGGTATGGGCGGCCCTCAGGTAGGCGGTCTGGACGGCGTCGAGCGGCGCCGAGATTCCCCCCGCTCCGGTGTTGCCGCACTCGGCGAAGAGGGTGTCGTCGTTCGAGAGGGACCCCACGTTGCTGGCTTCCGGGCCGGTGACCGGGAGCTGTCCACGGAAGAAATCGCGCAGGTTGAGGGTCTGCACGTCGTAACCGGTCAGGAAGACGTCGAAGGCCAGCGTCGGCACTCCCCAGTCGGTCCACAGCACGACCCTCGCCAGGGTGGACCGGGACGAGGCGTTGTTGACCGAGATGAGGGTCGTCTGGCCGTTCGGGTCCCCGAGGTCCACCTCGAAATACGGGATGAGCAGAGTTGCCGCGGGTTGATTCGCCACCCGGCAGTTGCCGTCCAGCACGCCGGCTCCGGCGGGCAGGGCCGGGAGCAGCAAGAGAGGAATCAGCACCAGGATCGAGGAACGTCTCACGGACATCGTAGTTCTCTCCAGGGAGTGGTGGGAACCGATCGGCGTCCGTACCTGCCGCCGGCCCGCTCCTCTTTCGAGAAGGACCTCTCTGCGACTTCCATGCCACACTCCTCCCCGACCCGGCTGCGGTTACACTAGGAACCTATGAGCGAGACTCTAATCCAGATCGGCCGCGGCCCATCTTCTTCAGGAGAAACCCCGTCCGCCCGCCGCCGCGAGGGGCGGCCGGAGTGGCTCCGCATCCGGCTCGCGACGCCTTCGTCCTACCATCAGGTCCGCTCTCTCGTCGAGCGCCTGAATCTCCATACCGTCTGCCAGGAAGCCCGCTGCCCCAACATCTATGAGTGCTGGGGCGAGCACGGCACCGCCACCTTCATGATCCTGGGCGACATCTGCACCCGGCGCTGCGGCTTCTGCGCCGTCACCTCCGGCCGTCCGCAGGCGGGCGTCGACGCCCAGGAGCCCGAGCACGTGGCCGAGGCCGTGGCCGTGATGGGCCTGCGCCACGCCGTCCTCACCTCGGTGGACCGCGACGACCTGCCGGACGGCGGCGCCCGGCACTGGGCGCGGGTGGTGGCGGCGGTCCACGAGCGCAGCCCGGCGTGCGCCGTCGAGGTGCTGACTCCCGACTTCCGCGGCGTGCCCGACGCCCTGGACATCGTGCTCGGCTCGGCCCCCGAGGTCTTCTCCCACAACATGGAGACGGTGCCCCGGCTCTACCGCCAGGCCCGGCCCGGCAGCCGCTACGACCGCAGCCTCGGCCTGCTCGCCGAGGCCGCCCGGCGCCGCGACGAGGGGGAATACGCCGGCCGGATCAAGACCGGCATCATGCTCGGCCTCGGCGAGACCCCGGACGAGGTCCGCTCGACGATCGCCGACATCCGCGGCGCCGGCGTCGAGGTCCTCACCCTCGGCCAGTACCTCCAGCCGACCCCGAAGCACCTGCCGGTCGACCGCTGGGTCCACCCGGACGAGTTCGCCGGCTACAAGGAGCTCGCCCTGTCGCTCGGCTTCGCCCACTGCGAGTCCGGCCCCCTGGTGCGCAGCAGCTATCACGCCCACGAGCACGTGCCGGGAGCGAAGGGCGCCGGCTGATTCCATGCCGGACAGGTCTCCCTCGGAGCTCGAGCCCTCGGACCTCGAGCACCCCTCGCGGGACGAGCTCCAGCGTTTCGTCCTCGGCGATCTCCCGGCCGGCGAGACCGACCGGGTGCTCCAGCACCTGGTCCAGGGGTGCGAGCCCTGCCGCGCGGTGACGGCCTCGCTGTGGTCCATTGGCACCAGCCCGGAGGAGCACCCGGTGGCCAGCTCCGTGGAGTACCAGCCGGCCGTGGACCGGGTGTTCTCGGCGGCCCGGCGCGCCCGCGCCGAGCTGGAAGCCAGCCGGCGCGAGTCCGAGCGCCTGGCCGCCGAGCTGGCGAGCCTGCAGAGGGCGGAGCGGCTGGCGCGGGCAGGCAGCGATCCGCGCTACCGGAGCTGGGCCTTCTGCGATCTGCTGCTGCGCAGGAGCCGGGAGAACGCCGCCGATCCCCGGCGGGCCGCTGCGCTGGCCGAGACGGCGGTCGCCGTGGCCGCGGGGCTCGAGCCGGGCGACTGCTGTCCTCTGGCGGTGATCGAAGACCTCCGGGCCGCGGCCTGGGGCGCCCTCGCCCGCGCTCGCGGCCAGCTCGCCGATTTCGCCGGCGCCGAGGCGGCGCTGCGCGCCGCCAGGGGACATCTGGCGGCGGGCACGGGAGGCGGCCTCGAGAAGGCGCGCCTGCTCGGCCTCGAGGCCGGGCTGAGGGAGGCCCAGGGGGATTCCGTAGAAGCTTCGCGCCTGCGCCGGCGAGCCGAGGCGCTCCAACTGCCGTTTGCGCCCGCCCGCCCGAACGGCTAGAATCCGCTTGTGACGGAGCGCACAAGGTGCGTCTCCTTCCCCAATCAAAACCCAAAAGCCAATGATCGAAACCATCCCCGGCCTTCGCATCCGTACGCTCGACGAGCTCGACATCAGCGACATCGTCACCATCGACGAGAAGATCAGCGGCCGCTACCGGCCGGAAGTTTGGGAACGCCGGATCGGTTATTACCTACGCCGGGCGCCCGAGACCTCGGTGGTCGCCGAGGTGGACGGCAAGGTCGCCGGCTTCATGCTCGGCGAGGTGCGGTCCGGGGAGTTCGGGCTCGAGGAGCCGACCGGCTGGATCGAGGTGCTGGGAGTCGATCCCGCCCACCGGGGCAAGGAGATCGGCCGCCGGATGGCCGAGGCGGTGCTCCGGCACTTCAAGGCCGAGGGCGCCCACAGCGTCCGGACCCTGGTGAACGAGGAGAGCGAGGACATCCTGCGCTTCTTCAGCTCCCTGGGTTTCGAGCCGTCGAGCCTGAGGCCCTTCGTAAAGAATCTGTAGGGGGAGATCATAGGGATGAACATGCGGACCAGTACCCTGCCGAAGTCCTATCACCAGGCCGTCCTGCGCTGGCGCGACGTGTTCCTGCCGGACTACAGCTTCCTCATCGACAACTGGGAGAAGCATTTCCCCACCGATCCCCAGTTCGAGCTCTGCGCCTACCGCGAGATGGGGATGTGCACCGAGATCGAGTGCGGCGACCTGAAGGGCAAGCCCAAGTTCCTGAAGGCTTCGGAGATGCAGCCCGAGCAGGCGCACCACCTCTTCGGCGCCATCCGCGCCCAGGCCTCCACCGAGTTCGGCTCCATCCAGCAGCACCGCCTGACGCTCGCCCGTGCCCAGGAGGAGGAAGAGCAGTTCTGGATCCTCCGCATGATGGCCGAGGAGCTGCGCCACGGCTACCAGATGCTCCACCTGCTGGTCGAGGACGACTGGAGCTCCGTGTCCAAGGAGTCGACCTCGGAGATCTTCGAAGACATCCTGTCGATGAACACCGGCTCCCACCTGCTGGGCGCCTTCAACATCGACTTCGACTCGTTCGTCGACAACGTCGTCTTCTGCGCCCTGATCGATCGCGTCGGCAAGTACCAACTCGCCATGCAGAAGATCTCCGCCTACCAGCCGATGGCCGAGAGCATGCCCCAGATGCTGCGCGAAGAGGCTTTCCACCTCGCGGCCGGCGTCGTGCCGATGCGGCGCTGGGCCACGGCCGCCGCCCGCGGCGAGACCTTCGTCACCATGGAGGTGCTCCAGAAGGCGATCAACAAGTGGCTGCCGCGCGGCCTCGAGATGTTCGGCGACGAGCGGGGCGGCGGCTCCAACGTGCGCATGGGCCTGAAGCCGATGAAGAACGCCGAGGCGCAGCGCCAGTACTACGAAGAGGTGGAGAAGATGGTGCGCGACATCAACCTCCGCTATCTGCGCGCCCGCATCGAGAACCTGACGCACGGCGACTCCGAGGCCGTGATCGACCGCATCCTGGCCGGCGAGACCGTCGAGGGCGTGCGCCGCGAGGACCTGATCCACGTGCCGCACGCGGACTTCTTCCGCCGCCGCGGCGTGCCGGCCTTCCGCATGACGGGCTCCCAGGGCGAGACCTTCACGTCCGTCCCGGACTACCTCCAGCACCTGATCCGCACCCTGCCCGAGGCCTACCGCGCCAGCCGCGACTACAAGGATTACGTGGTGGCGCTGACCCAGGTGGCCGAGGGCACCATGACGGCCGAGCAGGCCGCGGGACGCATGCCGACGCTGCGCCGCGTCGCCGGCGCCTGCCCGTGCTCAAAGTCGGTGCGCTGGATGGTCGACGAGCCGGCTGCCGTCGCCGCTCCCGAGCCGGTCGGCCAGCCCGCCGCCTGAGCGCGAAGAGACCCTGCCCGATATGCCACCTGAGAGGGGCGAGCGATGACTGCGTTCAACCGCATGCTGGTCACAGGCTTGCCCCTGGTGCCGAAACCCATCGTCCGGCGGGTCTCCTCGCGCTACGTCGCGGGCGAGACCCTCGCCGAGGCCGTCCGCGTCATCCAGGACCTGAACGGGCAAGGCGCCATGGCCACCCTCGACGTCCTGGGCGAGGAGGTCAGCGAGCGGGCCATGGCCATGGCCGCCGTCGAGGAGTACCTGCGGGTCCTCGAGGCGATCGACCGCGAGAAGATCGACTCCAACGTCTCGATCAAGCCGACGATGCTGGGGCTCAAGATCGACGAGGGCTTCTGCCACGAGAACATCGCCCGCCTCGTCGAGACCGCCAAGCGCTACGGCAACTTCGTCCGCATCGACATGGAGGACAACACCACCACCGATGCCACCCTGCGGATCTACCGCGACCTGCAGGCGCGCTTCGGCAACGTCGGCTGCGTCCTCCAGGCCTACATGCGCCGCACCCTGAGCGACATCGACGGGCTGCCGGACCCCGGCGCCAACGTCCGCATCTGCAAGGGGATCTACGTCGAGCCCCGCCGCATCGCCTGGAAGGGCTTCGACACGGTCCGCGCCAACTACATTCAGGCCCTGGAGAAGCTGATCGTGCGCGGCGTCTACGTCGGCATCGCCACCCACGACGAGTACCTGGCCTGCGCCGCCACCGCCCTGGTCGACAAGCACGGCCTGAAGCGCGACCGCTACGAGTTCCAGATGCTGCTGGGGGTCGACGAGGAGCTGCGCCGCATCCTCATCGCGGAGGGGCACAGGCTGCGCGTCTACGTGCCCTACGGCCGCGACTGGTACCCGTACTCGATGAGGCGCCTGCGCGAGAATCCTGAAGTGGCCGGCCATGTCGTCAAGGCCATGCTCTCCGGGAAGTAGGGGCGGTCAACCGTGCCGTTTGACGCTTCCGGCCGGTAGTGATAGTCTTTTCATAGACTTGTACCTGATCCCTGCCCGAATTCGCCGAACCGAACCATGGACGAACGGCACCGCTCGGACTCTCGCGACGTCCTGCAATCCCGGGGCGACTCCGATACCGACAACATCGATCTGACGCCGCTCCACGAGAGCGGGATGACGCAGACGTTCGAGAACGCCGCCCGCGAGCGCGGTGGCAGCGGGCTCCTGCACGTCGAGTCCGAGGCCGACGTCATCCTCATCGCGCACCCCGAGAGCCAGCGCCTGGGCTCCCGGTTCCGCCTCTCCCCGGGCACCACCCTGGAGATCGGCCGCTCGGCCGCCGTGGGCATCAGCCTGCCGGAGGTCATGTCGATCTCCCGCAAGCATGCCCGGCTGCGCTACACCGGCTCGGTGGTCACCATCGAGGACCTCGGCAGCACCAACGGCACCTACGTCAACGGCCAGCCCATCCACGGGCGGACCGTGCTGCGCAGCGGCGACCGCTTCCAGACGGCCGCCGTCCACTTCAAGTTCCTCCATGAGCAGGACGTCGAGAGCGCCTATCACCTGGCGATCTACGAGCTCGTGGCCAGGGACGGCCTGACCGAGATCTTCAACAAGCGGAAGTTCGAAGAGGAGATGCAGCGCGAGTTCGCCCGCGCCATGCGCCACCAGCGTCCCCTGTCGCTGATCATCTTCGACCTCGACGAGTTCAAGACGATCAACGACACCTACGGCCACCTCTGCGGCGATTTCATCCTGAAGCAGGTGGCCTCCCTGGCCCGCGAGCTCGTCCGCCCCGAGCAGATGCTGGCCCGCGTCGGCGGCGACGAGTTCGTCATCCTGGCCCCCGAGACCGAAGCCGAGGGAGCCCAGTCCCTGGCCTCCAAGATCCGCGAGCGCGTGGTCGGCTTCGAGCACCGCTACGGCGACATCAAGATCGTCGTGAGCTGCTCCTTCGGCGTCGCCGAGCTGACCCGGGAGATGACGGCCCCGCAGGACCTCTACCAGGCCGCCGACGACGCCCTGCTGCTCTCGAAGCGGAGCGGCAGGAACCGGGTGGCCGTGCACTCGTAGGGACGGCGGCGCCCTTACACCAAGCCCACCTCAGGAGGCCCAACGGGCCGTGATCCCTCAGCCCAGGGCAACGCCCTGGGTCGGGTGGACCGATCCCACAACCCAGCCCGATGGGCTGGGCTGAGGGAACCCAGGCCGTTGGCCCGGAAAGCAGGCCTCTGAAGCCTGGCGTCAACGGGACTCGGCTACACTTTTCTCCCCCAACAAAAACTGCCGCACGAACTCGAACAACACCGCCCGCTGGTAGTCCGAGTTGCCCTTCTTGGCGAAGCCGTGCCCTTCGTCCTTGGCGACGAGGTACCAGACCGGCACGCCGTTGCTCTTGACGGCGGCCACGATCTGGTCCGACTCCTTGAGCGGCACCCGCGGGTCGTTCGCCCCCTGGGTGACCAGGAGCGGCTTGGTGATCTGCTTGGCCCGGTTGGCCGGCGCGATCCCTTCCAGGAAGGCCCGCATCTCGGGGTCCTGCTCGTCGCCGTACTCGACGCGGCGCAGGTCGCGGCGGTAGCCCTGGGTGTTCTCCAGGAAGGTCACGAAGTTGCTGATCCCCACCGAGTCCCAGCCGCAGCACAGCCGGTCGCTGTAGAAGGTCATCACGGCGAGCGACATGTAGCCGCCGTAGGAGCCGCCGGTCACCATCACGCGCTCGGGATCGAGGTCCGGCTGGGTGGCGATCCAGTCGAGCAGGGCGCCGATGTCCTTCACCGAATCCTCGCGCAGGCGGCCGTTGTCCAGCTTCAGCCAGCTCTTGCCGTAGCCGCTCGAGCCGCGCACGTTGGGTAAGATCAAGGCCACCCCCAGCTCGTTCAGGAGATAGTTGTTGCTCCCCCGGAAGCCCGGCCGCGACTGTCCCTCCGGTCCGCCGTGAATGCTGATGAACACCGGGCGCCGCCCCTTGAAGCGGTCCGCCGCCGGCCGGTAGACCAGCGCCGGGATCGTCCTCTTCAGTCCGCCCTGCGAGGCCGTGTCAAAAGTGGGGTAGTGGACCAGCTCCGGCAGCACGAAGCTCTCGGCGTCGAGGCCGCCCGCCTCGCTCGCCGTCCAGCGCTCCAGGCGCCGGGTGCTCGGGTCGTAGCTGTAGACGTCGGCCGGCGAGCGGGCCCAGTCGAGGGAGAAGGCGACCTCGTGCGATCCGGGCCGGAAGAGGGGGTCCGAGGCGATGCCGGCCGGCAGCTCGGGAGAGGGGAGCTCCTTGCCCGTCTTCACGTCCAGGAGGTGCAGCTTGCTGACGCCGTCCTCGTTCACCAGGAAGGCCAGCAACTCGCCGTCGGAGGAGAGATCGAACCCTTCGACGTCCCACGGGATGTTCCCCGAGAGCACGGTCGAGCGTCCGCCGTCGAGGTCGATACGGACCAGCCGCAGGAACTCGCTGTCGCGGTCCGTCGCCGTGTACACCGACTTGCCGTCCGCCGACCACTTGCTGCTGCCGTAGGCCACGGTCGGATCTTCTTTCCTGGCGTTGCGCGGCGTGATCTCGTGCAGCTTGCCGGTCGCGACGTCCAGCCAATGGAGGTACGCCTCGTTGGCCGAAACGAACTCGTGCACCAGGAGCCGGCTGCCGTCCCGGCTCCAATCGAGCGGGCGCCAGGCGCCTTTGACCGTGGCGACGCGCCGCTCGCTGCCGGGCGCCGACGGGTCGATCACGTAGAGGTCCATGTCGACGCCGTTGCGGACGTTGGCGCAATAGGCCAGCCACTTGCCGTCGTGGGACCAGAGCGGCGCCTCGTAACGGTGGGTGCCGTCCGTAAAGCGCGTGGCGCGGCCCGTCTTGCGGTCGAGTAGGAAGAGCTGGTAGTTCTCGGCCCCAGCCTCGTTGAGCGAATAGACCAACTGGCCGGGATTGCCCGGCCGGTACCGGCCGGAAGAGACCGGATCGCGGTAGAAGGTCACCTGGGAGCGCGCGCCCATCGGCATCGCCACCTCGTGGAGCTGGCTGCTCTCCGCGAACCGGGTGCCGATGAGCATTCGGCGCTCCTTCGGATGCCAGTCCGACAGGCCGGCGTTGCGGATGTTCTCGTAGGGCAGCAGCGCCTCGACGCGCTCGCGCGGAATGGCCGGAACGTTCTCGGCGGCGATGCTCTCGGGCACCGGCACCACCGCCGCGGCCGGCTCCGCGGCCTGGGACGCGGGCGCGCCGGCCAGGGCGGGAAGCAGGGCGGCGAGCAGGGATAAGACGGTCTTTCGGTTCATTTCAATTCTCCAGTAGACAATCCGCGCGAACGGGTTAAACTGCGCGGGGACAAAAGCGAATGCCGAGCTTCTACAACTGCGACCGCTGCCCCTCTTATTGCTGCTCCTATCCCCGGATTCCCATCGAGCCCGCCGACGTGATGCGGCTCGCGGTCCACCTGGGCCTTCCTCCCCAAACGGTCGCGCGGAAGTTTACCAAGAAAGGCGATGAGCCCGGGGAAGTCATCCTGCGCCACAAGCCGGACGAGATCTACGGCACCGTCTGCAAGTTCCTCGACCCCGAGACCCGCCGCTGCACCGTCTACGAGGGACGCCCGTCGATCTGCCGCACCTACCCCGGCACCGCGCGCTGCGGCTACTACGACTTCCTCTCCTTCGAGCGCCGCGCCCAGGAAGATCCGGAGTTCATCCCCTCCACCTTCAACCGCCCCGGCGAGTAGCGTCCCCTGTTCGAAGTCATCGATCTGAGTCAGGAAATCTTCCCCGGCATGCCGGTGTTTCCCGGCCTTCCGGAAGTGAAGATCACCCTGCACGCCTCGCATGAACAGTGGGACGGCATTATCGATAGCGACGTCGTTTCGCCTGCCGTGAACCGGTTGGAGATGGGGGAGCATACCGGCACGCACGTCGATGCCATCAACCATATGGCACGCCAGTACCGGGGACAATCGATCGACACGATGCCTCTGGCGATGTTCTATACCGAGGGGATCTGTCTGGACCTTTCTCATAAAGGCCTGCTGGAGCTGATCGAGCCGGCCGACCTGGAGCGCGCCCTCTCCGTGGCGGGCCTCGAGATCAAGCCGGGGGATACGGTCCTGCTGTCTACGGATCACTATCGGCGGGCCTTCGGGACGGACGATTGGTACAAGGGGCCAGGGATCAGCGCCGACGCCGCGCGCTGGCTGGGCGGGCAGGGGATCGCGGCCTTTGGCGTGGAAACGATGTCGCCGGGCGTGGTCCACGTTTCCAACAAGGAAGTGCATCGTATTTGTGGAGAGCTGGGATTTACGCACTACGAAAACATGATCAATCTGTACCGGCTGATCGGCCGGGGGCGTTTCCGGTTTATCGGCCTGCCGCTCAGGATTCGTGGCGGAACGGGCTCGCCCGTGCGGGCAGTCGCTGTCTTCGAGGGTGAGAAATGTAACGATGGGCCTATGCCTGGCGCCTGATGGTTACGTCGATCGGCCGCTCTGGCCGATCCGGCTCTACGAGGCACCATGGCGAATCCAGGAGCTCCATCCCGTCTCTCCCCAAACAGTCCCGGCCTCGTGCTCCTCGCGCTCAGCGCCTCTCTCGCCTTTCTCCTCGGCCCCAATCCGGTCCACGCCCACAACCCGGTCGTCCACCGGGACATGACCGACCGTGCCTACGAGATCATGCTCGCCCTTGCCGGCAACCATCTCGACCTGGCGGCAGACCCCGGGCTCGCCGAGCTGGCCACGGCGTCACGGATCGCCATCCGGCGCTTCGGCGCCCTGCCGGCGGGCCTGCCGCCGCCGAAAGAGAGCCGGTGCATCGACCCCGACACCATCCAGAAAATTGGCACCAACACTCCGAACTGGAGCGCTCCCGCCGACTTCAAGCAAATGACTTTGGGCGCGGTCCCCCACGCCATCTCGCTGACCTACATCACGGGCAACGACTGCGGCGTCGATGAGACCTGGAGGCCGGGGGCCTTCTTCGATACGATCAACGGCAATCCCCAGTTCTCGGGAAGGGTCGACCGAACCGGTGCGGTGCTCGGGTTCTGGGCTCATCAGCCGGACGACGAGGAGGACGACTGGCACGTCTTCATCCGTCCCACGAACCTGGGCGGCCTGTCCGTGGTCAAGAGCTATATCGAGACGGCCCTCGGAGTCGCCGGCGGGACCGTCTGGGTGACGGTGCGCTGCGCCCTGGACTGCGCCGCCAGCGTCGTCACCGCCGGCCTGGTCGGCGACTGCAAGGCCTGTGTCGACGAGGCTATCGAG
Source organism: Thermoanaerobaculia bacterium (assembly GCA_035266085.1). Lineage (GTDB taxonomy): Bacteria > Acidobacteriota > Thermoanaerobaculia > Multivoradales > UBA5704 > DATARR01. Next base: position 25,025 of record DATFNZ010000110.1, read on the forward strand.
GACGCCAAGGACGCGGTGCACGAGGGGCTGACGACGATCGACGGCCTGATTCCGGGCTTTGGCGACCACACCTCTCTGGACATGTACACCGGGATGGGCCACCACCTCAACGTCGCCGGCGCCGGCAGCTTCGAGCCCTGGAAGCTCGCGGGCGCGAGCTACGACGATCGGCCGGGGCTGCTGATCGAGAACGCCGGCCCGACCGGAACCCCCGATCCGCTCGAGAGGGCGGTGATGCTGGTCGCCGACGAGCTGGGCCTCACGGTCCACTACGACCCGAGCCACGGCCCGAAGCGCTACGAGGTCGCGGGGGAGAACGACTTCCACCCCGACTCCAAGCATCGCGACGAGGAGGACTGGGAGTGGCTGTCCTTCGTCCACACCCCCTTCACTCCGCTCGACAACCTGGCCTTTCACGGCTGGAAGGAGTTCCGCGACGCGCCCAGGGACAACGTGCCCGCCCTCGGCTGGCCGCTGCACGCCTTCGGCGACGCCATCGTGCCCATGCACGTGGTTGGCACCTTCGGCTATGGGCACCGCCCTTACGAGGACGCCTTCGCCAACCGGCTCGGCGACTTTTTGAACACCGACGACCGGGAGGGCGCCCAGGCCCAGGCCCTGGCCATCGCCAAGCGAGCGGTCGCCTGGCGGCGGATCATCCTCGACTGGCGGAGGGGCCACCCCGAGCGCGGCAACGACATCCCGATCCGCGACCTGATCACCCAGCTCGCCCAGCGAACCCTGGGGAAGGTCGAGGGGCCGGGCCAGTCCATCTGGCCCTTCAACCCCGTCTGGTCCTCGGCCTATGTCGTCCCGGGGCCCACGCGCGAGGCCGCGATCCTCTTCTACGAGAAGGCGGGCTCCGACGCGGTCAACCTCGACCTCCTCGAGGAGGGGATCGCGGCGGAGCTGGCCTTTCTGGTCTCGGCCGCCGAGGTGGCGCCATGAGCGGCCGCGCCGGATGGCTCGGCGGAGCGGGAGCGCTGCTCGCGCTCGCCGGCTGCGTCTGCGCGGGGCGGACGGGCCCGAAGCCACCGGGTGCGGATCCCTATCCGTCCTATCTTCAGGCCGTCGAGTCCGACCTGGGAGAAGCGGCGCGCGGCTTCGTCGACGGCAAGTTGACCGGCCGCCAATACCTGGACCTCGCCTCCGATCGGGCCGCCAAGGCACGGCGCTATCGCGACGATTCGAGCTGGCGGGACGCCGCGAAGCAGGGCGATCGGGACGAGGACCGGGTGCCGGATCCGTTGGATCGCTGCGACTCGCCGCGCTCCACGCCGACCAATGAGGAGGGCTGCCCGCCGCCCAACCGTCCAGGACCGGGACCGGGCCCGGACGACGACCAGAGGGCGCGCGACCTCCTCGACCAGGCGACGTTCCTCTTGAGCCCCGCCTGCGACGGTACGCCGGCCCCTCGGGCCTCGAACCCCCTCGCCTGGGGGCACGGGACCGGGGACACCCGCAATACCTTCTTTTTTGTGATCGATAAGGTGGCGAGCACCCCGCCGGGCTGCGACCTCTTCTACGAGATGGAGTTTCGGATCGATCTCCTCCACCTGGGACCGGATCCCCTGGTGCGCTACATCACCGTCCTCTTCCGCGGCGGCGAAGACATCACTCCGCTCGATTCGAGCCGAGCGGTGTTCAGCCTTCCATTTGGTGAGTTCCTGACTCCCGCCCGCGCCGATCTCTGGGGCGCTCTCACGAACGCCCGCTCCGTGCGCTGGCGGGTCCGCGCGGTCAACGGGGCGCAAGCGACCTCGCCCTGGAGCCCGATGAAGGCCAAGAACGCGACCGCGGGGGGGATGACCTTCTAGGAGTCTGCGCGGCAGAACGTTGGTTCACCGTGAGATTTCCCGTCTCAAGACACGGTACCGGTAGAGACGGCCCATCCCCGTTACGACACCTTCCGCAGCCCATGGGGACGTCGGGCCGTCTCTTCGGAGGGCAACGCCGTTCCCAGATCCCAGGCCTTATCCGGTCAGGTCCAAGCCAAAACGTCACGATAAAATCCCGGCGGTGCCTTCTCACGGCTTACTGCCTTCTCGACGATCGTGGCAGGGCGGCGGCATACCCTTCGAGAGAGACGCCCCGTCGTCCCCATGGTCGCCGAAACGGTGTCGTAACGGGGGTGGGGCGTCTCTACGGGAAGGGTGCCGCAAGATGGGAGGTCTCGCTGCGATCCGGCGTTCTGGCGCGCAGGCTCCTAGTGAGCTGCTCGGCATGGCCTTGATGCCCGGGCGGTGTCCGCGTCCTGATTGCTATCACTAGATATGGCAAAGCTTTAGCCTCTCCGCAGAGGATGTAACGCTTGGGAGGTCCGCCGCGCCTGAGGCTAAAGGGGGTGTCTGAACACCTCCGGAGAGCTGGGTCGCGAAAGGAAGCCATGCATTCTCAATTTGTCAGATTGCGGGAGCGGTCGGCGAACATCAAAGGTGAGGGAAGCCTGGGCGTTCTCGACGAAGGCCCGTAAATCCGGGAGGCAAAGATGAGCTCGCTACACGCCAAACCGCGGGAGCGCTCCGCGAACATCTTCATCAACTACCGCCGCGAGGACAGCGCGGGCCACGCGGGACGGCTGTTCGATGCCCTGAGCAGTGGCTTCTCCGGCCGGCTGTTCATGGATGTCGACACCTTGGAGCCCGGGGTCGATTTCGTCGACGCGATCAATAACGCGGTGGGCGCGTGCGAGGTGCTGCTCGTCGTTATCGGCCAGGAGTGGCTGACGATCAAAGACAAGTCCGGGCTCCGGCGCCTCGACGATCCCGCGGACTTCGTCCGTCTGGAGGTCGAATCCGCCCTGGAGAGGAGGATCCGGGTCATCCCGGTCCTGGTTCAGGACACGTCGATGCCTCGTGCCGAGGAACTGCCGCCCTCGCTCTCCCGGCTGGCGCGACGCAACGCCATCGAGCTCAGCGACGCCCGCTGGGCCTACGACGTCGGCCGGCTGGCCCACACGATCAACGACATCCTGAAGGAAAACCCGGCCTCCGGGCCGGCTGCGGCGGCTCTGCCGGCTCCGGTGGAGAAGGCTGCGCCACCTCCAGCGCCGGTCGCGCCGGCGGTGGCGGCAAAGCCCACGGGGTCGCGGGTCTGGCTGCTCTATCTTGCCGCTCTCGTGCTGGTTGCAGTGGTCGTGCTGGTGTCTTGGACATGGATAGGGAGGACCCCGGGCGGGACCCCGGGCGGAAATGCCCAGATGGCCACCCTGGGAGCTGTCATGGCCCCTCCGAATGGCGTGACCACCGAGACTCCCGCGAGCGGCGAGCCCACTCCTGATCCCGCCGGCGACGTCAACAGCGGAAACAGTGTGCTCCCTGCCGTAACCGGTGCACCACTAGCCGGCAACCGTCCTCCCGTCGCACACCACGCCGCCGAGGAGCCCCCCAGGCCTCCGGTCAGGGTACCCACTGCCTCCGTCCCTATTCCAAAGACCGAAGCGGTCACGATTCCCGCGGAGAATGAAGCCCCCGCACCCGTCGCGGCGGTCGATCTACAGCCTGCGGTCACGAAGCCGGCGCGCGCCACGATTCTGTCGCCGCGGGATGGAGAAACGGTCGGCTCGGACGTGATGGTGCAAGGCCTCGTCTTCGGGCTCGCCGACCAGCAGGTCTTTCTGGGTATCCGGCAGAAAAACGGCTCGATCTATCCTCGGGGGGAGTTTTTCCCGAATGCCGACGGCGAATGGTCCATCAAGCTGAAGAGCTCCAAGGAAAAAACTTTCGACATCCTGGTGGTGACGTCCAGCAGTCAGGACGCAACCCAGGTCTTGAGGGATCAGCGGAGCCGAGATAACGGCCTTGCCATCCTGCCCGGGGGGGCTTCCATCATCAGCAGCGTTGTGACGCTGAAAAAGCAGGGGAAGCTCCTCGGCGTCCTTAATCCAAAACGGGCGAAGCTCTGAGAGGTGAGGACGCTCTGGTAGAGGGCCCTGGCGGTCCGGTCCCCGCGAATTCCCGTTCCGCCCTGGCGAGGGCGCAACGAAAACTCGCGGGGGCGCAACGCGAATTCGCGAGGGCGCCATGAGAATTCGCGAGGGCGCAACGCAAATTCGCGAGGGCGCAATGAAAATTCGCGAGGGCGCAACGCGAATTCGCGGGGGCGCAATGAAAATTCGCGAGTGCGCAATGAAAATTCGCGGGGGCGCACTGAAAATTCGCGAGGGCGCGTTGCGAATTGGCGAGGGCACGGAGAAAATTCGCCAATTACCGTTGCGGAAGCGTCCGGGCCCCGAGGATCCGGCCGATGTGCCTCTGCGCGGCCGGGCCGCTCGCTTCCAGGAGGAGCGCCATGCTCAGAGGAGTCCGCGTCAGATAGGAGGCGAAGTGGCCCCCCAGGACCGCGTCGGCGTTGAAGTTGAGGAAGCTGCCCGCGATCTCCCCTTCCTGCTCGAGCTCGTAGCCCGCCGCCGCCGGCGCCGCTCTCAGCCGGAAGATGCGGCTTCGCCCGACCGCCGGCCAGAGCGCCTGGAAGAGGAGGGCGGTCTCGCGGTGCCGGAAGACCGCCTGCGGCAGGTCGCCGCCGGCGTAGCTCTCCCAGGCGCGGAACAGGGCGAGCGTCCCCTCCTGCTCGACGAGAGAGAAGGGGCCTGAGGTTTCGGCTTCATGCGCCGCCGAGGGCTCGTCATGCCCCCGGACGGCGCCCAGGTACTCCTCGCTGAATGCGTTGAACGGCTCGGCTGGTTGGGTGCTCATGATCTCCCTTCCTCTGTTGGAGTTGCCGAGCGGCGCGATAGACGTCGCCGGCCCGCCGGAAGAAATCGCGGAGAACCGCTCCGGCTGGACCAATTCATAGAACAAAGATTCCTATCTGTCAACTGAGGCTACCACGAAGGCATCTATTGAGATAGCCAGAAACTGGTGTATCATGGGTCTCCATATGGACGCCGAGACGCAACGTCTCATCAACCTTCTCAAGGTGAGCCTCAAGATCCTGGGGGTCACTAACCGGGAGGTCGCCCGTCGGATGGAGATGAGCCCGAGCTACATCAGCAAGCTCTTCTCCGGTTCGAGCGAGCTCCGGCTCGACCACGTGATCCGCATTTGCCGGGCGGCCGGCCTCGAGCCCTCGGAGTTCTTCAGCCTGGCCTATCCCCGGCGGCCGATGGGCGGCACGGCCGCGGCGGCCAAGCTCCGGGAGCTGCTGCAGAGCATGGATCCGCCGCCTCCGCCGCCCCCCAACCCGGAGGCCCTCAGCGGACCGCAGATCCAGGAGATGCTGACAGCGACCCTGGAGAAGATGCTGGGCCGGAAGAGCGGGAGCTAGGCTGGGGGCTGCGCTGCAGAAAACAAGGACCTCAAGGACGAAAAGGACAGCAAGGACGTCAACGAGACTAGAATTTCCTGATCCTTGATCTCCTTGGCGTCCTTGAGGTCCTTGCAGTCCCTGGCAGGTTTTTCTGCCGCGCCCGAGCCCCTCACCACTCCGGCCCCGCCTTCCTTGCAACCTCCTCGTCGAGGGCATGCCCAATTTCCGCCACGATGAACGGCTTCACCCCTTGGCGGCCCGTCAAGTTGAGCCAGAGCGCTCCTCCTTCGGGCTCGACTTGGAGCGCAAAGCCGAAGAAAGGACAGCAGAGCCTTTCCTTGGTGATGAAGTCGAGCACTCCTGGCAGGACCAGCCAGGGAGAGCGCCCAAGGCGCAGCCAGGCCCAGAAGGAGAAGCAGCCCGCGATCTCGAACAGCGCTGCGAAAAGAAAGAGGGCCAGCGATTTAGGGAAGGTCAGCTCGGCCGGTCTCAAGGCCGCGAGGGAAGGCACTGTCATGGAAGACGTCGGCTGCAAGGTCACGTTCCGCAAGGGCGATCCGGGTTGCGTCCCTGTGGAAGCCATCGTCCAGACGGGATGTGACGTCGGGAGTTGGTGGTGGCCGCCAGCGTTTTCCCCGCCGCGAGACGCCCCGACGTTGTCGAATCCGAAGCGCAGGGGTGACTCGTCTGGGACGTCTCTACGGGGCGATAATGCGTTGGCGGAGGGCGGGGTCAAGGCGACGGTGTGCCCTCAACCACAGTCGCCCGGCATGCCTCCAAGGGCCCGTAGAGACGACCCCAGACGAGTCACGAAGACGTCTCGGAGGCCTCCCACGTCGGGGCGTCTCCGAGGCGGAGGAAATGCTCGCACCTCCTATTCCTTCAAGCGGCGAAGATCAGAGGCTCGAAGCGGGTTACGAGGAACTTGGCCGCAGGGTGTTCGCCTCCGTGATGAATGCGGTGCGTCGTTGCCTTGATTTTGCCCGTATAAAGAAAGGGCAATATTGGCTCGTCGTTCCTGATTTTGGCGACCCATATTCGCTGTCCCTCGCTGGCCGTGCCCGCGTCACGTTCGAAGGTGGATCCAGTCGAGAGTGGCTACCACCTTCCTTCATTAGGGATCCAATCGGCCTGAAGGTGGAGAGCGAAGATCGATTCATCGCGGCTGATGATTGGGGAAGACTGTGCGGTTTCGTAAACGGGAACGGCCGTGTTGATCTCGTTAAAGAGCTCCGGCTCGAGCCGGGCGTTTGGGTCCCGCTCCGCCCTGTGCAGAAGGTCGATGACTTGCTGGAGCAGGCTCAGAGTCAGGCAGCGAAGAGATCGGGAAGGTGTTTCAGCGGCTTCCAGAAATACCTCTATCAGAGACCGGCCGCTGCATGAAGAGACGTAAAAGGTACTTTGGACGGTGGCAGGGCTCTGGTACTTGAAGGAGCAGGTGGACGCTATTCAGTGGCCTTCGAGCCAGGCCGCAAGTGGAATCAGGGAATCTGATTCTCGGGTGACCAGCCGCCGCAATACACAAGCCACCCTCCCCATCCATCCGGCGACTCCCAGCACCTGATATATCCTTGAGAGTCGGAGTAAAGGCAGTCGTAGCACGAACCGCTGCCATATTCGCAGCCCCCGATTGATGCGAATCCCCCCAGAAAAGAACACCCGGCCGCGTTCTTCGTGGCGGCGCGGCCGGTCAGGCCGCCCAAGGCCGTAGCGGCCAGAAGCAGCAGGCAGAGAAGGATTCGAACCTTGGTTCCCGTCTTTACGTTCACAGGCCCTCCTCTCAGGCGTTCGGCAACTCCATCAACAAGATTTGGGCCCCATAGTGCGCCCGGTCGTCGCTCCAACTTGCCCCGGAGGCGGAGAGCAGCAGGACGATCCTGCCGTTGCGGACGTCGCCGCGGAGACGGTCCATCGAACGGCGGCCCACGGCCGGCACCGCGTATTCCTCGATGCCCTCGGGCCGCAAGACCTTCAAGGTCCAGCGAGCCTGGCCATCCGTCCCCCAGGACCGCACGAGGAGGCCCGGCCCCTGGGGCAGAGGCAGGATGTCGTCGAGGACATGGTGGCCGTTGAGGAAACGCGTCCAGCCGGCCAGGCTGATGTACTCCTTGTGCTCGTCGCGGATCTTGGGGCAGTCCGGGTGGGTATCGAGGCCGGCCTGCGCGTTCGTCCAGGAGCGGACCTTCTGCCCGCGGACATTGTAGAGATGGATGCCGTCCAGGGAGCCGGGCGCGACCACGAAAGAGCCGTCGCCGAGGAAGCGGACGGCTCCGAGACTGTGGACGCGGCACTTGGAAAAGCTGGGAGCGCCCGGCCCTCCCGCGTCACGGAGGACCGGCTTGAAGTCCTCCAGCCTCGCGGAGAGGGTACCCAGCCAGGCGACTTCGCCCCTGGGCATGAAGGTCTCCTCACGCTTGTGGATGCCCATCAAGAGGACCCTGTCGCCGGCAATGTCGAGGTCGTTCGTGTGGGGGACCTCCTTCTTCTGGAAAAGGAACTCCCGGCGGGGATTCACTTTCAACGGCCGCCAGGCGACCGTCCAATTTGGCGATGCGACGATCAGGGCCCGGGGAGAAACGGCCAGTTGGCCATAGTGCTGGATTCCGCCCAGGGTCTTGAGGTTGGGCACCAGGGCGCGGCGCTTCGTGCCGTCGAAGCCCAATTCGGCGACTCCATCGCGGTCCCAGGACACGAAGACGGAATCGTCGCTCGCCCAGCGGATGTCCGTCGGGACCGATCGGGCCTCCGGCACCGGGAGTTGCCGTAGGAGGACCAAGGATCGTGAAGGCGGCTCGGCGCCGCCCCTCAAAGAGCCTACGAGCATCGCAAGCAGACATGCGATAACGAGCCGGCTCAGCGGGCGTCTAGTCCCTGCGCTTCGGTCCATCGGGTCCTCCCAAGGGTACTGGGTAAAAGGTCGTTCAGCCACCGCGGGTACAGTGGTTCATTGTAGCACGAAGATTATAAATTATTGCGAGGCCGCTAATCCGACGGTTTCATCTCCGGGCGAGCGCCCCACCTGGGGAGCTCGGCCCAGCCGCTTCCTACGGCTCCGGCTAGAGCCGGGCGTTCGGGTCCCGCTCCGTCCTGTGCAGAAGGTCGATGACCTGCTGGAGCAGGCCGAGGGTCAGGCAGCGCGTCTCAGCCGCCTTCCGAGCCACCAGGACCGAAGCCAGGGCTTCCCGCTGGATTCTCAGGAAGATGAAGACGTCGGCGCATTCCAGCACCAGCTTCTCGGCTTCGTCGAGCCGCCTCTGCCGGAGCCAGACCGCTCCGAGCTCCAGCCCGGCGAGGGCTGCCTTGTAGCCCAGGTCGGCCTCTTCAAATCCCTGCCTCACCTCTTGGAGAGTCAACTCGGCACGGCCGAGCTCTTCCATACCGACTTGGGGCGCAGGCAACGGCCAAGATGAACTGCCTACGTCCCTTCGGGACTTTGGGAGGAGGGGCGCTCCGAACCTGGCGCTGAAGCGCCAGGCTCTATACCCTTCACCCCTTCGGGGCTCATCCAGCGGCTGGCCACAGGTGCCAGCTAAATCTGGTGCCTCTGTCTCTGGTCTGCTCACGCAGAGGGTCAGGTCGAAGCCTAAATTGCAGAGGAAATGTCGGCGGGTCGCCTTGAAACTCTTGAGGTCAGCTTTCAGCTTGATCGGATCTAGATTTGCAGCCCATACGTGGAGGGGAATGCACCTTTTGCGACCGTCAGGCGCAGGCTGACGAAGGAGCAGTTCTCAACGGAGAAGATGTGGGAGAAGCTCGATCCTAACCCGAGCGCACGAACGGTAAGCCAGGGGGGAAGCAACCTACTGGGAAGGGGGGGCCGAAATTGCCGGATCGCAGCTTCTGGACGGCGTCGCGGAAAGCTCCCAGGAATTCGGAGTAGGCATTTTAGAGCGCGCGGCGAGCCTCTTTGCCGAAAGCATGGAAGCGAGGCGCCGGCGATTTCTTCGGCTGCTTGGGATGGCTGTGAGGATCCTGGGCCAGGATCGCCTCCGGGCCGAGAGGCTCCTTGCCACCTTCCTCATCGCTGATCACGATGGCTCGATACCGTCGGGACCAGAATTTCTCGCTCCACTGGACCAGCCGGCCCGCTTCCCGCACCAGGTTCGAGTTCACGTACCCCATAAAGCTGGCGAGTTGCTCGGCATCCTTGACCCAAATCAGCATGTGATAGTGGCTGGAGGTAAAGATCAGGGCGCAAATCTTCATCTCGAACATTCGCTTAGCCCGGGCCAGGATGCCTACGGCAATCTCGTTCAGGTCCCGGCTCGGACGCAGGAGGTACCGTCCGTGAACGGTACGGCAGATGACCTCGCCGAGGGCGCCATTGTCTGGGATCCAACCCAGGGGACGTGGCATGGAGCCATCGACTGTCAAGATCCTGCCAGGGGGAATGTTTCCGTAACTCGCTCCAGAGAGGAAAGTTGCGGTCCTGGGGTAGGTAGCCTCCCGAGTCGGGAGGCGCAAAAGATTTGGCCGCCTGGAGCCTGCGCCGCGGCCCTGTCGAACCTAACTCTCTCTCGGCCTGTGGTTTAGGTGTTCTCCCTGAGCTTGTCAAAAGATTTGGCGCAGTGCCAAATCTTTTGACAGAATGTCCTCAGGTGGCCGACGGAGTCAGGTCGGTCCGGGCCGGCTGGCCACTGCTTGGCGGAGTGCGCTATTGTCAGTCGGAGACGGCTGGCGCCTGCTGGGGGTGCTGGTCCATTAGGGCTGACTATAGGAGTTGCTATACTGTACTTCTTTCGGCTATTCCTTCCCACAAAGAGGTCAAGAGAGAGGATCGAAAATGAACGATGATCTTGCGGCTATAACGATCATGCTCCTTACCGAGCGCCAAAGAGCCGAGTTTGAAAACGATACCCATAGGAAAGCACAAGTTTATGCAGATGAAGTTGAGCAACTTTGGTTTGCAATGAATGGTCTTTTGCAGGAAGTTAATGGGAGGTTTAACGGAAAATTTGAACTTAGATCGGAAGGCGGAGCGATATCTTTCTACCTGCCAGGTAATGATAGGCGTTACCTGTATCTAACCGTGGGGACAGGAGAGGTCGGCTACATAACAATTCACGTCTCAGGTATGAGCAAGGACCAGAAGTGGAAGCTCCGTTTTGCTGGGCAGAACAGTTACACTTGGACGCTTGATCATCAAGAAATTCTGGTAGACGAATTGGCGGAGATCGCTTTGGTGACTCTAATTCAAATGGTCCGCTCGCAATTATTCGATTCTACCCGCTTCCTGATTAGTTGAATCTTACCATAACAAGGAAAATGTGACCCGGTAGACCACCGAAGTCTCGCCGTTGAAGGGCTGAGAGCGCGCGTCAAAGCTGTCCAAAGTTAGGCGGCTACTCAGTGCGTCCCAAGGCACGATCAAGAGCGCCATCGTACAGCAGGGCGGCTGCATGGCGCACTACAGCGACGACCACGTGTTCCAACTCCGTCAGGGCTGCGAATTTGCCGTCTTGCTGGACCGGCAAGCGGCCGTCGTGAACCAATTTTGATCTCATCCCAAACAGCCATCCGATCCTCAGCTTCTCCTTCACTAAGGAAGGTGACTCTCCCAAATACCCGGCGAGGAACTCTGAGATAGTCTTGATATTCGAGGTACCAACCATGGGAAACACTTCTAGCGCCGTCCATAGCCAAATGTAGCCTTCTTCACCTAGCGGTTCTGCTAGACCCTTAGCTACAAAACGGGACATCAATTCGAACCTTCCACGCAGTGCGTGTAGTCGCGACACTGCATACTCTGCTTTCGCTAGCTTCGCGGAAAGATACTTTGAGTCTATCGTGATAGGATCAATCGCTTTGACGACCAATCCAAGGTCCCGGCTCGGAGGTCCCCCCTGAAGCCAACCGCGAAACAGAAGCGTCCGGAATAGATCCGGCGACACGACAGCTGAAAGGAGGGTGATGGCCCGGTCGATCTCAGCCTCACAATTCGCTTGCGCTTCAGTGCGGCCTATTTTAGTTCGCACCGACAGCACGAGGTGCTGACACTTTCCATCCAGTGGCAGAGGTGGATGTACCGGAAAACAGAATTCAGCGTCTTGGACGACGGCAATGACCGCGCTGCGATACTCGGCAGGAAAGAACGTGCGCTCATCTCGGAAGAGTTCGACTTTTGTGTCTCCGCAGACGATCTTCATCGGACCTGACGTAACCACGTCACATCGATAGACTGCTACAAAGTGCCGGAACCGCTTGTCAGCCTCTGCTAACACCTCAATTACCCTCTTTGCCGCCTAATGGTGTATGCACCCAGAGCAGGTTGTTGCCGTACGGGTAGAGTCCCGCCCTCTCTAAGGGTCAGTGGCTTCGGCCCTCTGATGAACCCAGCCTCTTCACGCTCTTTGAGATCCCAAGATTGATATAAAAGTCGCGCCGCCTGTGTCAGTAAACGATTTATTTGAAAGGGTTCATCTTGTTCAAAGGGACCGGGACCATGTTTGCCAGGCTAGCCATCCATCCTTGACCGCACGCGGCTGCCGTGAGGTGAACTTCCGAAGTTGGCTGGCATGGAGACGAGGGCTGACAGCCGATCCCAACAGCGAGCCAACTTCTTCCACCAGAGTCCTACGGCTCCGGCTCAAGCCGGGCACTCGGGTCCCGCTCCGTCCTGTGCAGAAGGTCGATGACCTGCTGAAGCAGACCCAGGGTCAGGCAGCGCGTCTCGGCCGCCTTCCGAGCCACCAGGACCGACGCCAGGGCTTCCCGCTGGATCCTGAGGAAGATGAAGACGTCGGCGCATTCCAACACCAACTTCTCGGCTTCATCGAGCCGCCTCTGCCGGAGCCAGACCGCTCCAAGTTCTAGGCCTGCAAGGGCTGCCTTGTAGCCCAAGCCGGCCTCTTCGAATCCCTGCCTCACCTCCTGGAGAGTCAGCTCGGCACGGCCGAGCTCTTCCATACCGACTTGGATGTGTCCCTCAAGCCAGCGGAGTTTCAGCTCGTTGACACGGCCACCGGGATCAAGCCCTCGACGCCGCAGATCAAAGAGTGTTCTCCGGGCTTCACGATAGCGCCCGCAGTCCACGAGGAACCAAGCTTTGGATTGCAGAGCGGAGAACACGAGCCGGGGATCACGTGACTCGTCTACAGAAGCCAGTCCGTCCTGGATGAGGAGGACTGCCTCTTCTGTGTTTCCCCGATATCCCAAGAAGATGCCTTTCATGATCAACGTGCGGGATGCCAAGTGCTTGTCCCTATGTTGTTGGTAAAAATTGATCGCGAAATCGAAAGATGCACCCGCCAATTCGAAAAGGCGGCGAGCTGTATAGTAAGAAGCTTGAATGGTAAAGAAACGGCCTGTGAAAAGGTTGTCCCCATTTTCCAAATAGAGATCGGTTGCCCGACCCAGCGCCACCTCAGCCGAGTCCAACTCATCAGCCACGCGGTAGGCATTCCCCAACTCAGCCCAGGCACGGCACCGGAGATCCACAAGCTGACGCGCTCCGAACTCTCCTTCATTCAGTCGTTCGGCGAGGAGCACCGCGGAGTGAGCAAACTGCACCATCTGGTCAGGATCGTGGTGGCGGAGCGCCCAACTCCGCTCCAGGAGAGCCTCATACATAGGAAGACCGTGTAGGTCCGACGGTACGTCTTCGGCTCCCTCCAGCCGACGGGACGCGAGTAAATCCAGGGCTTCCTGTTTCTTCTGTTCCAGGGTCTTGGAAGGGGGAAGCAGCATTCCAACTGCAGCAAATGCCCGGTCGAGAACCTCGTCGTAGTTATCCATCCGGGGTGGTGGCGGGGCTTCAAAGCGGCTCGCCAGTCGCAACAGCCCTGGAAGATAGCGTGCCAGTCTGGCGCTGCATACCGCGCAACCACGCAGGAGGTGCGCGACGATGGCACGACTGCGCGCGGCGGAGGTGCCGCCGAGCAAGAGCAATTCCATCTCCGCCGGAGTCGGATGGTGGTCCACAGGTTTCCTCCCTTGTCTCTACATTCTTTCACAAGGTGGTTCCTGTTACCAGTTCTCCGTTACGAGTTCCGGGCACTAGTGCCGGAGGCGTAGTTCCCCCGGCGGGAGCTACCTGACGCCATCCGGATTGATTGCGCCGCCTTCCTCCAAATTAGCTGGCGGTGTCGTCGGAGCTATAGGCACGGCTGTCGGTCGGCCATCAGGATTCACTGCGCCGCCCTCCTTCTCCCACCGGGCCGCCGGCTTCCGGGGAGAGCCGCTCGGCCGGAGCCCCGTCATCCAATCCCAGACCCGCTCCAGGGCGCTGACCCCGGGGATTCTGCCCTCCCAAAGCACGGCGGCGTGGGAGGTTGCCGGCGTGGCCATCAAGAGGACCGCCACCAAGCCGATCGCGGCGCAGACGATTCGATTCCGCTGAGACATCTCGACCTCCTCTACTCGCGGAACGGCCCGGAAGCCGCCATGGCCCGTTCGCCCGCGAGTGCAAATGATCCTTCTCGAAGAGTGCCGCCAGTGCCTCGAAAAGGGTCGGAATTCTCCCCTTCAGGATCGTAATTCTCCCCCTTCCCATCGTGGCCGTCGATACCGGAAAGCGATGGCAACGACGCCGAAGCGCGCGACAAATGTTTCTGACAGACGGAACTTACTCCCACCGGACCGTATTTGTCAACATGGGACCTCTTGGAGAACGGAGGAATCTTTATGGAGATAACATTGACAAATAGAGTCCATAGATCGACTATACGCATCCAGTGAGCGCAAACAGTGAATCCAAGGGGCGGACGCCCAAAGGGGTGTTGCGCCAGGAGCTGGGCCGGCGGCTGGTCCTGAAGCGCAAGCGGAAGGGGTGGACGCAGGCGGAGCTGGCCCGGCGAATGGGCGTGTCTCGAGGGCGGCTCGGCAAGTGGGAGCTGGGGCTGAACGCTCCGTCCCTGGAGGACCTGGTGGCGCTGAGCGAGGTGCTGGACGTGGGGTTCGAAGAGCTGGGGCTGGGCCGTTCTCCCCAGGCTCTCCAGGAGTCGATCTCCACGGCCGAGTTGCAGGAGCTGTTCGGGCATCTGAGCGCCATGGCCCGGCTGCTGAAACCTTGGATGGAGCGCCCAAGCCCGAAGACGGGCGGCGCCCGGAGAAAATGAATGAGAGACGACACGATTTATCAGGGCAATCATCAAGGCAAGGAGTTTCGGGAGCGACGGGACGAGGCCTCGGAGCTGCTGAGGAAGCTGCGGATCCGGCCGGTGAGGGAGAGGGCGGGAGCGGTGAGGAGGGAGGCGCGGTTCCATCAGCCCCACCTGGCCGAGCTGATGCTGGAGAAGGGGCAGCTCGAGGCCGACGCCCGGAGGTCGGAGGAGCTGGCGCGGCTGGCTCTCCTGGTGGCCGTGAAGGCCGCGCCGGGCATGTCCGCGGAGAGCGCGCAGAGCTTGACGGCCCGGGCCTGCTGCCTGCTGGGGAACGCGCTCTGCTCGCAGGGCAGGCTCACCATGGCGGACGAGGCGTTCCGGGGCTCGGCGTTCCATCTCACGGGACCGCTGCGCTCGCTCGAGCGGGCCGTCTTCTGCCAGATGCTGGCCCGCTTGCGGATGAGGCAGGAGCGGCTGGACGAGGCGCTCGCCCTGCTCTGGCGGGCCAGCCACCTCTACGGTCCGGCGAAAGAGAAATGAGGTCTTCCGGCGCCATGAAGGCGATCGGAGGTTTAACGAACCCAAGGAGGTTCTATTCAGATGAGCACGAACAAGACGCAGGCAGTTGCGGAGTTGAGGCGCCGGCCGCGGCGCGAGGAGAAGCTGAAGGCCGAGCGCGTTCAGGAGGAGCTGAAGGCCATGCCGGGATGGAAGCTGGCGCCCGGAGGCAAGGCGCTCACCCGGTTCCGGCAGTTCGGCCAGCCCACTGGGGCCGCGAGGTTCGCCTCGTACGTGGCCGACATGGCCGCGGCGGACCGCCAGAGGGTGCAGTTGAGGATCGACGGCAACCGGGTGGCTCTCACCCTTCAGTGCCGGAGAGGGTACGGCGTCCTTACGACGTCCGTTCTCGAATTCGCCCGTCAGCTCGGCTGACGAACCACGAACCACGACTTGAAACACGATCAGAAACCACGAACGAAAGGAAAGATCAATGGCTAGAACATCCATTGCCGAGCTCATCATCAATTGGGAGAAGCTGGTGGCCAACGTCCGGGGGAGCCTCTCCGAGGTTCCCCATCTGTCGATCCACGCGGGGCCGCTGGAGCTGGTGCTGGCCCAGGCGCGGGATCTTTCGATCCGGCTGGAGACGCGCAAGGGCATCAAGCAGCAGGAGTCGCAGGAAAGGCGTCTCCTCCTGAAGCAGGGAAACGCTCTGGCCTCAAGAATTCGAGCCGCGCTCAAGGCCCACTACGGGTTGGACAACGAGCGGCTGGTCGAGTACGGAGCGAGCCCGCTTCGAGGGCGTTCCCGCTACAAGACCAAGAAGAAGACGACGACGCCGCAGCCGCCGGAAACGGCTCCGGTTCCGGTGCCGCCGTCGAATCCTGAAACCAAGTAAACCGTTCGGGGGCGTGCGGGTTGCACGCCCCCCTTTTTTGCTTCCTTGGGCCGGGCCGTCGCAACTTCCCCTTCCTTCCGGCGTATAGAAACCCATCGATCCGCTTTCGAGCCGAGCGCCGCCCGGGCATCAATGCCCGGGCTACTCGAAAGAGCCCCCTGAAGGGGACTCAGTCGGCTTCAGCCGGCTGTTTTACCTAGCCCGGGCATTCATGCCCGGGCGGCGCCGGATCGCGGGTCGAATTTGACCCTCTTCCGGCTCTTCCGAGACACCCTCTTCGAGAGAAATGACATGATCCGCCGGTGCCGTCCCGCCGTCCGCTGCTCCTGATCGCGCTGTCCGCCGTCTGCTTCGCCGTCATGGCGCTGGCGGCGAAGCTCGCGTCGGCCCGGCTCTCGGGCGGCCAGGTGGCGTTCCTCCGCTTCGCGTTCATGCTGGTGCCGGTGCTGCTGGTGCCGTCGCTGGGACGCAAGGCCATCACCTTTCAGCGCCTCGACCTGCTGCTCTATCGGGGGATCTTCGGCGGCACCTCCGTGCTCCTTTATTTCCTTGCCATCGCCCACGTGCCGGTGGGCATCGCGACCCTGCTCAACTACTCCGCGCCGATCTACAGCGTGGCCTTCGCCGCCCTGTTCCTGGGCGAGCGGGTGGACCGCCGGCTGCTGGTACCGCTGGCCGCCGCCTTCGCCGGCGTGGTGCTGGTGGCGGGGGGCGGCGGGGACCTGGGGGAGCGTCTGCGCTTCGGTACCTGGGAAGCCGTGGGGCTGGTCTCGGCGGTCCTCTCCGGGGCCGCCGTCACGGCCATCCGCGCCGCCCGCCGCACCGAGGGATCGTGGGCCATCTATGGCAGCTTCTCGGCCTTCGGGCTGCTCGCCGCGGCGCCCCTGGGGATCGCCAGCTTCCGGGCGCCGACCCCGCGGGAGTGGGGACTGCTCGCCGTCGTCGGCGTCTGCTCGATCGCCGCCCAGCTCCTCATGACCTATGCCTACCGCTGGGTGACCAACCTGCAGGCGGGGGTGATGGCCCAGCTCACGGTCGTCCTCAGCCTGTTCTTCGGCGCCGTGCTCCTGGGCGACCGGCTGAAACCTCTCCAGCTCTGCGGCAGCCTGCTCACCCTCGCGGGAGTCCTCGGCGTCGTCTGGCTGCAGGCGACGCCGCGGGCGGTGGAATGAACCCTCACCCCTGCCCCTCTCCCGACCCCTCCCTCCCCCCCTCACCGGGAGAGGAGGGCCGGGGAGGTGAGGGCTTCGGAGCGGTAACCTGTCTGGCAAGTAGAGCTTGAAAGGAAATTCGAGATGATCCTGCGCGTCACACCGGAAATCTTCGCCTCGTTCCCCGACGCCATTCTCGGCGTCGTGGTCGTCCATGGGATCAACAATACTGGTGATCCGGACGCCCTCCTCGCCGAGCTGCGCCGCGAGGAGGAGCGGGTCCGCGAGACGTTCGCCGCGGGCGTCTCCATCCCCGACCATCCCCACATCGCGCCGTGGCGGGAGGCCTACCGGAAGTTCGGCGCCAAGCCCAAGGACTACCCGTCGTCGATCGAGAACCTGGTGCGCCGGGTGTCGAAGGGGCATGCCCTGCCGCACATCAATACCCTGGTGGACCTCTACAACACGGTCTCCCTGCGCTACCTGCTGCCGGTGGGAGGCGAGGACCTGGACCGGATCGAGGGCGACGTCCTCCTCGCCATCGCCGGCGACAGCGAGCCGCCGGTCCGCCTGCTGGGCGAGCCCGAGGAGCGGGCGCCGCGTGCCGGCGAGGTGATCTACAAGGATGACGCGGGCGCGATCTGCCGCCGCTGGAACTGGAAGGAAGCGGACCGGACCAAGCTGACGGCCGGGACCCGCGACGCCTTTCTGGTGATCGAAGGGCTGCCCCTCGTGGGGCGCGCGCAGGTGGCCGAAGCCGCCGAAGCGCTCGCCGATCTGGTGCGGGCCTACTGCGGCGGCGAGGTGAGAACGGCCCTGGTGGACCGGGAAGCGCCGGACGTCTCGCTCGATTGAGCACGCACCGAGCTCACCAGGCTCAGCACCAGGGCGAGGCCGAGCAGGAACAGCAGCAGGCGGCGGGACTTCATGGCTTCCTGGGCGGTGGGTGACATGTTCTTCTCCTTCCTCTAATACGACAACGACGCGGGGATGTTTCTCCCCTCAGGGGGGGCGTCAATCTCCCAATGTAGAGACGCCTTGCAGGCGTCTCCGAGGCGGGCAACGTCTTCCTGGTCCGCCGATTCGTTCCCGCGGGGCGATTTCGCACAAGGTGACCCTCTGCCCCGCCCCGGGAGACGCCTGCAAGGAGACGCCTGCAAGGCGTCTCTACATTGGAGGGAAACGCTTCCGCACGAGAAATTACCGCTGGACAGAACCGCCCCACCCATGTATCGTCCCCGCTGTTCCTTCTTCCCATGCCGTGACCTTCTACGCCGACCTTCACGTCCATTCCAAATACTCCCGGGCCACGAGCCGGGATGCGGACCTCGAGCACTTGGCGATCTGGGCGCGCCGGAAGGGGATCACGGTCGTCGGAACGGGCGACTTCACCCATCCGGCCTGGTTCGAGGAGATCCGGACCAAGCTCGTGCCGGCCGAGCCGGGGCTGTTCCGCCTGCGGCCGGAGATCGAGCGCGAGGTGGAGCGGCAGCTTCCTCCCTCCTGCCACGGGCCGGTCCGCTTCCTGCTGGAAGTCGAGATCTCCACGATCTACAAGAAGGGCGACCGCACCCGCAAGGTCCACCACCTGATCTATGCCTCGAACCTCGACACGGCGGGGCGCATCCGCGAGCGGCTGGGGGCGATCGGCAACATCTCCTCGGACGGCCGGCCGATCCTGGGGCTCGACTCGCGGCACCTCCTGGAGATCACGCTGACCAGCGGCCCGGACGCCTATCTCGTGCCCGCCCACGTGTGGACGCCCTGGTTCGCCGTGCTGGGCTCGAAGTCGGGCTTCGACTCGGTGGAGGAGTGCTACGGCGATCTGGCGTCCCACATCTTCGCCGTCGAGACGGGCCTCTCCTCGGACCCGCCGATGAACTGGCGCGTCTCCAAGCTCGACCGCTTCACCCTGGTCAGCAACTCGGACGCCCACTCGCCGCCCATGCTGGGCCGCGAGGCCTGCTCCTTCGACACGGACCTCGACTACTTCGCCATCCGGCGGGCCCTGGAGACGGGGGAGGGCTATGGCGGCACGGTGGAGTTCTTCCCCGAGGAGGGGAAGTACCACATGGACGGCCACCGCGCCTGCGGCGTGCGCCTGGAGCCGCCGGAGACCCGCCGCCTGGACGGCCTCTGCCCGGCCTGCGGCAAGGGGCTGACCGTGGGCGTGATGCACCGCGTCGAGGAGCTGGCCGACCGGCTCGATGAAACGAGAGGGCAGGGGAGGACCGATCCCTACCGCTGTCTCGTGCCCCTGCCGGAGGTGCTGGCGGAGATCCACGGCGTGGGCGCGAAGTCGCTCACCGTCGAGCGGGCCGTTGCGGACCTCGTCGGCCGTCTGGGACCGGAGATCGACATCCTGGAGCGTCTCCCCCTGGAGGACGTGGCCCGGGCCGGCGACGGGCTCCTCCTCGAAGCCCTGACGCGCCTGCGGGCCGGCGACGTCCGCCGCGACGCGGGCTACGACGGCGAGTACGGGGTGATCCGCCTGTTCGATCCGGACGAGATCCGGGGGCGGTCGGTGGTGGCGCCGCTGTTCGCGGCGAAGCCCTCATCACCCCGGCCCTCTTCTCCCCGCCTCCCTCCCGTCCTCCGGGAGAAGAGGGAGCAGGACCGTTCTCTTGAAGCCCCCTCTCTCCCGGCGGCAGGGGGGGAGGCGGGGAGAGAGGGGGTTGGGGGAGTGAGGGGCCTCGACCCCGACCAGCGCGCCGCCGCCGAGACCGTGGAGGGCCCGCTGCTCATCGTCGCCGGGCCGGGGACGGGGAAGACCCGCACGCTGACCCACCGCCTGGCCCATCTGATCCTCGAGCGCGGAGCCCTTCCTGAGCAGTGCCTGGCCGTCACCTTCAGCCGCCGGGCCGCGGCCGAGATGGAGGAGCGGCTGGCCGCTCTCGTCCCCGCCGCCGTGGGCCGCGTCCTGGTGGCGACGTTCCATGGCCTGGGATTGATCCTGCTGCGCGAGCAGGCGGTCGAGGCCCGGGTCGCGGCGCCCCAGGAACGGGCGGAGATCGCCCGCGAGCTGTTCGACCTCTCCGGGCTGAAGGCCGACCGGGCTCTCGAGGAGATCGGCCGCTTGCGCCGGCTCCGGGGGAGCGATGCCGACGCCGCCTGTTCTCAGGAGCTGGCCGAACGGACCGGCCTCTACGAGCGGGCCCTGGAGAGCCGCGGCCTGCTCGACTTCGACGACCTGCTCCTGAAGCCCCTGGCCCTCCTCCGCGAGCGTCCGGACCTCGTGGACCTCTACCGCCGGCGCTTCCGCTGGATCTCGATCGACGAGTACCAGGACATCGATCCCCTCCAGTACGCCCTGGTCCGCCTGTTATCGTCCCCCGAAGGCAGCCTCTGCGCGATCGGCGATCCCGACCAGTCGATCTACGGCTTCCGGGGGGCGGACGTCGGCTTCTTTCTCCGCTTCCGGCTGGATTTCCCGGGCGCGCGGGTCGTCCACCTCACCCGCAACTACCGCTCGACGCGCCTGCTCGTCGAGGCTGCCTGCCAGGCGATCCGCCCGGGGAGCCTGGTGCCGGACCGGCGCCTCGTGGCCGTCCGCGGCGGCGCCGCCGAGCGGGTCGTGGTCCAGGGGGCGGCGAGCGAGAGGGCGGAGGCCGAGCTGGTGGTCCACACCCTGGAGCGGCTGGTGGGCGGCACCTCCGCCTTCTCCTTCGACAGCGGCCGGGTCCGTGCCGGGGATGAAGCCGCAGCGGATGGGGGCTCCGGGGACCAGCTCTCCTTCGAAGACGTCGCCATCCTCTACCGCACGGAAGCCCAGGCGCCGCCGCTGATCGAGGCCCTCGGCCGGGCCGGCATCCCGTTCCAGAAGCGCTCCCACCGTCCCCTGGCCGAGCAGCCGGGCGTGCGGGCGCTCCTGCCGGCGCTCCAGAAGCGGGCCGCCGAGGCGCCGTGCCTCTACGTCGAGACGCTCCTGGAGAGGACCGTCCTGGAGATGTCGGAGGGGGCGATCGCAAATCCAGTCGACCGCACGGCTCTCCTGGCCGCCGCCGAGCTGCTCCGGCCGCTGGCCCTCCGCTCGGGGTCCAATCTCGATGCCTTCCTGGCCGAAGCCGCGCTGGGCGGCGAGGTGGACGCCTGGGACCCGCGGGCCGAGCGCGTCTCCCTCCTCACCCTCCACGCCGCCAAGGGCCTGGAGTGGCCGGTGGTGTTCCTGGCCGGCTGCGAGGACGGCCTCCTCCCCCTGACCTGGCCGGGCTCCGAGCCGGGCGACCTCGCCGAGGAGCGCCGCCTCTTCTTCGTCGGCATCACCCGCGCCCGCTCGCGCCTCTTCCTCTTCCACAGCCGCAAGAGGACCCTCCGGGGGCAGACGTTCGAAACGTGTCCCTCGCCCTTCCTGGCGGATCTGGAGGAGGCGCTGCTCGAGGTGCGGATCGAGCCGGTGGGGGGGCCGCGGCGGCCGGAGCAGCTCCGGCTGCTGTGAGCCAAGAAGCAGCGGCCCCTTCGGGGCCGGCCCTCATAACCCCCTACCCCCTTCTCTCCCCGCCTCCCTCCCACCGACCGGGAGAGAAGGGGAATGAAGAAGCAAAGACAACCGCTCTTCGTTTTAGACAAACCACTCCCTCTTCTCCCGGCCGGCGGGAGGGAGGCGGGGAGAAGAGGGCCGGGGTGATGAGGGCGCTCACGGGGCGAGGGAGCCCCGCCCCGCCCCTTGCCACCCGCCCCAAACCGGAGTAACCTTGTTTCCAAACCATCAAGTTGCTCAAAAGAAAGCAACGCCATGCCCCAACCGCCATCGTTCCCGCCCCAGCGGCCTCCCGCGCCGAACCGCACTTTGCCGGTCCGCCCGGCAGGACGGCCCCAGATCCTCCAGGGATATTTCCCCGGCGGCTTCTCGCGGATCGTCCAGGCGCAGCGATGGATCGGGGCCGCCCAGCCGCCCGGCACGGCCCAGCCCAACGCGGGCTCGGCGACGCAGCTCCCGTCGCACCTCTCGAACTTCCAGGGGCGCGCGTCCGGCAAGCCTCTCCCGGAGCCGGTGCGGCAGAAGATGGAGACCTTCTTCAACGCCGACTTCTCGGACGTCCGGATCCACGTCGGCCCCGAGGCGCCGGCGATCGGCGCCCTGGCCTTCACCCTCGGCTCCAGCCTCTACTTCGCCCCTGGGCAGTACGATCCCGGCACTCCCTACGGCCAGCGGCTGCTGGGCCACGAGCTCACCCACGTCGTGCAGCAGCGGGCCGGCCGCGTCCGCAACCCGTTCGGCAGCGGCGTGGCGGTCGTCCAGGACCCCCTGATGGAGGCGGAGGCCGAGCGGATGGGAATTCGCGTCGCCTCCATGCCCATGCCGGCCCAGGCCAAGCCCGACCCGGCCCGGGGCGCCGTCAGGAATCCGGTGCCGGTGAAGTCCGTCCAGGCGAAGCCGGACTTCCGGGTCGTCACCTCGAGCAACGGCGACACCCGCCGTATCCGCATCGCGGCCGGCGGCCGGGAGGTGGGCTCGGTGGAGGTCCTGAACGCGGACCGCGACGCCGTCCGGGTCGTGAACCTGAAGGTCGATCCCGACCACCGCAAGCTGGGCGCCGGCGTCCAGCTCATGCGGGAGGCCGCCCGCGAGGGGATGCGCATGGGCAAGGCCCGGGTCACCCTGGAGAGCCAGGACAACGGCAGCGGCAAGCTCACCCGCTGGTACGAGCGGATGGGCTTCCAGC
>DATFNZ010000111.1:0-4282 GCA_035266085.1 Thermoanaerobaculia bacterium
CATGGGGGGCGCCGTGGTGCTGGCCGACAACGCCCTGGCCCTGCCCGAGCTGCCGGCCGCGGACGAGGTCACCCTGGTCAACACCGTGCCCTCCGCCATGGCCGAGCTGGCGCGCGCCCGTGCCCTGCCCGCATCGGTGAAGGTGGTCAACCTCGCCGGCGAGCCGCTGCGCCGAGAGCTGGCCGACCGCATCCACGAGCTGCCCGGAGTCGAGGAGCTGTGGAACCTCTACGGCCCCTCCGAGGACACCACCTACTCCACCGGCGCCCGGATCGATAGAGAGAATCGCCGGGCTCCCGCCATCGGCCAGCCGCTGCCCAACAGCCGCGCTCACCTGCTCGACTCCGTGCTGCGGCCCGTGCCCGTGGGCGTGCCGGGCGAGCTGTGGATGGGCGGCGAGGGAGTGGCCCGCGGCTATCTCGGCCGTCCCGACCTGACGGCCGACCGCTTCCGCCCCGATCCGTTCACCACGGCTCCAGGCGGCGGCAGGCTCTACCGGACGGGCGACCTGGCGCGCCGCCGGCCTGACGGCGAGATCGAGTTCCTGGGCCGGGCCGACCATCAGGTGAAGATCCGCGGCTTCCGCATCGAGCCCGGCGAGGTCGAAGCCTTGCTCGGCGGCCACCCCCAGGTATCCGAGGCCGTGGTCGTGGCCCGCGAGAACGCTGCCGGGGATCCGAGATTGGTGGCCTATGTGACGGCAGAGACCGACGCCGGCGTTCTGCGCGCCTGGCTGGCGGCCCGCCTGCCGGCCCACATGGTGCCCGCCTCCTGGGTGCTGCTGGAGGAGATGCCGCGCACTCCCAACGGCAAGGTCGACCGCAAGGCCCTGCCCGCCCCGGAGACGGAGACCGCCGCGATCGAGGACGACGGGCCGCTCTCGCCGGCCGAGCAGGCGGTGGCGGAGATCTGGTGCGAAGTTCTGGGCCTTCCCCGGGTGAGCCGTCACGGCAACTTCTTCGAGCTGGGCGGCCACTCTCTGCTGGCGGTCCGCGCCGCCTCGCGGCTGCGCGACCTCGCCGGAGCCGACCTGCCGCTGCGCGCCCTTTTCGAGGCTCCCACCGTGGCAGCGATGGCCGCGCGGCTGGAGCTCTCCGGGACGGTCGTCGCCGAGCCCCCCGTGAGGCGAGTGGGCCGCGACGCCCCGCTCCCCCTCTCCTTCACCCAGGAGCGGCTCTGGTTCATCGACCAGTTGGAGCCCGGCAGCGCCGTCTACAACCTGCCCCTGGCCCTGCGCCTGCGCGGCCCACTCGACGTCGAGGCGCTTGGGGCGGCTTGGGACGGGATCGTCCGGCGTCACGAGGCCCTGCGCACCACCTTCGCCCTGGTGGACGGGCGGCCCGTTCAGGTGATCGCCCCCACGGCGCCGCCATTGGAGCGAATCGATCCTGAGAATATTGAGGACGAAGCCCGGCGTCCCTTCGATCTCGCGAACGGTCCGCTCGCCCGCGCCGTGCTGGCGTCCATCGGCGAGGACGACCACCTGCTGCTCGCCGTCTTCCATCACGCCGTGTTCGACGGCGTTTCGGCCGGCATTTTCCTCCGCGATCTGGCCGCGCTGTACGCGGGCGAGACCCTGCCGGAGCTGCCCGTCCAGTACGCCGACTGGGCCGTCTGGCAGCGTGCCCGCCTCGATGGCGGCCTTCTCGGCGAGCGCCTCGGCTTCTGGCGGGAGCAGCTCGCCGGCGCCCCCGAAGCCCTGGAGCTGCCCACCGACCGCCCGCGGCCGGCCGTGCGCTCCTCGCGCGGCGCGGCACTGCCCGCCGGTCTCCCGGAAGGGCTCCTGCGCGCTCTGCGGACGGTGGCCGGCCGCGACGGCGCGACCCTGTTCATGGCTCTGCTCGGGGGCTTCGCCGCCGTGCTCCAGCGCTGGACGGGCCAGGACGACGCGGTGATCGGCTCGCCGGTCGCGAACCGCTCCCGCGCCGAGGCCGAAGGGCTGATCGGCTGCCTCGTCAACACCCTCCCCCTGCGCGTGGACGCGAGCGGCGATCCCAGCTTCCGCGAGCTGCTCGGCCGCGTACGCTCGACGGTGCTCGCCGCCTCGGCCCACGAGGATGTCCCCTTCGAGCGCCTCGTCGAGGAGCTGCAGCCGCGGCGCGACCTCTCGCGCACCCCGCTGTTCCAGGCGATGCTGGCGTTCCAGGACGGCCCCGCCGCACGGCCGGAGCTGCCGGGGCTTACGGTGGCGGACGTTCCCCTCCACACCGGCACGGCCAAGTTCGACCTGACGCTGGCGCTCAACGGCGACGGCACCGGCGGCCTGGAGATGGACGCCGGCCTGTTCGACGCGGCGACCGGCTCGCGGCTGCTCGGGCACCTGGAGACCTGGCTCACCGCGGCAGCGGCCGATCCGGAGGCGCCCATCGCCGGCCTGCCGGTCCTCACCGCCGCCGAGAGCGCCCAGATCCTGGAGTGGCACGCCACGGAGGCCGCATTCCCCAGGGACCGCGGCCTGCACGAGCTGTTCTGGGATCAGGCGGAGCGTACCCCTGGGGACGTGGCCCTGATCTGGGGGACGGAGCGGACCTCCTACGGCGAGCTGCGCGGCCGTGCCGAGGCGATCGCCAGCCGGCTTCGTGGCGAGGGCGTGGGTCCCGAGGTGCGGGTGGGCGTCTTCAGCCGCCGCACCCCCGATCTCATCGCCGCCCTGCTCGGCGTCCTGCGGGCCGGCGGCGCCTACGTGCCGCTCGACCCCGAGTACCCGCCCGAGAGGCTGGCCTTCCTGCTGGAAGACAGCGGCGCGGCCGCCGTCCTCGTCCAGGAAGAGCTGATCTCCTCCCTGCCGCCGTTCGCGGGCCGGGTGCTGATGCTGGGAGGAGAAGAGGCGTCCGAAAGGGAGCTGCCGCGCGGCTGGATCCATCCGGATCAGAACGCCTATCTCATCTACACCTCCGGCTCGACCGGCCGGCCCAAGGCGGTCGCCATCCGCCACGAGAGCGCCGTGGCCCGGGTTGCCTGGTCCCTGGAGACCTACGGCGAGCGCCTGGCCCGGACGCTTGCCGCCACCTCGGTGTGCTTCGACTTGTCGGTGTTCGAGATCTTCGCCCCGCTCGCCATGGGGGGCGCCGTGGTGCTGGCCGACAACGCCCTGGCCCTGCCCGAGCTGCCGGCTGCGGACGAGGTCACCCTGGTCAACACCGTTCCCTCGGCCATGGCCGAGCTGGCCCGCGCCCGCGCCCTGCCCGCCTCGGTGAGGGTAGTCAACCTCGCGGGCGAGCCGCTGCGCCGTGAGCTGGCCGACCGCGTCCACGAGCTGCCCGGCGTCGAGGAGCTGTGGAACCTCTACGGCCCCTCCGAGGACACCACCTACTCCACGGCGGCCCGGATCGGCAAGGGCGACCGGCAGGCTCCCGCCGTCGGCCGGCCGCTGGCCAACAGCCGCGTCCACCTGCTCGACGCCCTGCTGCGGCCCGTGCCCGTGGGCGTGCCGGGCGAGGGTTGGATTGCCGGCGATGGGGTGTCCCGCGGCTACCTGGGCCGGCCGGACCTGACGGCCGACCGCTTCCGGCCCGATCCGTTCGCCACGGCTCCAGGCGGCGGCCGGCTCTACCGAACGGGCGACCTGCTCCGCCGCCGGCCCGACGGCGAGATCGAGTTCCTCGGCCGGGCCGACCACCAGGTGAAGATCCGCGGCTTCCGCATCGAGCCCGGCGAGATCGAGGCGGTGCTCGGCGGCCATCCCCATATCTCCGAAGCGGTGGTGATAGCCCGTGAGGACGTTCCCGGCGATCTCCGCCTGGTCGCCTACGTGACGGCGACGGAGACCGATGCCAGTGAGCTGCGCGCCTGGCTGGCGGCCCGCCTGCCGGCCCACATGGTGCCCGCCGCCTGGGTGCTCCTGGAGGAGATGCCGCGCACCCCCAACGGCAAGGTGGACCGCAAGGCGCTGCCCGCCCCGGAAGCGGCAGCAGCCATCAGCGACGGTGACGAGACTCTCTCCCCCGTCGAGGAGGTCGTGGCGGGGATCTGGTGCGACGTCCTGGGCCTTACCCGGGTGGGCCGGCACGACGGCTTCTTCGAGCTGGGCGGCCACTCGCTCCTGGCGGCCCAGGTGAGCGCCCGGCTGCGCGCCGCCTTCGGCGTCGAGGTGCCGCTGCACGCCCTGTTCGAAACGCCCACGGTCGCCGGCCTCGCCGAATCCGTGCAGGGTCTCCTGCGGACAGGCCTGCCGCCGGCGCCGCCCCTGGTCCCGGCTCCGCGCTCCCCGGAGATGCCGCTCTCGTTCGCCCAGGAGCGGCTCTGGTTCATCGACCAGCTCGAGCCGGGCACGCCGCTGTAC
>DATFNZ010000112.1:0-31776 GCA_035266085.1 Thermoanaerobaculia bacterium
GGAAGAGCGCCCATGCCAGCATCAGAGCCACGGCTGAACGTCCACCCGGGATCACCGGCAGAGGCCAGACCCGCTGGAGAAGAGCTCCCACCGCGAAGCCGAGAACGAACACGAATGGCGGCGGAAAGGGGACGCCGGGGCCCTTGGAGTGGTGCATCCGGGTAGTATCGCTCAGGGACCCGCCGCTGGCGGAAAATCGCGTGAAGTGGAAACTGCTGGCTGTAGGATCACGAAGCGCCCTAAGCCAAAGGTGCCTTGACGAGAGCCGGGCAGGGAGATATCATATGCGATATCACCTCTCGCGGCCAGAGGTGAGCCGTGGTCCGAAAGACGAAGGAGCAGTTGCTCAACGAGCTTCGCCGTAAGAAAACCAACCGTACGCTTCCAGAAGTCGAGGAGCTGCTTGAGGCTTATGGGTTTACCTACAGGCCTGGGAGCAAGGAGCGCGGAGGAATCTGGCAGAGGGGCCGGTGGACTTTGACCCTCCCAAAGCCCCATGGTGGAGATCGAGCGTTGGCACCAAAATACATCGGTAAGCTCATCGACCTCATTGAGCTCGCCGAGGCGGAAGAACTAGCCGAAAGGAGCGACCGGCAGGATGGCTAAGACACGCGACGACTTCCTCTCTCTGGACTATCCGTGTGAGTTGATTCGCGATTCAGAGGCAGGGATGTTTGTCGCCTCTCATCCGGACCTTCCTGGATGTTTGGCGCAAGGCGCCAGTGCCGATGAGGCGATTGCCAACCTTGACGATGCCCGCAACGACTGGATCACCTTCCGGCTGGAGGCGGGCCTCCCTGTTCCCGAGCCGTTGGGCCAGGAGTACAGCGGAAAGCTTCTCCTGAGGATCTCCCCCAGTTTGCATTCAGCAGTCTCTGTGGCCGCCCGACGCAATAACTTGAGCGTGAATCAGTTCATCAGCAATGTTCTATCCGAGTACATTGGCGGCGCTCGGATAACAGAGCAAGTAGCCGATCTTCTAGCACGGCTGGAGGCACAGACAGCCATGGCCGTTCGCCCGTCGCGGGTATCGTCAGCTCTGCCCGGGCGGAAGAAGAGGACTGCTTAGAACCGTAGCAGAGCTCTCAAAGCTTTGTAGGAACGGGCTTGTAACCGCCCCTACGTCTCCTGCCCCTTCTCCGGCACAACAGGCTGGTACGCCGCCGCCGTCCCGAGATCCCGGATGGCGGGACGAATGCTGTCGTCGATGACGCACTCGATGATGACCCGGATTTCCATCGAGACGTCCATCTCCTCCTCGCCCAGCAACATCATGCCCTCGGTGGGCGGCACGGGCAGGCTGCCGTGGATGGCCATCAGCCGTGTACGGATGGCCTCCAGGTCTCTGACGATCTTCTGAAGCTCCGCCTGGGCTCTCGCCTCGGCTTCCTGGGTGGGGGGCTCTCGCTTTGTCATGGCCGTGAGGATACGGGGCGGCTCTCCTTCCTTGATCAAGGAACTTGAAGATCCTATAAACTATGCTCCGGAGACGATCTTTCGCGCAGTCTGGAAAAACTCCGCCGGATTCGGTGTCACGAAAGCGTGCCGGCGGGCACATCTTCTAATGGAACCGCTTCAAGGGGGGATTCGGCAATGCCGCGAGAAAAGCTGTCACCGGAAGCCTTGGCGCTGATCTACCTGCGCTCGCAGCGGGGCTGGTCCAAGAAGGAGCTGGCCTCCCGCCTGGGCCTCTCGGACGTCCGGCAGCTCTATCGCTACGAGCGGGGCGAGGCGGCGCTTCGCCGCGAGGATCTGGAGTCCATCGCGGCTCGTCTCGGCTATTCGCCGGAGGCCGTGGAAGCCCTGCTCTTCATCCACTCCCTGACCGGGTACGAGCCCAGGCAAGCCGCCTCGCCTTTCCCGCTCACTCCCGAGGACCGCCGGAGGATAAATCGCGCCGTGATCTTCACCGGGTGGACGGTGGCGGAGACGGTCGGCGATTTATTGACCCACAGGAGGAGGAAGGCGAAGGAGGCGGAGGCGCGCCGGGAGGCCGAGGAGCTGTGGACGCGGCTGAAGACCGCCACCCGTCAGGAGCGGCGCGATCTGGTGACGTTCCTCCCGGAGTTCCAGAGCTGGGCTCTGGCGGTACGGGTGTGTGAGGCGAGCGTACGGGCGGCGGCCGACAAGCCGGAGGCGGCGCTGGAGCTGGCGGATCTGGCGTTGAGGATCGCCGAGCAGGTGTTGGGAGAAGAAGGTTGGCGCTGCCGCGTGAAGGGGTACGTCTGGGCCCACGTCGCCAACGCCCGCCGGGTCGCCAATGACTTCGCCGGAGCTGACGAGGCCTTCGCCCGGGCCTGGGATCTCTGGAGGGCCGGAGCCGCCGTTGACCCCGATCTCCTCCCCGAATGGCGGATGTTCGATCTCGAAGCCTCCCTCCGGCGTGAGCAGCATCGTTTTTCGGAAGCCTTGGCGTTGCTCGATCAGGCCCAGGCCGGCAGTAGAGGTGAGCCAGTGTCGACAGCGCGAATTCTCCTGAAGAAGGAACACGTCTTCGAGCAGATGGGTGATGTCCAGAGTGCGCTCGCAGTCTTGGCGGAGGCAGGACCCTTCGTCGAAGCCTCGGGGGACCTCCACCTGCTCTTCGCGCTCCGTTTCAAGGAAGCAAACAACCTATGTCACCTGGAACGCTACGCCGAGGCGACTGGCATCCTGCCACAGGTGCGCGAGTTGGCCGTCCGGCTGGGCAACGGACTGGACCTCATCCGCGTCGTCTGGCTGGCGGCGAAGGTGGCAGCCGGTCAGGGGCGGAAGGAGGAGGCCACGGTTGGCCTGGAGCAGGTGCGCCGGGACTTCACGGTCCGCCAGCTTCCCTACGACGCGGCCCGCTCCTCATTGGATCTCGCCGTGCTCTGGATCGAGGCCGGACGCACGGCAGAGGTGCGGGAGTTGGCGCTCGCGATGACGTGGATCTTCAAGGCCCAGGGGATTCATCGCGAAGCTCTCGCGGCGCTCTCCCTCTTTTACGACGCCGCCCAGCAGGAGACTGCCACGGTTGAGCTGGCGCGCCAGGTGATCGCCGAAGTGGAGAGAGTAAGGCGCTCGGCCTCTCAGCGAACGACAGGAGAGGCCAAGCATTAAGTGTCTAGGAGCCGCAACGGCCGTTCGGGTCGATCTGGCAGCCGGTGTCCGCATGGTCCTGCGGAAGAGGCAGTTTGCCTGCATCACCAATGCAACGTCCGTCGGGATCGATGTTGCAGCCGGTCTTGCTCCAGAGGCTCGCGAGGAAGCTCCAGGCACGGCTGACGAGAGCACGAGGGACCGGCTCGGGGCTTTTCACCGGCCGACGGGGCCCGGCGAAGGCTCCGGGAGCGGCGAGGACAGAGGCGAGAAGGAGAAGGACGAGAACCTTGCGACGCAGAGAGGAGGTGGACATGGGCGGCTCCTTCGAGAGCGCTCCACCACGGCCTCCATGGCCGCAGGGGCGGCTCTACGTAAAAAAGTACACCCGGAGAACATAACCTATGTGCGGAATCAGGAAGAGGTATCAAAATGGCGCAAAGCAAGAACGTCAAGGATGGGCTGCGGCTGGTCACGGTCTTCCTGCGCTTCCAGGCCAACATGACGCAGGCCGAGCTCGGGAAAGCCTGCGGAATCCAGCAGGGCGACATCTCCCGGTATGAGTCCGGCGGGAAGGTGCCTTCGGAAGGGGTCCTGCGGCGGATGGCGGCAGCCGCGGCCATCCCCTGGCCCGTGGCGGCCCATATTCGCCGATTTCTCAGCAAGGTCCTCAGCACCACGGAGCGATGGATCGCGGCGGAGTCAGGCGCCGAGTCCGTGGACCGAACGGCCGTGGAGGTGGCGCTCCTGACGTTCGCCTACGAGCTCATCGAAGCCGACCTTACGGCTCCCTTCACGCGGACTCCGGAGGAAACCCGCCGCGAGGCGGAGGTGGCCTG
The DNA here is from genome assembly GCA_035266085.1 of Thermoanaerobaculia bacterium. Classification (GTDB taxonomy): domain Bacteria; phylum Acidobacteriota; class Thermoanaerobaculia; order Multivoradales; family UBA5704; genus DATARR01. The sequence goes on from DATFNZ010000112.1 coordinate 3,900, forward strand.
GCTTGGGCTGGAGGCTCTTCCCATGCCCCGCCGGCGGCGGATGATCGAGCTGTCTCTGCGGTCTTCCCGGAACTGGGCCCTGGCGGTGCGGATCTGCGGGTCGAGCGAGAGGGCGGCGGCCGCCGATCCTGAGGAGGCGATAGAGCTGGCGGAGCTCGCGCTGTCGATCGCGGAGCAGGTGCCCGGAGACGAGGGCTGGCGCTCCCGGGTGAAAGGGTACGTCTACGCCCACCTCGCCAACGCCCGCCGGGCGGCCGGCGACCCCGCCGGAGCCGGCGAGGCGCTGGCCCAGGCCAGGGATCTCTGGCAGGCCAGCACCGACCCCGAGGGCCTCATCCCGGAGCCGGGAGAAGAGAACTGCAAAGACTTCAAGGACCTGCGGTCCTTTCCTTCTACCGGAACCCCAACGCCATGACGTCCTGCACGGCCTCGATCCAGTCGCAGGGCGTCAGGCGGGTCTCGTGGCGGCGGAGGACGTAGAGCTTCTCGCCGCTCTCCCGGCGCTCGAGGAGGCGGAAGCCCTGGTCTTCGTAGAAGGTTTCGACGGGCTTGTTCTTGGCGGTGGGGACGAAACGGCCGCGCAGCTCGAGGTGGCCGGGCTCGTCCAGCAGGCGGTGTTTCAGGTGGTTCATCAGGGCCGTCTCGATGCCCCTGCCCATGGCCCGGCAGCTCATGAGGAAGCTGTCGATGTAGACGATGCGGCCGTCGCGCTTGAGGAGGACGACGCCGACGGTGCCCAGGTCGCCGAAGCGGTCCCGCCCGCGGGCCACCCAGAGCTCGCAGATGGGCGAGGCGATGAAGCGCTCGACCTCGGCCGGGGTGTAGCGCTGGGTGGTGAGGTTGAACTGGTTCGTCTTGGTGAAGAGCTGGTGGATCCGCGGCAGGTCGTCGCGCCTGGCGCGGCTGATCGCGAGCTCCGTGCGCAGGCTGGCGAGATAGGTGGCGAGGTCGCCGGCGGCGGCCTGGAGCTCCTGGCGCTGCCGGTGCTCGTGGTACTGGGCGGTCTTCCGCGCGTCATCTTCGAGGACGGCCGTGCGCTCGAAGTCGGTGAGCCGGTCGAGCAGGGTGGCGTACTCGGCCGGGTCGCGCGGCAGGAGCACGGTCTTGACCTCGGGAAGCATCTGGGCGATCAGGCTCGTCTCGGCCGGGTTGTCGTCGACGAAGACGAGGCTGTCCGTGCCGAGGTTCAGGGCGGCGGCGATCTTCTTCAATCCCTCGTGCTTGGGCTCCCAGGAGATCTCGACGGCGGCGAAGTCGGCGAGCTTCAGGGGCAGCTCCGGCCGGCTGTCGAAGAGCTCGTGCACGTCCCCCGGGTTGTTCTTGCTGCACACGGCGAGCAGGACGCCCTGGGCCTGGAGGGCCTTGAGGCGGTGGTGGAGGTCGAGGAAGGCCTCGCCTTCCGGATCGCCGTGGCCGAGCTTGACGCCGGCGGGGCCGTCCTCCCCCACCACGCCGCCCCACAGGGTGTTGTCGAGGTCGAGCACCAGGCACTTGCGGGCCCGCCCCTGGGCGGCCCGGGTGTGGCGGACGAGCTCGCCGGCCACGCAGCCGAGGAAGGCCGGGGACCACTCCATCTTGGCCAGGTAGTACATCCGGCGGTCGACCAGACGGTCCTTGCCGAAGCGGGAGGCCAGGCGGTCGGCGTCGAAGACCTGCACCCGGGGGTGGCCCTTGAAGCGGCGCAGGATGGCGAGGTTCAGCTCCAGGTGGAACTCGGTCTCGCCGTATTCGGCGTTCAGGTCGGCGACGCCGAAGGCGGCCTGCGGAGGGACGGGGAAGTTGGCCACCAGCAGGGTGCCCGGCAGCCGCTCCAGGGCCGAGAGGGCCCAGGATTCGAGATGGGAGACGACGTCCTCGCGCAGGTCCTGCCGCTCTGCGGGCGACAGCCCAGGGAAGGCCGCCCAGGCTTCCGGCCTCAGCAGGCGCAGGGAGAGGGCCAGCAGCACGAGGTCGGGCTGGAACTGGACGAGGCCGGAGCTCTCCCCGAGCACCTCCTGGACGTACTGGCCGAAGCCGCCGACGTGATGGGCGGCGCTCAGGCCTTCGCGGGCGAAGTGGACGTCCACCCAGCGCGGCAGGAGGTCGAGGGTAAAGTTGGAGAGGTAGGCGATCCGGGCGTCCGGCGACCCCGCCCGCTTCTGCAGGGCGCGCGAGCAGAGGCTCACGTCGTTGGCCGAGAGCTTCTCGAGGTCCACCGGGCCGAGCGCCCGCTGGAGCGCGGCGGCGTCCGGCGCGGCCGCGAGGGCCTCACCCAGGGCCCGGGTGTCGAGCTTCGAGTCGCGCGGTTTCTCCATCGTTGGCATCCTCTCCGATCCTTTCCGCGACGGCATTGTAGAAAGCCAGAAGCTTCCGGCGGAAGGCTTCCGGGGTGAATTCCGCCCGCGCGAGCCGCCGGGCGCCGGCGGCCAGGCGCTCGCGCAGGACCTCGTCCTGGAGCAGGCGCGCGAGCCCCTCGCCCATCGGCCCGGGCTCGGGGTCGACGAGCAGGGCGACCTCGTCGTCGAGCACCTGGGTGTGGGTGGGCAGGCGGGTGGCGACCAGGGCGCGGCCCGAGTCGAGGTACGAGTAGACCTTCATCGGGGTGTTGGTGCCATGCACCCGGGGCGACACCAGCAGGTCCGCCTGACGCAGGCAGTCGCCAAGGGACTCCACGGGACGCGCGCCGGCGAAGAGGACGTGGCCGGCGATCCCCAGCCTTTCAGCCTCCCCCCGGTAGCACGCGATCTCCGCCGCCTCGCCGCCCACCACCACCAGCCGCGCCCGGGGGACCAGCGAGAGGGCGTGGGCGAAGGCGGCCAGCAGCAGGTCGATCCCCTGGTAGGCCTGGAGGTTGCCCACGTAGAGGACCTTGGGATCTTGCCGCCATTCCGGCGGACAGAGACCGGGATCGCCGCCCCGCCCTCTGCCTTCGCCATCGCCGAGCAGGCTCACGTCCTCCAGCCGGGCGACCAGCCCGCCGGGGTGGCAGGCCCGGGCCTGCTCTTCCAGCGAGCCGCAGACGGCGAGTGTGCCGCAGCTTCCGCATATGGCCAGGCGCTCGCAGGCGTCGAGCAGGCGACGCACCCGGGCGAGGACCGGGAAGCGGTCCACCATCTGCTGCGCCAGCCCGGAGTCCATGTCGTAGACGTAGGGCACGCCGAACAGCCATTTGCAGAGCAGGGCGATGAAGGCCGACTCCTCGACGGCGTGGACGACGTCGTAGCGCCCGCGGCGGACCCGCGCCAGGCAGGCGCCGAGCATGACGGCGTCGCCGGCCAGCTTCTTGAGGGAGAAGCCCGGCCGCATGCCCCGCGTCCAGGCCGGGGCGGGGACGCGGATGATGCGACAATTGGGGATCTTCGGGTCTTCCCCCTCGGGGAAGGTGAGCACTTCGATCTCGTGGCCCTGGGCCGCCAGCACCTCGAGGAGCATCTTCTCGGCGATGGGCGTGCCCCGCTGCGAGAAGAAGGGGTGGGGAGCCAGGAGGAGGATTCTCATGGGATCGCCTCCACGGCCGCCTGTGCCTTCCCCTTCTCCCCGCTCCGCCGCGTCGCGTACACCATTCCCCCCGCCAGGGCCTGCAGCAGCACCAGCCCGTAGTCGAGCCAGGCGACGGCCACGCCCAGGGCGGCGGACACCCCGAAGGCGGCGAAGAAGAAGGCCCAGACGTTCTCCCGCACGCCGATGGCGTTGATCGACACCGGCAGCATCATCACGAAGATGGCGAGCGGCACGATCAGGAAGAAGGCCGGCAGGGGGATCGGCACGTGCAAGGCGCGGGCGAGGAAGTAGCCGTTCAGCACGACCAGCGTCTGGAGCAGCAGCGACCAGGCGAAAGCGCGGGCCAGGACGCTCACCGGCCAGCGGAAGGAGAACCGGCTGGCCACGATCCTGGGCAGCACGAAGAGCAGCCCGGCGAGGGCCCCCATGGCGGCCGCGCCCCCCAGCACCCAGGCATAGAGGGCGGGCACGCGCTCGGTCAGACGGCCGGAGGCCAGCACGCTCAGGGCGGCGAAGAGCATCAGGGCGAGCAGGCCCACGAAGCGGTCCACGAAGACGATGGCCACGGCCTTCGCCCGGCCGACCCCCGTGCGTGAGGTATCCATCGCCCGCACGGCGTCGCCGCCGATCGTCGACGGGAGCAGGTTGTTGAAGAACACCCCGACGAGGAAGGAGCGGACGAGGAACGGCAGCGCCGCGTCGCCGCCCTGGGCGCGGATCAGCAGCCGCCAGCGGCTGACGCTGGCCAGATAGCCGAGCGGGTTGAGGGCGAGGGCCAGCAGCACGAACCGCGGGTCCGCCGAGCGGAAGGCGGCGGCGACCTCGCGGAAGGGGGTGCGGGCCAGGATCCAGGCGACCAGGGCCGCCGAGACGGCCAGACGCAGCCAGAGCCAGGGGCCGCGGCGGGCCGCCGGCGGAGCCTCCGACGCTGAAGCCCGGGCCGGCATCCGTTCAGGCCGCCGATCCGACAAGCCTCTCCTTGAGCATGCCGGTGAGGTCCTCCAGAGGCTCGCCCCGGACGTGCATGCGGTACCACATCTCGACGTTGAGGATCATCCACAGCCGGACGTGGTGGTCCGCGCGGTTGGCCACGTGCTCCTCGACCAGCCGGTCGATGGGCTCGCGCCGGAAGATGCCTTCCTCCACCAGGGTCGACTGGGCGAGCAGGTGCTTGAGCACGGGCAGGAGCGGCCCCTTCATCCAGTAGCCGAGAGGGAACATGAAGCCCTGCTTGGGACGCTTCAGGATGGACTCGGGCAGGTAGGGGGCGGCCACCCGGCGCATGACGTACTTGAGGGTGCGCCCCCGCATCTTGAGGCTCACCGGCAGCGAGGCCACGAACTCGGCCAGGCGGTGGTCGAGGAACGGCGAGCGGGCCTCGAGGCCGCGGGCCATGGTCATGCGGTCGGAGAGCATCAGGGAGTGCTCGGGCAGACGGGTGGCGACGTCGGCCTGGAGCATGCGGTCGAGGTCCTGGCGCGCCTCGGCCTCGTCGAAGCCGCGGATCACGGACTCCATGGGGTCGTGCTCCGCCAGCGTCGCCACCACGTCGGGCGAGTAGAGGCCCCCCTTCCCCTCCTGGCCGAAGCGGAAGAAGGCGGTGGCCTGGGCGTAGCGCCGGCCGCCCTCGTGGAAGGAGAGGTCGTGCATCCAGCGCGCCTTCTGGGTGAGGTTCTTGTAGGCCGAGGTGTCGCGCAGGGTGTTGAGCGCCGGCCCCAGGAGGTGCCGCCGCAGACCTGCCGGCAGGGCGGCGTAGAGGTTGACCCAGCGGAAGCCGAAGTAGCGGTCGTAGCCGGCGAAGATCTCGTCGCCGCCGTCGCCGGTGAGCACGACCTTGACGTGGCGGGAGGCCAGGGACGCCGCGTGGTACATGCAGGCGGCGATCGGGTCCGAGGGCTCGTCGAGGTGCCAGACCATCGACGGCAGGAGCTGGACCATGTCGGGCCAGACCATCTCCTCGTGATGCCGGGTGCCGCAGTGCTCGGCGACGGCGCGGGCGTAGGGGAGCTCGTTGAACTGCGGGTCGTCGACGCCGACGGCGAAGGTCTGGAGGGGCTCGGCGCCCAGGTCCGACATCACCTCGGCCATCATCGCCACCACCAGGCTCGAGTCCATGCCGCCGGAGAGGTAGGCGCCCACGGGCACGTCGGAGATCATGTGCGACTCGACGGTCTCGCGGATGCGCTCCCGGGTCTCGTCGACCAGCTCGGCCTCGCGGTCGCCCCGCTTGGGGTGGTAGCGAAGCTGCCAGTAGCGCCGCACCTCGATGGACGGCGCCGGCGCCAGGATCCCGGGCCGCGGCTCGGTGCCGGCAGCGTCGAGCACCAGCAGGTGGGCGGGCGGCAGCTTGCGGATGCCCCTGAACAGGGTGTGCGGGCTGGGGATGAAGCGCAGCGTCAGGTACTCGTCGAGCGCGCGCAGGTCGAGCTCGGGGCGCTGGGCGTCCGGCCCGCCGGCGGCCAGGATGGCCTTGATCTCGGAGCCGAACAGGAGGCGCCGGCCGTCGAACCGGTAGAACAGGGGCTTCTGGCCGAAGCGGTCACGGGCCAGCAGGAGCTTCCTGCGGCGCTGGTCCCAGATCGCGAAGGCGAACATGCCGCGCAGCTCGTCGACGACGCGCTCGCCGCGGTCCTCGTAGAGGTGGAGGATGACCTCGGTGTCGCTGTCGGTCTTGAACCCGTGGCCGCGGGCGGCGAGCTGCCGGCGCAGCTCGCGGTGGTTGTAGATCTCGCCGTTGCAGACGATCCAGACGCTGCCGTCCTCGTTCGAGATGGGCTGATGGCCGCGGGTGAGGTCGATGATGGAGAGGCGGCGCATGGCGAGGCCGGCCTCGCCGAGGAGCACGGCGCCCTGGTCGTCGGGGCCGCGATGGACCAGCGCCCCGTTCATCCGCTCGAGCGTCGTGGCCTCGACGCCCTGGAGGTTCCATTCACCGCAGATTCCGCACACTCGAGATCTTCCTTTCAGCTTCGGGCTCCGGCCGGCCAGGGGCGCGGATCACCTCGGCGACGTGGTAGGAGCGGACCTTGCGGGCGTGGGTGAAGATGATGATCTCGCCCACCAGGCCGAGCGACAGGGTCTGCACGCCCAGCACCATCAGCAGAACGCCCAGCAGCAGCAGCGCCCGGTCCGACAGGCCGGTGTCGAAGAAGAGCTTTTCGGTCACCACGATGAGGTCGACGCCGACCCCCATGGCGAACAGCGCGACTCCCAGCAGGCCGAAGAAGCGCAGCGGCTGGCGGGTGAATTTGGTCAGGAAGAAGATCGAGAGGATGTCGAGCAGCCGCCCGAGGTAGGTGCCGGTGCCGTGGAAGCGGGTGCTCCGGTCCTCGCTGCGCTGGGCGACGTCGATCTCGCGCACGGCAAAGCCGTGGCTGAGGGCCAGCACCGGGATGAACCGGTGCATGCCGCCGTAGAGGTTGAGCTCGCGCGCCACCTGCGGTTTCATGACTTTGAAGCCGCAACTGATGTCGTGGAAATTGGTGCCGGTGAGGCGGCTGACGATGCGGTGGAAGAGCCGCGACTGCAGGCGGTTGAAGTAGGAATCGATCCGCGGGAAGCGCCTGCCGACGACGAGGTCCGGCCCCTCGTCCAGCGCCGCGAGGGCGGGCCCGAGCCCGCTCGGCTGCACCTGGAAATAGGCGGCCAGCGTGACGATGCTGTCGCCGCGGGCCCGCTCCAGCCCGGCGGTGAGGGCCGCGGACTCGCCGAAGGGGCCGCCCATGAGGACGATGACGAGCTCCTGCTCCGTCCGCTCCTGGAGCTCGCGCAGCACGGGCACGGCGTCGCGGAGCTGCTCGTCGATCACGAAGATGAACTCGGAGCTCTTCCCCAGCCGGGACAGCTCGGCCGAGAACTCCGTGTAGAGCTGCCTCAGATCGCCATACCGTTCGACGACGGGGATGACGACCGAGACGTCGGGATTTGCACGCGTCTGTCCTCTGCTCACGGCCGTCCTCCTGAATCGAGCGACGGCAGCACGACGTCGCTGGCCTTGAAGTCGCCCACCCGCACGACCAGCTCGGAAAACAGCCCGAGGATAGTCAGGTGGGCCGAGGCGAAGGCGAGCAGGATCGTGATCGCGGGGAACACCAGCGAGTACTTGCCGCCCGGGGGGACCGTCAGACCGAGGTAGACGGCCACCGCGAACGCCAGCAGCGTCCCCGCCAGGAAGGGCGCGGCGAGCGCCGCGAACCACTTCGCCGGCCGGGTGGTGAAGCCGAGCAGCATCTTGATCGTGAGCAGGTCGAGGAACACCTTCCAGATGCGCGAGATGCCGTACTTGCTGCGGCCGAACTGCCGAGCCCGGTGGTTGACCACGACCTCCCGGCAGCGGGAGCCGGAGAGCGACATCATGGGCGCCATGAAGCGGTGCATCTCGCCGTAGAGGCGGGCGCGCTTCACCACGTCCGTGCGGTAGGCCTTGAGGGTGCAGCCGTTGTCGTGGATCCGGGTGCCGGTGATCTTGCCGATCAGCCAGTTGGCGGCCATCGAGGGCAGGCGGCGCGAGACCATCTTGTCCTTGCGGTCGCGCCGCCAGCCGCAGACGACGTCGCAGCCCTCGTCGAGGGTGGCGAGCAGCAGGCCGAAATCCCGCGGGTCGTTCTGCAGGTCGCCGTCCAGGGTGATGACCGTCCGCCCCCGGGCCTGGTCGAAGCCGGCCTGGAGGGCGGCCGTCTGCCCGTAGTTGCGGCGGAAGCGGATCGCCTCGACCCGGGGGTCGCGGGCGCAGATCTCCCGCAGCCTGTCGAGGGTGCCGTCGGTGCTGCCGTCGTCGACCAGCAGCAGCTCCCAGCCGATCCCCAGGCTCTCCGCCGCCGCGCGGACCTCCCCGTAGAGGGCGTCCACGCTCTCTTCCTCGTTGTAGAGCGGGATGACGATGCTCAGCTCCAGCACTTCAAATCCTTCAACTTCCTGCCTTACGGCACCCTCTTCACGATCATCGGGCCCAGCACCCGGGTGACGGCAATGGGCAGCTTCTGCCATAGACGGATGGCGGCCTGGTATTTTGGGTTCGCGGGGCTGACGTTGGGCAGCTCACGGGCCTTCACCAGGTGGTACTGGTAGCCGAGGGGGACCTCCTCCATTCCCCACCGCTGCTTGAACTTCCAGGCGCCGGTGCCGCGCTTGCTGCGGCCGAAGTCGAAGGTGCGGAAGCCGTTCTCCCGGCCCCAGCGCATGATCGCCAGGTAGGTGAAGTCGTCGACTCCGCGCGGCCGCTCGGTGCGGTCGGCCCCGGCGTAGAAGGGCATCAGCACGTCGCGGAAAAGCAGGTTCATCACGCCCGCCACCGGCTTGCCCTCGTGGAGGACGAAGAACAGGTTGGTGTCCCCCGGGTGGCGGTCGAGGATCTCGCGCAGGAAGCGGCGCGGATAGACCGGCGTCCCGTGGTGGCGCATGCTCTCGCAGAACAGCCGGTAGAAGAGGGGCAGCTCCTCGAGGCCGGCGACGCGGTACTCGAACGGCGCCTTGGCGACGTAATTCATCATCTGCCGCCGCTTGCGCTCCATCCGCTTGAGCAAGGCCTCCTCGCTCTCCGCGAGGTCGGCCCGGAAGGTGACGTAGAGGTCCTTGGTCAGCAGCCCGGGGTCGGGCAGCGGGCGCTCCGAGCGCAGCTCGAGGTAATCGACCCGCAGCTCTTCGGCCAGCGTCCGGGCTTCGGCAAGCAGGGCCGAGGCCGCCGCGCCGTCGTCCGCCACGATGCCGCCGCCGATGGCGAAGGGGATCGAGACCAGGGAGCGGCCGAAGAGCAGGCTGCGGAGCTCGAACATCGGCAGCACGCCCACGATGCGCCCGTCCCGCAGGGCGGTCAGGTAATGGGCCCGGTGGCCGAAGACCCGCTCCACCAGCCAGCGCCAGCCGAGCTGATGGAAGAAGGTGGCCTCGGGCGAGCTCTTGACGTAGCGGTCCCACTCGCCCTCGCGGTGCGCGCGCAGGGTCTCGACGGCCACGAAGCCCGGCGCCGCCGCGACGGCGGGCTCGATCTCGGTCAGGACCAGCGGCTCGGCAGTCATTGCTCCCGTCATAGGCCGAGAACCTCCCGGCAGGTCGTGAAGGTGTACTCGGAGAACAGCCGGGCCAGCCGGGCCTCGGTCAAATCGAGGTTGCGGTAGTGGCGGAGGCGCTTGAGCATCCCGACGTCCTGCACCGGCTGGCCGGGATCGAGCTCCCAGGGGTGGATGTAGACCACGGCGGGGCGGCGCTCGACCTCGTTCAGGTGGCGCATCCCCCAGCGGATGAAGGGCAGCGGGAAGTGGCGCAGATAGCCGCCGCCGACGAACGGCAGGTTCATCCCCGCGAGGCGGATGGTCGAGATGGGGAACTCGTGCAGGGCCGAGCCGTTGTGCCCCCGCACCGGCCGCGGGAAGCGGGGGAAGTCGGGGATGCCGTAGTGGTCGTGGCGGATGGGGAAGATGCTGGAGTCGTAGCGGAACCCCTCCTCCGCCAGGATGTCCATGGCCCACATCGTCTCGCGGACGATCGAGTAGTTGGGGGCGCGGTAGCCGATCACCTCGACGCCTGCGACGTCCTCGATGGTCGCCTTGGAGCGGCGGACGTCGGCGCGGAACTCGTCCGGGGTGAGGGTGGTGACCCGGCGGTGGTCCTGGCCGTGGGTGCCCAGCTCGTGGCCGGCGTCGCGGATCTCGCGCACCAGGCCGGGCCAGCGCTCGGCCACCCAGCCGAGCACGAACCAGGTGCCCTTGACCCCGTGCTCGCCGCACAGCTCCAGCAGCCGCCGGGTGTTCTGCTCGACGCGCGGCTCGAAGCCGTTCCACGAATCGCGGGGAATGGCGTTCTCGAACGCTCCGACCTGGAAGTAATCCTCGACGTCGACGGAAAACGCGTTCAGCACGATCTCACCTCCTGGCCCGGCACGACGGCGGCCGAAGGCCGCTCCCGCAGCCCGGCCACCAGCTCCTCGACCCGCCTCGCGTTCTCTTCCCACAGGTAGCCCTGCTCGAAGACGCGGGCGCGCGCCGCCTCGCCCAGACGGTTCCGCATTTGCGGATTCCGTACCAGGGCCAGGATGGCGGCGGCGAGGTCGTCGGCGGACGGGTTCTCATCCCCGGGGCAGAGCAGCGCCGTCTCCCCGTGGGTCAGCAGCTCGCGCACGTTGGCCGAGCCGGGCGCGACGATGGCGCGGCCGGCGGCCATGTACTCCAGGATCTTCATCGGGCAGGCATAGGACGTGACCGCCGGCTGGACGGCGACGTCGAAGGCCGCCAGCGCCGACTCGATGCCGCCGCGCGGCACCGGGCCGCAGAGCACGACCCGCTCCCGGAGGTCCGGCGAGGACTCGCGGATCTCGCGCAGGGCGGGCATGGCGGGGCCGTCGCCGGCCAGCACGAGGTGGATGCGGGCCTCCCGCCAGGCGGGCGAGGCGGCCAGCTCGACCAGCTGCTCGAGGCCGTGCCAGGCGCGGAACCAGCCGACGAAGCCGGCCACCGGCGCGTCGGCCGGAATGCCCAGGGCCCGGCGGAAGGCGGCGCCGTCGCCGTTCGTCCCGAACTCGCGGCGGACGCCGTTGGGCATGACGACGATCTTCCCCTCGGGCACGCCGTCGCCTTCCAGGATGCGGGCCAGCACGCGGGTGACGGCGATCGTCACGTCCGCCCGCGCGCAGAGCCGCCGCTCGATCCGCCCCGTGACGGCGCGGAAGAACAGCCCGTCGTGCTTCGCCTTCTCGAGGGCCAGGGGCGAGTTCACCTCCAGCACGAAGGGCACGCCGTGGCGGCGGGCGGCGGCGAGCCCGGCGAAGGTGTTGGCGGCGTAGCGCTCGTAGACGAAGTCCGGGCGGTGCTCGCGGATGGCCCGCGACAGGCGCCGGTAGGCCACGGCGTTGTAGGCGAGCTCCATGGCCTCGCGGGCGGGCAGCGGCAGGCTGGAGGCGGCGCGGGAGGCGAGCCCGGCGAGGCCCCGCGCTTCGCCGCCGGACTCGTCCGCCCTGGCCTCCGTCCCGGCCTCCACCAGGGCGACCTCGCGCACGTCGTGGCCGCGCAGGCGGAAGGCCCGCTGGATCTCGGAGATGTGGATGCCCTGGGCGTCGCCGGCGCGGGTGCGGTGGTGGTAGAGGATCCTCATCGCACCACCTCCTGGGCGTAGGGTGCGCCGTGCGCACCGTCCGGAGCGGCGATGGGATGCACGGCGCCCTCCAGCTCCTCCGCCACCTCGCGGCCGACGGCCCGCCAGGTGCGCGACTCGACGCGGGCGCGCACGGCGTCCCGGTCCCAGCCGCGGCTCAGGGCCTTGTCGATGCCGGCGGCGATCGACTCCACGTCCCGCTGCACCAATACCCCCGTCTCCGGCCCGAGCAGCTCGGGGATGCTCCCCACCGGCGTCGCCACCACCGGCGTGCCGCAGGCGAGGGCCTCCAGCACCACGTTGGGGCACCCCTCGTGGGCGGTCGCCAGCACGAACAGGTCGGCGGCGGCATACCAGGAGGCCAGCTCGGCGCTCGGCCGGGGGCCGGCGAAGATCACGCGGTCGGCGATCCGCAGCCGCTCGGCGAGCTGCCGCAGCTCGTTCAGCATGGCCCCCTCGGCGCCGTCGCCGCCGACGATGGCGAGGCGCAGCGTCGGCCAGCTCTTGCCCAGCTTCGCCATCGCCTCCATCACCAGGTGGAAGCCCTTGCGGGGGGCCAGCGTGCCCACGGAGACCAGGAGCGGCCCGTACTTGGCGAAACCCACGGCGCGCCGGGCCTCGGTGCGGTCCTGGGGGTGGAAGACGTCCGGGTCGATGCCGTTCTCGATCACCCGCACCCGCTCCGGAGGCACCCCGAGGGCGACGGCGTCCCGCTTCAGCGACTCGGAGACGGCGATCACCCGCGCCGCCCGGCGCAGGGCGAAGCGGAGCTGCGGCCGGCGCAGACGGAAGGGCACGAGCAGCGGCAGCATGCCGCGCAGCGTGACCGTCACCGGCACCCGCAGGACCAGCCCGGCGAGCGCCGCCGCCAGGCCCTCGGGATAGACGAAGTGGGCGTCGATCACGTCGAAGCGGAACTCCCGGCGCAGCCGGATCAGCGCCGGCAGCGTCCAGAGGAAGAGGAACAGGCCGTCCAGGCACTTGAGGATGCCCGGGACGGAGAGGAACCGCGGGTGGAGCACGGGCACGCCGTCCTGGACCTCCTCGCGCGGCACCTCCGGCCGGAAACCCGGACGGAGCCCCGAGACCAGGGGGAACCAGGGGGTGGGCGCCATCACCCGCACCTCGAAATCCGCCGCCGGCAGGCCGCGCATCCGCTCGCGCACGAAGACGCCGTGGTGCGGCTGGGCGGCGTTGGGGAAGACGGTGCTGAACAGCAGCACGCGGGTCCGTCTCTCAGACTGCCGCGGCATGCAGCACCTCCAAGTCGCTCGACAGGGCGGGAGCCGCCTGGCGCGCCACCTCGCGCCCCCAGACCTCCAGCATCAGCAGGGTCCACAGGGCCCAGCCCGCCTCCAGCCGGCGCGCCCCGTGGTCGTCGAGCAGGCGCTCGACCTCGCGGCGCTCGAAGAGGCCGCGGCCGAAGGCGTCCGGCGCCAGCAGGAGATCGCGGGAGAAGTCCCGCAGGTCCTCGCGCAGCCAGCGCGAGACGGGCGGGGCGAAGCCGCGCTTGGGCCGCGACAGGATCTCCGCCGGCAGCCGCCGCCCGGCGATCCGCCGCAGCAGGATCTTGGTCTGCCCGCCCGCCATCTTGAGCCGCGCCGGCAGACGGGCCGCCATCTCGACGATCCGGTGGTCGAGCAGCGGGCAGCGGACCTCCAGGGCATGGGCCATGCTCATGCGGTCCACCTTCACCAGGCCGTCGTCCGCCAGCCAGGTCTTGAGGTCGAGATAGAGGGCGCGGGCCAGCGGCTCGCGGGGAGCCCGGGCGAGGTGCGGCTCGAGAGCGGCGAAGGGATCGAACCGCCGGCGCCGCTCGCGCAGGCCCTCGCCGAACAGGCGCTCCTGCAAGTGGCCGGGGATCAGGCAGCGGTCCTGGTAGTAGGAGCGGGCGGCGTCCACCGACAGGTTGCCGAGCAGGCCGCCCAGGCGGAACGGGCGCGGCAGGCGCGGCGAGCGCGGCCAGCGCCGGGCGAGCTCCGGGAAGACGCCGCGGCGCACGGCCGCCGGCACCCAGGGGCGCAGGCGCTCCTCCAGGAGGTGCATGCCGTACTTCTCGCCGTAGCCGGCGAACAGCTCGTCGCCGCCGTCGCCAGACAGGGCGACGGTGACCCGCCGCCGCGTCTCGCGGGAGACGTACCAGGTGGGCACGGCCGAGGGGTCGGCGAACGGCTCGTCGAGGTGCCAGGCGATCCGCGGCAGCACGTCCACGAGGTCGGGGTGGACCTCCGTCTCGACGTGGTCGGCGCCGAGGGCGGCCGCGACGGCGGCGGCGTCCGCGCGCTCGTCGGTGGCGCGGTCGGCGAAGCCCACGGTGTGGGTGCGCACGGGCGCGGACAGGGCGCCGCTCATGAAGGAGACGATCGTCCCCGAGTCGATGCCGCCGGAGAGGAAGGCCCCCAGGGGCACGTCGCTCTCCAGCCGGTCGCGCACGGCGGAGCCGAGGAGCGACTCGAGCTCGGAAGCCAGGCGCTCGTCCTGGCCGGGCCCGAGGTCCACGGGGGCGTCGACCGGCAGGTCCCAGTAGCGCTCGACGCGGACGCCATGGGCGTCGGCGACGGCGAGGTGGCCGGCGGGAAGCTTGGCCGCGCCGCGGAAGATGGTCCACGGCGCCGGCACGTAGCCGTAGGAGAGGTAGAGGTCGAGGGCTTCCGGATCGATCTCCGGCGCCACCAGGCCGGCGGCGAGAAGCGACTTGAGCTCGGAGGCGAAGCCCAGACGGCGGCCGTCGTCGGCCAGGAAGAGCGGCTTCTTGCCGATGCGGTCGCGGGCCAGCAGCAGGGTGCGGCGGCCGAAGTCGGCCACGGCGAGGGCGAACATGCCGGCGAGCTTCTCGACGCAGCGCGGCCCCAGCTCCTCCCAGAGATGGACGATGACCTCGGTGTCCGAGCGGGTGGCGAAGCGGTGCCCCCGCTCCTCCAGGCCCCGGCGCAGCTCGCGGTGGTTGTAGATCTCGCCGTTGCAGACCACGGCGGCGGAGCGGTCCTCGTTGAAGATCGGCTGGTGGCCGCCGGCGACGTCGATGATGGAGAGCCGCGCGTGGCCGAGGCTCAAGGGGCCGGTGAGGAGGAGCCCCTGATCGTCCGGCCCGCGGTGGCGCAGCGGCGTCACCAGGGACGCGAGCGTGTCGCGGTCCGCGGCGCCCGAGCCCGCGGCGTAGAGGAACTGTCCGGCGATGCCGCACATGGCGTCAGGCCCTCCTCGCCAGGGCCGAGGCTGGAGAGGGCAGTGGGCGCCGCCACCAGGGCTCCTCCGCCACGGCGGGCGCCGCGGCCGCGGCGGCGATCGCCTGCAGGCTCACGCTCATCCCGACGATCTGGTAGATCAGCTCGGAGTAGGCCGTGTTGAGGAACATGCTGCCCACGAAGTAGGCCAGGATGGAGATCTGGAGCATGCGGGCATAGGTCTCGACCCAGGGCTCGCCGGTTTCCCTGCGCAGCCGTCCCAGGCCCCACCAGCCCGAGCCGATGACGCCGAGGAACAGCAGCAATGCCGGCAGGCCGCACTCCGAGAGGATCTGGAGGTAGGCGTTGTGCGACACCCGGAAGCGCTCCGGCTCCGGCGAGTAGCGCGAGTGGACGACCTGCAGGTTGTTCGGCCCGACGCCGAACACCGGGTAGTCCAGGAACACCCGCCACGAGGTCTCCCAGGCGTTGAGGCGGCCGACCGCCGAGCGGTCGTCCTGATATTCGGAGATCGTCGACGCCCGCTCGACGTAGGCCTGGGTAAAGGCGTCCGAGGTGAAGAACAGGAACCCCGCGAGGCCGGCGGCCACCAGCCCGCTCACCGCCAGGCGGTGCTTGGAACGCCAGATCAGCGGCGGCACCACGGCGCACAGGGTCAGCAGGCCGCCGCGCGAGAAGGTGAACAGGATCGTGACCGTGGAGAGCACGGCCATCACCGCGGCGATGACCCGCAGGATCTTCTCCTTCTCCACCACGGCGATGCCCACCAGCAGCGGCAGGATCATGTTGAGGACCAGGGCGAAGCTGTTGTTGTCCGACATGAAGCCGCCCGGCCCGTCGTCGTAGCGGATGCCGCCGCGCACCAGGCCGACGAGGCCGCGCTTGGCGCCCAGGAAGCCGATCGAGAAGGCGACCAGCATCACCAGGATGCGGAAGCGCCGGCGGTCGCTGACCAGGCCGGTGGTCAGCACGCTGATCAGGATCGCCTTCCAGTAGTAGCCGTAGAGGTCGACGGAGACCTCGGGCAGCACCGCCGTGGCCACGGTGATGCTGATCCAGCCGGCGAGCAGGATGAGCAGCACCGTCTGGAGCTTGAGCACCATCCACCGCTCGCGGCCGAGGGCGAGGACCAGGCCGAGCAGCAGGGCGATCGCCACCCACTGCGAGAGAGGGAGGATGCGGGTCATTCCCCACGCCATGTCCTGCGGCCGCATGTAGGCCAGCCAGCCGTAGACCAGCAGCCCGACGAAGGGGCGGAAGACGATGACCGGCAGTGAGGCGCAGACGATCGCGAGGACGATCAGGTCACGCACGGCGCGCTTCTCCGGCGGCTGCGGCCGGCAGATCCTCCGTTGCCTCGGAGCGGCGGTCCTCGGGCGGCAGAGGCGAGCCGGCCGGCGGGCGCGCGGACGCCCCGACCAGCTCTTCCATGCGCTCCAGGTTCGTCCCCCAGCGGTAGGTGGCGGTCAGCCGCTGGCGGGCGCTCTCGGCCAGCCGCTGCCGCGCCGCGGGGTCTTCGATCAGGGAGGCGATGGCGCGCTCCATCTCCTCGTTCGAGGAGGCGGCCAGCAGGTCGCGGCCGCTGCGGAAGCCGCCGTCGGAGAGGCCGGCCAGCACCCGCTCGCTGCAGACCACCGGCACGTTCGAAGCGATCGCCTCGAGCACCTTGTTCTGCACCCCCTGGGCGATGCGCAGCGGCGCCACGAACACCCAGGCGCGGGCCAGGAACGGCCGGACGTCGCCGACGGCGCCGGTCACCTGCACCCCCGGCAGCTCGCCCAGGTCGCGCACGGCGGCGATGGGGGCACGGCCCACCACCAGGAGCTCCAGGTCGGGGAACCGCTGGCGCAGGCGGGGGAAGACCTCGCGGGCGAAGTGGACGATGCCGTCGACGTTGGCGAAGTAGTCCATCTGGCCCGTGAAGACCAGCGCCGGGTGGGCCGACTTGGGCAGCTCTAGAGGCTGGAAGAAGTCGAAGTCCACCCCGGAGAGCACGGTCTCCACCTTGGCCTGGGGCGCGAAGCTCTTGTAGAGCCGGGTCTCGTTGCCGGTGGCGAGGAAGATCCGGTGGAAGCGCTCCGCCAGCGACGCCTCGTAGTGGCGCAGCCGCCGGGCCTCCAGGGCGTAGACCGGCCGCAGGGCGAGCGGCGCGAAGCGGGCGTACTGGCTCCACTTGGCCGAGTCGACGTCCACCATGTCGAGCACCGCCGGCACCTCCGGCAGCAGGGCGGCGTAGGGCGCCATGGCCGAGCAGTAGACGAACACGACGTCGAACCGCTCGCGCCGGGCCAGCTCCCGCAGCCGGGCGCTGAGCTCGGCCGACTGAAAGAACGAGAGGGTCAGCGGGCCGGGCCGGAGCACCCGCAGGGCCGCCCGGACGTAGGCCGCCGGCCGGCTCAGGGGGAAGACCTCCACCCGCTCGCAGAGGGCCTCGAGCGGCGCCAGGTCGGGCACCGCGCCGTCGGCCAGCGTCAGCAGGTGGACGCGGTGCCGGCGGGCCAGGCTGCGGATGGCATGGAAGGCCCGGATTTTATCGCCCTTGTCCGGCGGATAGGGGACCCGGTGGCAGAGGAACAGGATCTTCAGGCCGGCGCGCGGGCGCGACGCGTGCCTCAGGAGATCCACGGGAATGGGCTCGGTCATCGGGCACCTCTCCCCAGCAGCACGATCCTGGCCGTCGAGAGCAGGATCGAGATGTCGAGGAACAGCGAGAGATTCTTGATGTAGTAGAGGTCGAACTTGAGCTTCTCGATCGACTCCTCGAAGGTGGAGGCGTAGGGTGCCTTGATCTGGGCCCAGCCCGTGAGGCCGGGGCGGACGACCAGCCGCTGCTCGTACCAGGGGCAGGCCTCCTTGAGCTGCTCGACGAACATGCGGCGCTCGGGGCGGGGCCCCACCAGGCTCATGTCGCCCAGCAGGACGTTCAGGAGCTGCGGCAGCTCGTCGAGCCGGGTCTTGCGGATGAAGCGCCCGACGCGGGTGATCCGCGGATCGCCCTGGACGGCCCAGCGGGCGCCGCCAGCCTCGGCGTCGGTGCGCATCGAGCGGAACTTCCAGAGCGTGAACTCGCGGCCGCCGCGGCCCACCCGGTCCTGGCGGAAGAAGACCGGACCCGGCGAGTCGAGCCGCACGGCGAGCGCGACCAGCAGCATGAACGGCAGCGCCAGCACCACCCCGATGCCCGAGGCAACGATGTCGAGCAGGCGCTTGGCGAACAGCGTGCCGCGGGAGACGACGAAGCCGTCCGAGAAGATGAGCCACGACTTGCGCAGCCCTTCCACCATGATCTTGCCGCTGATCTGCTCGTAGTAGCTCGATCCCTCCTGGACGCGGATGCCCTTGGTCTTGCACTCGAGCAGGGCGTCCATGCTGAGGCGCCCCCGGTAGTCCAAGGCGGCCACCACGACCCGGGTGACGCCGTGCTGCAAGGCCAGGCTGCAGGCCTGGGCCGTGGTGCCGATCACCCGCGGGTTGATCAGGCTCACCCCCTGGAGCAGAGGGTCGTCGTCGAGGAACCCGACGACGCGGTAGCCCAGGTGCTTGCGCGCCAGGGTCTCGCGGGCGATGTCGATCGCCTTCTCGTCCGCGCCGACGATCAGGATCCGCTCGCTGAAGCTCTCCGAGCGCAGGATCCAGCCCAGGCCCACGCGCCAGGCCACCACGAAGGAGGCGCCGAAGACGAGCGCCAGGGCGAAGACGCCGCGCCCCGTCTCCAGCGAGGGAACGAGGAAGTAGATCGCCCAGGAGGCGATTGCCAGGATCGAGAACGTCCGCAGCAGGCGGATCGTCAACAGCCGGCTGGAGAGCCGCTCGCCGAAGTCGTAGAGGCCGTTGGCGTAGAGGGCCAGCAGTCCCAGCAGGGCGAACATCGACGCCTCCAGGAGCACCGTCCCTCCCGACGGCGGCGTGCCGGGACCGATCCCCAGGCGCAGGTGCGTGGCGAACAGCACCGCGACCAGGAGGAGGCTCCCCTCGGCAACCAGCGAGATCAACGCCGGCACGGCCCAATAACGATTGAAGATGCGGATCATCGACGCGCTCCCTGGCTAATCGGCTACCAATACCTTGCTAGTAATACCCGCGGTATCCGCGATCGGAAATGCGCGCGCAATTGAGCACCGCCCCGACGAGCTTGTCCGGCCCCAGGGCGGCGAGCGTCTTCTCGAGGCTTCCCTTCTTGGTCTGCCCCGCCCGCACCACCACCACCACGCCGTCCGAGCGGGCGGCGAGCGACCGGGCGCTGGCGAGCAGGCCCATGGGCGGTGAATCGATCACCACCATCTCGTAGGCGGCACGGACCTCGGCGAGCACCTCGGACATCCGGCGGCTGGACATCACGTCGCCGCCTCCCGAGGCCCCGGCCAGCAGCACGTCGAGGGTGCTCCCCTCCAGGGAAACCACCGCCTCGGCGAGCTGGGTCCGCCTCTCCAGCACCTGCTGCAGCCCCGGCCGGTCCGGCCGTTCCGGGAGGAAATAGGTGTGGAGCTGGGGCCGCCAGAGGTCCCCCTCGAGGAGCAGCACGCGACGCTCCTGGCCGCGGGTGAGCGTCAGCGCCAGGTTGAGGCTGGTCAGCGTCTTGCCCGCCCCCTCCTCCGGGCTGGTGACGGTGAGGACGTAGCCCAGGTTGCCGAGCGGATTGATCTGCTCCTCGACCTGCACGGCGAGGCTGCGGTACTGCTCGGCCGCGAACGACGGCGGGTCCATGTGGTTGATGACCGGAGCGTCGTCGCGAAGCTGTATGCGGCGTGACGGCCCCAACTCCCGGGGCGCCCGCGGCGACCTCTCCGTTCTCAGCGATAAATCCATGATGGTCATCTCCTGCTGTCCCGGGAGCCGCCGCGGGTTCCCTGGAAGACAGGGATCGTGGCGAGCAGCGGCAGGCCGGGGAAGGCCTGCTGCAGAGAATCGGCGTCGGTGTAGGTGGGATCGGTGCGGTCGCGCAGCAACGCCGCGAACAGCCCGGCGAGCCCGCCGGCGCAGAGCCCCAGACCCAGCACCAGGAGCTTGTTGGGACCGTACGGCACGGACGGCGGCAGGGCCCGCTCGAGGATGTTGAAGCGCTCGCCCTGCTGGCTCTTCTCCAGGTTCTCGTAGAGCTTGGCGTTCAGGCGCTTGTCGAGCAGCGACTCGTAGGAGTTCTTGATGTTCTCGTAGTCGCGGGTCAGCGACAGCAGCTCCTGCTCCACCCTGGGCACGCTCTCGAGCCGCGCCTGGACGCGCGAGGTGTCGCCCAGGATGCGCTCGCGCTCGTTCTTGAGGTTGCGGATCTCCATCTCGATGGAGGCCAGCTCGGCCTTGAGCGTGGGATCGACCCGCGGGGCCGCCGGCTCGTCGTCCTCTTCTTTTTCTTTGGCGGCCGCGGCCGTGGTGCCAGCGGCGGCGGGCTCCTCGCGGCGGGGCCGCTCGCGCTCCGCCTTCTCCAGTTGCGCGATCTGCGCCTCGGTGCGGATCACGTCGGGATGCTTGTCCGTGTAGCGGGCGCGCAGATCGATCAGCTCCGCCCGGAGCAGCTCAAGCCGGGTCGGCGGCTCGGGGGCCGAAGGGGCCGCGGCGCCGTTGGTGATCGTCCGGCCCGACCGGGTCACGACCGAGGGATAGCGCCGCATCTCGGCGAGCTGGGTCTGCAGGAGGATCTTGCGGGTCTCGGCCTTGTCCAGAGCGTCCATGTTGATCTCGAGCTTGGTCTGGAGCTGCTCGACGGAGCGCAGATTGGTGTCGCGCTGCTCGGGCAGGTCCCCCATGTTCTGGCGCTTGAACTCGGCGAGACGGGCCTCCTGCATCTCCAAGCGGCGCTTGGTCTGGGCGAGCTCGCCCTCCAGGAACGAAGAGGTCCCCTGCGCCTGGTTCTCGCGCAACTGGAGGTTGCTGTTGATGAACAGCTCCGCCACGCGGTTGGCCGTGCGGGCGGCCTTCACGGGCTCCTCCCCCTCGAAGTAGATGAGGAAGGTGTCCCCCTGCAGGCGCACCGTCAGGTCGTTTCGCACCTGCTCGATCACCCGCTCCATGGAATACTCGCGCCGCATCTCCGGGTAGAGGTCCATCTCGCGCACGATCCGCTCCAGGTTGTCGCGGTTCTTGATCTGCGGCTCGATCGTGCGCAGCCGCTCCTCGATGCTCGAGCTCACCGTCGGCTTCACGTAGTCGGCGGGCACCTTCTGCCGCTCGACGAGCACGGTGGTGACGGCCCGGTAGGTCTTGGGCAGCACCTTGAGCGCCAGCACGCCCGCCACCAGACCGAGCGCCAGCGGCACCAGGAACCAGAAGCGGCGCCGCCAGACGGCCCGGGCCAGATCACTGATCGTCAGGTTCGTCATCCGTCGGTCTCCCAAGGCTCTCCGGCGCCTTCGGGGTCTCCCCCGTGCTGTAGATCCGGAAAGCCAGGCTCAAGAAATAGCGTGCATAGCTGAGGTTGCCGAAGGACTCGATCTCGGAGCGCTGCCACACCTGGGAGTAGCCGCCTTCCAGCCGGAACGCCGGGGCGAAGGTCCAGGCGGCGCGCGCCGTGCCGGCGGCGAACTCGGTCAGACGATCGCCGCGGCCCGGCAGCTCCTCGCCGCCGTCCCGGTCGGACGAGAGGTCGCTCTGCCGCGAGGCGTTGCCGTCGAGCCCGAGCTCCCATTGCCGGCCCACGGGGACCGAGAGGCCGAGGAAGGCGTTGTCCGCCTCCACCGCGCGGCCCAGGCCGGCTCCCGGCGAGATGTCATGGGAGAGGCCGAGGCCCCAGCGGATGATCTCGCGCTCCTGCGAGAACTGCAGGGCGCCCCGCCACCCCTGCCGGTCCTCCTGGGCGATCCTCTCCGTCACGACGGGAACGCCGGGCTCGCCAGGATCGCTGGGATTGCCGGGCTCGCCGGGCAGCACGAGCAGGAGGCGCTCCGAGGACTCCACCCAGAAGGCGCCGCCCTCCACCCGCAGGTGATTGCTCCGCCCCAGGTCGTGCACCCAGGCGATGCCGACGGTGCGGACGTCGGCGTCGCCGCGTTCCCGGTAATCGAACTGCCCGATGCCCGCCAGCGCCTCGAGCCGGCGCCCCTGCTCCAGGTCGAAGCCGGCGCCGATACGGGCGCCCAGCGATTCGGAGTCGAAGAGGTCCTCGTCCTCGAACTTGCGCAGCGAGTGGTTGACCCCCAGCACCAGCGAGGCACGGCGGCTGAAGTCATGGTCGAGGGTGACGTCCAGGGCGTGGCTGAGCTGGTCGCCCCGGCGGCTCACCGTCGTCGTATCCGGGACGGCGACCGGAGCGTAGAGGTTGAGGTCGGGGGTCGAGAGGAGCCGCTCCCGGACGTCCAGCCGCAGCCGCCGGGTGAGATCGCCCACCAGGCCGAAATCGAGGCGGTGGGTGGTGCCCGAGATGTCGGCGTCGCCAAGGCTCCGCTCGTAGGACGGGGCGTAGGCGAGAGCGAGGTTCAGCCGCTGCAGGGCATAGGAGAGCTGAAGGTTGAGACCCGCGCGTCCCACCGATTCGTTGCTGCGCAGGATCTGTTCCTGATCCGGGTCGAGGTTGCCGCGATCACCGTAGTTGCCGTCGTCGCGGACGCCTGCCTCCCCCTCGAGGATGAACCGGAACTCCCCCGCCGCCGCGGCGTGGGCCAACGAAACGTAAAGCACCGCCACAAGGGCCGCCGCCTTCCCGGTCCGCCGCGCCATCCACCGTTCTTCCGATACCGGTAAGCCTCTCATGGGTCTCTTTCCTTCTCTCCGCTCGCTTAAGACGCCGAGACCGGCTAGGCCCAGCCGGCCTCGCGAGTGACTACCGATCCAGTCGCCGTGAGCCGCCCTACGAGATCTATGTCTGATCGCAGCCTGATCACGAAAAACAGCCGGAAACTACTTCCTGGCCCTCCAGCAAATTGCAAGAGGGGTGCCATAGCCCTTCATGGAAGTGAACCCCGATCCGTTCTCTCCGTGCTCTCCGCTCTCGCCGCTCTTTTCCAGTTCTTTCCCCAACAAATCGCGCCCTGTTCCCGCTGCGGCAGGCGAACTCTTTCCAACTTGCTCGTGTAGGTTTTTCCGCCCCCTGGAACCGTCTTATAACCATAAACAGATTGGAAAACGTAAGTAGATGATGAATTTCGGTCCACGCCACGCGGTGGGCAGCGGTTTCATAACCTTTCCGTCACCATCGTGAGGCGGGGCCGGCCCCGCCTCGCCTGCATTCGGAGTGGATCGCGCAGGTGGGGATCAGGGAACGAACAGCGTGTCGCCAGGCTGCAGGAGGAGGTTGTCCTGCGGTTTCTTACCGGAGACGATGGCGGCGATCGCGATCTCGAAGCGCCGGTCCTGCTTGCCGTCGCGGGTGTCCCGCAGCACGACGACGCGCCCCTTGGCGTAAGGAGTGACTCCGCCCGCCAGGGCCAGCGCCTGCATCAGCTTCGTCCGCGGCTGGAGATCGTAGACCCCGGGCTTCGTCACCTCGCCGGTGACATAGATCTGACGCGAGTGGATCTCCTTGACCACGACTGACACACCCGGCGCGGTGACGTATTCCTTGTAACCGTCTGTCAGGGTCTGTTTGAGCGCCAGCGGAGTCATCCCCGCAGCCTGCACGTCGCCCAGGAGCGGCACCGAGATACGGCCGTCCGGGCGCACCGGCACGGTGCTGGTGAGATCCGGGTTCTTCCACACCGAGATCTCGAGAACGTCGCCGGGACCGATGGCGTAGGCGTTGGGGGGATCATCGTCCGTACGCGTCACGACCTGGGCGGCAGTCACCGAGCAGGCCACCAGGATCAGCAGCGCCGTAATAAAGAACCGGCTTATATTCAGGGTCCTCGTGCCCATCGTTTCCTCCAGAGTCTCGGGCATAACTTCACCCGGGTGCCAGATCACCTGGAGAGCCCGGTTTGCAAGAAGCGGGCCGAAAGGTGCCCTCCGCCCCGATGCCCATGGCCCGGTCATTGCATTTGAGCCGGGCTCAGCAGGACTCTGTCCGGAGGCTCGAGATGAAGAAACGTCTGCTCGATTGGATCATCTGCCCCAACTGCGGCGAACGGCCACGTCTCCAGGTCTTCCAGGAGGAGAGGCTGGAGCTCCCCGCACCCGTGGGGGCCCCCGCGTGTTCCTTCTACTGCGGACGGCACGATGTCGCGCGCCCCGCCGACATCACGCCGCCGCCGGACTGCAACTCCTGCTATAGCGAAGAAATCCTGGAAGCAGCGCTCTCCTGCGTCTGCGGTCTCGTCTACCCCGTGGTGGACGGCATCCCCCGGATGATCCGCAACGCCCGAGACGAGTATCCGGAGTTCTTCGCCCGCCACGGCCTGGCCGGCGTGCTCAAGGCGGCGCCGTCCGCGGCGCCCGCCCTCGACCCCCGCAGCCCCAAGAGCTTCGGCATGCAGTGGAAGCTTTACCAGGAGGGGGACCACACCTGGTTCAAGGAGGACGCCAGCCTGCGCAAGCAGGAGTTCCTCTACAACCTGCAAACCACCCCGCAGGAGCTGCACGGCGCCACGCTGCTCGACGGCGGCTGCGGCAACGGCGAGCTGACCCGGGCGGTCGCGGAGTACGGTCCGGAGATCGTGGGCATGGACTTCAGCCGCAGCGTCGAGCACGCCCGCCGGCGGCTGTTCGAGAAGGGCTTCGCCGTGTCCCACAAGGTCCACTATCTACAGGGCAACATCCTGGAGCTGCCGCTGCTGCCCGCGAGCTTCGACATGGTCCACACCTCCGGCGTGCTGCACCACACGCCGAGCACCTACCGGGCGTTCCGCTCGATCAGCAAGGTGGTCAAGCCGGGCAGCAAGCTCTACGTGCAGCTCTACCGCCGCCGTCCTGCCTGGATCCACGCCGTCAACGTCTCGCTGCGGGCCGTCACCACCCGGCTGCCCATGGGCCTGCTCTACGGCCTCTGCTATGCCACGACGCCGGTGCACGCGGCGCTCTCGCGGCTCATGCACCTCCTCCGCCGCGAGCCGGCGCCGCCCAAGGCCACCGCCCGCGAGCGCGCCGTCCAGATGTTCGACAACTACAGCCCGCCCTTCCAGTACCGCCACACCGTGCCGGAGATCATGGAGCTCTTCCGCAGCGAGGGGTATACGGACCTGCAGGACGTCACCCTCGACAACGAGGCGCGCCACATGCTGGCCGTCCTGGGGAGGAAGAAGGCGGAAGGGGAAAGGGTCGCGCAGACTGCGGCGGCCGAGCCGGTGCGGGAATCGTCCTCGATGACGGCTCAGACGGTGTAGGCGCCCGCGCGGTCGGGGCTCGGCCATGCCGGTCCGGAAACCGCCTCCCCATCGATGAACTGCCGGTGCCACTCCTCCAGCACCAGGAGCTGCCACAGCACGCGGTGGTGGTCCCGCTCCCCCGCCGCGTGCTCCCGCAGCATCGAGCGCACCGCTTCCGGCCGGAAATAGCCGCGGTCGGCGAACTGGTCGCTGCCCAGGACCTCCTCGACATATCCTTTCAGTTCACCCTTGAACATCATCGCGAGCGGCGTCGGGAAGCCCATCTTGCCGCGGTAGAGGATCTCCTTCGGCAGGTACGGCTCCAGCGCCTTCTTTAGAATGTACTTCGTCTCCCAGCCCTTGATGCGGAACCGCGGCGGGATGCGGCCGCCGAGCTCGACGAGACGGTGATCGAGGAACGGCACGCGGAGCTCGATCGAGGTCGCCATCGTCATCTTGTCGGCCTTGATCAGGAGATCGTCCGGCAGCCAGCTCTTGATGTCGAGATACATCATCCGCAGCAGCGGATCGAGCCCCTCCGTCCGGTCGTAATAACGGCCCACCAGGCCCGGCATGGCGCTGCCATTGAAAAGGTTTCTTATCTCGGGCCGGTAGAGCGCGTCCTTGACCGGCATCTCATAGAAAGACACGCCGGTATAGCGTTTCGCGAGCGGCTGATTGGAGAGCTCGGTGTACTTTCCCCACTTGCCGCCCAGCCGGTTCAGGACGGGATTGATCAGGTTTTGCCGCAGCGCGGCCGGCAGCAGGCGGTAGCGCTCCAGCGTCTGCATGTACTTATAGATCGGATAGCCGCCGAAGACCTCGTCCGAGCCCTCGCCGGAGAGCACCACCACCACGTCCTCGCGCGCCAGCTTGGAGACGTAGAACAGCGAGACCGCCGCCGACTCCGTGACCGGCTCGTCCATGTGCCACACCAGGGACGGGATGAAATCCCGGAACTCCTGGGGCTTGACGAAGACCTCGCGGTGATGGGTGCCGAACTTCTGCGCCACCATGCGGGCATAGCGGGTCTCGTCGTACTCGGGCCCGAAGTCGTAGGCGACGGTGAACGTCCGGATGTCGCGAATGCCCATCTCGTGCATCAGGGCGACCACGGCGCTCGAATCGACGCCGCCGGAGAGGAAGACGCCCAGGGGGACGTCGCTCCGGAGCTGCAGGCGGATCGAGTCGCGCAACAGGCCGAGGGAGCGGCGGACACACTCGTCCTCGCTCATCTCCTCGGTCTCGGGCCGGAGGTCCCAGTACTGGCGCAGCCGCGGGCCGTCGCGGTCCACCGTCATGCACCAGCCCGGCTGGAGCTTCTCGATGCCCTCGAAGAGCGTGTGCTCGGTGGGCACGTACCCCACGCTCATGTAGGCGTCGAGCATCTCCAGGTTGACCTTCGGCCGCTTCCCGGGCGAAATGGCGAGCAGCGCCTTGATCTCCGAGGCGAAGGCGAGACCCTCGGCCCCGACGGTGAAGTAGAGCGGCTTGACGCCGAGCCGGTCGCGGGCGATGAACAGGGTCTTGGCGAGCCGGTCCCAGATCGCGAAGGCGAACATGCCATTGAGCTTGGCGAGCATGTCCTCGCCTTCGACCTGGTAGAGGCGAAGGATGACCTCGGTGTCGGTCTGGGTCTGGAAGGTGTGCCCCTCGGCTTCGAGCTCCGTCCGCAGCTCGAGGAAGTTGTAGACCTCGCCGTTGAAGGTGATGGCGAGCTGGCCGTCCTCGGTGAACATGGGCTGGCGCCCGCGCCGGGACGTGTCGAGGATGGTCAGCCGCTTGTGGACGAGCCCGAGGGGCCCTTCCTCGTAATACCCCTCATCGTCCGGCCCGCGGTGGGCGAGAGAGGTCCCCATGGTCCGCAGCTCGCTCGGAGACACCGGTCTCCCCGAGCGGAAGTTGTAGATCCCCGCGATGCCGCACATGACGACTCCCTCCAGATGACGATGGCCGGAGGCCCGGACGCACCGATGCCTGGGGAAATTCTGAAAGCAAGAAGCGGGCCTTATTGCTGGTCAGACAGCCGGCCGCACCGCCCCGTCCGGGATCACCGCCGCGGCCACGCTCTTCGCCAGATCGACGCCGCCGAAGACGTCGAGCAGCTGCTTCCGCACGGTCTCGCGGGAGTAGTCGGCGGCCAGGCGGCGGCGGCCGTTCTCGACCAGCCACTGGCGGGCGGAGGCGTTGTCCAGCAGGTCGGTGACGGCGGCGACCCACTCGACGGGGTGCTGGCCGACGAGGATGAAGTCCTCGCCCTGGCGGCCGGAGGTGCCCGCCACCGCCCAGGAAGAGGCGAGCACCGGCACTCCGACGGCCCAGGCTTCCAGCACCTTGATGGGCACGCCCGAGCCGCAGCGCATGGGCGCGATCGACAGCGTGGCCTGGGAGAGGACCGAGCGCATGTCCCGGGGCGACTCGATGAGCCGCGCCCCGGCCTTCTCTACCCTCTGGCGGAGCTTCCGGGACGGCCGGTCGCCGGCCACCACCAGGCGCACGTCCGGCCGCACGCGGTGAAGCTGGGGCCAGACGTCGCGCAGCCACCAGGTGATCGCGTCGGCGTTGACGAAGTAGCCGAGATTGCCCGTGATCGCGAGAACGGGCCCCTGGTCTCCTTCGCGCCAGAGCTTCTCCTCTTCGAGAGGGGGATCGAACTTCCGCTCGCGGACGGCGAGGCGCACCACGGCGACCTTGGCCCCGAGGTCCGGCGGCAGGCGGTTGACCAGCGCCTGGCGGTCCCGCTCGCAGACGACCAGCAGCCGCTCCGCCCGCTCGGCCAGGCTCTGCTCGGCGATGGCCAGCAGGCGGGCCTCGACCTTGAGGAGCGGCGCGAGCCACCGCCGGTCCACGTCGGCCCGCAGCGAGAAGTTGAGCGACAGGCTGTCGATGAGATCGACGACGATCGGGGTGTCGCCGAAGTCGTCGACGTGGCTGGCAAGGCGGACGAGCTGCAGGATCCCGAGA